>CAZRKP010000043.1:0-40736 GCA_964600895.1 uncultured Victivallis sp.
TACCGCCAAACGGACTGCGTTCTGGTCGGAGAAACTTCAGACACCGGCCGACAAGATATCTAAGATCATAAATGATCCTGTCCAGCTTCAGAACCTGATCCGTTCAAAGACCATGAAGATGGGCGGAGCCGGATATGTGAAACCCGATCCTAAATCATTCCCGGAACTCAAGGAGATGAACAGCTTCATCAGGGAATGCGGAGCAATACCGGTAGTCGCCTGGCTCAATGGAGAGTCAGCCGGAGAGCAGGATCCGGATGCCCTGCTTGATCTCCATATAAAGGCTGGAGCCGCCGCAGTAAACATAATTCCCGACAGGAACTGGAACTTCCCGGATCCCGAAGTGAAGAAGAAGAAAATTACCGAACTCATCAAGTTCATTGAAGCATCCAAGAAAAGGAACCTCCCCATCCTGGTCGGAACCGAGATGAATGCTCCCGGGCAGTGCCTGGTGGACAATTTCTCGTCTGACGCCCTCAAGCCATATCTTGATGACTTCATTGAAGGTGCGGAGATAATGTTCGCCCATACATTGCTCCAGCATGCCGGAATGGGTTACCTGAGCGACTGGGCCTCGTCCAATTTTGTAACCCCAAAGGACAAAAATGCGTATTATGCTGAAATAGGGAGAAGGTGTTCTCCGTCAGCACTGGACAAAGTCGCCTTCTGCGGTCCTGAAATGTCCAGAGAAGATGTAAGAAAACAAATATTAGGAAACTAAATATAAAGGTGGATACAATGAAGAAGATTCTTTTACTAGGACTGCTGTTCGCATTTTCACTCATCCTCAGTGCTCAGAACGATGAGCTGACTAAATTTGTCCCGTCCGACATCGACGGATTTGCATGCGCCAATGTGAAGGCTCTATCTGCCTTTCCTAAGTTCAAGGAAGCTGTCGACAACAACCAGGATCCGCAGGTCGTCCAGTTCAAGAATGATCTCACGCAGGCAGGGATTGATGTCTATGATGCCTTCTCCGATGCGATCTTGTTCTTCAATTCCAAGACCAAGAAGGGAGGAGCGATCATCAAGACAAAGATCGATGAGCCGACCTTCAGCAAGATGCTGGACAACAGGCCACAGGACACCACGCCTGTGAAGAAGACTGCGATCGGAGGAAAGACCTATTACATATTTGAGAAGGACAACAACAAGACCGCTTTGGTTTATTTAAAGCCCAACATAATCGGAGTCTCCGACCAGCCTGATGAAGTCGCAAGATTCAGCTCATTAACCGATAAGGACAATGTCACATCCAATTCAAAACTCATGGGATATGCCGCCAAGGCTGACAAGAAGTCTCCGCTATGGGTGGTATTTGAAGTGGACATCAAACTTCCTGCTCAAAACAATGCCGACCAGAACAATCCTGCGCAGCAGCTTTTCCCGTTCGACAACATACAGGGTGGCTATTTCAGCCTGAACTTCTCCGGTGAGACAAATGACACTGTCAACCTGAACCTGCATCTGAATTGCAAGGAGCAGCAGAAGGCCCAGATACTGACCCTCCAGATCCAGATGATGACAGCGATGGCAATCCCCAACATTTCAAAGGGTAACCAGGAGATTGCCGATCAGTTGTCCAAGGCATTGAATTTCGCCAACGAGGAGAACGACATTGTCATAAAGGTCCAGCTGACCCCGTCTCTACAGGATGAACTCTCCAAGATGGCCGAAAACAACCAGCTGGACTTCAATAATATCCAGATGCAACCCCCGACAGCACCTAAGAAGAAGAAGGCTCCAAAGGCGGCACCCGCTCATGGACAGTAAACACCTTTTCCCGGATAAGCCAGGAAAAGTGGAAGCCGGGATGTTTTCTTCCCGTAAGCTGGAATAGCTCTACCAGTTGCCGATCGGCTCACGGAAATAGTCAAATCCGCTTCCCATGAAGCTACCCATTGACTTCTCATCAGGTTTGTCAGGACAAAGCATGAGCCAGCTCGCAATGGAGACGTAAATCTGCTTGGAATCAGAATTCACATCATAGGATATATCCGTCTCGGCAACGCCATCAATGATCCTTAAAGTCATCTTGCTTGGCGCCTTGTATCCTTCGGTCTGTTGTTTGAAAATCAAAAGATATCTGCCGTCCCCGGACAACCTGCATTTCTCATCCTTGGCCAATGCAGTCTTCTTCTCCCTGCCATATCGGATCTCCTTTGTGTCCTTGTCCCATTTGAACATATTATTGCCCCCTGCCTCATCTTCCCCATGCTGGGGCTGTGGCTTCATGTCTTCACTCCACCAGTTGTCTGGAACTCTTGCACACGGATTATGATCGTATATTTCAGGTTCGGATTCCTTGAGCACTTTTCCAGTGCGACCATCAATCAGCATGGTTACGGACTGGGCCTGAGGGATATCCCATCCACCCCTAGCTTCCTTCTTTGACTTCTCCACGCTGTCTTTCACCGTCTTGGCCACAGCGAACCGTCCATCGCCGACATATACCACCGGAAGATGTTCTCTCCTGCCACCGAAAGTCTTTACTATATGAACATCCTGAATCACTGAAATCCATTTCCCTCCCCGGGGCATGTATTCCAAGGAGAAATCATGTATGCCATAGACACCATCCTTGCAGTCTTTTCCCGCAGGATATATCCCCGTCGCTTCATCCTCGTAGTAATCGTGATCCTTCTTGAAATAAGGTGGAGTATCTCCGAGAATTTCATTTTGAGAATTCAAGGTGTTGATTTTTATAATCTTCCTGCCGCCTTTCAGATCCGTCAGGGCCATGATGCAGTTCTCGTCCGCTGGAATAATATTCCACAGCTGGATGTCATAGCGAATCAATTTGTTTTTTGAAAGGTCATATCTGATAATCTGCGAGCCTGTCCTGGCAGATTCGCCTTCCGGAGGAACCTCGCATACTATTTCCGTCCCCCTGATCCTTTCCCTCATTGTATTTCTCGCGATCATCCCGCCTATCTCTCCGGACAGGAGATCGAACCAGAACATTTTCCTGCCTGCCGGCTTTTCCTTCGGATCAAGCTCGCCAACGACTACTCCACTCCCCCCGAAAAGAGGCGTCAGGAACCGGCAGTATTGCTCTTCAGGACCTGTAAACACCTTTTTAAAACCCTGTTCCGGATGAGCAGGATCATAGACATGGAAAGTTGTGATTTCAGGTTCACGGAATGTCTGCCCCCTTTCGAACAGAACTAGCATGAGGACATACCTGGGAAGCTGTCCGTCAAGAGGCTTGCCTGCTGGCCTTGCAATATCCTTCGTCGTCATGGTAAGATTTAACGCTTCCTGCGCCGTCGCAGAAAAAAACAGGCAGACCAAGAAAGAAAAAGCCAGAAGATTTCCTTTCACGCGATTCTCCATAATCATTATTGTGTTATTTCCCTGGAGATCAATTTATCATCCGGAACTTATTGTCTTCAAGTCAGTTTCTCTATGCAGAGGCTGTTGATTGTAAAACCAACTTTTTTCAATTCAACCTCGCATTTTTCCCTCAAGTCCGAGGTGAACTGGCCCAAATCTAATTTAATCTTATCAAGTTGGATTGTTGCAGTATAACTTCTTAAGACATTATTGAAGATTCCATTGGCCAGTTCGTCTATTGCTTCGAGGTTCAGTCCGAAAAGACGCATCGCGGCATTCTGCATGTATTCCGGTTCAGTAGATATCAATATTAGCGCCTTTATCTCAAAATCCACCATCTCGCTCCCTTTGCAATATACCTTTTTCATGGAAAGCTCCAGATTAATCGGCCTTATCGACAGAAAGCCATAATCCTGTACAACAGGTAAAATAAATGCTGCTCCGCCATGAAGGCATCGGGCTGCTTTCTGTCCAGGGGTTTTTCCGTATATAACCATGATCCTATCAGGAGGGCACTTCTTATATCGGGAAATGAATATCATCATTTGGACAAAGAAGGCAATGATAAATAAAAGGATAAAACCCGGAATAATATATTTCTCCATTTCCACCCCTCCTTATAAACTCATTAATATTTCATGGCAGCTTTATCTTTTGACACCAGACAGCAACTTCACAAGTCCGGTATTGATGTAGATGGTCTCCTTGCCGCATCTCTGGGACTTGAGGAGGCCGATCTCCTCCAGTTCCTTCAGGTATTTCGAGGCGGTCTGCCTGACGGCAATCTCTTTGCTGACAAGTGATTCTATCTTCGTGTAGGGTTTTTCAAAGAGTGTCTCGACGAGTTCCTTGGTATAGATCACAGGAAGCTCCTGTTTCACTTTATCGCAGGTCGTATCCATGAGCTGTTTTATTTCGAGGATCCTGTCGATCGTCTGGAGCGCTGTCTCCTCCACACCCTGGAGCATGTACATCACCCAGCTTTCCCAGTCGTTCTTCTCTGTAACATTTCGCAGCAGGAAATAATATGCCGCCTTCTTCCTTATTATATAACTGCTCAGGTATAGGACTGGCAGGTCGAGGAGCTTCTTATCCGCGAGGTAAAGGACATTGATCATCCTGCCCGTCCTGCCATTGCCGTCAAAGAAAGGATGTATCGCCTCGAACTGATAATGAGCAACAGCCATTTTCACGACAGGATCAAACTCGCAGAAGCTATCGTTATTTAAGAAGTTTTCGAGATTCTTCAGCTTCTCACGTATCAGTTTCTCACCTTCCGGAGGTGTATAGACAGTCTCCCCGCTCTTCCTGTTCTGGACCTTGGTGCCGGGTTCGTCCCTTATCGCACTATCAGTCTCCTTCAACCTTTGTGCGATCTTCACGAAGAGTTCGGTCGTGAATACGCCTGTCTTCTGGAGTTCAGTATACGCAGCCCAAAGGGCCTCTCTGTAGTTGAGGACTTCCTTTGTTGCCGAATCGGTGTTCTTTAGGTTTGCAGAAAAAGCCCTGAAGAGATTGTCGCTGGTGGTGAAGACATTCTCTATCTCAGAACTGTCCTTCGCCTCCTGCAGGGTGATGTTGTTGATGAGGATGTCCTGGTTCGGTATCAGTAGCGCCTTGCCGTTGAGCTCTGCAAGCGCCGCACGGGTCTTTATGACCTGTTTAAGGACGGTACGCGACTCTATCTCCGCCTTCGGCGGCAGCAGGGGCAGTTCATTGTAGGGTTTTTCAGGATTGAACATGATGAAAGTCTCCAATCGTCGGTCTTCAGCTGTCTGTCATATAAAATTACCCATAAACCCGGTAAAGTAAAGAATGCAATGTCTGCAATCATCAATAAACTGGCTTACATGGTATTTATGAAGTATATTATTTAGCTTTATTTATTTAGAGATTCCCTTTATCAGAAATCGAAAATCATAAATTGAAGATGTTACTATGAAACCACCGAGACTTGGAATAGCGTTAATAGTATCCGGACCGAGTGGTGCCGGAAAATCTACTGTCTGCAGCCTCATCCGGGAAAGACATCCGGAGATATGCTTCTCCGTATCCTGCACCACCCGCAGCCCCAGGAAGGGCGAAGTAGATGGCCAGGACTATTATTTCCTGGCAAAAAATGAATTCCAGCGGAAGATAAAGAACAACGAGTTCCTCGAATATGCCGAGGTGCATGGAAATTTCTATGGCACCCTAAAAACCGAGATCCTTGAGCGTGTAAGGGCCGGCAAGGACGTTATTCTCGACATAGATGTCCAGGGAGCTTTCCAGGTGAAAGACTCCTCAAGGAAATATTCCCTTCTGGGGAAATGCGTCGAATGTGTGTTTCTTGGACCACCGAGTTATGAGGAGCTCGAGCACAGATTGCGTTCCAGGGCGACCGACAGCGAGGAGGCCATAAGGAAAAGGCTTGATGATGCAAAGTCCGAACTCGATCACTGGCGGGATTATGACTATCTGATAATCAACAAGGAAATAGAACAGGCAGTCAAGGACATGGAGGAACTGATCGATGTACTGCACAAAAGCACGAAACGGCTTCAAGATTCGGGATTCTATACCTAAATTCCGAACTGGAATTCATAACTTGAGGGAAATATGAAGAAAACTATAGTTCTAGGGGTGACCGGTTCAATAGCCGCATACAAGGCTGCGGACCTTACAAGCCAGCTTGTCAAGAACGGCAAAGACGTGGTCGTCATCATGACCACCGCTGCCCAGAAGCTTGTAACCCCGCAGACATTCCTGACACTTTCGCGCAATCCGGTGGTTACCGATCTGTGGTCGATGCCGGAGTGGCAACCGGGCCATATCGAGCTTGCCGATCGGGCAAAGCTGCTTGTCGTAGTCCCATGCACGGCAAATTTCCTTGGCAAATACGCAAACGGCATAGCTGATGATGCCCTCACTACATACGCGATCTCGCATACTGGAAAAGTGATGGTGGTTCCGGCGATGAATCCAAAGATGTGGAAGCATCCTGCTGTCCAGCAGAACGTGAAAACATTGAAGTCACGTGGAGTCGAGTTCATAGGCCCTGTGTCCGGACACGTCGCCTGTGGTGACGATGGTGAAGGCCGCATGGAGGAAATCCCTGCGATCCTCGCAAAAATACTGAAAGAAATATAAGAAGGTAACCACAGAACACACGGAACACACAGAAATAAATATTTATGAATTTACTTGGTAATTATTCTGTGTAATCTGTGTGTTCTGTGGTTAAAATATTTTATGAGAGTTCTGATAACAGCCGGACCGACGCGCGAGAAGATCGATCCGGTCAGATACATCTCGAACTATTCCAGCGGCAAGATGGGCTATGCCCTTGCGGAAACTGCAATGAAAAAAGGTCACAGCGTGACCCTTGTCAGCGGCCCTGTCTCCCTTGTCCCTCCAAAGTCAGTAAGGACTATTTTTGTTGAAAGCGCTGCAGAGATGGCGCGCGAAGTTCGCAGACTTGCGAAGTCCGCAGATCTGGTGATTATGGCGGCGGCGGTCGCCGACTACACCCCTGCGAAATTCGCAAACGACAAGATCAAGAAGACAAACACTTCTATTACCTTGAAGCTGAAGAGGACTGAAGATATTCTCGCCGGACTTGGAAAGACCAAGAGAAAAGGGCAGCTCCTGGCAGGATTTGCCGCAGAAACATCCGACCTCCTGAAAAACGCCTGCCTGAAGCTGGCGAGAAAGAACCTCGATTGGATAGTTGCAAACGAAGTCGGGAAAAAGGACAGGGGCTTTTCCGCTGACAAGAACGCTGTTACCATGATCTCGCGGAATGGAAAGAAATACTCATTGCCGCTGCAGGACAAGAAATCGCTTGCGGAAAAGATAATTAAGATTTTAACCACAGAACACACAGACTAAACAGAAATCATCAAATAATTAATTAAAAAGGGGATTTATGAGAAAGAGCCTACTGGGGATCCTGTTCGGAGCAATGTTGCTGGCGTTGAACTGTCTTGCCGCTGAAGAAACAGTTGCACCGGCTGAACTGAAGGTTCACACCATGTTCTCGAACAACATGGTGCTCCAGAGAGGGATTCCGGTAAAGATCTGGGGTGTTGCAAAGCCTGGGACAGAAGTGACGGTGAAGTTTGCCGGTCAGGAAAAGAAGGCAAAAGCCGATGACAAGGGAAATTGGATCATCACGCTCGATACAATGAAGGAGAATTCCACTCCGGCAGTTCTCGAGGTCTCATCGGACAATGGCAATGCAAAATTCGAGAATGTCCTCGTAGGCGACGTATGGATCTGCTCGGGACAGTCGAACATGGAATGGATCGTCAGCAACTCGAACAACGCCCAGCAGGAGATCGCTGATGCGAAATACCCCGAGATCAGACTCTTCACTGTCGCGAAGAAGCCGATCGGGGAACCGATCAAGACCCTCAGCGGTGAATGGAAAGTCTGTTCTCCTGAGACCGTCGGTGGATTTTCTGCAGTTGGATATTTCTTCGGCCGCGAACTCAACAAGGATCTCAAGGTTCCGATCGGACTTATCAATACTTCGTGGGGCGGGACTCCTGCTGAAGCATGGACGACCTTCAAGACGCTTGAGTCCGATCCTGACTTTTCCAACATGACAGACAGGTACAAGGAATCACTTAAGAGCGACGCGATGGAGAACTACAAGAAGGCGCTCGCTGATTGGGAGAAGGCAAAAGGTTCGAGAAAAGATGATGAAAGAATAAAGGATCCGGGCAACAAGGGTTTTGGAGAAGGATGGGCAAAAGCTGATTTCGATGATTCCGCCTGGAAAACCATGAAGCTCCCGTGCATGTGGGAGTCACAGGGCATGAACATAGACGGAGCTGTATGGTTCAGGAGGAATGTCGAGATACCTGAAAAGATGGCCGGCAAGGACCTTACGCTCACGCTTGGTGCGATAGATGACTTCGATGTGACATATTTCAACGGGACACAGATCGGTTCAATCGGCGAGGACACTCCCAACTTCTGGGCTTTCCCGCGCAAATACACGATCCCGGCAAATCTCGTCAAGGCTGGAAAGAACAGTCTTGCGGTAAGGGCATTCGACCATTTCGGCGGTGGCGGATTCAGCGGCTCGCCCAAGGATATGAAGATAAGCTTCGGCGATGAGTCGGTAGATATTTCCGGCGAATGGAAGTTCAAGGTGGAATATTCGGTTCTTTCCCCATTGAAACCGCAGGCTCCGATGGGCCCCAACAACCAGAATGCCCCGGCGACCCTCTACAATGGAATGATCAATCCGATCATCCCTTACGGCATTAAAGGTGCAATATGGTATCAGGGCGAGTCGAATGCCGGACGTGCCTATCAATACAGGAAGCTGCTTCCTGCAATGATCACCGACTGGAGAAAACAGTGGGACCAGCCTGAGCCTGGCAAGGACTTCCCGTTCTTCATTGTACAGCTTGCCAACTTCCTGGCTCCTGCTACAAAGCCCGAGGATTCAGCCTGGGCGGAATTGCGCGAAGCACAGACCATGACAGCCTTCGGCCTGAAGAATTGCGGACTTGGATTGGCAATCGACATTGGTGATGCGAAAGACATACATCCGCGAAACAAGCAGGATGTCGGCAAACGACTTGAACTCGCGGCTCTCAAGATCGCCTATGGGCAGGATGTTGTTTTCTCCGGTCCGACATATGATTCGATGAAGGTTGATGGAGACAAGATCGTGCTCACGATGAAGAACATCGGTGGAGGTATGATCGCCAAGGACGGAGAGCTGAAACACTTCTCCATTGCCGGCGAAGACAAGGTCTTCAAATGGGCGAAGGCCACTATCGACGGGGACAAGATCATTGTTTCCAGCGATGAGGTGAAGAATCCTGTCGCTGTCAGGTACGCCTGGGCAAACAATCCGGAAGGCTGCAATCTCTACAACAAGGAAGGTCTGCCAGCCGTCCCGTTCCGTACTGACAGCTGGGACGGAGTCACAGCCAACAGCCGTTGAACAGGATACGCAACTTGTACACATTGTAAAGCCCCGCATCTCGCGGGGCTTTACTTTTCTGGACTTATTGATCGTCTTATGATAAAATATTTTCCAATCCAAAGGAGGCCTTATGATCAGAAACATATTGCTATTCACGTCTTTCATAATGTCTATTTATCTTGCCGCTATCGACAAGCCTCAGAAACAGGCTCCGGCAAAACAACCGGACAAAAACGCCAAGGCAGTATCGAAGGAAGACAAGCAGAAGGAGGAATTAAAGTCCAAGCTCAATTCCGCCATCCAAGATTTTAAGAAATATAATCTCTGCCCGTGGCCTTCCTCTGACAAGCGTGATTCTGCGACTGAGTCCGGAGCATACAGGATGAAGGACAAGGATGGAAATTTTTCATTTCTGGAGAAACTTGAGGACAGGGATTATCCTGAATATTCAGAGATTTGCCGCAAGACCGATACAGGTATGATGAAGCAGACCGACAACGGCTGGATTCCAATGAAACGCTGGGATCCCATCTATTGGAGTGAGAAGGACAGGAAATGGATATTGTATCCTCCGGCAATGCTTGATTTCAATGAAGCAAGGAGCAAGCAGGAGACGGCCATTGTCTTCATCGGCAGATTTTGTCCAGACAATGAATTCTTCAAATGCGGATATGCGGTCGGCGTACTCAAGAATTTAGGCCCTTCGATAAAACCTGATGAAAAAACAAAGCTTCTTGCCGAACTTGATGCTGCTGCCATCAAAGCCGCTGAATCCTGGGGTGGTGGCGATCTTCTCCTGAAGATATTCAAGGCCTCCATCGATATGAATGCTGAAAGGGATCCGGCAAAGCTTATATCGATTGTCAATGAAAGGCAGAAACTTATTGAGTCTGCCGCAGCCATCCTGATCAAGAAATAGAACTGGTTTATTAAAATATCTCCATACCAATCCCCAAAGGTAGTTTTTCCAAAAATCAAAAATAATTTGGAAAATAGCTTGACATTGCATTTATCAAAGTATACTTTACGAATAAATAAAAGAATAATAACTATAAAGTATATATTATGAAACATGAAACTGGAACATGCCTTTGGAGTTCGATCAGGGATGAGCTGGCTTCCCAGATCACCAGGGGAAACCTCAAGCCGGGAGCCCCGTTCCTCACTGCAGACGACCTTTCCGCCAGATACAAGGTCAGTAACATAACAAGCCGCCGCGTCCTCGACGAGCTTGCAGGCATGAACCTCATAAGACGCGTAAAGGGCAAAGGATCCTATATCAAGGAGCCACCGCCATGCAATGAGATATTCCTGGTGATCGAGTCTGATATTGGCCTTGCAACAATACTCCAGCACCACATCTACAGTGAAATCAACAGAGGGGTCCTCCTCGCGGCATCCGAAGCAGGAGTCAAGGTCACCACGGTTTCCCCTGACTATGTCGTTCTCGCCTCCGAAACTGACAAGAAGCTGAATGTCATAACAATCCAGGGCATCTTCAAGAACAAGGCCGCTCTTGATTACATCTCGGGAGGCAACGTAAACTCCGTTTGTTGCCATGCTACCTCAAGCAAACCCGGCATCCTTTCAATACTCGAACCGTTGAAGGAAGGGGCTGTAATGATGACAGAGCATCTGATCTCCAAGGGACACCGCAGGATCGCTTTCATCATGCCACAGAACCAGCACAAATGGTTCAAGAGCCGTTTCGAAGGATATCATGAGACCATGATGAAGCATGAGCTTCCCTTCAGTTTCGAACTTGTCAAGGAAGCTTTTGAGGAGAAATCATCTGTGAGTGACAAAGTCGAGGAACTGTTTGCGCTTTCAAAGCCCCCTACTGCGATCTTCGCAGCGACAGACTTGATTGCACTGCATGTCCTGAAATACTGCCAGGAGAACAAGATCAAGGTTCCGAAGGAACTGTCTGTAGGCGGTTTTGACAACCGTCCGGAATGCTTTATCTCCACCCCTCCCCTTACGAGCATTGACACGCAATGGATGGAACAGGGTCGCATTGCGGTAAAGACATTGCTGAAGATGATATCAGGAGAGAAAGGTAATGAAAGAAGCATTACAATAGCTCCGAGGCTTGTCTTGCGTGAAAGCACATGATCACTCCAATAATCAACAAGGAACAGCCAATGAAAAATCATTCATCAAAGTTCACATTGATCGAGCTCTTAGTGGTAATTGCGATAATCGCAATTCTCGCAGCAATGCTTCTTCCGGCACTGAAGAATGCAAAAGAGGTTGCGAAGAAAGCGGTCTGCATGTCCAACTTCAAGCAGTATGGCATAGCCATTTCCCAGTATTCCGACGACTATAACGGTTGGATGCCGATAAGCGGTTCTCCTGATGACATAGGGGCCGTCCCCACATTGTGGCGTGTCGAGATCGCCCCCTACCTCGGAATCAACGACATTACCGGGGATGACTCACACAGCGTATACAACATAAAGCTCGGACAGGGAATATTCTGCTGTCCTTCCTGGCAGGCGCCAGCAGCACTTGCCGCGAGCAAGAACTGCTATGGCGGTAGTGGCTGGAACTACACCTATTTCGGTTACAGCGACAATCCCGTGAAGGCAGGCACCCGTCTCCGCTGCAAGATTTCAAGCATCTCAAATCCCAGCATTTCTATCATATGCGGCGAAGCAACCGACTGGCAGGGTTTTGGCGCCTGGGACTACGCCTATCTGCACGCTCCCTCAATGGCAGGAACCAACTATCCAAATCCCATCATCGGCAACAGGCACAGCGGTTCTATCGTCGTAACCTGGGGCGACATGCATGTGGATTCAAAAAGACAGGGCGAACTCATCCAAGGCGAGAACGGTGACCGCGACTACTATTTCAGAAGAGTTAGATAGTATAGAAAGGATCAACAATGCTTAAGACAACCTTAACTTTTCTCACATTGGCGCTTCTACTTGCATCTTCATACGGTGAAGATGCATCACCGGTAAAACTGAAGAGGCTTAACGACGCCACCGTATCTGTCGAAGGAACCAACTACAAGGCTCTCGTCGCCGGAAACAACGCCTCAGTCGATTTCGAAATCAGGAGCAGTCGCGGATTTGTTCCTGCAATCAGCAACTGTACCCTCATCGGCTGGGGAGATGGCTGGAAAAGGCTTTTCGACAACAATTCCGCCGGCACGAAATGTTCAACAGTTGAGAAGGATGACAAGGTCATAACTACCATTTCAGGAAAATCCGAATACTTCGACATCAAAGCAGAATACACTTTCACCGCTGAAAAAGTCGATGTGGCCTGCACCATGAAATGCATAAAGGACCTGGACAAGCTCAGAAGGCTGAGCCTTGAGATCGATCCGGTCTGGGATGCTGCGATTGGCGCCGGATTAAGAGTGGAACAAAAGGATGCTTCTCAAAACGCCATCGTCCTTCCTTCATCAGGAACTGCGAATGGCAAATATGAAACTATATCGAAAGGATCATATAAAAGGATTAACGTAGAGAACCTACATGGGATCAAAGGGGCTGGATTTGAGGTTGCCGGGGACACAATCGCCTCACTTGAACAGACAGGTGCACTCTTCCGTTGGCAACTCGGAATACCGGAGGAGACAAATGACATCAAGGTGGAAAACGGACGGATCTTCTCCTTGAATCTCTCACTCAGTTTCAGCCCATTCGTAGACAATGGCGTCAAAAGCGAATCAGCATCAGTCTCCATAGATACCCAGTCCCAAGGGAATACCATATCCCCCTATATCTTCGGGGCGCAGATGGCGAATATCGGCCATGGTGTCAAGGGCAGGAACATGCGGACTGAATACGACTATAATCCCAAACATGACGAGCAAGCGCGACAGCTCCTGAAGGACAGCGGAATCACATTTGTCAGGATCTACCTGCACAGCCTCTACGACTCATACGTTGACAAGGATCCTATATGTCCGAGCGAGGATGCCGTCTGCGATTATACCCGTGGTGATTCGTATATGGAAGCGATGAATGAGCTTGGAATCGAAGTGGTTCCATGCGTCGGGCTATACTGTCCGCCATGGCTCTCCACCAAAAGGCCCAGCGACAAATATAATGGCATGTGGATGATCCACAGGGCACCTCCGAAGGACAACCAGAAATGGGCCGCGATCATCGCCGGACTCGTGAAGCATTTCAACGTAGAGAAGAAGTTCAATGTGAAGATGTGGCAGGTCGGGAATGAGCCGAATGACTCGGTACGTTACTGGATCAAGGGGACACTGCCCGAGTTCATCGAATATTTCAAGACTGCATCCAAGGCTATGAAGGAGGCGGATCCGTCAATCAAGATATCTGGTCCGGATCTGTCAAACCTCTATGCCAAAGCCTGGCCCGAGGAAAAAGTTTCCTGGAAGGATGAATTCGTGAAGGAGGCCCAGGACTATTTCGACGATTTCTCGTTCAACAGTTATGCCAAGCTCGAATACGGGAAGCTTGTCAAGGATGCGCGGGAGACGCTCAGCCAGTATTCGAAGACGAAGAAAAGCATCTGGCTTGCCGAATATAACATCGCTGCAGGTGAAGACAATCTCGGGCTTTACGACTTCAGGGGTGCCCTATTTGTCGCCAGGAGCATGAACAGGTTCATCGAGAGCGGACTTGAGAGGGCGTCCTTCTATGGATTCTGGGCCTCTTCCATTGGCATGCTTGACATTGTTGATGGCAAGCTTGCCCCGCGCCCGATGTACAATGCGTTCCGGATGTATGCCGCCCTTGGGCATCTCAAGAACGGAACTATGCTGAAAAGCTCTGGAGCCGGCAAGGACATTGAGATAATGTCATGCAGGCATGACGACGGCAACGGATATTCTGTAAGCGTCATTTCCGACAAGTTCTTCGTTGAAAAGACATCTCTGGAAATAGAGATGAAGGATGTAACAGGCGATTTCACCGTGAAGCAATATGTGCTGGTTCCTGAGAAGCAAATCGAGGAATTGCCTGCAAAGGAATGTTCATTGGATAAACCTTTTAAAGTTGATGTGCCCGGACGTTCAATAACAATGCTGGTGTTCAGGAGGAAATAAGGGGTTTATTGTTTACAGACAGAGGATATTTTCATATAATATGGTCCGGAGGGCGTTGTGAAAAGGAATTTCACGCTGATTGAGCTGCTTGTGGTAATTGCGATAATCGCAATTCTTGCAGCCATGCTCCTTCCGGCCCTGAAGAACGCAAGGGAACAGGCGAAAAAGTCCGTCTGCATCTCCAACTTCAAGCAGATTGGCACGGCCGTCATGAACTATGTTGACGATGTGGATGGATGGATGCCAGTTTACGGAACACCGGATGCGGTCGGCGGAGTTCCGAGTGAATGGAAATTTGAGATTTCCACTCATGTAGGAATACCGAATGCCACGAATGTATTTGATTCAAGATTGTGCCAAGGAGTCTTGACCTGCCCCTCGTGGCAACGTCCGGATTATGTGCCGATTAATGAATATCAGCATCAGGGCGGATACGGCTGGAACTACTCTTATTTCGGATACAGTGACAATCCGGTAAAGGCAGGTACGCGCCTTAGATGCAAGCTTTCATCGACAAAAAGCCCGAGTATTTCCCTGTTCTGCGGCGAAGCGACCGACTGGGTTGGATCAGGAGGTGGCCTGAATTTCGAACTTGCTGCAGTCATCGCTCCCTCTCTCACAGGCGCAGCTTATCCGGTTCCAAATGTCGGTAACAGGCACAGCGGTTCCATAGTCATGGTATGGGCTGACATGCACGTCGAATCAAAGACTCAGGGGGAACTCCGTCAGGGACAGAACGGCGACGTCGATTACTACTACAAGCGAACAAGATAATTCAACAGGAGAAATAATATGTTAAGACAGGCACTTTTCGTTTTTATTGCAGGAATTTCCTCAGCTTTTTCACAAGATCTTATAAGGAATGGAGGGTTCGAAGATGAGGCGGTCGGTGTTCCTCCAGGATTCTGCATGTGGGGACCGGAGGAATTCAAGAAGCCTGAGAACTTTACCCGTGACACGAACGAACCGCACGGTGGCAAAGCCTGCTTTAGGTTGTTTCATCCGGCAAACACGCGCGGCTACATCATAAGCTCACCTTTTGACAATGTAATCAAATGGAAACCGAATACCAGCTATACATTTTCCTTCTGGGGGAAGACCGACAAACCGGGAAAGACCTCGAGCGTGTCATTCTCAACCTTCACATCACTGTCTCCTTTCACCTCCGGACCTTCCTGGGGCGATTTCCCACTGGAACTGGACAAGAACTGGAAGCAGTTCTCATTCACTTTCACCGAAGGAACTGATTTTACGGCAGACTCCTCGCCTTATTTCTGCATGGTGTTCTTTCCGAGTACGGTAAAGGAGGAGGAAAAAACCCTTTGGATTGACGACATCAAGCTTGAGGAGAAGCCCAGCTCAAATCCAAATGCATCGCCTGCATCCTTCTCTTCGGAGATCAAATCCAAATTCCCATTCCCTGCCACGGTCCCTCAGTTCAAGGATGGCGATGTGGTCGTCTGCGGAGGTGACAGCATAACACACAACGGCAAATATCATAAGTATCTTGCCCTCTTCTATGCAACACGCTTTCCGGACAGAAAGCTCATTCTATGGAACACCGGGGTCAGCGGTAATGTAACCCAGGATCTGCTTGAAAGATTCGATTCCGATGTCGTCTGGAGGCAACCTACCGTGTTCACGGTGATGCTCGGGATGAATGATGTCAACGGTCCGGCATTCGGCCCGAATGCAAAACTGGAGGATCTGAAGCCTGCAATCGGCAAGACTCTTGAGAAATACCAGGAGAACCTGACGAAGATAGTCGACAAGGCAAAAGCACTTAATGTAAATGTCATCCTCTTTACTCCTTCGCCTTATGATCAGACGGCGGACATATCTGCAGCAAACTCGCTGGGGAAGAACGATTCCTTGAAGATGCTCGTTGAAAATCTCCGTTCATATTCACTCAAAACAAAACTTCCTCTTGTTGATATTTATTCGCCGCTGCAATATATAACAACTGCAAAACAGGAAATTTCAAAGAAATTCACGTTTGATGGAAACGATCGAACGCATCCGAACGAGGCAGGGCATCTCATCATGGCATATGGCTTACTGAAGTCGCAGGGAATTTCTCCATATCTTTCTCGGACGCGCATTGATTCGAAAGCCGGAAAGTCCGATACTGAAAATGCCAAGGTGGAAAATATAAAAGTGGATGGGAAAAATATCTCATTCGACGTAACCGAAAATGCCTTGCCTTATCCGGTAGAAAGCAAAGCTGCTCTCGCCTTGAGGATGATTCCATTCACCGATGATCTCAACTGTGAAATGCTGATTGTCTCAGGTCTTAACACAGGGAAATATTCCCTCTCGATCGATGGAACCGATGTCGGAACATATGATTCTGCAGAGCTTAATTCCGGTGTAAATCTCGCGATGAACCAGAAGACTCCGCAATACAAGCAGTCCCTCGCCGTTTCCGCAATCAACGACAAGCGTTACGATAAGGAAATAGGACTGCGCAGCGTTGCCCTTTTTGAGTCTGACATGAAGAAGGCGAATGTCAACTTGAACGACCCTGCCGCAGTGAAGAAATACATGGACGGAGTTAACAACTGGCGCAGGGGGATTGTCCCGCTCTATTTTGAAACAAAACCCAAGATCGAAGCAGTCGTAGCTGAAGTCAGATCACTGAACGATCAGATGTATGCCGCTGCAAAACCTGTAAAGCATTCATATGTAATCGCTCCTGCAAAGTGAAACTCATTTTCCGCTTCAGACTACTGGATTTTATCTGTTTCCCATATTTATTACCTGAAACCGGGGGCAAAACCTCAAATCAGGGTGCATAAAATGAAAAAACAGATCAGATCCGCTTCAGGAATCACCAGAAGATCGTTCGTCAAAGGGGGAATCGCGGCTGGGGTAATACTATCACTTGATCCTCTCAAGTCATTTGCACAGGAGAACGCTGGCACAGTTGAAGTCTGGGTCATCACATCTACCGACAAAGCCAAGATGATGCAGAAATGTATGGAGATAATCAAAGCGAACGGTGGTTTTGGAAATGCGAAGAAGATTGCCCTGAAGGTCAACGCCGGATGGGACAGGGCTCCAGATGTAGGGGCAAACACACATCCTGCGCTTGTAGATGGATTCCTTTCCGGCTGCGCAGCCTTAGGATTAAAGGACATCGTTCTTCCAGAATTCACATGCCATCCAGCCAACAAGACCTTTGTTACCAGCGGCATCCTGGAAGCCGTGGAAAAGAACAAGGCCAGCCTCGTTGATCTGGGTAAAGACAAGAAATCCTTCGAGAAAATGAAACTTGAAAAAGGAATTTCCCTGAAGGAGGCCGAGGTCTCTAACTATTTCACCAATCCGGAATATGCCGTCGTCAACATGCCTGTCGCCAAGCACCATGGCGGAGCAGGACTTACCATCGCCATGAAGAACTGGATGGGTGCGGTGAAGGACAGGGGCTGGTGGCACAAGAACAACCTCCACCAGTGCATCGCCGACATCTCAACGCTGCTCAAGCCCCAATGGACCATCATTGATGCCACAAGGACCATGATGGACAAGGGGCCCCAGGGTCCCGGAGAAATCAAGACTCCCAACATGATAATCATTTCAAAGGATCAGGTCGCTGCAGACGCGTATGCCGCAAAGACACTTTTCCCGGAATCCACAGCTTCAAAGGCGAAATACATCCAGATGGCCGCAGAATTGGGTGCCGGAATTGCGGACGTCGCAAAGATGAAGGTCACGAAGCTTGAAGTTTGAGGGAAGTATCAGAGTATTAGAGTGATCGAGACTAGATGTTAACAAAAAAAGCAGCCCGTTGGATTGTCAAAATATTTTTCCTCCTGCTGTCATTTTCCCTGCTGATGGCAGGACCTCTACCTGAATGGCTGTTGAAACTTGCACAGCCCGGCAAGGGTTTCATCAAGGAAGTGATACTTCTTCCTGTATGGCTGGTCAAATGGGTTCCTGGAATCAGCCCTCTCTCCTTCCTTTCATCGCTTGAGGCACACAAGGGTGAGCGCCTTGTCTTCCTGTGGCTTTTCCCTGCATTAGTCCTGCTGCTGATATTTGTGCATAAGGGGCGTTTCTTCTGCAGGTGGATATGCCCTCTCGGTACTGTATATGAAGCGACATGCCTAAAGAACATGAAGACGCATATCCTCAAAAAACGCATTTCCGGATATCTGTTCTGGGGAATCATATTTTCTTCACTTGTCGGCTTTCCGATTTTCCTTTCCCTGGATCCGCTCTCAACCTTCACGAGAGCGAACTTGCTGTGTGAAGGGACGATTACCCTTGCCTCGATAATTCCCGGGCTCGTTTTTCCCGTCTTCATAATACTCGGCATCTTCCAGCCGATGATCTGGTGTGCGAAGGTCTGCCCTCTCGGACACATGGTCGACTTCTTTACAAGGTCCGATGAGAAATACACTGACAAGTTCAAACGTGAAAGGAGGGAGATAATAACTGGAATCACTCTTTCCATTCCGGCCTTCTTCCTACTGCGGAAAAATCCCTTCGCGAGCAGGAAGGAATTTCCGATACTGCCCCCAGGGGCCGGGGACAAGGAGACTTTCTCAGCTCTCTGTTCGAGATGCTATGCCTGCGTGAATGTGTGCCCAACAAGGATTCTGGCGGTTGACTTTCCGAAGGATGCCGACATGGGACGCTGGTTCGAGCCAGAAATGAACGCCTACCGGGGCACATGCCAGGAATCCTGTAACAACTGCACTCAGGTGTGTCCGACAGGCGCCATCAAGAAGCTTTCATTCGACGACAAGCACCAGACACAAATCGGAATAGCCAAAGTAATCAAGGAGAAATGCATCGCCTGGTGTGAAAAAGATCACTGCGTCGTCTGCATTGAATTCTGTCCTTATCTGGCGATCGACAGCACGGAGAGCGTATCAGGCTATCCTCGTCCGGTAGTAAATCCTGACAAATGCCGTGGTTGTGGAATCTGCCAGAATGCATGTCCAGTCAGGGATCCCGGCGCCGCAATAGTTGTTGGAGGTGTGGAAAAACAGAGATTGCTTAATGTGGAAGAATGATACCTGCAGGTTCAAGGGTGGGGCTGCGAACCAACTTCCTGATTTTGGTTCTTCCCCAGGGAAGCCGCCTTCAACCTCTCGTAATCCTCGATAATAAACTTGATCCTCATAGTCTCTGTAAGGCTGAATTTCCCGGTTTCCGTTGAAAGCCTGCCCGATTCCTTCATCGATAGGAACCTCCGATGGTCCTCCACCGCATTCCGCAAGGAATTCGAGATGCCGCCAATATAATCTTTCTTGAAAATGCTTGCTCTCATCAGGGAAACCTCTCGTCCTTCGACAATCAGCATCAGTTCAAGATAATGAGGCAGGATGAAACATATCCATACAAAACCACCAAATGACATTGAAAGCATGAAGACAATGAACGGCATGATAAAATCGCTTGGCAGGACATAGGCAAAAAATATCAGCACAGGACAGCCCAATATCAATGCGGTTGCAGCTGTCACCTTTTCTATGGCAGGGTACACTCCGAGACCTTCGATTTTAGCAATTGGGACTGTGACTGATTTGCAGGTGACTCGCAGGTTTGTTACCTTGACAGCGTCATCCGAATAGTAGATTTTCTCCCCTCCGGATCCCTTTGGTTTTTCATCAGGCATACTACCCCCCAGTCAGCTTTTTCGAATACTTAAGCATATTTTACATCCTTTTCAATAAGCTTTACTGTCTCCTTTCCACTTGACAAGTTCCTGAATCCGGACATTTTATCATTCATGCACATGAAAAAGCCAAATGTCGTTCTTATACTAGTCGATGACATGGGGTGGATGGACCTCTCATGCCAGGGAAGCAAGTTCTACGAGACACCGAACATAGACCGTCTAGCCCGAGAGGGTATGAGATTTTCAAATGCTTATGCCTCATGTCCAGTATGCTCCCCTACTCGCGCAAGCATACTAACAGGCAAATATCCGGCACGCCTCGGCCTGACACACTACATCAACAGCAATCCCGCCCATTACAACGGCACCATGGAAAATGGAAAACTGCTTGGAGTCCCTTATGTTCCTTACATGTCGACAAGGGAAAAATCCTTGGCATCAGCCCTCAAGCAGCACGGCTACAGAACCTGGCATGTCGGCAAATGGCATCTCGGCAAAGAGGAATACTGGCCCTTGAACCATGGATTTGACGTCAACATTGGCGGCTGTGACAAAGGTCATCCTTCCGGACGTGGACACTATTTCCCGCCTTGGGAGATACCGACCATTCAACCGAAGGAAGGAGATAATTTCCTTACCGACAGGCTTGGTGACGAAGCAGCAGATCTGATATTGAAGAATGATGACTCTCCGTTTTTCCTCAACATGTGGTTCTATGCTGTCCACACACCCGTACAGGCCAAACCTGAAAAGATCCGCAAATATGAGCAGAAGGCGAAGGATATGGGCCTCGACAAGATCGATCCGTTTGTCAAAGGGGATTTCTTTCCGAGCGAACACAAGAAAACCCAGAGGATCGAGCGCAGGATCGTCCAGTCAAATCCCGCTTATGCAGGATTGATTGAGCATCTTGATGAAAATGTCGGCAAGATCCTTGACGCTCTTGAGAAAAAAGGCGTCACGGACAATACAATAGTCATCTTCACTTCCGACAATGGCGGACTCAGCACCGCCGAGAGTTCTCCGACATGCAATGCCCCTCTGCTTGAAGGCAAAGGCTGGATGTACGATGGCGGTGTCCGTGAACCGTTGATAATAAAATGGCCCGGAAAAATAAAATCCGAGTCCATCTCAGATTCAGTAATCACGAGCTGTGACTTCTATCCGACTATTCTTGAAGCCTGTGGCCTTCCGCTTGAAAACCAGCAACATATGGACGGAAAAAGCTTCCTTCCTGCTCTAACCGGAAAAGAATTCGACCGTGGTCCGATATTCTGGCATTTTCCGCATTATGCCAACCAAGGAGGTACTCCAGGCTGTGCAATTCGCAAGGGTGACTGGAAGCTTATTGAATTTTTCGAGCACGGGATCGAGCTTTACAACCTTAAGGATGACATTGGCGAAAAGCACAATCTTGCCCCAACGCAACCTGAAATAGCTGAAGAACTCAAATCAGAACTTCACAGGTGGCTCAAGGAAATGAATGCCTTAGTTCCTGCCAGGAATCCTGACTGGAAGCCTTGGCGAGACTGCGATCTAAATCCACTAGACTAGATTGTTTTTTTGTCTTCTGGAATCTTCACTACATATCAATGCATTGTTTGGATTTTTCCATACCAGCGTTTATCGTACGCAGAACTTAAATTCTATAATGGGTTTATACACTTGAAAAAGATTCTCATAGTTGACGATTCACCAGGAATAAGACTGCTTCTGACAAGTATCATTGAGAAATGGAAAGGCTTCAATGTCACTGAAGTCGCCACCGTCAAATCCGCAATATCAGCCTGCACTGAAAGCAAATATGACCTTATTTTCCTTGACCATAGGATGCGTGATGGTGTCGGATGGGAACTTGCTGAAAAGATTATCCTTGATCCCCAGAAGTTCGGCAATCCCAGGATAGTAGCGATGTCCGGCAGCATTTTCCAGGATAAGGATGAGAATACGAGGAAATTTTACACTGAATTCATCCAGAAGCCTTTCGAGGTGTCGAGAATTGACAGTATCCTCGAAGAACTTACTGAAGACTCCTCCCCCAAATAATACTTCCTATTCAGCTTACGCCGGCCCAGACTCCATTATTGATAAAAAGAATTTTCATTCCAGATCAGCTTGACATGTCTTATATAAGACTATATGATATGACTTAAACACAACCACCAAGGAGAGAATGTGAAAAATAACTACGAATGGTTGAGAAGATCAAGGACGCTTCTATATGACGCATACTGGCCCCCGTTCACCCCGGAGTTAAAATACACCCCGGAAGAAGGAATTTCTGTTGCAAGGAAGATGAACGCCAATGTCATCCGTTTCGGCTCAGTTGGCAAATGGGCCCTGTTCCCAAGCAAAATCATGCCCCGCCATCCTGACCTGAAAGGACGAGACCTCCTGGGCAGGACCATCGAGCTCGCGCACAGGAATGGTATCAAAATCATCGTCTATATCCCCATATCCCACGCCCTTCCTACGGAAATTGTATGGAAAATGAAACCCGAATGGGCCTTTGTCGGCGACGGGGGGAAATTCGTGGATCCGGTGAAGCATTTCGGAGGGCTCGAAGTCGTACCCACATGCATAAACGGCAAATATCATGAGGACATACTCGGAGTAGTCAGAGAGGTTGTAAATAACTACGATCCGGATGGTATTTATCTCGATGGCCCATACCAGGGATGGGCCCACCACAAGACAATATGCCAGTGCGAGGCTTGCAGAGAGCTATATTTCTCAGAGACTGGAAATCATCTGCCTAAAAATAAAACTCCCGACGGCAAATGCATCATGAATACCATTCCTGGTGGAGAATATCTCCGCTGGATAAATGGAAAGCTCGTGGAAATCCTGTCCGAGATCAGGGAGATCACAAGATCGCGCAAGGACATCCCTCTTGTAATCAACAGGACCGCCGTGAAGGTCACAGGTCTGGATAATGAGCGCAACATGATCAAACACATAGATGGCTTCCTCACTGAAACAGACGCCGGCGGAATTGAAGGTTTCAGCTATGGAGCCATCCACAGGAAGATCGTATGGAACTACACGACCCAGCACAGGTGGTGGCCGAGATTGAGCTCAATACGCCTTGAGAAAGAAAGCGCCCTCGAGGCATATCGCACAATCTCCATGTGCTCAACGCCAATCGTCGCCTATGCCGGAAGATTCTTCTATGGACAGGACAATTCCCATTACATGAAGACCGCCTTTTCAAGGATGAAAAAACTAGAAGGGATCCTGACCGATACCGAACCTGCGAAATTCGCAGCCGTTCTCTACCGGGGCAAGGCCGAAGCAACAGTCGACTTCCATGCGCTCATGAAGATAAATCCAGATGCCTACGAGATCTACAAATGCCTTCATTCAAACGGAATCCAGACGATGGTCCTTCCCGCATATTTGGCGGAAGATGACAAGTCATTCCTTTCATCATTTAAGATCGTATGCATCCCCTCCTCGCTTCCGGTAAACGACAGTCTTGCCGGGAAGCTTGAGGATTTTGTCAAAGGAGGCGGAACCCTCCTAGTTTCCGGGAGCCGCAAGGATGGATTCAAGGAAAGGGAATCGAAGATATCAAATCTTCTAGGTATTGAGATTCTAAAGGGTAAGACAGAGGCACATAAGATCCTTGAAGACCTGAGATGGCTCGACAAGGCATATGAATTCTATCTTAAGACCTCTTCCAATGTGGAGGGATTCAGCTATAAGGAAACCTTTATGCCCCAGTGCGACTTCATTCCAATAAAGACGAGGAACGGTGGAAAGGTCATTGCCCAGACGGCCTGCTGGCCAATAGGAGGGGAAAAGAGATTCCCGGCAGTAATTTCAAAAAATTCACTGAAAGGCCGTTCCATATACTTCAATTCCCCCATAGAGGATCTTCTTTCAAACTATGGACAGTTGGAATTCCGCGAGCTTGTCGGTCTTCTCCTTAAAAATTCCCGGAACGATATTCCTTTCGAAGTGAAATCTGACGATCCGTTATCCGCCACCCTTGTCGAAAAGGAAGGATTAAAGATTGTTCATATGCTTAATGAGGAGAATTTTGGCAATGTCGTATCCTCCTCTGTTCTTGTAAGGCTCCCAGTCGGCTCCAGAGTGAAATCCGCCAAATGTCTTGTCTCCGGTAAATCCGCGGGATTCGCGAGGACAAAAGAAGGAATATATTTGAGGGATATCTCGGTTCCCGACTACGAATGCATATCTGTGGAATTGGAGGAATGACATGAACAGCAGGGAAAGAGTGCAAAAGGTCTTGAGGTTTGAGGAGCCAGACCGTATCCCGGTCGATCTCGGAGGAACATCCGGTGCTTCAGGGATCCATGTAATCGCATACAGGAACCTCAAGAAGCATCTGGGCCTTTCCCACACTGTGATACGCTCGAACGATGCCATGCAGCAGCTCGCGATGATGGAACCTGAAATCATGGAACGGCTCCACGTCGATGTGATGCAGATCAGCACGGCACTGATTTCAGAAGACTGGCATGAATACAAGTTCTTCCCGGACCTTCCGGTATTGTTCCCGATGAAGCTTGATGCGAAACGCGGAACTGATGGATGGACATTGAGGGACAGCTCAGGAGACATCTATCACAAACCAGACAGTTCCCTATATTTCGATTCTGCGGATGGACGCCACTGGTTCAGCACGGATCTTCCGCTTACGGATGAGAATCTTTCCAAGCTTCAGAGGAAAACAAAGGAAATCTATGATTCGACCGGATACGCTCTCGCCGGCAGGTTCGGCGGATCTTTCTTCGAGTCCAACCCGGAATTTCTCATGGATCTCGTGCTGGAACCGGATAAGATTACCGAATCCCTGACTAAAAAGTGCGATGCAATGATAGAGAAGATAGGCCGTGTGAACCAGGCGATAGGCAAATATATCTTCTGCGTGACATTTGCCGATGATTTCGGTGCGCAGAACGCGCCATTGCTGAGCCCTGACCTTTTCCGTGAGATGCTCGTACCCCACTACAAGAGGTTCTCCTCATGGCTCCATGCAAATACTTCACTCAAATTCTATCTGCATTCCTGCGGTGCAATAGCTCCGCTGCTGGATGATATTGTTGCCATGGGAGCGGACATCCTAAACCCGATACAGACTTCCGCCGCCGGAATGGATCCGTCAATCCTGAAAGCGAAGTATGGAAAGAAAATAGTTTTCTGCGGGGGAGGATGCGATACGCAGAATGTCCTCGGTTTCAAATCCAAGGAGGAACTTGAGGAACATGTCAAGGAAAGACTGCGCATACTCTCTCCCGGAGGAGGATTCATATTCAACCAGATCCATGCGATCCAGGCTAACGTGGATCCTGAATCGATATTGACGATGTTTGATACTGTACATAAATTAGGCAAATATAAATAATAGGAGAATGCCATGGGCAGTCTGAAAGGGAAAAAGGCACTTGTTACCGGTGCCGGTCAGGGTATCGGCCAGGCGACTGCAAAGATACTCGCCGAAAACGGATGCGATGTCGCGATACATTATTATTCCAACAAAGACCTTGCTGTGGAAAACGCGAACTTTGCAAGATCGAAAGGTGTAAGAGCCGAGATATTCCAGGCTGATCTTACAAAAGAAAAGGATGCAAGGGCATTTGTCTCAGCGGCAGCAAAGTTTCTCGGTGGGATCGACATACTGGTGAACAACGCTGGAGATCTTGTGGGCAGAAAATGGCTTGCTGAAGTTGATTTGGACTTCTGGAAGAAGGTCTATGACATCAATGTGACGTCGGCGATGATGGTCACCCGTGAATCGCTCCCTTTCCTTGAGAAGAACAATGACGGCGCCAGCATCATAAATCTCGCTTCGCTGGCGGGACGAAAGGGAGGCCATCCTGGTTCTCTTGTATATTCGACATCCAAGGGCGCAATCATCACTTGGACACGGGCACTTTCCAATGAACTCTCTCCAAAGGGCATAAGAGTCAACTGTATCGCCCCCGGACTCATCCTTGGGACACATTTCCATGCCACGCATACGAAAAAGGAATCTGCGGACGAAACGATCAAGGGTATCCCTCTGGGAAGAGCTGGCAATCCGGATGACGTTGCAAGGGCAGTACTGTTCCTGGCATCCGAGTATGATGGTTTCATCACCGGTGCGACGATTGATATAAACGGCGGAGTATATTGCGCATAATCGGAGGGCATTATGAAAATTCTGGTCGAGATTAACAAGAAGCTTCCGATCCCTATCTACCATCAGATAAGGGAACAGATCCTTGAGAAGATCAAGTCTGGAGAACTCGCTGTGAAGGAAAGACTTCCTGCGGAACTCGAGCTTGCGAATGCGAGCGGGGTCAGCCCCATGACTGTCAGGCAGGCCTATACATCTCTCGTGAACGAGGGATATCTCTACCGCAGGCATGGGAAGGGAACTTATGTTTCCGAACCCCCTACCCCGAAGCAGGAGATGGAGGAAAAGAAGAATTCGGTTGACATCGGATTTATCTGCAGCAGTTACTCGAGTTTTCTTTCATTCCGCGCCAATATCCTCCTTGGCGTGGAAGCCGCATGCAGAAGATATTCCTATAAGATACATATGATCGCCACTAACGAGATGGGAATCAATGTTGAAGAAAACTTCATTCTTTCCAGCCTTCTTTCCTCAAAGCATCTTGATGCTCTCATCGTATGTGGTTCCCTTACCGAAAATGATATCTTAAAGATAAAATCTATCGGGATTCCCTTCGTGCTTCTCGATCACGACTACAAGGGTGGAAATGTATTCACCGTACTTACTGAAGACGAGAAGTTCGTGGAACTTTCCTTCAAACGGTTGTCAAAGGAGGGAAAAACAAGAATTGCCCTGCTCAGCGGGCCACTAAGCAAAAATCCCGGGATTTTTCCAAGAAGAGGTGACAAGCTGATCAAGGCCTATAGGGAATATCTCTCAAAATCAGGACTTAAATTCATGGATTCCTATGTTAAGTCATGCGAGATCGAAGATATGGCTGCATATAAGACGGCCCTGAAACTATTCGAGGAGCAAGACCGACCGGAGGCAATACTTGTCAATGGAGATCTTATAACGAAATCCCTCCTGAAGGCCGCCCAGAAGAAAGGCATATCTGTTCCTGCTGAACTGGAAGTATTGAACTACGGGGATTCCCAGGATTCCCCATGCAACTTTGCAAACAAACCTCTTTTTGAGATGGGTGAAAAAGCTGTTGAACTTCTGAAAAAATCCATGAATGACGATGAACTTAAGGTCCAGAGGATCGTCGTTCCGCTTGAAGCATAAGGTGAATATGTCCAGCAAAATGGAAACGAAAAGGCGCTTGCGGATAGATGAGCTTGTCGCCAAATACAGGAAGATGGATTCTGATGGTGCTGCTCCTTATTTGAAGCTGAGGAATCTTGACATGGACATGATTTCCAGGAGCTTCTTCACTTCTCATGGGAAGATGCAGGAAAAGGCTGCGATTGTCGCAAAGGATTATCCTCTTGTGGCTGATTCACTGAAATCCATTGGAAAGGACATCCTTGAACACAAGTTCACTCTCCTTGGTTATGGCCCCGCTGAATTCGGATTTCCGCTGAAATGGCATTGCGACTACCGCAGTTCCAAGGAATGGCCAGCCGATGTTGATTTCCGGGCCATGGGCGACAAGATGTTCGATCTTATTGTCGACAGAAAGGCGGGATTCGAAGTCAAATTCCCCTGGGATCTTTCAAACCTGATGTGGTTACCATCTCTCTCCTGTGCATACCATCTTACTGGCGACAGGAAATATATTGAATCCTTCAATTACGATATTTCCGATTGGATAACAAAAAATCCATATCCCCTCGGTGTTAACTGGATTTGCCCTATGAACATCGCCATACGGGCAATTAACATGATTGCCGGACTTACCTCCCTGCATCCCGTCCTTGAAAGGGATCTTATTCATATGACCATGAAAAGCCTCTTCAGTCACGGTGTTGGGATCATGGGATATCTGGAACTGGGAAAGAGCGATAGGAGGAACAATCATTATCTGACCGATCTTGCTGGTCTTTATTTCCTCGGTCATTTCTTCAAGGATACTGAAGAAGGAAGGGAATGGCTTGATTTCGCAACTGATGAACTCGAGCTTGAGTCGGAATATCAGTTTTATCCCGACGGAGTCAACTTTGAGGAATCAACGAGCTATCATCGTCTTTCCTCGGAAATGCTACTTCTCTGTGCGACACTCTCAAAGGTTAACGGTGCAGGATTTTCAAAGGGATTCCTAAAGCGTCTGCACAGAAGCCTTGGTTTCACCAGGGATATCATGCAGGAGAGCGGTAGAATTCCGATGTTCGGTGACAATGACAATGGAAGGATCCTGCAGTTCCATGGATTTTCAAAGACTGTTTCCGCCGATCACAGGCACATCCTTGCGACGGGAGGTGAATTCTTCAACGATGACTGTCTCCGTTATCATGGGAGAAATACCGCAGCAGAGGCCATATGGCTGCTCGGAAATTTCAAATCTCCATCATCCTCCTTTGAAAAAACAGGCCCTATCCTGAAAACGTATCCGGATTCCGGTTATTTCATCATCGAAGATGTTAAGAGCAAGATTGTTGTCAGAAATGCCAGGCTAAGCCAGTCCTGTGGAGGTGGACATGCACACTGCGACCAGTTGAGCTTCACACTGTCTTATGGAATGCAGGAGATATTCGTTGATCCCGGAACATTCCTTTATTCAAGCAGTTTCGAAGAACGCAATAAATTCCGCTCCGTTGAATATCATAACACGATCCAGATAGGTTCAGAGCCAATGCACGAATACGACAGGACCTCCTTTGGCGGTCTCTGGTGGATGAAAGATCATGCAAATGCTGAGACGATTCAGTGCAAACAAAATGAAAAATCAATTATTTTCCAAGGCAAGATCTCTTATCCTGGATACGAAGTCTTCAGAAACCTAGAATATTCCCATGGGATATTCATCCTTGCCGACAGTGCAAACAGGATTTCAAAGAAGTCGATGCCTGAGCGTGCATTCAGCAGGTTCATGCTTGATCCGGAACTCGTTCCTTCAAATGCAAAGGCTGGAATTGTCAGCATAAGAAATTCTTCCCAGGAAGTCTGTACAATTGAAATAATGTCTGCGGGATGTTCAATGGAAATCAAGAACATGTGGGTCGCACCGGAATACGGAACTAAGATTCAGGCAAAGCAACTTGTATTCTGCTGGCTCCCGGAAAATGGATTCAAGATAAATATATGTTTAAACAAGGATAATTAAGTGAAATCTGAAATCAGGAAAAAAGGGGATCTGGTAGTTTTCTCGAATGGGATAATTGAAGCGATATTCAACATCGATAGATGCCTGCGTCTTGATAGCTTCAAGGATCTGCGCTCGGGCAGGAAGCTCTGCTTTCAGAAGGAACATCTTATCATTTTCGACCGCGACAAGGAGGACCTTGCCGTTCCTGGCTCTGCGAAACTCGCA
Organism: uncultured Victivallis sp.; assembly: GCA_964600895.1. Taxonomy (GTDB): domain Bacteria; phylum Verrucomicrobiota; class Lentisphaeria; order Victivallales; family GWF2-50-93; genus GWF2-50-93. The sequence continues at coordinate 29,376 of CAZRKP010000043.1, forward strand.
ACAGTGAAGGTAAAAAGGATCAATGATACATATCAGAATACTGGGATGGAGGCGGTAATTTCCTTTACTGCGCGAAAGTCTGGCCTAAAGAACGAAAAACATGTTTTCATATATGATGCCGCTCCAGCAATAAGAATATATGACGTCTTTTCTTCTGATAGTGATTTGTCAGGGTTATATAATTCCGACCTGTTGAGTGTCCAATTCCAGAGGATTTCATCTGGAAAATGCGTAGAGTTCTTCACCTGCACAGACCAGTCCAACTACAGGCTCATCGAAAAGAAGGCCGAAGAGAAGAACAAGGCGGGATTTTTCATCGCGGACAATGGCGCATTCCTCTATAAAGAAGGGCCCATGCCTGATTCCCAGCCAATCAAAGGGGAATACGATTTCATATTTGACAAGAAAACTGGGACGGTTTCAGCCGTTGGCCTTGGCTTCGACAGGATCTGTAAAGGCGAGAAAAGGCGTGCAAACGGGATAGTCATCGGACTGACCGAGGACGGTTCCCTTTCCGGACTGAAGAAGTACCAGATGGCAAGATACAAGATCAACCATGGTACCGACATTGAATATCTGGCTAACTCCTGGCCGGCGTTTCATCTTGATGTCACGGAAAAGAAGATATTGAAGGAAATAGAGATAGCGGCAAATTGTGGGATAAAGACAGTCTTCATCGATGACGGCTGGTTTGAGACGTTCATGGGTGAGATTGATAAGAAGAAGTTCCCTAATGGATTTGAAGACATTTCCAAGTTTGCCCTAAAACTTGATGTGAATGTGGGTCTTTGGATGAATCCACTTGGACTTGATGTGAAAGACAGGAACGCCAAGGAATGGGATGGAGCCGAGGCGCATGACACTTTCGTGGAGGGAAACAATTGGAACTGGGTTGCACGTTCTAACGATTTCAGATATGCGGAAACAGTAGGCTCAGAAGGCGTCAGGGCCTACTGTGCGATGGACCTGATGAACGATGGATACTTCAAACACATCAGGAAGAAAATCGTTTCACTCTATAGGAAATATGGGATAAAAAGGTACAAATTTGATCTATACCAGCTTCACGTGTTCGATACTCTCCTAGGAGATCCGAACCAACACTATGAAAAGTACCGTCAATTGCTGCAGGTGCTCAAGAAAGAGATTCCAGGACTTGTGATATCCATGGACATTACAAGGAGGAACCGCCCATGCTTTGACTTTGGAATGGATTTCGGGCGTCTATTCATGGAGAACAGAGGAAGAAGTCTGAAGGACCACCGCTTCTACCAGCCATATGTCAGCCTCAGGAACCTCTGGTACACGGCAAAATACTTCCCGGCACAGAAAATGGAGCTTGAGATGATGCCACAGATCGATGATTATCCGCTGGAATATGTTCTTGGAACGACGATCTTCGCTAATCCGCTCTACTGGGGCAGCCTTGCTGAACTTCCGGCTGTAAAGGTACGTGCAATGAGGATATTTGTCGACGTCTTAAGGCCTCACAAGGACAAGATCATGAAGGGGCTTATTTTTCCCATAGGGGAAATGCCGGAGAAAGGTAACTGGTCAGGTTTCGTTTCCATGACAGATGAGGAGAGAGGTTATCTGGCGGTATACAGGAATGGAGCTGCCAACCCCACACATCGAATGAAGATACCTTCTCTGAAGGCTGGCAGATATCTTCTGGAAGATGTCCTTTCAGGAAAGGCAGCGTATATTGCGGGTGGTACTGCCGGTTTTGAAATAAAGGAAGATTTTGGATTCAAACTTTTCAAATTTGAACGTGTTGGAGGAGAAAGATGAAAAACATAACGAAATGGAGATGTTCATATCCGGAACACGTGGCAATCCCCTCTTTCAGAGACAAGTCCAAAGGTGTCAATACAAGGCTTGAAATGGAACTGAAATCTCCGGACAGCGCTGGATTCTGGTGTGCTGATTATGCAATAGAGGCTGGAGCCGGATACAGGATCGAAGCCACTATGGACGTTTCAGGCCCCTTTGAATCATATAATTATGCGGGTGTTATTGTCACCTGGAAAAAGACCATGTCCAACGACACACAGCTCCAGCGTGAATATCTTGATCCTGAAACAACAAAGGGAAAGACCGTTTCATTCTCATCGATATTTACGGCCCCCGAAAATGCGGAGTTCGCAGAAATACGCCTTTACGCGAAATGGATGAAGCTGAAGGTCGAATGGAAGGATATCGATATCAGAAAAGTACCGGTTCCTGAACCAAGACCTGTGAAAGTGGTTACGACAAAGGTCATCCCGAAATTCTCTCCTTCCGCAATAGGGGAAAACGTCCTCCAGGTGGGCAAGCTTCTAAAAAGCATATCGGACGAAGTGAAAAATCCTGACATTATACTGTTTCCCGAGAACATGCTTGACCGCTGCGTCAAAGGGCCTTTGACTAAAAGAGCTGAAACCATACCTGGACCGTTCACCCGGTTCCTTTCCGGATGGGCAAAGAGGCTGAAATGCCATATTGCAACAACTATCCATGAGAAGGACAGAGGTAGGTTCTACAATACGGCTTTCATAGTTGACAGAAAAGGGCGCATAGCCGGGAAATACAGAAAAGCACATCTGACACTTTCTGAGTTGGAAGCCGGAATCCTTCCCGGCAATGATTTCATGGTTTTCAAGCTGGACTTCGGCAAGGTGGGATTTGCGACATGCTGGGATAACTGGTTCATGGAATCCTCAAGAATGCTGAGATTAAAAGGGGCTGAGATGATCCTGTTTCCGCTCGCGGGAGACGTTCATGAACATCTCGAACATATCTGGCCTGCACGTGCCATTGACAACGGACTTCCTCTCGTGGTTTCAGTCTGGCAGGGAGAACCCAAGCGTCCAGTGCCTTCCAGAATCTACGATGGTGCCGGCAACAAGCTTGCTGAAACAACGGAAAATCTTGGTTATACGGCTGCGACAATAGACCTTAACAAGAAGCATAGGACCTTCTGGCTTTCGGTAGGGCCATCCATGGGCGAAGGAAGAAGCCTATTCATTCGCGAAAGGAGACCTGACCTATACAAATGCCTGACACGAATGTAGATTATTAACCAGTCAATTTCGAATCCAGCGAGGTAGAATGCAATTTTTTTCTGACTTTTTTACAGTATGGGTGAAATTTTTCTTCATACTGACGCCCTTTTTCGTGATGTCGCTTTTTCTTGTGATGACAAAGGATATGGGGCCTGTGGCAAAGAGGAACCTAGCACTACGGGTAACCGGCGCAGTAATACTCGCATGCCTGGTCATCTATTTCTTCGGCAACTTCATATTTTCAGTCTTTGGAATAACGATTGATGCCTTCAGGGTCGGTGCTGGGGCAATTCTTTTCCTTTCAGCCGTAGATCTGGTCAGGGGATCAGAAGAAGGGAAAATGAAAGATGACAATGGGGATATAGCGGTAGTTCCCCTTGCTATTCCTGTAACAGTAGGTCCAGGCACCACAGGTGTTCTTCTTGTAATGGGAGCGGAAACCACTGATATCCACACACGGCTTATCGGCTATGGAGCCCTTCTAACTGCAATATTCTGCGTCATGGTGCTTCTGCTTCTTGCAACACCGATAGAGAGGCTGATAGGCCAGCGTGGAATCAGCATTTTAAGCAAGCTCACAGGACTTGTATTGTCAGCCATAGCGGCGCAGATGGTGTTCACAGGAATTAAAAACTTCCTCAGCTAGATCCTTTAATTCACAGAGCTATGAATCTAAAGCCTCGCGTACCTTTTCGGCAAGGGATTCTGCTGTAAAGGGCTTTGGCAGGAAATGAAGGCCTGTTCCGATCACACCATGGAGCGAGACAAGATTCTTGTCGTATCCAGACATGTAGAGCACCTTTATACCCGGCCTCTTCTTACGTACACGCTCATACACTTCCTTGCCATTGATTGAAGGCATGATGACATCTGTCAGGAGCAGATCCACATGGTCTGTATTCTTCTCCACGAACAAGATGCATTCTTCACCCTTGTCAAAGGATATCACCCTGTAACCGAAATTATTGAGAAGAAGGGCCGTGATATTCCTGACCATCTCATTATCCTCCACGACGAGTATCGTTTCTCCTCCTTCGCGGATTTTAGATGGAGCCACAGGAGGTTCTTCCTGAACTTCAGACTGAGGAATTACAAGCGGTAGATATATTTTGAAAGTCGTCCCCTTCCCAAGCTCTGAGAAAACCTGTATATGTCCGGAATGTTGTTTCACAATCCCATATACCGTGGAGAGCCCCAGCCCCGTCCCCTTTCCCATCTCCTTTGTAGTGAAGAAAGGTTCAAATAGATGCTCCAGGACCGACTCGTCCATGCCATGTCCAGTATCTGAAACTGACAGACAGACATAATCCCCCGGCATTATATCAGGATCTTCAACCAGGTCTTCCGCTGACAGCTTGCTGTTTTCAAGCTTGATCTTAAGTTCCCCGCCCTTTATCATCGCATCCTGAGCATTAACTGACAGGTTGAGCAGTATCTGTTCAATCTGGCCGATGTCAGCCTTGATGAATCCAGCATCCTTCTGTAGCTCAAAGACAATCCTGACATCCTCCCTTATGGTACGCCTGAGCATCTTGCCGAGCTTATTGATCACAAGTACCAAGTTCACATCCTTGAGATCGAGCATCTGCTTCCTTCCGAATGCAAGTAGCTGTCTGGTAAGATCTTTGGCGCGTTCTGCAGCACCCTTGATCTGTTCAAGCTTTTCTCGACGCGGATCGAGCTTGGGAATGTCCATTTTCAGTATTTCAACATATCCAAGGATTGGTGTAAGCAGGTTGTTGAAATCATGTGCAACTCCGCCGGCAAGCCTGCCAATGGACTCCATCTTCTGCGCCTGATGCAACTGTTCCTCTAGTTTAAGCTTCTCTTCCTCAGAAAGCTTCCTGACGGTTATATCGCTAACGATATGAACTGCACCAGCAATCTCCCCCTTCTCATCGAGTATCGGATCGACCTTGACAAGATACCATTTGTTACCGATCCTGATTTCCTGCGTTTCATTCTGCTTTGTCTTATTCATCCTTGTTATCGGACATTCCGGCAATGGTTCCTTTGTGCCGTGTATGATCTCCCAGCAGTGCTTACCGAGAATATCCTTGAATTCCTTTCCCGTGAAGGCAAGCGTAGCCTTGTTGCAACGGATAATACGCTGTTCGGTGTCAAGGAGCCAGACAGCATCGCTTACAGCATCAAAGGTGGCACGCCATTCCCTTGCAGCATTCAGCAAAGTCGCCTCGTTCTTCTTCCTGTCCGTAATGTCATGAAAAATCGTGGCAAACTTCCCTTTTTCAGGAGAGAAAGCCCTGACCTCATAATATTTTCCGAGAGCAGAAGAATATTCCTCAAACTGAGCGGGTTCCCCAGTAAGCGCAACCTTGCCATATTTTTCAATCCAATATTTTTCAGTTGATGGCAAAACATCCAAAACACGTCTTCTGTCAATGTTCTTTGCCTTAAGGCCGGTAAGTTTTTCGAACTCCTCATTGACGGCAAGGAACCTGTAATCCACAGGGATGCCATTTTCATCGCAGATGATCTCATGCATGGCAAATCCGCTCATCATCTCCTCGAAGAGCTGTCGGTACTGCTTTTCCCCTTCCTTCAAAGTCCCTTGTATTCGCGCGTAAACCAGCAATCCCAGTACCATTGTTATCAGTAAACCTATCGACATCACGTAATAAGGCACTTTAGAAGTATGTCCCAATACATATTTCTCTGTGGGGCTGCATGCAATTACCAGTTTCCTGCCGCCGAAATCAAACTTCCTGATAACCTCCTTTCCAGTTCCGGGGACGAAATTATCCCGTTCATTCGAATACAGCAAAGTCCTATTCTCTCCGCCCTCATCAAAGATCTCCAATGACATATTTTTGAGGTTTCCTTCCAAAAACATTGTCTGGATTATGTCATCGATATGAAAGACCATTACGACAAAACCTTTTATGCTTTCCCAGCGTCTTTCCGGGGTGTTCACAGGACTGTCCATTTTATAAACGGGGTTGAAGAGAAGGAACCCCGGCCTTTTCTGCTTGTCCTGCACGAGCTTCAGGTTCACCGCCAGGATGCGCTGACCGGTCATACGCGATTTGTCCAGCATCGCCTTCCTGGTCGCCTCCGAATAATTGTCCAATCCCGCAGATTCCTGGTTTCCCGCACGAGGCTCATAATAATAAACTGGGAAATACTCATCTCTCTCGGCGGTCTTGATCATCTTTCCGTCTGGGGTCTTTACTGTGAAGAAATATTCCTTTTTCAGCTCCTCAGAAGCCTTATTTTCATACTCAGCCCTTTCACTGCGCAGTACACGCGGAACCCAGTCGAGAGCCCTTATGTCGGTATTCCTTTCAAGAATTTTTGCAGTAAAACGCCTGAACTCATCTCTGGTAACATCCTCATCGGTCTCAAACAGCCTGATTATCGAGTCGATGCTCTCTTCAAGGGACAGGAATTTATGCTCAAGAAGGGTGGCAACAGGAACAGCTTCATCCCTTTCAAAATCGTTGAACAACCTGTCCCTTTCATTCTTCTTGAATACATGATACGTAAAGACGGACAACGAAATCCCAAAGACAAGTATTACAATGATTACCATGACATGACTTCCCCTCACCCCATGCTTGTAAGATCCGGCGGAAATTTCTTTTTCCCCTAGGAACAGGATGGTCATGACGGTCATGATCACTCCCAACCCAATGATTACAAGCATTGCCATCCAAATGACAGCCATTCCGTTTTTCGTGACATCTCTTCTCAGTTCTATTGAAAGTACAAAGCACGGTTTTCCATTTATATCATTTACTGTCCATTCAACCTTCAGGAAGTCACTCGAAATTTCCTGAAGAACATATTTATTCCCGGCCATCAAAGGTTCCTCTTTGCCGGAAAGGGACAGTATCTTTATGTCTATTCCTGTCTTTTCACTCAAATTCCTGATAAATTTTTTATCGATAATCCGCCCCATTATAATCACCCCAAGGATCGGTCCCTGCCCCTGGCTGGTCAACACCGGATTTGAAACCACCATGAAAGGCCCTTTTTCTGTGTCAATAAATCCTGACAGCCTGGCATCTGGCGATTGGAGCCTAAGCAACTTCTGGAAATTTCCCTGTACCTTTCCATTGGACATGTCGTTCAGCTCGAAGTTTTCCTTTGATTCCAAATCGAATGGGCTTGAGAAAACGATCTCTCCATCGATTCTGGCGAAGCTGATCATGTTGAGCTGGTTGTTTTCAAACAGGGAATTGGTAAGGTTGGTAGTTACAAAAGACGGATTCTTGTCCTTTATGAAATTGTATGCATCATCCCACATTCCCCAATCGTGGCACATTGCGGAGATCCTGGTGATTTCACTGTTTATGGCAGCCTCACAGCGTTCCATTGCATCCATGGCCTGCTTCTTCTCCAGCTTTTCAAACGCTGCGTATATTGTAAGATAGAGGGTCACATAAATCATAAGGACAGCCAGCAGGACAGCCGCTGATATCAGAAAAAGCCGGTATAGATGTCTTACATAGACGTTCATTGCATCCCAGTCCCGTTTGACCACAAAGTTTCTCCGGTTAAACTACTCCATATTATATCATAAAGATATCTTGCTTGTCCATACTTGCAGATAAAATTGCTTATAAGTCAAATTCACCTTGACAAAAACACAATAGTATTGGAAAATATCCATTATTTGCTTAACAACTGGATATTTACTTGTCTTAATGAGAATTCTCAAGATAACAATATCGTCTATTTTATTTCTCTGCGGCATGGCGGCATACTCCCAGTCAGCGAAACTCGCAGAGATTAATGGCGTGGAATATGTTTCAGGCTATCTTGCACGCCTGCTGATCAACGAGAATCCATTTCCCGGAGAGCGTGGATACAAGAGTCTTGACGACAGCAAAATTGGCATGGTACAGATATTATGGGTCCTTCATTCGAGGATAAAGCACATACCACCGGGGTATAAGCAGCAACAGGTTGCCAATGTAAAATCAGACGACATCATCGACATAATAACCGCACAGGGCCAGTGTGACGGATTCTATCGTGACGAGAAGGGGGTTGCGGTAGTCGCACCGAGAGTTGAGATGCGCCTGCAATACCTTCTCAAGATAGCTAATAAAGGTTCAAAGCCTGGCAAGTTCTCAGAACTACTCAATTTCGCCCAGGGGCTGGCAAGCGCCTATGAGGAAGGGGGTATCAAGCAGGCAGATCGTTTCGCAGGGCTTGAGATAATAAAGAACATCATGGTCACTGGCAGGGCGTATTCATGGATGACCGACAAGGATTATTACCGTCCTGGCGGAGATTATGTTACGATTCCGGACTCCCTCAGCGGATCTATAGGTGGAAATCGTTTTTACACACTAAGAAAAAAGGTCTTTGAAAAATGAAGAAAATCATCTGTTTCCTTGTTTTCACTGCGTTTCTGCTTCCAGTGGGTATATTGTTTGCTCAGGATAAACCTCAGGCGGACATCCCGAAGGAGATCCTTGAAAAACCATTCCTTTATGAAGTTGCAAAATATCTCTACCGCTGGTATCTGGATGAAATTGACATAGAGAACATTTTCGCCAAGGAGAATTTCACGTTCAAAATCCACAAATTGAATCCAAAGCTGGATCCTGACGACAAGAGTCAGTATGTGGAGATCCTGATTCCTGATCTGAAGCTTTGCGTCACCTTGAAGAAGAGTGACTACATGATCGAGGAATTGAACGTGGAAGTGAAGAGCAAAGGATTCAAGATCAACAATGTTTCACGTTATGACAAGGAATTTGTCATCCCGGCGGACTGTACAGACGTCAACATAAACCAGAAGGAGATGCGCGACTATCTCTTCAAGACACGAAAGAATACTGAATTTCCAAGTCCGGAGCTATACGCCAGGATCAAGGCTGCATTCCGCAAGGAATTTGACGAGGAAGTCAGGAAAAAGGTACCCGAGGCGGCATTCAAGAAGGACTGGGTTACTTTTGCCGCACCTCTCTCACCTGTCTCCAATGAATTCTGGGCTTTCTGGGAGAACGGAAAGCTTCTCGTGCGCTGCTCCTCGGACATAGAACTGACAGATCCCGCGGTATGGGAGCATGAAAACCTTTCCTTCAAGATTTACGATGCATACAACCAGATGGTCGTCTCACTTGGAGAGGCCGAGGGTGACAATTCATTCATGACCCGTGACCAGATAGGACGGGCGCTGTATAATTGCGTTGTACTCGGTGAGAGAATAATCGTCAGGCAGAATGCGGAGGAAGAAAAGAAGTAATTGAAAAACTGAAGTTATAATTTCTGGGCGGGGTAGTGCTTACTGATAACTTGTCATTTCTTTTCCTCGACTTGCATCACATATCTGAAGCCAACATCGCTGGGTACGACGGGGGTGTCACTGGAATATTCACAGTATAGGAAACGTCTTCCGGTTGAGCAACTTGCCCCTTTGATCTGATAGAAGGCTGAACTGTCGGGGAACCTGCTGGAGGTCATTTCACGGACATTACCACCCATGTCGAAGGCCCCGTATACCGAGACATCCATTGGAAATGAGCCGGGAGGAGCCCAGAAGCCATATCTGGTTCTTGCCTCTTTGTTCTCGGAAATGTTTGCGAAATTCGCATTGAAGCCGTTACCCCACGGGAAGAGCCTGCCATCGGCACCCCTTGCAGCCTTTTCCCACTGCATGGCAGTAGGCAGCAATATCTTCCTGCCGGTCTTACCACCCAACCAGGCACAATAAGCCTCCGCAGACTCATGCAGTATCCCTACAACAGGCAGTTCCGGTTTCAGGGGGCTGATCAGCCTTCCTTCGGAATCCCATGCATCATGGAAAACCCTTTCCATGGGATCAAGCATAATCCTGCTCATATGTCTGGCCTTCTCATCCGGAGAGTCCAGGCTTTTCCAGAATTTCAGATATTCCCCATACGTCAATTCATATCTGCTTATGAAGAAGGAAGGAATGTCCTCTTCGTGCATGCTATAGTATCTGGCATTCTCACCTCCAGTATAGAACTTCCCACCTGGAACAAAAACCATATCTTCAGGAATTGATTTTGGGATTATCACTCCAATCTCGTCCTTCTCCCCATGATCTATAATGAAATCAACCTTCACTTCGGGAAAGTCTTTCGTCTTGAACACAAGCAGATAGGTCCCCTTGGGTATTGCAAACGGAGCAGAGAGTGCATTCTCAAGTACCCGGGGATTGCTTTGGACAAGGCGTCCATCACCCTTGTCCACAAGGCTGAAAAGCGTTATTTCCTCAGGGACAGGTCTTACTGAAAGCTTTAACTGTCCGTCACCCTTGATGTCATTCTCGATCTGAAAAAGTTTTTTCCTGTCGGACTCGGGTAGTTCCTCGAAATTCTGCCCCATCCATAGCCTGAGCAGTTCGATCCATTTTTCTATCTTCTGGTAGTTCTTTGTCATTATGGAAAATGAGATCCTGTTGAACATGATCTCCCTGAATCCTTCATTGACGAGGTAGTGGTTTCTGTATCTGAAGGGGACAGCGCTGTAGAGCATAAGCGCTGTCTCGTAATGGTTTTCGGAGCTGGAATAAAGCCTGGAGAGCTTATCCTCGAGATCAAGGAGGCTATCGGATTTCTCCTTGAGTATTTTTCCTTCCTCCAACTTTTCAATTTTCCTGTAAGTTCCGACAGCTTCCCTCAGCTTCGCGTTACCATCCCTCAAGTTCTCCTCGGCCATTTTCATAAGGGTCTTGAACTGGACATACGTAAAAGTAAAATATAAAGCAACCACGGTCAGCACAATAAGAAATATTGACGCAAAAGTGCTTGAAAGCACGGGATGCCTGAAACATAGCTTACGGAACCTTACGAACGTAGAATCAGGATATGCTGTGACTGAAAACCCCTCGATATAATTCCTTATGTCCGAGATCAGCTCCTGGACTGATCGATAGCGTGCTTTCTTATCAAAAGCCATCGCCTTGAGGCAGATCGCCTCCAGTTCGCGGGGAATCCTGTATTTCGGAAAACGCCGGCGTGGATGGATGAACGTCCAATGCCTAACATCTTCAAGGACTTTGTGTATATCCTCCCCGCTGTAAGGAGGTTCATAAGTCAATATCTGGTAGAGTATGGCTCCAAGGCTGTAAATATCGGTTCTCTCATCCAGTTCGGAAACCTTGCCTTCAGCCTGTTCTGGCGGCATATAGTTCGGTGTTCCACTTATCGTGCCGTCTATAGTTTTGGATGAATCGCCGGCCTTGATCACATATTCCATCTTCGATGCTTCCTGTTTCATGGAGCTGGTCTCAGGATCATCTGCTGCAAGGTATTTTGCAAGACCCCAGTCCATTACAAGAACTTCGCCATAGTCGCCGATAAGAACATTATGT
>CAZRKP010000044.1:0-40155 GCA_964600895.1 uncultured Victivallis sp.
GAATTCTACCGGAACGAAGTTCTATGAGCTGGCATTGTTCTACAAGGCCCAGGCGTACCAGGGCAAGGGCGACAAGGACAAGGCCCTTGCAGAACTCACAGCCCTTCTAAAGGGCGAATGCGGAAAAGATCTCCGCGTCGATGCGAAAAAGCTTTACGTTGAACTCGGTGGCAAGCCTGAAAAGCTCTTCCCTGATGAATCTCCGAAAGTGGTATGGAAGAAGTTCACCGATCTTCTTGTCAAAGGCGATACCAAGGGAGCAATTGAGCTTACGACCGGAGAGTGGAAGATGATGCTTGATAAGGTGAATGAAAAGGTGCAGGGAAAGGATTTTGCGGCGGTATTTGCCCGTGAGTTCACCAAAGGGGAAATTGGCGAGGAGACTCTGCCGGAAGATCCGGAAAATGGAAAAGCGACTGTTACATTGGAAAATGTCGACAGCAATCACGGTATGGTGATGGGGTTCATGCTGGACAAGGATTCAAATAGATGGTTAATCAGTTCTTTCCGTCCGGACGTGGGTGCCAGGGGGGCTGGTATTGAAAAAAGACGCGACACAAACAGCAACATTAGCAAGCTGAAGCAAATCGGCCTCGGATGCCGAATGTATTCGCAGGAAAACAAGGAACAGTTCCCTCCTGATTTTGATGCACTGATAACCGGAGGATTCCTTGAGAATAAGGAAATGTTTGTTTGGATAAGTCCAGAGGACGGCAGCAAGGAGAAGTTCATTTATTGTCCGGGATTGAATGAAAGTTCTTCGGTCGACTTCATGCTTGCCGCTGCGCCTCGTCCGGCGAACGGAAAACGCGAGGTTCTTTACACAGACGGCCATGCCTCAACGATCACCGAGGAGGAGTTCCAAAAGGCCGCAAAGGAGCAGGGGTGGAAGCCGCAGACCATTTTGAAGGTCGAGAAAAAAAATATTCCCGAGGAGAAGCAGAAGGCGATTCGTGATCTGGTTGCGAAGATCGCAGATCCGAAGGCCGAGGTGCGCCAGGATGCGAAGAAGAAGCTCCGCGAAATGGGCCCGGAAGCATATCCGATCCTTGAGGAGTTCACAAACCATGCCGATCCGGAGATCAAACTCGAAGTCAGAAATATCCTGAAGGGGAAGTAACTCGGGCCCTGGTCGCCTTCGGCGCCGCCTGAGGCGGGTAAACTTTCCAGCCCGGGATTTGACCCGGCGTATCGGCGAACCGGAGAAAGGGCGATGGGGAATTAGTGAACTGGATACTTGAAACTGGGGAGTTTAATAGGTGCGCTGGCCTCCGTCCGGTAACTTGGTTTGTGATTTTTTAAGAATGTGGTACAGACGTCCCGTCTGTAATTTGAATTTTTCCAGATCAAGAAATAGTTACAGGCGAGACGCCTGTATCACATTGCTAGGAAATGGCCGGCAGGAATGCCTGTGATACATCAGAAATCCAATTTCATGTCCTTGAAATCGGGTTTCTCCTCTTCCGGGGGCTGGTACTTGTCGAGGTACTTGTCGAGGTAAGGCACTTCAATTCCGTAGGCGTGTGCAGTCTTGCTGATCTCGCTCCTGATCTCCTCGTCGGACGACGATGTAAGTCTGCTGTAAAGGTTGAAGATGTATTGGAGGGCCCATTTCTTCGGCAGGGAATTGTCGGCGGGAAGTGCGGTGTCCAGGTTGCCGGCATACACGAGTTCCTGTCTTTTTCCCATGCTGTCCACGCCGGTTATCCTGAGCCCGACCTCCTTCGTGTCCAAGGGGAATTTGCCATAGACTGACAGCGTATGCTGGGAATACAGGTGTGGAAGTTTCTTGGGGAACGCATCGTCTGCAAGACTGCTGGAGACCTGGTAGTCCAGGTTCATGACGATGATGCTTGATACCTCCTCGATGAAATTCTCGAGGGCTAGTCCGCTCTTCCTTATGTCGTCGGATGAAAAGCTTTCCCCGCGGTTCCTGTAGGCGAGGAGGTCAAGGAGGAATGGATTTTTGTTGAGTCCCGAACTGAACGTGAAGATGCTCAGGCTGTCCTGGTTGCGATTGGATATTTCGTTGATTAGCGTACGGCTGTCGTAGACCTCTCCGGTGTTCGTGTTGCCATCAGATGCGAGGAAGAGGATGAATGGACGGCCTTCGGTCTTCATCTTCGGTTCGGTGAAGGGCTCGATTGCGGAATAGATGTCAGTTGAGCCGGAACGCTCGAGGCGTCTCAGGAACTTGTCGGCCTTTTCCAGGGTCGAGGGATCCGGCTTCCTGAGTTCCCCGAAGAGAGGAAATGCCCTGTGCTTGAACGACACTATTTCAAACCTGTCACCGGGATTGAGTTTCTGCAGGGCCTTCTGTACTCCATCCCTGAACTCGTATAGCTTGTCCTTTGATATGCTGCCGGAGGTGTCGATGCAGAAGACAATGTCCTTGTCAAAAGGTTTCAGGGTGGAGAACTTCTTGCGCGGGGAAATGTCAATTCTGAAGAAGCCGACTCCATCCTGGTCAATATGCTTGAAGAGACGCACATCCATGAGGCTGTCGATGTTCGAGAGGTTCTCGTCGGGGAGTAGTCTCGAACCAGGTGTTGAAATGTTTCTGCCGGGCATGGGAATCCTGAGTTTCAGTTCGATAGGGCCTGCAGTTCCTTCTCCGCCATCTCCTGCTCCTCCTGTTCCTCCTCCGGAGCTGGTCCTGGGGATCTTTGGCACGACAAGCCTGTTCTGGGAGAGCCGATCCTTCTCGAGTTTGTTTCCGTCGATCTCAAGTATCTTTGTGAATGCCCCGTCGCTCGGGGATTTGGGTAGCTTGAAGACGTCAGGTGAAGGGGTTTTGGCACCGGGCTTTTCAGATGATTCCACCAGCTTTGTACCGGGGAAGTTCTGGGAGGTATATCTGTCAGGCACCTTTATGGGCTCATGTGTGGGTTTGAGCTGGGGTTTGGGTTCCTCGTTGAGCTGGCTTGGAAGAGTGATGTTCCCGAGTTTGATGTATTTGCTGGGTTTCTGCATCATCTCCGTGGCGATTATCGGCTTCAGGGACAGGTTCCAGGAGATCATGAAGATGATGATGTGCACCAGCAGCGAGAGCGCCACCGACAGAAAGATATAGAATGTCTTGTTCGATCGATACATAGGTTTATTTTAGTTAAACTGAAATATACATCAAGATTCAATAAAAGAAATGGATGAATGGATGGTTGGATGGATGGGTATATACATCAAAAAATTGCCGGCCAGAGGCCAGCGCTCCTTTCCGGACAACAAATTTCCAATTTCCAGTTACAAGTTACCAGTATCCTGCATCTACTTTCCCATTTCCGCCGAAAGTTTTTCGTACGACTTTTTATATTCTTCGTTGTTCGGGAACATCAATGACGCCCTCCTGATGCTTTCCAAGGCCTCTTTTTTCTTCCCCAGCATCATCTGTGCGAGGAAGAGCTTATGATAGAAGCTTGCGCGTTCGGGGGACAGTTCGACCGCTTTCTGGAAGAAGAGCTCTGATGTGCCCCAATGGTTGGTTGCCTGCGCGTAGTTGCCGGCACTCGCCCATGGGAACGGTGAATATGGCATTTTCGCAATCGCGATCCTAAGTGCGGCTTCCACCTTTTCAGGATTGGGCTGGGTGGCTTCCGGGTGGTTGACCGGCGATGCCTCGCAGAGCTGCATAAGTTGCCACTGGTAATATTCAGCATCCAATCTTTTCGAGCTTATCCAGAATGTGAACAAGGCAAGCAGGCATGCCGCAAGTTTGAGGATAATTGTCCAGCCCTTTCCAAGAGTCATAGATGTGGCAGGATTATCTTTTTCTGGGGCGAACTTGAGCAGAGCCACCATGAGGATCGCAGTGGCGACCGAAGCCGGCACCTGGCAGTTTATGTCTGCCAGGGAATGTATACCCCACGCCGTCCATCCGAGGATTATTGCGATGTTCACGATATAGTCCGGCATCTTCATCTTCCAGCGGTTGGCATAGAGTATCAGCACCAGCGGGAAGAGGAGGACGACAACTGACATTATAAGACCGAAGGCGCCGGTCTGGCTTGCGAAGTCGAGAACGAAATTGTGCGAGGAATGCGGGGCTTCCGTGCCGGGAAAAGTTTTCATTGAAGGATACTGGTGGAAGAAGTCGCCCCATCCGGTTCCTGCAAACACATTCCATAGGAATATCTTTATGGCCGCTGCGAAATAATCAAATCTTACCGTCATGGAACCCATGTTCCGTCCGGCATTAATGAAGTAGAAACCGACAGCGGTAGCTGCGAGTATTGAAGAGGCGCTTGCTATCCTTATCCTGATGTTGAAAGGGAACACTGCAGCCGTCACCGCCAGCGCCATTCCAAATGCAAGCACCGCAGCCCTGCTTCCGGTGAAATAGAGGATGCTGAACATAAGTATGGCGAAAATAATGCAGATGGTTGCAGTGATGGGCCTGGTATATTCTTCTGGAAACCTGAAAAGGGTGAACATGATTACTGCAGCCCATGCCAGAGAAATCAGTATGTATCCGGCAGGGGGCACATTTCCGCAATAGAAGAGGAAGAGTGCCGTGGCGGAGACAATGATGACCGCTTTCAATGTCGTCCTGCTCCTCCAGATGAGAACAAGGCAGAGAGGGATCGTCAGGACCAGATGCGCTGCAAGGCTGTTGCAGAGTGTGAACGGTGAATAGACACGTGTCTGCTCGAGCCTGTTCTGGAGGTGCCATGTGGTCCTGAGGCCGGTCTTGATCTCCTGTTCGTAGACATAGTTCAATGTCTCCTTGAAACCCCAGAGGAACTGCTGGAGTCCCATGAAGAGTGAGACAACCAGGGCGAGTATCACGGCGTTCAGGAGCAGTTCCCTCATGTCGGGCCTGGCTTCAAGAAGGAAGTAGATCGACATTGTGAAACATGCGATCCCGAAGAAATGCGAGACCTCCTGTATCGGGAAGTCCATGGTGCTTGCATTCTTGAAGCCGATCAATGAAGACAATGCAAGGAGTATCCAGATCATGGCGAGGATGAACTTGAAGTCAAGCCGGAGATTTCCTGCTGCAAAGATGGAAAGTGCGAGAAAAAGCGAGGAGATCACCGGGAACATGACCGGAGGCCAGGTGAACAGGGCCCACTGGAAGATGTCATCAGGGAAATAAAGCACCTCTGGTATCCCGACTATCCCCCCGAACTTGAACGGCAGGGCGAATACAATTATCGCCGCAATGATGCAGAGGATTCCGGCGAACCTGTTTCTCAGATCCTGAGGCTGGCTATTGCTTTCATCTGACATGGCAGTAATCCGTTTCACGGTCATTTGGATGATTGGATTGATGGATGGCTGGATGAATGGGTATTGGCCATTGGAAAAATATGAAATATCTTCTCATGAACTTGCATGCAAGATTTTTCCTTAGAGATTTGTTTTGAAGTCAAAACCGGTCATCTGCTAATCCCAGGCCGACCAGAGTTCGTCTCGGGTAGGCCAGTAATCCATCCCCTCATCAAGCTACTGCTCGTCGAGCTGTTTGAGGAGGCGTTTCTGTTCCTCGTCAAGGCCGTCATACATGTCGTGCTGCTGGTCATGCGGCAACTTGTATTTGTCGAGATAGACTATCCGCACCTCTTCCTTGGGGCAGGTGACATTCTTTCCGGTCTCTTCTATGTGCAGTGTTACCTTCTGTGTGAGGAGGTTGCGGTCGATGACACGGCCCCTGCCTTCGGCGCACTCGCAGCAGGCGCCCCTGCGCGGCATGTCCCTGTCGAGTTCCTGATATCCCGCATGCTCATATTTGAGGCAGCACTTCAGGCGTCCGCATATGCCGGAGATGTTGTTTGGGTTGAGTGAGAGGTCCTGTTCCTTGGCCATCCTGACGTTGATCGAAGCGAAAGTCCTGAGAAATTTGCAGCAGCAGAGTTCGAGGCCGCATGCGCCGAATCCGCCGATCAGCGCGGTCTCGTCGCGCACTCCGATCTGTCTCAGCTCGATCCTGGTGTTGAGCCCCTGGGACAGCTGCTTGACAAGCTCCCTGAAGTCCACACGCCCGTCAGCAGTGAACTGGAATGTCACAAGCTTCATGTCGAACGAATAATGAGCATTAAGCAGCTTCATCGGAAGCTTGAGGTTCTGGATATACTGGATGGCGGTCCTGAACGCGGACTTGCTGCGCATCAGGTTCTCGTTGGCTTTGCCTTGGTCGATGACGGTCGCCTTGCGGTCTATATGGGGAAGCTCCTCCTTCTCCTTGTCGGTGAGCTTGACCTTCTCTCCGAGGCAGGTGATTATCTGCCCATAGTCGAGGATCTTGTCCTTGCGGACAACGACGAAATCCTTGACCTTCAGGTTCATGGTCGTAGGTGCGGCAGCCACGTATGTGGCCCCCGTCTCTATCTTTATGTCATATAATGGATCCATTTCAACCTTTAAAATATTGCCATGAGCCAGTTAATATCGGCAGTAATTCCAAAATTACCAGCCTCAGATTGTTCATTTCACCTCGAAGCTGATCTTTGAGAGTATCTCATCTATGAGCTTTTCGTCTTCAGGCGTCGTGCTTGAAACCACTATGCCCAGGGCATAGCCTTTAACGATGGCGGAATAGTATTTTTGCTTGATGTCGAGGTTCCTCACCGACAGCTTCATTTCCTGCACGTCGAAGTCCATCTTCCCGAGCTTGACTGTCTTGATCTCATCTGAGATATCATAGTTCAGCTTGGAAGCCTGCAGGAGCTTTGTTACGTGGAATAGGTAGTCCTTGCCTCTCTTGATGCCGGGCAGCTGGGAGACCTTTTCGGCAACTATACCGATGCTGGGATTGAATGCCACCGGTGAACCAAGGGGGTGCTTGAACAATGTGATCATGTTGATGGTCGTCTGTACACTGTCATCCAATGCCGCCTGCATGCTCTTGTCGTCACCGGCTATCACCTTCTTGCCCTTGTCCATGAGCATCTTGTTCTGCTCCGGGCTTATGACGGTCCATTCCTTGGGAAGAGGCATCGAAAAGTTGAAATAGTCGCTCTTGAAGACTCCGTTGTCTACAGTTCCGGCATCGATCTTGTCACCTCCTGCCACGATGAAAGGGAGAGCGATCAACAGTGCGAAAGACAGTTTCCTGAGAATATTCATTTCAGACTCCTTGTTTTATATGGTCATTCTTATCTTGAAAATGTTCCTGTAATGCTTGCCTTGGCGAGGATTTTTCCCGACACCAGCTTGAGGAAGGCGTCCTCGGAAAGGAATCCGTCTGCGCTGACTGCGTCACTGAGCGCATAGACGGTGAAAACGTATTTATGGACTCCGGAACCTTTTGGCGGCTGAGGTCCGCCATATCCATTGTTTCTGAAACTGTTCTCGAGTTCCTTTGCCCCGGCGGGAATCTTCGATGGAGATGCGCCTTCGGACAACTCGGTGGTCCCGGCGGGAATGTTTATGACGATCCAATGCACCCATTTCTGCGCGATCGGATGGATGTCGATGCAGGTGACCGCAAACACCTTTGTGCCCTGCGGAGCATCCTTCCATGAGAGCTGAGGCGAGGTGTTTTGCCCCCCGTCAACAGCCTTCATTGCGAACTTCGCAGCCAATCCTCTGCCATCCTGGAAACTTGTGGACGATACCGAAAGATTGGACTTTTCCTGTCCGAAAAGAGCAGTCATGAGCACCCCCGCCAAAAATAATGTGGATAATAGTTTAAGCATCTTTGATAACCCCGTTCTTAATATATAATATGTTCAATTGAAATCAACCGGACAGGAAGTTTGCAGATGCTAACGAAAAGCCAGACAGCTCTGATCAAATCCCTCTATACGAGGCATGGACGGAAAAAGCATGACCTCTGCGTGTGCGAAGGTCTGCGCTGCTGCCGTGAACTCCTTCAGCTGCGCCCCGATCTCGTGGAGCTGGCCGTCTGCTCTGAAGATTTCAACGCCTCATCATTTGCAGGCATAAGATTTGAAGCCGTTCCGAAGAAGGAATTTGCCGAACTCTCGGCAACCGTCATTCCTCAGGGCTGCCTTATCATCACGAAAAAACCGGAACTGGCGGAAGTCAAGATTGCTCCGAAGGACCCTTTCATAGTCGTCCTCGACCAGATTTCCGACCCCGGAAACCTCGGTACGATAATCCGGACGGTCCGCGCGGCAGGCCTCAAGGAATTGTGGATAACCGGAGGGACTGCGGATCCATTCAACGACAAGGTCATACGTTCTGCACTCGCATCGCAGTTCGCGCTGAACATCAGGGAGTTCAAGGATCTTGAGACGACTGCCTGCGAACTTCGCAAATTCGGATACGGGACAATTTATAGGACTGATCCATCTGGCACGGCAAGCTGCTTCGAGGAAAAGGGGCTTTTTGCGAAATCCGCAATCGTCTTCGGCAGCGAAGCCCACGGAGCCGGAGAACTGAAGGACAGCATTCCATTGATCATACCCATGCCCGGCAAGATCGAATCGATCAACGTCGCCCAGGCAGCGACAGTGATAATATTTGAGGCAGTGCGGCGCGGAGCGCTTAAATAGTGTCGGCGTAACGGCGAACCGGCGTATCGGAGAAGCTGAGAACCGGCGAGGTGGAAGAAGTTATCAGTGACCAGTAACCAGTAATCAGTAAGAAAATATAATTCCAAATGCCATCCAATCATCCATCCATCCAACCATCCAGTCATCCAAGGACCTCTATCTATCCTGACAAAGCCGTCATTCTTGCTCCGCTTGCGGGATACACCGATCTTCCATACAGGAATTCGGCACGGCGGCATGGATGCCGGTTCGCATTCACCGAAATGATCGACGCCGGTTCTCTGGTATTCGGACATGGAAAGACTCTGTCGATGCTGAAGCGCGGCGAGAAGGAGTCATGGCTAGGTGTGCAGATCGTCGGTTCGGAACACGACATACTCAGGAAGGCCACCCGGATAATCAACCAGTACGATGTCAATGTTATCGATTTCAACCTCGGATGCCCGGCGAAGAAAGTTGTGAAGAAAGGTGAGGGGGCCGCGCTTGCGAAGAAGACCGAGGAAGCCATCATGGCCTTCGAGATGATAACGCGGAATTCGCAGGTGCCGGTGACGGTCAAGACCAGGATAATCGACGAGGCGGATCCTGCACCGACAATCCATCTGATAAGACGCCTGGTCGAAGCAGGTGCGTCGGCGGTCACCTTGCACGGAAGAGTGATGTCGAAGGTGTATTCGGGGGATGTCAAGACTGCTATTATCGCAGAAGTGGGGAAGAATGTAAATACACAGCTTGTCGCCAACGGCGGGATCTTCAGCTGGACGACCTGCGATTCTCTCCGAGAAAGCACCGGATGCACATGCGTCATGGTCGCTCGGGGAGCCATGGGAAATCCATGGATCTTTGAGGAGATTGAAAAAGGAAAGTCGTTCATGCCGCCAACAGCTGCCGAACTTGCAGATGAGATGGGGATCCATGTGAAGGAGATGGCGGAAACCTACGGTGAAGTGATCGGCGTGCGAATTTCGCGGAAGGTCGTCATTGACTACCTCAAGGGACGCGGATATCCCGGGGAACTCAGGAACTCGGTATGCAAGATAAAGACCCTCGACGACCTGGAAAAATTCCTCGTGGACGTCAGGCGCGGACCAACACCGAGATACCGGAGATGGCTTGAACAGATTCCCACCGCCCCGAGACGCCTGACAGTATGATTTTGCCACAGAGGCACAGAGATAAGATTCTTGAACCGCAGATGAACGCTGATAGACACGGATTGGAATCGGCTCTCCTATGCTCCTGCAGAGGGAAATATGCGGAAATGTCATGAGAATATGAACGAGTTAATATTCTCATGCATATTCCGCATTACAGGGCGAACTGTTCGCCTGAGCCGATTCTTCTGGAGGAGATTAACTTCGTGCCCTTCGTGAGCTTCGTGGTGAGGAGGTTTGTGTTTTAAGTCTGCGATGGTCTGTGGCCAATAACTTCTTAATTTTGAGCAAATTATTCTTGAGCCTTCGATTGAAAAAACATTTTCGACGGATATTTAAATGGAACGCAAATTTTATTTAAAAGGATTTTCATATAAATGTCAATTAAATTTGTTTCCTACGGCGCGAACAGGGAGGTCACCGGTTCAACCCATATGCTTGATATCGATGGTGTGAAGATCCTTGTTGACTGCGGAATGTTCCAGGGTAAACGTGTCATTGCCGAAGAGAAGAACAGGCAGTTCTTCTTTGATCCGGCGACAATTGAGACTGTAGTCCTGACACACGGCCACTGCGACCACTCCTGCAGGCTGCCATATCTGTCCGCAATGGGATTCAAGGGCAATGTATACGCGACTCCCGCCACGCGCGACATCGCCGGTCTCATCATGGCGGATACGGCGCACATCCAGGAGAAGGACGCCGAATGGATGAAGAAGAAAAAGACCTACGGCGACAAGGAACCGTTCGAGCCGCTGTTCGATGTTAAGGACGTCATCAAGGTCCTTGAACAGTTCATAACGATAAGCTATCACCGTGATTTCTATGTCGCGGATTCCATCAAATGCTATTTCTACAATGCAGGACACATTCTCGGATCAGCAATGCCCGTGTTCGACATAGGGCAGGGGAGGAAGATCGGATTCACAGGAGACCTGGGAAGGAAGGGAACGCCGATCATCCACGACCCGGAACAGATCCCGCCGGTGGACTACCTTGTATGCGAGGCCACATACGGAAACCGCCTGCATGATCCTATTGAGGACGCCTGCCGCCAGCTTGCAGAGATCATAAGGGAGACCGTCGAACGCGGAGGCAAGATAATAATTCCGGCCTTCGCCGTTGAAAGGACCCAGGACCTGATCTACTTCCTGCACCAGCTTGTCAACGCACGCAAGATCCCGAGGATTGAAATATATGTCGACAGCCCAATGGCATTCAACGCCACCAGCATTTTCAGGGTCCACCAGGAATGCTTCGACGAGGAAGTGCGCGAGGAATTCCTGATCCAGGACAAGAATCCCTTCGGATTCGAGACTCTGCATTACATCACGAATGTGTCGGAATCAAAGCAGTTGAACGAGAAGGACGAGCCTTGCATAATAATCTCAAGCAGTGGGATGTGCGAAGCGGGCCGCATCCTTCACCATCTCAAGAACAACATCGAGGATCCGCGCAACACAATCCTCGTGGTCGGGTTCATGGCCGAGGACACGCTCGGACGAAAGATCGCCGAAAGACAACCGGAGGTCAAGATCTTTGGACAACTTTACAAACTCAGGGCTCGTGTGAAGATCCTCAACACCTTCAGTGCCCACGCCGACTACAATGACGTCAAGGAGTTCGTCCGCAACCTTGACCTGAAGAGACTGCGCAAGGTCTTCCTGGTACACGGTGAAGATGAGGAGCTCGAGAAGATGAAGGGGCACCTCCTGGGCATCGGGGTCAAGGAAGTCGAGATCGTCGACACCGGCAAGGAATATCCGCTGTTTGACTGAGGATCGTCTTGTTGAAGTCGTCAGTCGTCAGTTCTTGGTAAATAGGACACAGTGATGCTTTGACAATTTCTGTAGAGAGTCTGCCTGTTCCCTCATCCGCCGCGAAGAAATTATTTTGTACTGGGAGCTTCTGTCTTTGTTGCTGGGGTATTTGGCTCTTTTGATGGTGAACCTTCATCTAGGAATTCAGAAGTATATTCCACAACAAAACTTCGAAGGAATGAATCCAGGGACTCCTGTGTACCAGTCTTGTTCTTGAGTTCTTCAACCTGCTTCCGGTAAGCCTCAGTCTTCTTGTATGCCTGGAACTGTTTTTCCTTGAATTTCTCGTATTGCTCTTGGTTGTAGGTCCGTTCACCCGTGAGCTTGCCGTTCTTGATTTCTAGGAGGATATAACCGCTGTATGTCGAACCATATCCCATGTGTACATAGTTCACAAGATTGCCGCTCGGAATTACAAGGATGCCAGAAAACCAGTCAAGCTTGAGAGGTTCGCCCTTTGTCAGGAAAGTATCCTTTACAGACTTGAAAGTGATGTCATTTTCGGATGCATCCATGATCTGAATGTCAGTCAATACTAAATCCTTGTCTTTGATTTCAAAGGTCGCTACGTATCCCCGCCAAAGGGCGCTGCACATGGCTCCGTGGGGTCTCTTGTCAGGATTCTTCTTGAAGTATGATTCCATGGGATTGGAAAGGAGGTCATACTGATTGCCCTTGTATACTATTTTGTCCGGGAACTGGGCCGTTGCTAACGCGCTCGATGCAGTAATTGCAGATAGAAGTATAATGCACAGGAATGTTTTCATGGTATTCTTTCAATCACCTTATCCTATTTTATATAAAAAAAAGCATATCCATTCTAAAGATTCCGATAATTGTCAACCATTTTGACTGATGTTTTTGCGCTCAGTTGTTCGAAGAGCATATAGGTGGCGCAGGTGAAGATGGTTCCGGCGACAAGGATCACCGGGAAGAGGATAAGTGCGAATATCACCTTTATGAAGAGCAGGGCTGTGGCGGCAGATGCCAGTATCAAGAATGCCAGATTCCAAAGTATCAGCAAGGGATTCTCCTTCAAGATCACAATGGCCTTCCTCAACGCGTCAATCCCCTGGGTCTCCCCTTTCGCAAGGAAGAATATCGTGAGGGGGATGATGGGCGAGAGTATAAGTCCGGGGATTATGAGCAAAATGAATCCTCCCAGCACCAGGAAAAGGGCGGTAGCATAGTTTGTGACGCTCTGTGTCATGACGTCCACCCCGAGTAGGACATCCAGCGGTTCAGCCTTCTGTGCCTCGTATTCCTTCCTTAATCCCCTGAAATATCCGACCAGGAACGGTGCGAGGAAGAAGCTCAATACTATGCCAATTATGATAGCGGCGATGTGTTCGTGGACTGTCGCAGTCTTACGCCCGATGCCGAGAATTGACTGGAGGACCACGAGGTTGAACATGAATGCGGTGCCCTGTGCCAGGAGCTTGATAGCTACGCCAATACCGAGGATAAGGAAAAATCCAAGAAAGTAGAACGGCGGATTTTCCTTGACTTTTTCAATCGCATAAGTGAAACATGCGGTGATGTCGATGTTCATCGGAACATATCTCCCCGGATGTAGGGTTCGCCGTCCCGGCGAAGAGTCCTGCCCGTGACTTGTGCGTCTATGGCGTACGGGCAATTCTATATCTTCAAATTGGATAAAATCCATCGCCATTATACAGCCAGTCCCGGCAAAAAACAAAATATCAGTAAAAATAAAACAGCCCTCCATCAGGAAACCCGATGGAGGGCCGTTCACTTATATGTCACCATTTCAACTTGGGATCCTTGAGCAGTTCCTCGAGACGGGTATCAACTATCTGATCGGCGTTTTTCTTGCGCTCGTCGTATTTGGACTTGAACTCCTGGAGCTGCTTCTCCGCATGGTCGAGGCGTTGTTTTGAAGAATCCATCTTCTTGTCGAATTCAGCCTTGATGGATGCCTTGAGCTCCTCCTTGATCTTGGCTTTGTCGGCGTCGGTCTGTGCCTTCTGGTACTTTTCAACAAGTTCATTTGTCCTGGTGCTTACCTCTTCGCGTTCTGCCTTGCGTCCATCCATCTTTTTCTTCACCTCGTCCCTGAAGGCATCCGGATTCTCCTTTTGAAGCTTCTTGAATTTCTCAACCTCTTCAGGCGATGAGAAGAACTTCTTTATGAAATCCTTTTCCTTCGATTCGGACTGGGGCTGCTCGGATTTTGCCTGGCCTTCCTTGGCGGCGGGTTTCTGTTCATCGGACGGTTTTGCGTTCTCATCCGCTGCAAACACTGCTGCCGTCCAGGCTGTTATTGCCAGTGCAAGGCCCAGGATAATTGTTCTACCTCTAATCATAAATACCTCCTTCAAAACAAAAAACAGGAACTTTCTTATGTCAATATGTCGATAGCATCAAATTCAAGCTCAAATTCAGATTTGGATTCTTTCTTCCTGGGAGAGATGTTCTGTATCTCTATCTCCAGTTCTGTGGAGAGGACCAGGAGCTCCCTGTCCATTTCGAGCTTGTTCCAGATACCATGATAATTTTCGGACTTCTGAACGGTCTCTGCCGGACCTATACCTATTATGCCTATGGCAATCCATGTGGCCATGACGAAGCATGCTGCGGCGGCAAAAACTACGAATTTCCTCAATATGACCCGTCCCTGGTGCCTTTTGCGGTCTATATGGGTGGCGGCCTCGCCCTTGATCTTGAAATCAATGGTCCTCGAGGGGGCAAGCTCTTCCAGGCGGATATTCTTCAGGTTGGTCCAGATCTCCCTGAGGTTCCGGCAGCTTTCACAGGCGGAAATATGTTCATCAAGCCCGTCGCCGGTGCTGTCAGAGAGTATCAGTTCATTAGCTTTTTCGCATTTCATTTTTCCTGTCCTCAAGAGTTGCCTTTTGCTATTTTGTATTCCGACAGATATTTCTGCAGGTTCCTGATGGCATACTGCATTCTACCGAGAACTGTATTGATTGAACATTTCTGTATCTCGGCGATCTCCTTGAACCCGATATCCTCCTGCCTGAGCAGGAAGACCTCTCGCTGGTCCGGAGGCAGCTGCCGGATGCATTTCTCCAGCACTGCTGAAAGCTCTTCTCCATCGATCTTCCGCCATGGCTCGTATTTCTCCTCGGAGAAGAGAGGGTTCCTGTCACCTTCGAAATCACAGGTCTCCTCGTGCCTGGTACGCCTGAAATGGTCGATCGCCAGATTGTGGGATATCCTGATGATCCATGCGAGGAACTTCTGGTTGTGCCTGTATCCGGACAACTGGTTGATGACTCGGATCCATGTCTGCTGGAATATCTCGTCGACCAGGGCGTGCTGTCCCGGAAGAAGACCGTGCAGATATGAGTAAAGCTGTTTCCTGTACCTGTCATACAACGCCTCGAACGCTGGGAGTTCATCCTTGAGGAACCTGTCGATCAGTTCTGAATCCGACAGGTCCTTTTTTCCATCACTTTCTAGTTTGGAAAACGCAGGAGGCATTTGGTTTATTGTATCAGGTCAGTATTTTTCCCACCATTTCTTCGCGACGTTGCTGTCGAAGTCCTTCCAGTCCTTCTCGGCCACGATGGCGTCATTGCCCCAGATATCAACGTGGTAAGCTATTATCTTGCGGGATTTGACGCTCTTGAGTTCGAGCTTGACCTCTTCGTTGCCCATGTTCTTGAGCTCCCTCTTGAGGTTGTGGTCTCGCTCTGATTCATCCCATATCTTCCTGTCGAACCCGTTCACCTTTTCCATGATTGCGGCTTCGTCGTAGCCCTTGCCCTTGGGCTTGGCGGCGTCAGGATAGCAGAAACGCATTACCTCCCTGTCGCTCGCGTCGTTTGCAGCGGGCAGGAGAATGTAGACATATATGTATGGAGCTTTGATCTTCTTGATCTCGGGATTCGTCCTGCTTATGCTGTACTGCATCTCGAACGAGGTGGTCTTGCCATCCTTGTCAACGCCTTTGTCCGGCATCTTGATGTCCATTATCGTGACCTTGTAGTCGCTGAATTCGCCAGGCATGGACTTTTCGGCGCTGGAAGAGCTGTCGGTGGGCGAATAGGACGCGATGCTGCTCAGCGGGAATGACCTGCGCTTCTTGTCCTTTTCAATGACTACGGAACCATCCTTTATGGACACGATCTCCGCGTTGGATATCGAGGTCGTGCTGCCGTCCTTCTCCTTGAAGGTGATCGTTCCGGCTGAGGCTTCATACAGGAACGCGGTCGCGAATGCGGATATGAGAATGCAAACTGACAAGGTCTTCATGGCGGTTCCTCCTTTATTAGATTCACAGAAGCAATTTCAAGAGTAGCCAGAATTCAGAAGTCAGGATTCAGAATAAAACCAAATATGGGTTAATATTAATTCTGTCTCCTGTATTCTGACTCCTGAATTCCTGTCCGAAACTACTCTACATTATAATACGTTGCAGGAACCCCGTAAATTACATGGTAAAGTGAAAAATAAAAGGGATACCGTCACCGGTATCCCCTTAATCATCTGAGGTCAGATCAGGAAACGGCCTTGGTCTTGGGAAGTCCAAGAACCTTGTCGCCAGCTTTCCAGCGTCCGGCCTTCGTAAGGATGTCTATGCGCTCGAATCTCTTGAGCACATTCCTTTTCGCCCTTATCTTGCCGGTGCTTTTCAGGCTTGAATGTCTTGCCATGGTTATCTCCTAAGGTTATAAAAGTTGCAAGCCCCATAATATTGAACATTTTTCCCCATAGTCAAATAAAATTGTAAAAATCCAAAAAATCTTTCCGCACGCCTTGTCTAAAGGACATTGGGGATTAATTTCCAAATTTGCATTATCATTCGGGGGGAGCGTGCGGAAATATTTATTATCACTGGTATCCATAATACTTTTTTCAGCGATGTCAGCATCTGCGGACGACCTGAAGAAAATCACCATACTCCAGACGGCCGACATCCATTCGCGCACCGGCACGGATTCGCTCCCGGGGCTCCGACAGCTCGCAGCAGCCCTCGACTCGGCCAGAAAGAAGGCAGGAGGTGACGATAAATGCCTCCTGATCGACTGTGGCGACATCCTGCAGGGTTCCTTCGCCGGTGCTTGTTCGAAAGGTGCAGTTGGACTCGGTTTCCTGAATGATCTTAAATATGACGCCTGGATTCCGGGGAACCATGACTTCGATTTCGGGACCGACAGGTTCCTCGAAATTATGCAAGAGTGCTCTCCCACCATCATCGCCGCCAACCTGCTGGTCGGTGGCAAACGACCGGCTCATGCCTGGAAGATCATTGAAAAGGATTCGGTCAGGATAGCACTCATCGGCCTGACCACGCCTTCCCTCGACCGATGGCACTGGGGACCGATATGTGAAGGCCTAGGCGCCATTGGAATAGATGATGTCCTGGACGAGATGATCCCGAAGATCATGGATTCAAAGTGCGACATGATCATCCTGGCGGTACATCAGGGGATGTTCCAGAATGACAGCAATGATTCGAACTTGAACCGCATCACAGAGAAATATCCCCAGATAGACCTTGTACTCGGGGCTCACTCCCATCAGGGAGTTCCCGGGGAAATCATAGGAATCTCCAGCTGGTATTCACAGGCCGAGGCATACTGCGCATCATTCTCAAGGATAGTTGCCGAGATTGATGTCAGAAGACACAGGACCACGAAGATCGAATCAATGCTGATACCTGTCCCTGCCAACAGTGACAGTTCATTCAAATTTTCCAGGGGACTGGAAAATCTACTTTCGAAATCGAGAGAAGAGGGCGGAAAAGAACTTGTCTTCCTGAAAAATGAGATTGTCGCGGATGAATTGAACAGGATGACAGCCGATGCATATCTCATGTCAGCTCCCTCTGCTGCATCTGCACTGATGATCCCCCAGGAACGGACGATCAACGCTGGGAAGTTCACCGAAGAGGACCTGTATTGGACATTTCCGTTTGAGGATACCGTCTGCACGATCAGCCTTAGCGAACCGGAACTGGCGACCGTGATGGACGAAGCCGCAAAGCTCAAAGATAATACCAGGTTCATCCTTGTTGGCGGGGAAGGACGGCGGGTAGAAGGTGCACGGAGGATGATCGTCCTCAGCAGCTATCTCCTTGCCGGTGCAGGCGGACGAGTAACAAGCCTTGCGAAATTCGCAGGGAATCCGACTTGCAGGGCGTCCGATACCGGAGTCACCCTCCGCGATGCCTTCAGGAAGTATCTTAAGCATCATGGTGCCGGAGTTCCACCGGCAAAATAATGCAGCACAGGTGCTGTGTGCGAGTTATAATTCCCCGTCGGCGAATACCGCGAAATCTGCAAATGGGGCGAAGAGATCCTTTTTGCCATGGAATGAAGGTTTTACCGGGGTGAATCCCTTGGCTTTCAGCACCTCGGTCCTGTCGGCAAGCATGTATCGGACAAAGGCCCTGGCAGAATCCGCATTTTCAGCGTTGTTTGGTATGCTAAGGCTGAAGATCACCGGAGCCCCCTTCAGGATCCTGCCGTTCGAGAGCTTTACATAGGCCGATGAGTAGTCCATTGAGATGTCACCCATGTTGACTTTCTTATCCAGGCGCATATGCCGGATATCCTGTGCAATGCACATCGACCTGTAGAGGAAAGCGTAATCTATCTCTCCGGTCTTGAGAAGAGGGGTGAGCTGCATGGCATCATCAACAACCTTTGATGACTTCGATTTCAGTTTCTCCGAGAAACCTGTCATGTCGGAGATTTTTTCCTGGAGCTGCCAGAGCATCAGGGTCCTGTAGCCGACTGGGCACAGGTTCTCGTCGCCACGCCCGATCCTTACATCCTTCTCGAAAAGAGTCTTTGCCCAGTCTTTTTCGGTTTCGTCTGCGGATTTCGCACGTTTTCCGAAGGCAAGGACTATCTCATCAGTGGCGAAATCCAATCGGAAGTCCGTCTTGTCCGGAAGAAGTTCCCTGAACAGCTTTTCGTCGGCAGATATCAGTATGTCGCATCTGCGTCCAAGATCAGATATCTTCCGGCATGCGATCTGGGTGCCGCTGGGTTCGGCGACGATTCTCGTTCCGAGCTTCTTTTCGGCATCAGGTATGATCGCTTCAACGACAGGGGTGAGCCCGGCGGCCATGAAAATAGTGGTCTTGGAAAGTTTTTTCTCAGCGCAGCCGGAAGAAATAATTGCCAGCAGAAGGATTACAGGGGCAAGATATCTCATTCCTTGTCTTCCTTCTGGGCTATGACTGCTGCACCAAGGGCGATGACCTTCTGGGCATATTCATGAGTGTGCAGCTTTATGCCGACATTCTCCTCGAGGGACTTGAGCATTGCCGAGTTCAGGGCGCCGCCCCCTACGAAAAGATATGGTGGATTCTGTGCATCAAGCCTCCTGAGCATAGATCCGACCCGGTTGGAGATCGATGTATGTGCAGCCGCAGCTATGTCGGATTTCTTTATGCCACGTGCAAGCAGCGAGATCACTTCGCTTTCCGCAAAGACAGCGCATGTCGAGTTCATCTGGATCTGGGTGGTGGATTCAAGAGCAGCCTTCACGAAATCGGTGTAGGACATCTCAAGCTTCATCGCAAGCACCTCGAGAAAGCGGCCCGTGCCGGCGGCGCATTTGTCGTTCATGACGAAGTTGGTGACCTGTCCGTCCTCCCCAAGCTGGATCACCTTGGTATCCTGTCCGCCGATGTCGACGACGGTGTTCGGTCTGCCGTCAGGGGTGCTCATGAACACCGCACCTGCGGCGCAGGCCTTGATCTCTGTGACGACCTTGTCAGATAGGTCCGTAAGCCGTCTTCCATATCCCGTGGACGCTATTGAGGCAAGCTGGTCCTTGGTCAGCTTTGATTCGGCAAGAACCGCATCGAGTACCTTGACAGCAGTTTCAGCCGGAGCTATCCCACTCGGCATGACGCATGACGCGAGTATTTTCGTGCCGTCGAAGATGACAGCTTTAGTCGTTGTCGAGCCAATGTCGATTCCAGCGGTATACATGTTTTTCCTACCTGGGTTGAATATGTTTCATGGAGAACTAAAATATATTCAACAACATATTAAATTCAACATTGAAGGTCAGGGGAATAAAATGAAATTTACAGAAGGATTTCTTGTGATCCTTGTCGCTTTGGTCCTAACATCAGGCTGCATTTCAAATTCAAATAAGGAGGTTGTCATGAAGGAGATCAAGCTGAAGGGTAATCCGATCCACATTGCCGGAAACATCCCTGCAAAAGGGGATGCCGCACCGGATTTCGTGCTGACAAAGACTGACATGGCTGATGTGTCCCTGAAAGATTTCAAGGGCAAGAAGATCGTGCTTAACATCTTTCCGAGCGTGGACACTCCGGTCTGTGCCATGTCCGTGAGAAAGTTCAACGAGGAGGCGGCAAAGTTGGACAATACTGTCGTGCTCTGCATCTCTGAGGATCTTCCGTTCGCGCACGCCAGGTTCTGTTCCGCGGAAGGAATCAAGAACGTGATTTCAGTCTCCGATCTCAGGAACAGGGATTTCGGGAAGAAATATGGGCTTGCCATAACCGATGGACCGATCGCCGGACTTCTCGCCAGGGCGGTCATAATTGTCGATGAAGGTGGCAAGGTCAAGTATGTCGAGCTTGTCCCGGAGATCGCACAGGAACCGAATTATGCGGCCGCACTTTCCGCGCTGAAAAACTGAAATGAGTTTTAAGTGTCAGGTTTTAGGTTTTAAGTTCATGGATTTTATTGCCTAACACTTAACACCTAAAACCTATAACGATTATGCTTTCTATTCAGAAACGAGATTTAAGGCACATCTGGCATCCTTGCTCGCAGATGAAGGATTATGAATCCTTTCCTCCGATCCCGGTAAAGCAGGCGAGGGGGCCTTATATCATCACTGCAGATGGACGGAAGATTATCGACGGTATCAGTTCCTGGTGGTGCAAAAGCCTCGGGCATTCCCACCCGCGTATCAAGCGAGCCGTCCAGAAGCAGATCGGCAGATTCGAGCATGTCATCATGGCGAACACCTGCAACGATGTTCTCGTGGAACTTTCAGAGAGATTGTGCAGCCTAATGCCCGGTCTCGACAAGATCTTTTACGCCGACAACGGTTCCACTGCCGTCGAGATTGCGATGAAGATGAGCCTGCAATACCATATCCAGACGGGTTCTCCCTGCAGAAACAAATTCATGGCGCTGCAGAATGGATACCATGGAGAAACCCTGCTTGCTCTTTCCGCAGGAGACTGTGATATCTATTCCAAACCATTCAAACCGGTGATGGCCTGTATCCCCAAGATTTCCGGTCTACCTTATGTTGCCGGTCCGGATTCACCTGAATGGGCAAAGATGGATACGGACAAATGGGATGCAGTTGAAAGTCGGCTTGCCGGACATGCCAGAAAACTATCTGCGATAATTCTCGAGCCGGTGGTCCAGGGGGCAGGCGGAATGCTGGTCTACAGCCCGGATTTCCTGCGGAAACTCAGGCAGTGGACAAGGAAGAACAAGGTTCATTTGATTGCTGATGAGATCATGACCGGATTCGGGCGCACAGGAAAAATGCTGGCATGTGAACATGCCGGGATCGTTCCTGACTTCATCTGTCTTTCCAAAGGTCTGACCGCAGGCTGGGGGCCGATGTCGGCGGTCCTCTGTTCCAATAATATCTATAAGGCTTTTTACTCTGATTATTCAAAGGGAAAATCTTTTCTGCACTCGAACACATACTGTGGACATGCAATTTCCGTGGCAGCCGCCCTTGAGGCCATGAAGATTTATGAAGATGAGGATATAATTGCGAAAATCGCAAAACAAAGCTGCGAACTTCGCAGACGGATGGAATGGGTGGCGTCGGAGACCGGAGCAATCAGGAATGTTCGCGGTGTTGGCTACGTCGTCGCAGGCGACATAGTAGATCCGCATACGGGCAGGCAATTCCCTGCAGCGAAACGTACCGGTTTCAAATTCTACCGGAACTCAGTGAAACTCGGAGCCCTTCTGCGACCTCTCGGTGACACGATCTATTTTCTTCCTCCCCTGAACACCCCTTCCAAGGTCCTAGATGACATGGCGGAGATCGCTGTGAAGTCTCTTAAAGATATTCTCCGGAAGTAGCGCATCCTCCTTTGGAGGACTGTCTGCGGAGTTTTTTTGTCTTTGAGGCTTTGTGCCTTCCCATCTCTTGAATATCTTCTTGCAAGGAACTAAGTTTTACAAGGTTTCTGCAAACAATCATCCTCCGGGGGGATAATGCCTGATGGAACTGTAAAGCTAGATGGTGTCAGACAGGACAGATCCGATATCATCACAAAAGACCGCATCAAGTTAGACACCAAGCTGAAACTCCAGGAGTCACTAAGCCCTGTTGTTGAAGGAAAATATGACAGGAAGGATCAGGTCGGCAAGGGCGGGATGAAGATGGTGGTCCGGGTGTCCGACAAGGATACGGCCCGAGACATCGCGATGGCTTACATGCTCAGGGAGGGAGAGGGACCGGAAACTTCCCACTTCGTGCAGGAAGCCAGGATAACCGCGAACCTCGAGCATCCGAATATTGTGCCCGTCCATGACATGGGCGTTGACAGTTCCGGAAAACCTTTCTTTACCATGAAACTTCTCGGTGGAGAGACTCTTGCCGAAATCCTTGACAAGCTTGCGAAGGGCGATGCGGAATACCGGAAGAAATATAACCTCTACTCCCTTCTTCAGATATTCCAAAAGGTCTGCGACGGTGTCGCATTCGCACATTCAAAGGGAGTGATCCATCTGGATCTCAAGCCGCAGAATATCCAGGTCGGAGACTTTGGAGAAGTTCTTATTCTGGACTGGGGGTTGTCGAAGATGATAGGAGCTCTTGAAACAGATCCCGTGAAACCAGATGTCTCGACTGTCCAGAAGAATGCCGGCTCAAGTTCGGTTGAAGTCACGATGGACGGCACGATCAAGGGAACAGCCGGCTACATGGCGCCTGAACAGGCCGAGGGACGCGTGAAGGATAAGGACTGCCGGACGGATATTTATGCACTCGGTGCCACATTATACTCGATGTTAACGCTAAAGCTTCCTTTTGAAGGCGACAACTTCAACAAAGTGGTCATGCAAACTGTGAAGGGGGAGATTATTCCTCCACACAGACGTGCTCCGGAACGCTTCATCCCCAAATCCCTTGACGCAGTCGCGATGAAGGCGATGGCGACAAAAGCCGATGACCGCTACCAGTCGGTAGGTGAACTTTCAAAGGATATCAATGCGTTCATTGGCGGTTTTGCGACACGGGCAGAAAGGGCTGGAATACTAAAGAAGTCACTGCTGTTTGCAAGAAGGAACAGGAAGATGGTCGGGATTTCTGCGGTCGGACTCGTCATCCTGATGCTTCTCCTATCCTATGCCGGATACGAATACTACCAGCAGAAGGGTAAATGGATTACTGTATTCTCCCGCGATTTTACAAAGAAGAATGTGAAGTTGGACGATCTGTTGTTTGCCAATACGCAAGACGAGGTAAAACCGTGGGAAAGGACTCCACAGGGACTGAAGATGATTACTAAAGAAACCATGTGGCTCAACAAGGTTTTTGTGAAGAACGAAATCATGGTCATCGCAGACGTTGAATTCGGTGAAAATCCGGACGGATTTGAATTGTTCTTCAATTCCAAACGCGAGATATTATCACCCTACTTTTTTGTGCCAAGGGGTTATTCTTTCCAATCCGGAGGTTATTCCGGTTTGGTGGATATCATCTCAAAAAATGATGTTCCTCAGACAACAGACGTCATGAAAAGCCAACTGAGGGGCATTAGGGCGTCAGGGATCCAGCGGTTAGTTTTCAAGCGGGAAGCGGGTAGGTTTACTCTGAGTGTGAATGGCAGGATCACTGCAAGCATGACCGACCTGCTGCCCCTTGTAGGGAATGATCTGAAGAGTATTGGAATGAGGAGCTATGCATTTGGAACCAGACTCAGGTATCTGGAGGTGAGGAAGCTTACCTTGGCTCCGAAAGTGAGTCCGCTTGTTTCCGGTGACAGCTATCTTGCCAACGGCGATTATTCCGGTGCTGTATCCACGTATGTTTCAATTGCGGATGATTTCCAGGGAAAGGAGATTGAAAAGCAGGCCCTTCTGAAGGCCTATCTTGCCGAGTGTATGAGTAAGGAACCTGATGATGCCCGGCTCAGAGATATAAAATCAAGGTTTGAAAAGATCTGCAATAATCCTGAACTGCTTGCTGCAATCTGTGAAGTCGAGGCTTTGAACTCCTGGAAAAAAGGCAGATATGATGAAGGATTGAACATCGCTGAAAAGGCTCTCGGATTGAAAAGAAATTCAAGGGTGGGGATGAATATCCTTGCACTCAGGACAAAAGGTTTACCTGGAAAAATTGTTGATAGGTTGCTCTCGATATGTGCCCGGACTGAAGGTGTGTGCAGCTTGAGTATACCAGGTATGGGGCTTAGATCTTTGGAATTTCTTACGGGAATGAGACTTCTTATTCTTGATGCCAGGGACAACGGGATTACAAATCTGGAGCCTTTGCGTGGGCAGAAGCTCGTATATCTTAATCTTCTCGGGAATCAGATTAATGACATTGCGCCGTTGAAAGGTATGACATTGAAGGTCTTAAATCTCGATATGAACAGAATCAATGATGTTGAAGCATTAAAAGGCATGCCTTTGGAGGTGCTTAGCCTGAGATGGAACCAGATTAGTGATATATCGCCGCTCAAAGATATGAAATTGCGGAATCTCTCTATTGGGGACAATCAGATCTGTGACATAAGTCCGTTGAAGGGGATGCCGTTGTATAACCTTATAATCACTGGAAATAGGATTAATAATCTTGAGGTGCTATCCGGAATGAAGCTTACAAGTCTTGAAGCCTGTGAAAACAATCTCACTGATATTTCTCCGCTGAGGGGAATGCCGCTCCAGAAATTTTCTTGCGATGGAAACCGGATAGAAAGTCTTGAGCCGCTTAAAGACAGCCCGGATCTGTCAAATTTACAGTGTCCTTCCAATTGTATTTCAAGTCTTGAGCCGTTGAGAGGGCTTCCTTTGAACTGGCTTGACTGTTCATTTAATAAAGTTGACTCGCTTGAGCCTGTGGAAGATTGTCTGTTTGGAGGATTGTTTTGTAATGACAACAAGTTGACCAGCTTGGGTAAACTTGTTGATAAACCGCCGAAGATATTCGTATTCAATTGTGATACACTGCCTGATTCCGTGTTGGAGAGTGATGCTGAAAAATGGTCCAAGACAAGGCCGGACATTGCACTCCAGGCAAGGACAATCATAGCATTAAGGCATAATGATATTCCAACTTTGAAAAAACTGGCAATACGGTATAAGAACCGATTGTTTCTTAGGATTCCGGTGGCCTTGGAAGCTGGGAAGGCTGGTGAATACTGCAGGACTCATGGATTCAGGCCTGCCGAAGTGAATGATGAGGAGACAGGAAAGTTCCTTGTGGACAATAGATACACTGGATTCTGGCTTTTGGTGAAACAGAATCCCAGCGGGAAGTATGTATGGGAAATTTCCGGGAACGAAGTGCTGAATGCCAAGTTCCTCAAGGGGAACAAATACGTGTATTATCTGGATTCTGCCGGCAGTTGGGCTAATTCTCCCATTCTTTTTGAAAAAAGGCATCTTGTCGTCGAATGGCCAGCGAAAGACTGATGGATATATTTCCTTCATGGAATTGGTGGGGCTCTCAATTGAGTGTAAGGTATTGAATTAAATCTACAAAAGGGATGGACTTATGAAATTCTTGAGATGTTTGGTCTATATTGCAATCACCTTGTTGCCAGTATTCAATCTCTATGCCCAGCAGGCTGCGAATCCTGCAGACAATGCTGATGGGCGCGAGGGCGAGTTCGCCCTGCTTTCATGCAGTTCACTTTCCAAGATCGCAGAAATGGCGAAGGAGTATGGGATCAACCTTCCGCCTCTGATACAGACCGCAACGCTTGAAAAGATGTTTCCTTTCCTTGGGGCTGACAATATTGACGAGGACAGGCCTTATGGAGTGATATACCTTGCCGGAGACAACATAAGCAAGAAAAACTCCTGCGTCTTCTGCATTCCGCTCTGTGAACCGGAAAAGGCTCTGAGCATCTTCAGCCGTCCAAATGCCGTCAAGGTTGAAGGTGTCAAAAACATGATAACCATAGATGGCATGCCCTTCCGCCTGCTTGGGGACTATTTCGTATTCGGAGGTACCCAGGAGTATGTCGCATTCCTCCAGAATGTGCCTATCACAGCGCATTATGCCGGTGCCGAAAACCTCCGTATAAGCCTTTCGCTGGACTTCAAGAGCCTCAGGGCTCATTTCCCGACGGCCATAGATAGTTTCATAGACATGATTGACAAGCAGAACAAGACAAAGAATGAGGAAAAGGGCGGGGTGTCACAGGCAAGGGAAGCTGGACAGAAGGCGTTCTACGACTGGCTGAAGTCATTTAGTGGCAGCGTTGACACTGTCAAGGTAAAGATCTCCAGCAATGAGAAGGACCTTGGCTTCGAGATACTTTCACAGCCTGTGTCGACAAAGCTCAAGGACATGAAATTCAAGGGAGTGCTTCCACCGCCAAGTTCTCCGATAGTCGTGAACCTGAACGGCTGTTCCGAAATGACAAATGGGATCGTGGACTGGTTCCTGAAGATGATGACCGAATCCAGGGAGTTCTGCAGTGCAAATGATTCCGAGAAGGTGAAAACGATGATGAAAAGCCTTGTCGGCCTCATTGCCGGAGGAGATTCCGTGAGCGTAGGTTTCTCAAGGCAGGATGATGCGTTTGCAGTTTATGTTGTGAACCAGTTCCATGAGAAGCCTGATCTCGATTCCAAGGTCAGGGATTTTATGGCAAATGCGGACAAGGCCGCCCCTTTGATGAACGAGGAATCGATTGCTTCCTGCAGGCGGATCTCATTGCCCGGAAAAAGCGACCAGGTATGCAGGATCAGCCTCATGTCGATGAATGAGGAGGGATTTTTCATCAATGCCTTCCAGAAGGACAACAGGATTTTCGTCGCGATGTCAAATGCACCGATGGACTATTTGACGCCCTGGATTTCGAACCTGAAGGAGAGCGGGGAGCTGAAGCCGGGAATGAGCATCTCAGTGGATATCGCAAAGTTTCTGGATTTCCTGCAGCAGGATCCGGCTTCCAAGCTGTCAATGCTCTCTGACGAGGCGCTGAATTCCATCGAAGGAGATTTCACTGAGGAATGCAGGTTCGAATATGTCATCAAGGACAACCTCTCCCAGCTGGGCGTTCAGGTCTCAAAGAAGAACATAAAGTCGCTGCAGAAGCTGTTTGCCACAATGTCCATGCTTCCGGTTCCCAAACCCGGTTCCGAGGCCGAACTTGAAAGGATTGAGCGCCAGATAAAGGCAAATCCCGATTATCCGAACAACTATTTGGCTCGAGGGAGATGCCTGAGGGACAAGGATGATTACAAGGGGGCAATAGCTTCCTATGATGAGGCGATAAAACGCAACAGTAAATACTATAATGCCTATTTCTCCAGGGGAGAGGCAAATTATTATCTCGGTGAGAATGGCAAGGCAATCGCCGATCTGCAGAAATCCCTTGAGCTGGTCGTGGGAAAAAACAGGATATATCCTATGATACGCCTATGGCACATTTCCGGTGAAACTGGCGAAAAGAAGATGTATGAGGATATTTCCAAGAGTATTTCCAGCTGGAAATACTCAGCTGAAAATGTCTGGCCCGAACCATGTCTTAAGTTCATCAGCGGTCAGAGCAATGATGATGAACTTCTCTCTGTAGCCAGGAAAGCAGTAAGTATTCGCTCCTCAATCTGCGAGTCCTATTACATCATAGGGGTCAAAGCGCTTCTGGAAGGGAAGAAGGATGCCGCCCGTGACTCATTCCAGAAATGTGTGGATCTCAAGTATACCGAGCAGAGGGAATACGATATCGCCAAGTTCGAGCTGAAGAAACTGGATTCAACGCCTGCTGCAACACCGAATCAATGAACCTTCCAGTTGAAAAAATCCTGCCACAGCTGAAGGATGCTTTGGCGAATACCGCATCTGTGATCCTCAAGGCTCCGCCGGGAGCTGGCAAGACCACTCTCGTGCCGACAGCACTTCTTGGGGAACCATGGCTGAAAGGCAGGAAGATAATCATGCTTGAACCTCGCCGTCTTGCCGCCCGTTCCGCGGCATACAGGATGTCGGACAACATCGGAGAGACTGTCGGCAGGACTGTCGGATACAGGACAAGGACCGACACCAAGGTTTCAAGGGACACCATGATCGAGGTTGTCACCGAGGGAATCTTTACGCGGCAGATACTCAATGATCCCGAGCTTGCAAATGTCGGGCTGGTGATATTCGACGAATTCCATGAGCGAAGCATCCACACAGACCTCGGACTTGCCTTTGCGATTGACGTGCAGTCGAACCTCCGCGAAGATTTGAAACTGCTGATTATGTCCGCAACACTCGATCCCGAAAGGATTGCTGTGCTTTTCGAGAAGCCGTCAGCAGTTTCATGTGAAGGCCGGATGTATGAGGTCAGAACAGTGCATGTGCCGAAATCTTCTCCGAGGGAGAGAATTGAGGACGCCATGGCAAAGACCATAGCAGGAACCATTGCCGGGGATAAAGGAAGCCTGCTCTGCTTCCTTCCTGGCGTAGGTGAAATTCGCAGAACTGAGGAAAGGATAAGGTCACAGAAGGTTCCTGATGATATCATCATCTGCCCTCTTTACGGAGATCTGGACAAGAAGACTCAGGATGACGCGATAAGGCCTGCACCTGACGGCAGAAGGAAGATCGTCCTTGCAACTAACATCGCGGAAAGCAGTATAACGATAGACGGAGTCAGCGTCGTTATCGATTCAGGTCTTTCCAGGAAGTCCATCTTCGATCCGCGGACAGGCATGTCGCATCTGGAAACTGTGAGGGTGAGCCGTGCCTCGGCAGACCAGCGTCGTGGACGCGCCGGAAGGACTGGTCCAGGAAAATGCTACCGGCTCTGGGGTGAGAATGAGACTTCAATGATGCCGGAATATGATGTTCCGGAGATCCTCGAGACGGATCTTGCGAATCTCGCACTTTCCGTCGCCGAATGGGGTGGGGCGCAATGTGTCCAGGGACTGAAATGGCTTGATGTCCCGCCATCTGCGAAATTCGCACAATCAGTCGAACTTCTGAGGGAACTTGGTGCGGTGGATGAAAATGGAAAGATAATCGCACACGGCAGGAAAATGCTTGAAGCTGGAACTCATCCACGTCTTGCGAATATGATGATCCGCAGCAGTCATCTTGGACTTGGAAGCCTGGCATGCGACATTGCCGCAGTCCTTGAGGAAAGAGACATAATCAAATTCAGGGCTGCTGAGAGGAATTCGGATCTGCGGGTAAGGCTTGATGAGTTAAGAAGAACTTCGGGCAGCCATCATATCGATGATTCCGTGAAATGGCGCGTGAGGAGTTTCGCTGATGAATTCAGGAGGAGGCTGGGGATACAGTTGAAAGAATGCGATTTGGCGAAGACAGGACTTGTCCTGGGATTTGCATATCCCGACAGGATCGCGAAACGCAGGGCAGGGGAGGAGCCGATATATCTGCTTTCCTGCGGCAGGGCTGCGAAATTCGCAAACCATGAGCCGATTTCAAAGGAGGAGTTCCTGACGATCGCAGAACTCGACGACAAGGACAAGGATGCGAAGATCCTTCTGGCAGCTCCGATTGCCTTGAATGCGATTGAAGAAAATTTCTCCTCACTAATAAGGAAGATTGAAATTGTCGAGTGGAATGACAGGGATGCATGTGTCGATGCGGTGGGGCGTAGGATGTTCGGAGAAATCATCCTTGAAGAGTATCCGATCAAGAATCCTGATAAGAATAAAATCGCAGATGCGGTTTTATTTGGAATAAGGAAACAAGGCCTGAGTATTTTATCATGGAGCGACGAAGCTGAAAACCTCAGACAAAGAATCGGACTCGCTGCAAAATTCGACAAGAAGAACAATTGGCCTGACATGTCGGATGCTGCACTCCTCGAGAATCTCGATAAATGGCTTCTTCCGTTCATTGGCGGAATCAGAAAGGCTGCAGATTTCAGCAGGATCAATTTGAATGAAGCATTGAAGAATCTTCTCGACTGGAAGCAGAAAGAACTTCTGGACAAACTTGCACCGACACATTGGAGAGTCCCAAGCGGATCGATGATTAGGTTGGATTACCGGGAAGGTGAGACTCCGGTGTTGTTAGTCAGAGTCCAGGAGCTTTTCGGGGCAAAGACCCATCCCTGCGTTGCAGGAGGGAAAATTCCCGTATTGATCAAGATTCTATCGCCTTCCATGCGACCGGTACAGACAACTTCAGATCTTCCAGGATTCTGGTCGAGTTCCTATGAGTATGTGAAGAAAGACCTTAAAGGACGATATCCGAAACACTACTGGCCTGATAACCCCATGGAAGTTGCTCCGACTCGCGGACTGAAGCCAAGGAAATAGGCACAGGATTTTCACCTCGAATTCATGTGGACTTCACAATAATTTCACATTCCACCTTTAATATGATTCATAGGTAAAAGGTGGATTATGAGATTTTTCCGCAAATTAATCAATTCCAGACGCAAGATAATATTTCTTTCTATCATCGTATCAGCTATTGTCATCTCCTCATGTTTCTTCCTGTGGCCAAAGCCGTGCAAGCGTGCCACGGGGCAATTTCCGCAGGAGGTATATGTCTGGCAGAGGAACTGGAATCAGGCGGTATTGGAATCGATAGAATTACACAACCAGTCATTTGCACGACTTGCCATACTTGCCGCTGAAGTGTCATGGGACAAGGGGCGGCCAATTACAACTATGATGAAGTTCAATTATTGGGATTTGTATTATGCCAGGGGGTATTGGAGGGAGCAGTCTAAATCGGTAAGCCTTGTAATCAGGATAGGAAATTATAATGGACTGTTTTCCGCCAGCGATGAAAGGACGGCTCATCTGGTAAAATTAGTTGATACCATCATGGCTGAAGCCAAAAGATGTTATCTCAATGTGTCGGAAATGCAGATCGACTTCGATTGTGCTGAATCAAAGCTTTCCGGATATCGGGTCTGGGTAAAGGAGTTGAAGAAGAAGATATCACCAGTGCCTCTTGTCATTACCGCCTTGCCATGCTGGTTTAAGCGGTCTGAGTTCAGGAAACTTGCTGGAGATTCGGATGGATATGTCCTGCAGGTGCATTCGTTATCCCGGCCGAAGGACGCCAATGGGAAATTTTCATTGTGCGATCCTGATGCTGCAAAGAAATATGTCGAGCAGGCTGCAAGAATAGGGGTGCCGTTCCGAGTGGCCCTGCCGACATATGGATATTTGACAGCATTTGATGACAAAGGAAAGTTCATAGGCATCTCCGCCGAAGGACCAAGGCCTAATTGGCCGGAAGGTATGACGTTGCGCAGGATCTCTACTGAGCCCACCGCGATGGCGGAGCTGATCAGGAGCTGGAAACTAGACAGGCCGGAACTCATGCAGGGGGTGATATGGTACCGTCTGCCGGTGGAGGGCGATGTGTTGAACTGGTCTTGGCCGACACTTTCTACGGTCATGACTGGACAGATTCCAAATCCGCGTTTGAAATTGGAACTACGTAATCCCTCACAAAACCTTTTCGAGGTAGAACTGAAGAACATCGGAGACGGCGATTATTTCGGAGCTGTTGATGTCAACATGAAATGGTATGCCGGGAAGTTCATAGCAGGTGACGCCATCAATGGCTTCAGTTTGGAGAGGAATAACCCGAATGTTGTTTCATTCAAAAAAGGAATGGATCAAACAGGTATCAGGCCAGGTGACAGGAAAAAGCTTGGATGGATACGGCTTGATAGGGATTCGGAGGTGGGGCTTGAAATTGTATCGTCAAAATAGATTTGCTGTCCTTTTTCTTGTGCATGCTCTTTTTATATTCGCATGCGAGATGGATGCATGCGGACCAGATTTTCCGAATTGGTACCTTACAGATGCTGATAAATCAGTTCTTGCAGCGCCGAAGGCATGTTTCTTGGATGAGTTGGTACGGATGCAATTGCTTAAGACTATTCAAAAAGCTGAAGTGTCATCAAATCCAATTTCCCAGACTCTTGAAAAGGAGCTATGGGATCTGAAACTCGCCCTGAAACAGAGAAGGTTTTCCGGAGAAGAAATAAGGAGGATAGTCAGCAATTACCTGATCCAGCGCGAGAAAATTTCCGTTTTTGCGGCTCCTGACGGCACAAAGGTATTTCATCTGAAACCAGATGAGTCGGAAACAACTAGGATAAGTCCCAAGGATATGCCTGTTGTTCCGGAAGAGCTTCCAGAGGAGTTTGCCCTTTATTTCCGTGGATGCATTGACTGGCACATGGGAAAATTTGAAATGGCGAGGAACGAATGGCTGAAGATTCTGGAACTGCCAGCCGGAAACCGGCAATATAAGTCGACTTGGGCGGCTTATATGATTGCCAAGAGTTGGGAGGGTGTTGACAATGCAAAAGCCCTTGCTTATTACCAGATGGTCAGGCAGCTGAAAGATAAAGGTTTTTCCGATTCGCTTGGATTGTCGGTCGACAGTCTTGGCTGGGAGGCGCGGCTCAGATGGCGCTCAGGACAATATCAGGAGGCAATGGACCTGTATTTGGAACAGATTGCCGCAGGAGATCTCCGGGCTGTGGTTTCCCTGGACGATGTCATATCCGATGCCTTGGGAAAAGGCCCGAAGTTACTTCTGGAGTTGGCTAAGAATCCACGGATTCAGCAGATGATCACGGCTTATTTGATTTCAACCGGAGGAACAGGGGTGGTTGATGCGGATGGACCTGGACGCGAATTCCTGATTGATTTTACAGATAAATATACGAGTGCATATAAGAATTTATCTTTAAAATATCCTCTGGTATTTCCTGCAGGCATGCCTATTCCGGCCATCAAGCTTAATCATAGATACAAGAACAGGACTGCGCTGTGGCTGGAGACGATTGAGAAGGTTAAATATGATTCCATCGAATCAGGCGACAAGCTGGCTCTTGCGGCATATCAGACAGGGGATATGGAAGTTGCCAAGCGCTGGCTGGCACGCTCGCCAGCAACACCGACATCAATGTGGCTGAAGGCGAAACTTCTCTTGTATGACGGAAAAATTGACGAGGCGACTACAGTCCTTTCCAAGGTGGTGAAGATGTTTCCGACAGGTGACGGAGAGAATCCTTCTTCAGGTGTGGGTGTCGAGAAGAATCTTTATGTGTCAATAGGATTTTATGATGGTTATATCCCATTCGAAAGACAGATCAGTGCGGAGCTGGGACTGTTGAAACTTGCGCGATGCCACTATGTCGAATCATTGGATCTGCTTCTCAGGGGTGGGGTATGGGATGATGCCGCATATGTTGCCGAGCGGGTGCTTGATGTGGATGAGCTAAAGAAATATGTTGACCGGAATTGGCCTGCAAGCAGCAAGGGAGATGGAGATGAGGAACTGCTTCAGGAGAGAAGTTACTGCAATAATGGCGATTATGTTTCAGAACACTCAATTCGCCATCTTCTGGCGAGAAGGCTTGCACGTTCAGGAAAGGTAAGCGAGGCGATTCCGTATTACCCAGTGAAATTCCGGAAGAAAGCGGAAGAATTCGACAAGTTCCTGACGATTGCCGATAACAGGGGATTGCCAGCTGGACAAAGGGCTTTCCTCTATTGGAATGCCGCGAAGATCGCAAAGGAGCACGGCATGGAACTGTTTGCGACAGAACTCGAACCTGACTGGTACAATTACAAGGGCAGTTATGAAGGTTGCGGTCCAAGGTTGACGGACCGTGAAGGTGTCTCTATTCTCTCGGCTTCGCGGGATGAGCGGCTCAGAGCGTATGAGAATGTATCGGAACCAAATGTCAGATACCATTTCCGTTATACTGCAGCCGGAATTGCGTGGAAGGCGGCGGAACTCATGCCGAACAATTCCGATGAGACAGCAACAGTGCTATGCACGGCAGGCTCCTGGTTGAAGAACCGTGACCCCAAGTCAGCCGATGTATTCTATAAGACGCTAGTGAAGCGCTGTCGAAAGACAGCGACAGGTGCCGAAGCCGACAGTATCCGATGGTTCC
Organism: uncultured Victivallis sp.; assembly: GCA_964600895.1. Taxonomy (GTDB): domain Bacteria; phylum Verrucomicrobiota; class Lentisphaeria; order Victivallales; family GWF2-50-93; genus GWF2-50-93. The sequence continues at coordinate 33,485 of CAZRKP010000044.1, forward strand.
CTGTATTGGATAATAATGGAAATCTGGCGAAAAAATAATCACAGAAGCACGAGGTTTGAAAGATAACTTATTGCTTCTTCTTGTAGACCTTCACGTAGTCCACGTAGAAATAGTCCGGATAGGTGGCTTTTGCAGGATCGTTGGACCAGTACTCGTTGATGGCCCATTTTTCAGTCGAGATCTCTGCGGTCACTTTCACGTAACCAGGCATCTTTGACACCCCGCCGGCATTGCTGCGCCAGCTCTCCTTGCCGTCGATGAAGAAGATGTATTCCTTCTCATTCCACTCGAGGGAGAAAACATGGTAGCCTTCCCTGATTCCGGGAACAGTTACCTTGTTTCCCTTCGACTTGTGATCCTTGCCATATCCGTCCCAGTGCAGGGCATGGTTGATCTTGTCAGTCCAGCCAAAGCCCTCGAAGATGTCGATCTCAGTTCCGTCCTCACCCTCGTTTCCGACCTTGCCAACGTTACCTGTCATCATCCAGAACGCGACCCACCACCCTGGCTGGGAAGGAAGTTTGCAGCGTATCTCGAACTTGCCATATCTCTGTTCAAATTTTCCCTTAGAACGAATGGCGCCTGTGGAATAGTCGAAAGGATCATTGTCCTTGTTCCTGTTATCGATCTTCCGGCAGCGGAGGACAAGTTCCCCCTTGCCATCGAGATAAGCGTCCTCTTTCAACCACCAGCCGTCGGGACCATCAGGATTCTGTTTCCTGTTGTACTCCATCACCTCCCACTTGGATGAATCGATCTTATCACCGTTGAAATCATCGCTCCAAACAAGCTCCCAGGTGTCGTCCGCCAGGGCAGGTGCCTTTGCAGCTTCGCCTGCCGGCTGGGAAGTAGAGCAGGAGGAAAGGACAAAAAGAACAAAAAGAAGATGGTATATCCTCATGGGAAAATCCTTTGAATATTTCAGTCCTTGAAATACTTTGCGGCGTCCTTCTCGGTGTTTATCTCTCCGATGCCGTCTTTCCCTTCCCATTCCTCGTCGTGGATTATCTCCTGTCCAGGAGCGAGGTTGTAGAGCGGACTGAGAGTCTCAACTTCAAGCATGAATTCACATGTGTATGACTCGATGCTGCAGCCGTTGTCAGGATATTCGGCATCTGTCAGATGGGTGAATCTCTTTATAAGGGCGCAGCCCCTGTTGGCGTAAGCAATCCAGCCGTTCTCGCAGTTCAGTCCGATCTTGCATGGCCACTTGTGTCCCTTCTGCTGGCGGAGGAGGATATATTTTTCGCCGAACGTAAGACGCCCATCGGCCATGTTTGTATAAGGCCACACTGTGAGATAGCGGTTGGGGAGGAGGGCGTTCTTGTCGCCCTGGGGGACCGGGATTACCGCCACTCCGCCTGCGTCCATGACGGTGAGCGCCCAGGCTGCGATCTCGACTTCCCATGGATTCTCATTCCTGATGGTGTGCCTGATGCGGAACTTGTTTCCTCCAAGAGGCTTTACTGCGAAGCTTTTGTAGATGCCGGTGGATTTTTCTATTCCGCCTGTGAAGAGGATGCCGTCCTTTGTCTCCTTTACGGCTATGGGTGAATTGTCAGGGGCATAGCTTCTGGGTTTTGCCTCGGGAGCGTGCCAGAGACGGTGTCCACCGTAAATCTTCCATTCCTTGCCGCCTTTCTTGCCTGCCATTGCGGGAACCACGCACATCATATTCTCTTTCTTTCCGACGAACGCCCCGATGATCCTGGGGCCTACCTCGGTTGTGATGACGATGCGGAATTTTTCGCTCTGGAGCTCAACGCAGTTCTTCCATCCCATGAAGCTGATCTTCTTCATATCATATCCTTTCAATTAGGAAAAATATTTAAACCACAGAACACACAGAATACACAGAAATAAATTATAATCAATCCGGCAATTCTTTTGAAAACTCATTCATTTTCTGTGTCATCTGTGTGTTCTGTGGTCATATCTTGATTTTCACCCGGATAAATTGCCACAACACATTCGCCTTTCCAGTTCCGGCCCGAAGTTTTCTGGACAAGCTCTTCTGCAGTTCCACGGAGGATCTCCTCATGCATTTTTGTCGCCTCGCGTATCACTGCGACTTTCGCATCTTTGCCGATGATATCAACGATCTCCTTCAGGAGCTTTTCCATCCGGAATGGGGATTCGAAGATGAATACGGTCTTGTCCTCGGATGCGATTTCCTGCAGGGCCTTTGTCCTTCTGCCCTGTTTCACGGGAAGGAAACCGTGGAAAGTGAATTTGTCCGATGGCAGGCCTGAAGCGGCGACTGCAAAGGTCAGCGCTGATACACCGGGTATGATCTGCGGTTCGATTCCACTTTTCAATGCCTCACGTATAAGGAGGAAGCCGGGATCGGATATGCAGGGAGTGCCTGCATCCGACACAAATGCGACCTTCTGTCCGGAAAGTGCAAGTTCAATCAGTGATGAGACGGTCTTGTGCTCATTGTAAACATGGCAGCTGACAAGTTTCTTATGGAGATTCAAGGCATTAAGCAGGTTGCCTGTCCTTCTGGTGTCCTCAGCGGCGACGATGTCTGCTCCAGAGAGGGCTTCAACCGCCCTCTGCGTGATATCCTTCAGGTTGCCGATAGGGGTGGAGATGATTGAAATAGCCCCTTTTGAACTCTGAGAGGTGTCGTTCATGTGAAAATATTCCCATGAAAAATTTAAATTTCAGAAAAGAGCCTTACTTTATAACACATGAACAGGCAAAACAAATCGGATGAATGTGATTCTTCAATGAGGCTGGACAGCTTCCTCGGAAAAGCCGGAGTGGCTTCGCGCCGCAGTTCCTCTGACATTATCAAATCCGGAAGGGTGAAAGTGAACGGCTGCAAGGTTACGGAGCCTGGAACGAGAATAAGGGATTCCGACAAGGTGGAAGTTGATTCCAGACCTGTTTCCCTGCAGAAAAAATATTATGTCATGCTGAACAAGCCGATTGGTTACTATTCAACAGCCTCAGATCCTCACGCCGACAAGCTGGTTATAGATCTTGTCAAGATCCCCGGAGTAAGGCTGTATACAGCAGGTAGGCTTGACAAGGACAGTGAAGGGCTGATAATCCTTACAAATGACGGTGACTATGCTGCCAAGCTCACTCATCCTAGGCATGGGATATATAAGAAATATGAAGTTGATGTCGATAGGAACCTTTCCGATGCTGACATGAGGAAAATGAAGCAGGGGTTAATAAGCGAGGGAGAGGAGTTGAAGGTCAAGGATATACGTCACAGTTCAGGGCAAAGCTACATCTTTATAATGGGAGAGGGACGAAAGCGCGAGGTCAGACGTCTAGTGATGAGTTCAGGTGCAAAAATAAACCGCCTAAAGCGTGTCGCCATAGGCGGTTTGAATATTGGCTCGCTCCCTTCAGGCAAATGGCGTTTTCTTGATGAAACCGACATCAGATTGAGCCTGAAGCAGGGCTTTGTTTAGGCCTTTTTGGCCCAATATTCGGCCTTTTTCTGCTCGAGAAGAAGTCCGACCTGGTCCTCATCGATCGGGTAATAGCCCTTTTCCTTGATGTTGGCAAGGAGTCCGAGCCATCCCTCATGGTCCCACTGGCCTTTGTTCCTCTTGACGAAGTTCGCGAGGATCCCCGTCTTTGCGAGTTTTTTGAGATTGTCTTCCTTCTGTCCCATTTTTACTCTCCCTTATTATAAATTAATGGTAAAATTCATGATATTTGAAGCGGAATAAGTTACATACATGTAGGAATTATTCAAGTTGGAAACTCAAAAAACACACTTGGAGCAGATCAGTTGCAAAGGATAGAAGTGGCGTTGTTCTTCAAGTCGGGATTCAGCTCAAGGGACTTCTTGAGATATTCGATGCATTTCTCGTATTCACCAAACCAGTCGCAGAGCAGAGCTAGCCTGAAATAGTCCTCCCCGGCGAACTTCCTGCTTTCCTCCTTTGTGACGCTTCCGCCGGATTTTTGAAGCCTCTGGCCGGAATAATAGATCAGGAAGTTCTCATATTGCTCGAAAGCAAAGTCCTCCCACTTATAACGGGTTCCAGTCTTGTCATTCTTGCCCCTTTTTACAATGACTATTTCCTGGTTGGCAAGTGAGATCATTCCTGGGATGGAGGAAGTGGTTGTCCCAGATCTTATCTTAATGCCTCCAGTCTTGGGGATATATGCATTTCTTTCAAGGAGCCTGATTATTAGAGGTCTTACGTCCCTGATCTTTTCGAGACGGAGCCTTTCTCCTTCCTTGAGCTTGGCAGGGAGGGAGTTTATGTATTTAAGGATTTCCTTGTCCTGGAAATCCATCGACAGGGGGCGGTATCTGGAAGGATACAGCTTCCTGGTCCATTCAAGTTCATCAGGTTTGATCTCGTCAGGGGAAAGCTTCTGGATCTTTGCGAGCATTTCTTCAGGGGTGATGTCAAAGGATACGGGCTTCTTTTCCTTGTCCTTCTTGTCAACCTTTTTGTCATCGGAAACGATATTTGCTGAAAAGATCATGAGTATTAACATTGAAGCGGAGAGAATACGGAAGATTCCTGACGGGGCAGACATGATTCAAACTCCTCAGATGTGATTCAAGCCTTGTGCTTCGATTCAAGCCATCTTTCAGCATCAATCGCGGCCCTGCACCCCATCCCTGCAGCCGTAATTGCCTGGCGATAGACATGGTCCGCGCAATCGCCTGCTGCGAAAACACCTTCCACGCTGGTATAGCTGCTCTTTTCCTTGAGCAATATGTATCCGACATCATCCATGTCCAGCAGTCCTTTGAATATCTCAGTATTCGGATTGTGTCCGAGCGCTGCAAAATATCCTTTGCACTCGATCCTCTTCTTTTCTCCGGACTTGACGTTCCGCACAACAACACCGTCGACCTCAGTGTCACCGGTCACCTCTTCAACCACGCTGTCCCATTCAAATGTGATCTTTGGATTCTGCAGTGCGCGGTCAGCCATGATCTTCGATGCTCTCAGCTGGTTCCTCCTGTGAATGACCGTTACCTTGGAAGCGAAACGGGTAAGGAAGATAGCCTCCTCCATTGCCGTATCCCCTCCGCCGATCACCACAACCGGAAGATTCCTGTAGAATGCGCCATCGCATGTCGCACATGCAGATACGCCCTTTGCCATGAGTCTTTTTTCGGATTCGAGACCGAGCCATACCGGTGATGCGCCAGTTGCGATGATCAATGCGCGGGTCCTGATCTTTTCCCCACCGGCGAGAGAGAGCTCATGGAAGTTGTCGACAGAGAATGAGACTGAAGCGACATTGTCATAAATTATTCTGGTGCTGAAGCGTTCTGCCTGCTGCTGGAAGGCGGTCATAAGCTCGAAACCACCCACAGGATCCTTGAATCCGGGATAATTCTCAATATCGCTGGTCTGGGTGAGCTGCCCGCCTGGAATTGTTCCAGCGATAACAATTGGCTTGAGAAGAGCCCGTGCCGAATATATTGCGGCAGTCAATCCAGCCGGACCACTGCCAATAATAGTTATGTTTTCAGTTGTCATTGAATCAGTAATATAGCACAGTCTTGTGTTTAAACATTGAGCCCATGCGGATTTTGAGATCCGCATGGGCTCAATGAAAATAATTTATATTATTCGATCTTCAGCTCATCCTTGGCTTCCTTCTTGACGGCACCACCACCACCACCGATATCTGAACTGCTTACCTTGAAGGTCGGCAGATAGCGGTAGTAGACCTCGAGCATCAGGGTGCAAAGGGAGGTTGACCAGATGTAGATGTCAAGCGGAGTGCCTTTGAATGCACCCTGTGAAGATTCAGCATGTCCAGCCTTGTCCTTGCCATACTTCTCCATGGGAGATGACCAGTGACCATCGGATTCCTGCTCCTTCATTAGAGCCCTCTGGAACTCCTTGTTCCATGAATCCCAGCTGCCACCGCTTCCAGAATACCCCTGGAAGATGGCCTGTGTCTGGTAATACCACTGATACAATGCCCATGGCTTGCCTTCCGACCAGTCGCATTTCATGAGGGCGCCGTTATTTGTAGTCTCGATCCATTTGAGACCGTCCTGGGCTTCTTTTGCCTTGCCTTCACCGAATAGCTGGAGGCAGAGAGTGCCTACGGAAGCCATAGTCGGGGAAGAACCTTTACCACCGGAAGCTGAACCGGAATAGGAAAATCCACCACTTGCAACATAATGTGTCTTTTTTAGGCCAGTATTCTTTCCAACTTCAATTGCAGTTTCAAGGCCTTTGACAGTGCATCCTGCAGCGAAAGCGGCCTTCAGCGCCTGATAGTTCCAGCCTCCGACCGACAGGTCGCAGCGGGGAGCCCCTTCGCTCTCCTTGCTGGGTGCATTGTTGTAGTTGTAGTTGTAGGAGCCAAGTGAATTCTGTCCGGTGACGATTCTTGTGATGGTCTTGTTCATTGCTTCTTCGATCATCGGAATCTTTGTAAGGGCAAATGCTTCCGAGAGGGCATATGCGACCATTGCATGACCATAACCATTTCCACCGTTCTGTATCAGTCCTTCAGCGTTTGCGGTATTCGCAAATTCAATCAGCTTCCTTATCGCCTTGAGGACACACGTTCCGTATTCCTGTGAACTCGGTGTCTCTCCGTGTGCGAGGAAAGCAAGGGTTGCAAGAGCGGTAAGAGCAGGTGATCTTCCTGCATTCTCGCCCCATGAACCGTCGGCGTTCTGGTGGTCGCGGAGCCAGTTGAGTCCT
>CAZRKP010000045.1:0-39778 GCA_964600895.1 uncultured Victivallis sp.
CGCAATTACTACCATCAGTTCGAGCAATGTGAAAAGTTTCCGTGAAGGAAAAACATATTTCAGATTATTCATTCAAGTTTCCTCTTTCATGTCCCGCCCAAAAACATCTTTCAAGGACCGACATCGATCACGACACGATTTTTATCTAGGAACTCCTGGAGACCCGTGCTCGCTCCATCCTTCCTGAGACCGTTCGAAATATCATTTGCAACCTTGCTGATGTTGCATGCTTCGGCATGACCATCAAAAAATGCACCTCCAATGCGGTTATTGTGTGCAAGCCACGGCCATGTATAAAGTCCACCACCATATGTCGTACATTGGGTAAAATTGAAACTGGCGCCACCTCCGCCGAAGTTGGGGGAATTTGCATAGGATGAATGATGGCATGCTACCGCCATCAGGTTTGCCGGTTCATACATAATAGAAAGGCGCTTGGCCGTCAAAGTCCCGTGATATGTTCCATTATCCCAGTCGAATGATTCTGTTGAAATTGCCTCCCAATATGTGGTCGACCATGGCCACCGGTTAGCCATGGCATAATACACTGCGTCCTGTCCCGTCTGGGTATTGGCTGTTGTTAGATTGGGGCTCTTGTATTTGGGGCATACGGTGACCTTTAGACTACTTATATAATCCGGATAATAGAAGGTTCTCCAGTAATATTTGGGATCATCTCCCGGATTGGTGTTGTTGACGGCAGAATTGCCGATGGCGATTAGGGTTTCATTGTCCACCGAATACAGGGACATGCCGACCCCGGTCTGCTTCTTGTTGCTCAGGCACTCGACCATTTTGGCAGTCTCCTTGGCCATGCTTAAAGCAGGAAGGAGAAGGGCTACAAGTATAGCTATTATGGCTATGACGACTAAAAGCTCGATGAGCGTGAAAACAGTTTTGTTTCTCAAATTTTCCTCCCCAAAGGCAGTTATATCAAGGAATGTTTATAAGGCTTTCATCTCTTAGCAGGATATATTGGAGCCCCCTGCTTGTACCGGTGGTTGTAAGACCATTGTTGACATCGTTTGCCATCTCGTTTATGCCAAGGGCTTCAGCGTGGTAATCGAAGAAGGCGGAAGCACACCTGTTCAGATGTGTTGCCCATGCATATGTCGGTGGAGGTCCACCATAGGTTACTCCACCTGAAAAGCTGAAACCCATCCCTCCACACTCCTTATACTGCTTGTTTGACTGTGGTGCTTCAGAGGAGGTGCAGGCAATGGACATCCTATTGTCGGGAGTCAGCAGTTTATTCATGTGAATCCCCCTGAAATACCAGCCACCGCTTCCTCCTTCCGGCCAGATAGCCTTTATGCTGGCCTTGCTTTCGACATAGGATGTCTGGGTAGGATTCGGGACAGAATGCATGCCATCATAACCACGCTGTGCAGTAGGTGATGTGTCAGTCCAATTGTATTTAGGACAGATTGTGGCATCAAGGTCTTTCAAATATTGACCATCATAAAGGAAGCGCCGCCAATACCAGTAATGGTCGTCGTCGCTGCCGCTGTTTCCGGCGACAATGAAATTATAATCGCTTGAATATAGCATCTGGCCGAGTCCCGACTGTTTCTTGTTGTTTAAGCAATAGGTCAATCTGGCCTGTTCCTTGGCGTGCTGGAGAGCAGGAAGCAGCAGGGCCGCCATGATTGAAATGATGGCAATGACCACCAACAGCTCGATAAGCGTGAATGGCTTCTGGTTGACAGGAAATAGTTGTCCTATTTTGTCCATTGCTCATGCTCCTGCATAATTGCATAACAAAGACAGACATATACTGAAAACATGCATGTATTTGTCTTTATCTGTCTAATTATACAATATATGTCAAGGGCATACAATGTATATAGAAGCTGAAAAATTGTGTTTAAATGCTACGGGCAACCTCACCTAATGGAGGCATCCTTTTGAGTTGGAATCGACCAGGCATCAAGAATCGCATCGGCGATCAAGGCGTTTCCTGCGGCATTCGGGTGGACACCATCCTTAGATAAATTACCTTCCTCCTTGTTCTCCTTGTTGACAGCCTTCAGGCGTTCCATGAACAATGCACGAAGATCTACGAAGATGGATGAGGAGTCGCCAGCGACATTTTTACAAGCGTCAACATATTCGCTTATAAGCTTGTCATACTGGTTGCTTCCGTCTGTCTTCTCGCCGCGCATGATAGGAGAGCATATGACAACCTTGGCCTCGAGCCCCTTGCAACGGTCAACAAGTTTTTTCAGAAGTTCCTGATATTCCGTCGGGGTCGCCCCTTGTTTGTCCTGGAGTCGGACATCATTGATCCCAATAAGTATGACCACGACTGATGGCTTGTGCACTGCCACCTTCGAATCGAAAATCGTATTGAGATATTTGATGCCGCATCCGCCTTTTGCAGCAACCTGGATATTGAACTTGCTGTCTGGAATCTGCTTTTTTAAAGTTTCACCAATACGTGTTGCAAAACCTTCTGCTGAGATGGAGGCGACGGTGATTGAATCTCCCATGAATACAATGGTGTCATTTTTCTTCAAGAAAGGTTCTTTCTTCCCGGATGGAGTTTCGCCGCCGGCGGAGACATCCGGGAAATCAAGGATGGCAGAAGCAAGCAGCAAGGACAGCAGCAGCTTGAATGGTATGAAGTTTCCAAATCGCATTTTCAGCTCGCTTTGTTTTTGATGGTTCCATTGATTGTCATGAGCTGTTCCTCAATGAAAGATTCAGCACGCTCATTCTCTTTTTCCGGAGAACAGATCTTCCTCAGTTCGGCTTCCATTTCATTGGCGATTTCCTTTTTCCGGATTGCGAGATTCGCAAGTTCGTCAGGATCAGCACCGAGATCAAAGAGCTGGGCCGGTGCACCCGCATGCCATACATATTTCCATCTGCCCTTGCGGATCATGAAGGAACTGCCGGGCGTCCCGTGACCGTGATATTCAGCAAAAACAACTCTTGTATCGTCATGCTGAGATATCGCCTGGAGAGGAGTACCAAGCCATCCGGAAGGCTGTTTTGCTCCGGTCGACGTGAACATCCCCGCCCGAAGATCATGCAGGTCGACCGGTGTCGAGACATGAGAGCCCGCTTTGAAGTCAGGGCCTGCTGCGATCATCGGTATACGGACGGAATCCTCATACAAACTGCATTTCCACCACATCCCGAATTTTCCGAGCATCTCACCATGATCAGATGTATAAGCGATATTGGTGTTTGCGGACATTCCTGTCGAATCAAGTGTTTCCATAAGTCTCCCAAGCTGGTGATCGACAAAACTTATGCATGCAAGATATCCACGTCTGAGGCCTCGTATCTGCTCCTCGGTGAATCCTTCGGTCTGAAAATGTTTCTTCAGAGACTTTGCATAAGGATGCTGACCGGATTCCGAATCTGCACCATGTTCGTGCATGTCACCGCCATCAGGATACATGTCCCATAGTTCCTGGGATGAGAAATGCGGGAAGTGGGGATTGGTCACGTTTACGACAAGCGCCCATGGGGTGTTCATGTTCTTGGCCGTGGTTTTCAACCATTCAATTGCAAGATCAATGCATCTCATGTCGTCGGAACCTGCATTGTCCTTTGGTCCATATCCCGAGGAGCGTCGCGCGGCGTCAGGTCTGATGAAAAGCGGATTCCTCCTGTGGTTAGTATCGCCAGGAGTTTTCCTGTCCCAGGCATTCATCACGGCACTGAATCCCATTTCCTTGGCAGAAGCGTAGGCATCGCATTTCCCTATGAAGACTGAAAATACTCCCTGGTCTGCAAGAGCCTTGCCCAGTGACAATGGAGAAGGATCCAGATGGACATTGCAGTTACTGTATGACTGCAGTTCATGCACACGTTTCCCGGATAGGAATGACGAGCGGCTGGGCATGCAAAGAGGAGATGGACAGTAGGCACTGTCGAAGACCGTACCCTTTTTCGCAAGCTTGTCCATATTCGGGGTCTTGACCTTCTTGTGTCCATATGGTCCGGAATAGAATGGATTATGTTCGTCAGACATCAGTATCAGGAAATTCGATTTCATTGCTCTTTTGCTTCCATTTATTTGCTTTCTGTCTTTACGTTCTGCTTCAGGAAAATATCAAGCGCCTTTGGCAACCATCCGGATTCCCAATGGTGCTTGAACTTCAGGCTGTCGTCATAAAGATGCGGTACTTTCTGCTCATCAAGCAGTTTATGGAACGCCTGGGTATCCTGTCCATAAAGGGAGTGGCCGAGGATCGCAAGTCTTGGTGGTTTCCCGACCAGTTCCGCGGCATGCTTCTTCACAAGTGTTACAGGCACATTGGGTGCGGCCTGTTCCGGAGTGCCGAAATGTTTTGCGCTGCCCCATTTCAGGTTCTTCTCATCCATCATAAGCGGCGCATCCCAGGAGCATGCGGCGCCGAAGAAATCCAGATTCCTGAGAAGAAGCGAAACAGCTCCCCATCCCGACTTGCTGAATCCAATTAGAAGACGGTCTTTCGGATCCTGGGAAGCCGGGAAGTTCTTTTCTACCAGCGGAACCACCACTTTCTTTATGTATTCATCGTGCCGGATCTTCTTGTCTGTAGCATGGCTTCCATACCATGGCACATTGTCGAACGCCATGCTTACGCAAATCACCCCGTAGCGGTTGTGTGCTCCGCTCTTTCTTACCTCCTGGAGCTGGTCGCCATACTGGCCTCCGAAATCCCCTCCTACCGGCAGGACATAGAGCACTGGATATTTTCGTCCTGATTCCATCTTGTCCGGAAGAAGTACTTCGACAGCATTTTTTCCACCGGTATACGGACTTGCCACAGTGAATACCTGTATTCCTTTTGCATCGTTTTTTACAGGACCTTCTACCACCGTTTTTTCCTCCGCTTCAGGTGTTTGAGCTTGTGCAAACGCCATGCAGCACATAAACAAGGCAATCAGTCCATTTACTTTGCATACATGATCAGTTTTCATATGTATTTCCTAATTTGGTCAATATCCATATTAAAAGAACATATCTTGCGGCATTAATCCCTTTGAAACTTGGCTTGGGTAGCTTGCGACACGTGTCGGGCGTAGCTCAAAGAGCGAAGACTGATCCTTGGCGCAATCGGTATATTCCTTATTTGCGCTCGGAGATCGCAAACTAATAAGGTTTCCATTTAGAGGTTCCCTTTATTAAATAAGCTCCGTCCGGAGATAATTTATTTCTTCTGTTTCTTTATCAGCTCAGTCACTTTTTCGGCAAACGATTCTCCCATCTTCTTATATCCGTTTGCATCGCAGTGAAGTCCGTTTGCGCTGCCGTTGCATTCGTCGGTGTCGATCCAGGATGCAAGCGGATCCTTTTCTGCGACCTTCACCTGGGCGTCCCTGACAATGTCCCAGTCCTTGTCGCCCTTCATGTGGTCGCTGATACGGCCAATTACCACAGAGACGTCCTGCCTGCCCATGTCATCGCGCACCTGCTTGATCAGCTTTGTCAATGCATCCTCGTATGTCGCAGCTGTTCCTCCCTTGGCATCGGCTTCGCCCTGCATCCATATGAAGGATACGGAATCAAGCTTCTTACCTTCGACTGTCTTCTTCACCGAATCCATAAGACGCTGGTAAAGATCGTTCTTGCCGATCTTGAACCTGTTTTTTGAATCATCCCATCCCTCCGGCTTGACCCAATCCTTGGTCCAGCGGCGGATCGGCTGTCCACTCTGCGAATCCTTCACGAATATCAGTTCGTCGTCGGGGAACGCCTTTTCGATAGCAGGAACTAATGATACCTTGTGGTCCAAGGCCGCCATGTTGGACTGGCCTGACAGTATGAAGAGGCGGACAGCCTTGCCTTTGCCAGCTTCCTTCCCGGCTAATACCACGTTCTTGGATCGGTCTCCTTCTACGACCAGATCCTGGTTGTCGGCAGCTTTCTCATCACCTTTTTTAGCTTTGGCTTCCTTGTTGCCCTTGCCCTTCTGATTGTCATCATCCTTCGCGTGCAAGATGACGGTGGACAATCCAAGCATGAGCGCAAATGCAAGAACAAGCATATTCTTCATTTCAAAACTCCTTATTTTTGTTGATAAAATATATGATCTTAATTATTTTTCATGGATACAGGTCTATCTCGGTCCCGTTATACAGCTTCCAGGCGCGAATTCCGGTGTCAACATCGGTCTTGTAGCCGTTCCTGGTTGATGTAAGAATTCCGGAGTCCATGGAGACGGCATGTCCATCCGCAAAAAGGCCGGTGCAGGAAGCCTTATGCGCAAACCAGAGCCCGTCCATTGTATTTACCGGAGGTGTGGAATCGACTGAATCGCGACAGAATTTCGGAGCGCCCCTCAGGTATGAAATGTGGGAGGGATTTGCTCCCTTCAATGTGCATCCAAGCATCAGGAAGCTTGCTGGAGAGGGCATCCTGGTGATCACGAAATGATAATACCTTGTTCCTGCAACTGGTGCATATTCCTCCATGAAAAGTGTGTCTTCGGAAGCATATCTCGCAGTGTAATACATGCCGTATATGTTGCTTTCCTCGGTGTCCGCCTGAAAGTTCTTGGGGCATCTGAAAATGGTATTAGACACATAGGCATTTCCCTCATAATAGCTGTCAGCGACTGCTCCGCCGGAACCGCCGGATGAACCGTCAATGTATCTGCTCCAGTAGTAGACAGCATCATAATTTATTGTGCTTACGGCACCGGGAGAATACATCTCGAAATCTGACTGGTAGGAACCAAGCAGGAGGCTCAACTGCTTCTGGTTGCCCATGCAGACGACTTTCTTGGCTGTTTCCTTTGCCTGATTTAAAGCTGGCAGGAGCAAAGCGATCAATACTGCGATTATCGCAATGACGATCAGTAATTCAATAAGTGTGAAAAATGATGTACGATGCCGGATGCTTGATACTGGATTGTAACATCTGGTATCCAGAATCCAGGATCCAGGATCGCTGATTTTAGATGTGTCAGCTGTCAAGCGGAAATCATGGATTGAGGTTTGCATGAAAACTAATGTTTTTATGAATGTAGGTTAAATTTCATGGATACAGATCTATCTCCGCTCCCTCTTCCGTCTTCCAGGCGCGGATTCCGGTGTCAGCCTCTGTCTTATAGCCATTTCTGGTAGAGAACAATTCTCCTTGTGCAAGGCTTTCGACATGAGAATCGCCAAAAAGACCGTTGACATGCTTTATATGCGCCAGCCAGAGCCCGTGTGTGGTGTTTACCGGGGAATCTGAATTCACAGACTCCCGGCGGAACTTCAATGTGCCGTTCCCGCAGAACGATTTTCCAGGATCCAAACTCGCTACTGTGCAGCCAAGCATCAGGAAACTGGCCGGATCGCGCATCTTCTGCATCGAAAATGTGCATAGTTTCCCTCCCGCCTGCCATGTCGTCTCAGCCATGCAATTCATATCTTCGGAGCCGCTCCGTCTTGAATCGTAAACACCATAAACACTGCCTGAGGTGCCCGTCTGCTTGTTCTTCGGACACCTGAATACGCTGCCGTCCCCGTAGACATTTCCGTTCATGTAATTGTCATCAACTGTTCCCGCTCCGGAGGTGGCTTCCCCGTCTATGAAATTATACCAGTAGGTGTAGGTGCCATCCCCCCATGCACTTGAACTTCCAGGGGAATGGTAGTTGAAATCGCTTTGGTAGCATGCGAAGAGAGTTCCAATCTGCTTCTGGTTGTTCACGCAGACGATCTTCTTCGCCGTCTCCCTCGCCATCCTCAATGCAGGAAGAAGCAGGGCCGCAAGTATTGCGATGATCGCAATAACAACCAGCAGCTCGATCAATGTAAAATCATTTTTGATTGCCGATTGCCGGTTGCCAATTATATTTTTCAATTTTAAATTGGAAATTGGAAATCGGAAATTGGAAATCGGAAATTAAGATTGTTTTCATAAAGGCCTCCAGTCTACTGCTTCTTCTTTTCCGCCTTCTTCTCCCGTTTTTTCCCGCCCCCTTTTCCTTCGTCCTCATTGCCAGCCCGGTCACCGCCCTTCCTTCCAGCCGGTTTCAGATCATCAAGGACCGCCTGGAGCTCTTTTCTCGCGGCAACAGCCCCGGGATCCTTGCTGTCCGCTTCCACAGGTATCTCCTTGAAAGGGGCCTCCTTCATGTCGAAGAGTTCACCTTTCTGGTTGAGCTTCCATCCCCGGCTGCGTACATACCATTCGTCCTGCAGCTGGATGAAAACCCAATTCCGCGGATCCCCTGCCTTGCCCTTGAGCTGTTGTGCGAAACTGCGGCTGTCGAATGTGAGGTTTTCCGGCATCTTTGCGCCTGCGAGTTCCGCAATTGTAGCATAGAAGTCTGAGAACTCCACCATATCCTTGACTACCGTACCAGCCGGAACAGTTCCCTTCCAGCTTGCGATCAGCGGTACACGGCTGCCTCCTTCCAACATCGAACCTTTGTTGCCGCATATCATCTTGCCGTCCACCTTGGCATCAAGACCTTGGCCGTTGTCACCTGTGAACATTATAAGCGTGTTCTCGTCCATCTTCATGCGCTCGAGTTCTGAAAGCAGCTTGCCTACCAGCTTGTCCATATACAGGATGTTCTCGGCCAGCAGATTCTTCTTCTTGTCGCCCTCATTGTGGTCAGGAGTCTGGAACAGCTGCGAGTGTATCAGGGTCATCGGATAATAGATGAAGAAAGGAGAATCCTTGTGACGGGAAGCGAAGTCCACCACGAAATCATTGAGCAAGTCCGGACCGAAGCTCTTGTCCGTCACGGGCACCTGTTGCCCGTTTTTGTTAAGAGAAGGATTCCAGTAGCGCTCGCCCTTTGGATCCCATATCATGAACTCGTCAAATCCCCATTTTGCCGCCTCCTCTGCAGTGTCTATATGGGGAAGCTGGCTCCACTTCCCGGCAAGTCCCGTCGAATATCCCACCTGTTTTAGAAGCTTCGGAATGACAGTCTCCGTCTCAGGGGACAGTTTTACGGCGTTATTGCTGATGACACCTGTGCGGAATGGGAATCGTCCTGTCATCAGCATCGCACGCGACGGGGCGCATAAAGGTTCAGAAAAGCAATATTCGAAACGGACGCCTTTCTTTGCCATTGCATCAAGCTGCGGCGTCTGGAATTCACCGCCATAACAGCTTACTCCGGGAATGCTGTGATCATCGGAGAGTATTAGAATGATGTTTGGTTTCCGTCCCCCGGTAGTCGGATCCGGAGCAGCAAACGCATTGAGCCAGCCGGGAACTGCAAGCAATCCTGCGCTTGCAGCGCCGGCCTTCAGAAAATCGCGTCTGTCGAACCGGAAACCCATCGGGCATCTCCTGTTACTTAACTACCTGTATTGATGAAAAATATAGCACTCCTTTTCCTGCTTCCTTGCCTTTGCTGACACCTATTGCAAGTTTTTTTGAGGGAGGATCAAACGTGCCGTTCTTGTCCCCGCCGAACTTCTCCTTGGCGGCCTTTGGATCAATAGTGATCTCCTGCCACTTGCCCGGTGTCGTGTACTGCAGCTTGTACTGAAATGTCTCGTTGGAATTGTCCTTTAACCTGATCAGCAGTGCCGTCTTCGCTTCAGCCTTTACCGAGAACTTCAGGCTCGTGAAGTTTCCTGCGCTTTCAAACGGGATGGAGGCCGTCACATATCCACCTCCTCCTGTGAAATCAAATTCAAGCTTGCCGGCCTTTTTGCCGTCGACATCCTCCACTGTGAAAGAACCTTTTGCCCCTCCATTTATCTCCTGTCCGTTGCTGAAAGACCATTTCGTCGCATCCTTCAGCCATTGATCCGCGTCTTCTGCTGTTGCAAGATACTGGAATGCCAGGATTCCGGCAACTGCGATTGCTGTTCTGATCATCGATCTCGTCTTCATAGAAACCTCCATGTAATTATATTATTTTTTTCCTGTAAAATCAACATATTGCGGGCTTCCGCTGAGCTTTAGGCTTATTTTTCCATCCTTCGCCTCGGCGGAGCTCTTGTTTCCATTTACATCATATATGTCCAAGACTCCTCCATTCTTGACTTCAATGTCGACCGGGTGAACCTTCGCCTTGTCAGGCGTCTCCTTCGGAGGAGGGGAGGTCCATGCGACAATCTTCTGGCTACCGGCTGCGTTCTCAAAGAGAAGCAGGTAGTCCTGGGGTGATTCCAGAGGCAGCCTTTTGACGAGATGGTAGCCGTTGAGCTGTCCTATCATCACCTTTGCCGCATTGTATGCCGGACGTTTCACTCCGCTCTTTATGAACTCGCATTCCTGCTGTCCGTCCTTCCATTCATACCAGATTGTCACTCTTACATTATTCAATAGATCTATCATGTACTGCCTAACGAAATGCCAGGCCTGGAACTGGTCGGCCATCTTCTCGTCCCCGCCCGCCCAGGTTTCGACATTCTTTCCGCTCAATGAGAAACCTCTTTCGCTGTTTACCATCGGAAAATCCTTCGGGACATTGTTCTTTGCGAGGATATCGCGCACCACCGCATATGCTTCGGTATAGTCCTCCGGCAGCTTGAATCCGTAGGGATGAACCGACCAGCCATTGATCCCGGTCTGCAGTATCCCGTTCTTGAAGCAGTAGTCGGTCCAGTTGAATGATGGTTCCCAGAGACATGAGACCGAACCTGCGAGTATGAAGCACTTCGGATCGGCCTTGCGCATCGCGGGGACGGCCTCCTTGACCAACGTCACATATTCCTTGGCATACTGCTCAGTGTTGCCCTTGCCGCCGTGCTTGCCCCAGAAATGCATGGTGTTTGGTTCGTTCCAGATCTCCCATAGCACGTCATAATCCTTGTATCTCTCAACGAGCGCGGCTGCGAACTTCGCATATTCGCCACGGGCCGGCTGGTCCTTCGGGTGTCCGTGGATCTTGCTGTTCAATCCTATCACTCCGATCACCCTGAAGCCTCGCTCCTTGAGGTTCTTCATTATCTCGTCATGTCCGCTGAAATCATACACGCCCTTTTCCTTCTCAATGCCGTTCCAGAGGAATCCCCTTCTTACGAATTTGAAACCAAGGGCTTTCAGATCGTCGAGATCCTCGACAGAACTGCAATTGGGCTTGATCTGCATCCCGCAACCGTTCGGCACGGTCATGTCCGGAAGTTCGGTGGCAGTCGCACTGGACAAAGCCATAGTTGAAAGAAATGCACCAGCAAGCAATGTTCGAACATTCTTGATCATTTTCATTTGCTCCTTCTATTCTATTTTAAGTTCGTCCTTCTGTTCCTTTCCGTCAGCACCTGTTTTTCCCGGATCCTTGGTGGATGCCGCAGCAGCATCAGCAACCTTGAATGTCGGAAGATAACGATAATATACCTCCAGCATCAGGCAGCAGAGGGAAGTGGAATATACGAACAGATCAATTCCCTTCAGCTTCTCATTGGTCTCCCCACCGCCTTTGTTCGCAGGTCCGTATTTTTCCATGGGTGATGACCAGTGTCCGTCACTTTCCTGTTCTTTCATCAGGGCTGTCTGGAATTCCTTGTTCCATACATCCCAGGCTCCGCCGCTTCCGGAATATCCCTGGAAAAGAGCCTGCGTCTGATAGTACCACTGGTATAGCGAATGTGCCCTGGGATCCTGCCAGTTGCATTTCATGAACTTTCCATTCTGCGCGGTCTCGATCCATTTCAGTCCTTCCAGAGCCTCCTTTGATCTGCCTTCACCGAAAAGCTGTAGGCAGAGCGTTCCTACCGGGGTGAGTGTTTCGCTTGCGCCCTTGCCTCCGGTCGGAGAACCCTTGTAGCAGAAACCTCCTCCAGGAACGTAATGCGTCTTCTTTATGCCTACGTTCTTGCCAACTTCAATCGCAGTTTCAAGCCCTTTGACCGTGCAGCCGGCGGCGAACGCGGCCTTTAACGCCTGATACTGCCATCCTCCAACGGACAGATCGCAGCGAGGATATCCCTCGCTCTCCTTCTCGGGATCGTTCTTGTAGTTATACGTATATGAACCGAGAGTGTTCTGTCCGGTTACGATTCTCGTTACGGTCCTGTTCATAGCCTCCTCGATCATCGGGATCTTGGTGAGTGCGAATGCCTCCGAGAGGGCATAAGCCACCATTGCATGGCCATAGCCGTTGCCCGGATTCGCAATGAGGCCGTCGCCCTTGCCGCTGTTCCCGAATTCAATGAGCTTCCTGATCGCCTTGAGGACGCATGTTCCATATTCCTGGGAGCTCGGAGTCTCTCCATGGGCGAGGAAAGCAAGGGTTGCAAGTGAGGTCATCGCGGGGGAGTGTCCTGGATTGTCACCCCATGAACCGTCAGCGTTCTGGTGATCACGCAGCCAGTTGAGCCCTCTCGTCGTTGATCTTTCGATCGTACTTGCCGCAGCGCCGCCACGGTTATATTTGCCAAGGGCTGTTCTCCTGCCTGCCACACCTCTACCCGCCATAAGACCGGGCATTATGAGGGATGAACTCGAAGGAGCGACCATCAGTACGTTCGGCAGCTGTGTCGAGGGGCCATCGATTACGTCGCCACCGATCTGTCCGGTCGCTTCGCTGGCAACCGTCACGTTTACGTCTGTGGAGACAGTATTCGTACTTGGTCTTTCCACATCAACCGGAGTGTCAGTCACCTCTTGAGGAGGAACTTCTTCTGGGGGAGGAGGCGGCGGTTCGGGAAGCTTCTCGATCTCCTTGCTATCAAGTTCCATGACCGTCACCTGGACCTCGCGGGATTCCGGCTTGTCATTGTATACCATGAGAGAGCAGAGGACCGAGATTAAAATGACGTGGGCGATGAAGGAGATGACAGGTCCGGTGAGATGTTTTCTGATATCTTCGAGGCTTATCCTCTGAACGGCCATGATCTCCTCATACGAGGGCGTATAATCCGCCTGCTGTTGCTCCAGCTGAGACATCTGTTCCTCCGGATGCTGCTCCGGCATCTGCTGGTCTATCATCAATGGGCATGGCTGTGTCATCTGTTGTTCTCCGTGCTGTTAATGATATTAAACATAATTATATATTCTATTAATGATATATATCATTATACCATGTATCAAATCCATGTCAAGCGTTCTGCGTGAAAAAATCAAGATATTTTTACTGCGTGTCTGACGCAATCTTCCTGACGCTTTCCCTGACGATCAGTTCCGGTTCGAAAAGGACCACCTTCGATGATGGCGCGGTCCTTTCGGTTATCAGATCGAAAGCGTATTCCATCTCCTTGCGGTGCTGTGTCCCGACAACTGTCAACGGCGGCGGCGCATATTCGTCTATGATCCTGTTGCCTCCGGTGCATATGATGCTTATGTCGTCAGGCACATGGAGCTTGAGCTCCCGCAGCTTGCGGAGCCCGGCAAGCGCACCACTTGAGGATGCATAGATTATTCCTGTTATGGAATGCTTCTGAAGTATTTCACCTGTGACATCGTATGCGAACTTCGCAGAATCCTCCCAGGGACGGATTGTCCTGTGGGTCAGGATCAGGCTGCGCGGAGGAAGGCCGTAATAGACAAGCGCCTGCCTCTGCCCAAGCAGGTTGAGATTCGCCTCCTTCGCGGAAGGTTCGTTGCTTATGTAGGCGATCTTCCTGTGACCGTTGTCGAGGAGATGTTTCATCTGCATGTATCCGCTCTTGAAGCGGTCGGGTCCGATCAAGACCGCATTCCTGCCGAGGGTTATGAACGAGCAGGAAGAAAAGAAAATTATCGGTATTCCAATGGAATCCAGCCGCTCGAAGATGTCCCTGGTGACAGAACCCTTGACCGGAACAATCAGGATGGCCTTGAGTTCCTTTTCACTGGCAGCCATCTGGATCAGGCTTTCGTATTTGGTGTCCGGATTCATCTTGAACTCCGTCAGTTCAAATCCGTTCTTGAGAGAGAGCTCCTCCGCATCAGATATCCTGCCCCAGTATTCAGAGGAGAAGTAATTGGGACAGGATATTATGATCTTTCCATTCTTCGCCTTGGGTTTGCCATCGTTCATGACCTGTCTCTCGCGGGATGAGAGGAAGGTCCCCTTTCCCTGACGGCGAATGACGTATCCTTCGCGGCAGAGCTCGTTCATCGCGTTGTGCACTGTCACAAGCGAGGCGTTGAGCTGCTTTGCAAGCGCGCGGTTGGTGGGAAGCTTGTCCTCTAGCCGGTAGTTGGAAAATTCCTTAATGAGCCATTCCTTGATCTGGGAGCGCAGCGTCGTGCCGTCCTCCCGTTTCCCGGGAAAAGGCTTGTTTGCCTGTCTTACCATATGTAAATCAGTTCCTTTTATTGATATATATCATTATATCCCCCCGTATAAGGCAAGTCAAGATGTGATCAGTGAAAAAATTTATGAAATGTAGAACAGTGACAAAGTTGGCATAGCCACAGAGGCACAAAGCAGATAGGACATCCTCCAGCTCTGTGCCTCTTTTACTTTGTGCCTATGTGCCTTTTATCTTACGGCAGTGTCAGCAGTGTGAAATCTTGGAGGAGCATGGTCGTAAACTGTGATCCGCCCGTGCGCAGATCATCCTTGTTCTGGCGTTCCGCGTGGCCGTCGTAGAAAAGGCAGTTCGCCGAGTTGTTGTGCTGGAGGTGCAGTGCCTGAGTCCAACCGCCACTTGTTGCCCGGTAGATTGTGGAGACATATCTATGGTCGTTGGTGATACCGTCCCATACCTTTGTCGAAGATGAATCGGCCAGCCAGACAATACCCGCAGGCTTCCTCACCCTCAGCAACCTGTGGATCTGGATGCCTGGCCTGCTAGTTCCCGCAGGATATATTGCTTCTGCGAAACTTTCATCGATCACGTTCTTGTGCTGGTTGAAGTTGCCAAGGGACATCCCGTTGTCGCTGGCATTGTACATCCCATAGGCGTACCTCCCGGTCCAGTCTCGTCCATGCCTCGGGATCATCTTGTCGTAGGCTGGATTTGCAGGACATCCGAAAACCGGATTCTTCTCAGGAATATATACCGGGCCATCATCACCGACCCCGCTTCCCTGTGAGGCTTGCGTTCCAGCTATGAAAATAGGCCAGCAGTGCAGTGTCCCACCTGCGTTCTCCCAGACAGATATCATCACTCCGTCGTAGTCACTGGCATAAGTATTGAAGGCGAGTCCGCACTGCTTCTGATGACCGAGGCACATTACCGTCTTCGCGGCATCCTTCGCCTTCTTCAACGCTGGCAGGAGAAGCGCAATAAGAATTGCGATGATAGCGATGACGATTAGCAGTTCGATGAGGGTGAAAAACAACATGTCTGCCGTAGTCTTGACGAAGGATGACGCTGGATGCAGGATACTGGATGCAGGATTAGAATATCTAGCATCTAGCATCTTGGATCTTGTATCGTTTCCTTTTGAACCAGTAATCGAAAATCCTACTTCACCCAAATGGCTACGAAGGACAGGTCGAAAATTGAAAATATTCATGTCCTCCCCCTTATTACGGTATCGGCGCAATTGTGATGGAATGCTTGACCGGAACGATCGCAGCCTTTGCGTCTACCTCGAGCTTGGCACGTTCGTCCATCATCTGCTTCAAGGTTTCTGCCGCCTTCTTTAGTTCATCATCGGAGAACTTTGCCGTGTTGCGGTATTGGCTGATAACTCCCTGCTGCATCTTCATCTCGAGAGTCTGCTTTTCAAGGACCGCCTGCGAAACCTTCATGAAGTTCCCGTCAAAAGGTGTCTTTGCGAATTCAGCGGCAAGATTGATTCCGGCTTCCAGCTGCTCACGCGTGAATTCCTTCGTCTCCCCGCCCCATGACACTTTCGCCTTCGCCGAACCAAGGTTCTTCACAATGAGCAGAAATTTGTTAAGGTCCTGGTTGAATGGAAAATAAGGGAGGATGCTGCGGTTGCTACTTGACTTGTCAGGATCCGCATCGAAGCAGAACGGATATCTTGTACTCTCGATCTCAATCTTCCCATCTGACGCCGAAACAACCTTGTGTCCTTCGGTTGCATTTGCAGAACCTTTCATGTCGACCGTTATTTTTCCTATGTTTCCATCACATCCCAGCGCCTTCAGGAATGCGTATGCCATTATCAGATGTCCGTCAGGGGCCGGATGGACGCCATCGCGTCCACATACATCATAGTCGTCACCCTTTGCTTTCTTGGCTTTGGACATGGTATCAATTAACACGGAATGGAGGTCTGCAAATGGAAGTTTGAGTTCAGAAGCAATCTTCTCGTCAAAGTCGCGCAGGCGTTTCAGGCTTTCATTGTAGCTTTCAGCAGCTGACTTCCCACCGGCATCGGCGTTCTTGAACTTGAAGAACTTGGTATCGACAGCGCCAGGAGTTCCTATAACTATGCATGTAACACCCATCCCCTTCAGCTTTTCCATGACCGCGCGCATTGATTTGTCATATGATTTGCCGATTTCATCCTCATATGGACGGTATTTTCCGTCATTCATGCCGTAACATATTGTGGCTGCGGTAGGCTTGAACACGGACAAATCTTTTTCCATTCGGTTCAGGAAGCCGGCGGCAGTTTCTCCGCTCCAACCGAACTGGAACACACTGATGTCCTTCCGTCCGGCGCATGCAAGCAGATAGGTCTCTACATACTTGCTGTAGATCTTCTGCTTGGTGATCGAATCCCCGAGGATCGCAAGGCGGGAGGATTCCGGGAGAAGTCCTGCATTATTTGATTTTGGTTCCTGAGCGGCAAGTGATAATCCAGAAAATATACAGAGCATTGAGAAAAATATGAAGGACTTTCTCAGGTTGGAAAAAGCTTGGGGCTGAACATTCATTTTCACCGCCTTTATCTTGCTGACAAAGCCACATAAAACTGGATACAATAGAAGAATTGTCTTTAACTGTCAGTTATTATATCGCCTGATGTGCATATAGGTCAATGTAGGATAAAGCTAAATATTTGTATTTAAATGCTGAAAGGCTTTTAAAATCGATTCTATGATGCTTGCTTTAACTTCTAGAGTCAGCTCGACACAGGCATGTCACCTCGATGTGATCCGGAAATCATTTCTCTCGCAAAGCCATCCGCCTTCGTTTGGAAATAACTACGGCGCGACAGGCAAAGTCACAGAGTTTTCACCACGAAGGGCACGAAGCACACGAAGTTTTAATAGATTATACTTCCTTATCTCAGTGCCTTAGTGCCTCCGTGTGAGAATGTTTTTCCTAGTTATCAATTTCCCGCTTGAGGAAAAGCAGCTGGTATGGAATCTGTTCGGAATTCTTGAACATTGTTGGTGGCTTTTCAGGTGATGCAAACGCCGCATTTACCGCAGAAACCAGTTCCCAGCCTTCCTGTCCAGCCTGCTTCAGGTAGTCCCACAGCAGAGGGCACGACTCTATATCTTCGGTTTTCCTTTTCGATTCCGGAACTGCGGCACCCTGCCATTTTTCGTTCACGAACGTGACACGATGGAAATTCACCCTGCACACCTGATACTCGAATTTCTTTTTCATGTTCATTGCCCCCCTGTAATGTAAGATTACTGCCAAGGTTCTTGTCTGCAGACATATGCAACATAATGCATTATTCAGCCATTACAATTCTGTAGTTGAAGCATACTGGCGGTTCATCTCGTCAAGTGCCCAGATAATCGCATCAAGATCCTCTGCCGGAAGCTGAATCTCATCGGTGCTGATCCAAAGTGCGAATGGAGTGTGTATAAGTCTCTCAGGGATCATATTCTGCAGTATTTCCAGGATTTCCCTTTTTTGTTTTCCCATGACAACTTGTGCATTCAGGCGTCCAATGATGATGAACTCATCTCCGAAGCGCTCCCGTACGGCCATGTAGTGCGAATCTCCGATCGTGGGTGGCGTAACCGCATGGATTCCGTCCATTCCGGTTTCCGCGAAGCAGTCCAGCAGGGCTGTCAGGCGCCCGCACATGTGAACTACAAATTTCATTCCATGCCGATGTGCAATTTCGGCGTAAGTATGGACATGCGGTAAAGTCAGCTTCCTGTAGAAATCAGGAGATATGAGCTGCGATGAGGTATTTTCACCCAGGAAGAGGACTTTTGCATTCGGACATGACTCCAGGCCGACGTTTATTGAATCCAGGTTCCTGTGGTGCATTGTCTCCATCAGTTTCTCCATCTGATCAGGGGCGTCCGCCAGGAAATAGTAGAAGTTCTCGATCCCCGTCTCGAACTGGAGAAGCTCCTGAACTGGAGACCAATTATGGTTAATTGTCCGACTTGTACGGCCCTCGTCCTCAGAAAACGCCGGATTGCGCCGATAGACCATGTTTTCATGAACATATTGCCAGAGAGGAAGGTCGTCAACGGACTTGATGGGATACTCAGTCATGTGGTTGTGATGCCGGCGCGCGGTCAGTGTGCCATCCGGAGTTTCCCAGCGGAATAGATCTGTATCCCCCTCCAGTGAGCTTGTGAATTTCAAATTCTCATAATCAATCTGCCGCCAGGCGGATTTCCGGCTTGCGAACGGTTTCCGGACCATACGCGAGTCGGCTTTACCGAAAACCTGGTGTCCATTGATCATGCTGAAATCTTCATCTTGCGGTCTGCGATACGGATCCAGATGTTCGAGTTTCCAGTATAACATGTGTGGAGCGTGGCCCTCCAGGATCGACTGGTAGCTGACATGATTTTCATCTTTCGAATTCATAGCCACCCCGTGCTTTTTGCAAGTATTTTCGTGTAGTGCACGAAGTTCGGCCAGGACACATCGGACGGCACGCCGTGGTCACAGCTGGGGATGAATCCGCCTGCCTTGATCACAGGCTCGATCCTCTTGATTTCAGTCTCGATGAACTTGCCACCCTTCGCCATCTCCCTCTTGTCAACGCCTCCGGAATACGCCATGTTCCGCCCGAAACGCTTTCTGAATTCAACAATGTCGTTTCCAGCGGCAACTTCGATCGGGTCGCAGACGTTTATTCCGGCCTCGATCCAGAGAGGGATGAGTTCGCCAATGTATCCGTCGGAATCCATCGCATATATCGGAACCCCGGCACCGCGGATTATCTCGCCCCATTTCTTCCAGGTAGGCAGGAGGAATTCACGGGCCATTTCCGGTGATATCATCGAAAAGCACTTGTATGCCATGTCCTCGGATAGATGCACGGAGTCAGGTTTAAAATTCCTGAAGGTGTTCCTTAATAGTTGCGATACATAATCCTGCCAGAACTGGATCATATCCCTTACAAAGTCCGGATCGTCATAGAACATCGTACAAAGGTTCTCGAATCCGACCCATTCGCGCAGCTGCCAGAATGGACCTGAAAACGATATCTGCAGGAAATAATCCCTGTCGGCAATCTCCTTTCCGAGTTCTGCGGGATTTTCGGGAAAACGGAAAATATCGTCGGGATTATAACGCTTTTTCATGTCCTCCCAGTCGGCGCGGCTCTCGACCGGACACTTGATCCAGCGACGGGTGACGAAGTCGATCGCATTTCGAAGATATTCGACAGTGAACTCGTTGCCGATCTCACAGATATTGCCCTTCCAGTCCTGGACGATCTGCGAATCCGCCTTCTTCTCGATCACCTTCTCCTCGAACATCGGATTCATGCGCTCATTTACATTGAATCCTTTTCCGCCCTTCGGCCATTCGAGCTTACCTCCGGCCTGACGGTACGCGTATTCATATATTTCATTGTCCTTTACTGTTGCAGGAAGGCCCTGAGTCCTCCATGTCTCACGGGTGGATTTCCTTCCATGGCCGGGACTCAGCGGTATCCTGTCGGGATTTCCAAAAAGATAAGTCTCCAAAGTCCTCTGTCTTGCATTCATTTTCTGTGTCTCCTTAGTTTTATATTGTTCTTGTTTTACGTCAGGCTCTTTGGCCTGACCTGGGAGTGCGTGTGACAGAGTCACCGCTTTGTTTTTAGCGCAGACTTCTTTAAATTCCGTCTGCGCACTCCATCGGATTCGTCCTCCAATTGGAGGACGAATCGTAAAACCATTCAAATTTGGATATTATCACCCATGAAATATTCCTCTGTGAACTCTGTGGTTGCTTTTTAAATATTGACTTAACGACCATATTAGATATCTTTCTTGTTTCTGCTCTACTATGCTATATGTTACTACTAACAGCAATGGACGGAAAAAGCATAAGTATGGATAAATCGACCATAAATAAATTTGAAGTATTCAGGTCGGAGACCTTCAGAACTCCTCTTGGTTTCGAGAAGGAACTCGGACTGTGGGTTGACAGGACCGGAGAGGCGGTAAGTTCCTCGAATCCCGGCAAGCTCAGGATCCTTGGTCTTTACGCAGCTGTCTATATCGAAAAGGGTGAGGGGATCTATATTTCGGAAAGCGTCGGAAAAAAGACAGTACGGGCAGGCGACGTGATGATTGTCCATCCAAAGATTCCCACGATGTATTACCCGAAAGATGAATGGAAGACCCTCTGGATCGTCTGGGGTGGACCTGAATCGGAAAAACTCGGGAAGATGGGATATCTCAGCGTACCTGTCTTCCGTGATAAAAACGAGGCGGTACGAAAGGGCTTCATGTCAGTCCAGAGAATAAAGGGTAGGGAGGATCTCGATTCAGTCCTTGAAAGGAAGAAGATCATCATAGAAATGATACTTGATCTGCAGCGCTCCTCGAAGGAGGATGAGGTCCCATCTGGAAATATGCTTGCAATCGACCAGATAATCAGGAAGATCAGCGCCAATCCCGAAAAAAACTATTCTATCGAAAAGATTGCCAGGGAATCAAACATCAGCCTGACACATTTCAGGAGGCTCTTCGCGGCACATATCGGGAAATCTCCGAAGGAATTCATGCTTTCAATGAAGATGTCCAGGGCGAAACAATTGCTTGCCGATGGTGAAAGCATAAAGCAGACTGCTGAAAAATGCGGATTTGCCGACATCTTCTATTTCATGCGCATCTTCAGGAAGATGACAGGAATTACAGCCGGTCAGTTCAGGAGAAGCTGAATTTACTTCAGATTTTCCTTCAGGAATTTGATCCTGTCCTTTGTATTGGAAATCTCACCGCTCGGGATGACTTCCCAGCTCTCCTCGAATGACATGCTTTCGCCCGGCTTCAAGGTCTTGAAAGGGCCGTGCATCTCAAGTTCGGTCAGGTGTCCGGGGATATTTCCTGTCAGCTTGTAGATTTCCACAAAGGCGTGATCGGGATGGATCTGGTTCTTTGGAACAGCTGCAACAGCCCTCTTGATGAAAAGAGAATCACCCGTGAAAGCTGCAATATAGGGCACGGAAGGATATATGAATGTCTTTGAAGTGAAGACGTGTTCCTTGTCTGTCTCCAGAGATGGAATATCGAAGTTCAGGAAGCCATCTGTTATTTCATAGGGGAGTACGCGATCCTTGTCGGGTGACCAGGCCGTGAACTCCATCTTTATCACCCCGCCTTCCTTGCTGACTGGAACATAGACGTGTGCAGTCCCAGGGAGACGCGTGTTCGACCAGATGTCCCAGGAGACCTCGCTGTCCCTGATGTTTGTCGCGGTCGCCTTCAGGAACACCTTGTTGTCCTTGATCCTTATTTCCTTGGTAAGCTGGAGTCCGCTCACGGGGCTGGCAGGGCCTTTCAGCTTCACGGAATCTTTTGTCTGTTCAACTATTTCATATTTTCCCTGGGTCAGATAGGGATCCGGCGGCCAGGAGGCGTTCTGCTTTTTCTTGGCGGGATTCAAATCCTGCTGTGACCACCAGCCTTTTTGTGGACCTGCCCAGTAGATGTGCCCGTTGTATGGCAGGAACTGGGGATCTTCCGCCGATACCTTTGGTCCGGGCTCCATCCAAAGCTTAGGGGTAGAATTCAAGATATTCGAACCGCTGTGGGTCCTGAAAAGAACAACGTGACCTCCGATGTCAGGCAGCATTCCAACAACGATTTCCCGGTTCTGCAGTATGAGGAGGTGTGCTTCTGGATTCATAGGATTGCTCCTGGCCTTGGGCGGTTCCGGAGGATATACGTCGGTGCAGGAGGCCATTCCGGCCATTAGAACAGGAAATAACATCATAAGAACTTTCTTCATGTTTGTTCACTCCCCTTATATTTTTATCGTCCGATAAAAATATTAATAGAATTTCAAATTTCCCATAAACAAGTGCAAAATCTTCTTATCTCTGTATCGCCGTTCTGACTTTTTCTGATACCCCATATCGTCGAGACTCGGACACGCCGTTACTCCGAAACAGGGACTTACAGGATTGTCGGTTCAGTTTCTCCTGTGTGCTACGGCGATTGCGGAATAATCCTGGAGCTTTTTTCCGAGTACCGAAGGAGATATCTTGCAAGTCCTGCTGGCGTCAGGAAGCACCTCGTCATGGAAGACTTTCTTTACCTTGTCGATCCAGTTTTTACCGAGATGGTTCGCAAGGCTGCCAAGGATGATCATGTCCGGATAAAGCATGTCCGCTATCAGTGCGCAGGCCCTGCCGACTGCTGTGGCATTGATATCAATGACCTGTAAAGCTTCCTTATTTCCATTTTCGGCGAGTTTGCCGATTTCTTCGGAAGTCGGAGCTTTTGGCCAGACGGAAGGAAATTTCCAGGCCGCGATCCTGCCAAGAGCGCCGCCGGCACAGAATGACTCGAAGCTTCCGGCCTTACCAAAGGCGACTGGACCGTCGTCTGCGAATCTCGCATGTCCTATTTCGCAGTTGTGTCCGTGGGCGCCGTAATAGATCCCGCCGTCGATCACAAGTCCGATGCCGAATCCAGTCCCGCAGGTCAGATATGCCACGCTATGGAGATTCTTTGCGGCTCCCCAGTAATATTCTGCAAGTGCACAGGCTCCGGCGTCATGATCGACATGCGCAGGAAGTGAAAATCTATCCTCGAGAATTCTCTTTAGAGGAATATTGTCCCAGCCAGAAAGATTGGGAGGTGACTGTATGATGCCGTTCTTCGCGTCCAGAGGCCCGCCTATGGAAACACCGACAGAGGAGATCTTCGGATATTTCCCGAGCATATCCATGGCATTTGCGATTATTCCATCCATCATATGTTTCTGGCCAAGCTTTGCGTTAGAGGGCCACTCTGTCCTGTCGAGCAGCTTCCCAGAAGAATCGCCGATTATCGCAGCGGACTTTGTTCCGCCGATGTCCAGTCCGAGATATGTATTTGTCTTTGACATTTGAAATCCTTTTAATTGCAAGGATGGATGGATTGTTGGATGGGTGGATGGCTGGGAAGAATTATAATTACCCATTTATCCATCAATCCAATCATCCATTCACCCATTCTTTTTATGATTCCCTTATCACCGTGAAGGGCTCATTCAATATTTCCGCCTGCCTGTTAAGATAATTCTCGTCTAAATTCTGGCAAGGCAGAATAACAAGCTTGAAGAAATGGTGTCCGGTATCGGTATCAAGCTGCGGATCGTTTGGATTCAGCTTGGTAGGATCATGGAAGGCGTATATGCTTGAACGGACAAGCGTCAGGCGAATCCGTCCATTGAGGCAGTCGCATGCAAAAGCGCCTTTCTGGAGAACGGCAGTTCCCTTTTTCCCCGAAGGCAGCCACAGCCAATGGTGCAGCGGAAGTTCATTCCCGTTCGCGACCCGTTTTGTGGAACCTCCGGCACACTGCATGGTCAATGTCTTGGAATTTGCCTCTTTAGGGGAGATCTCCATCTTCAGGATCTTCCTGTGCTCGCCCCACTTCACCTTTATGTCGGCATAAACTCCGGGAACTCCTGAATATATCGAGTAGATAATATCAAGGGTTGACTTGCCATAGGAGAATTTCTGGAGGATTTTGGAGGAGATGGGACCGTACATGACAGAGGAGGATTCGAGCTTGAATTCACCTTCGACCGAATCATACTTGCTGACGACATGTCCCCAGGTGTCGGACTTGTCGTCAAGGACAAGGAATTTCACTGATGAATTCAATGATCTGCTGAGTTGTTCCAAGTCTGTACCGGTAGCAGTTGCGAAATGCGCAGCTTCAGCCTTAGGCCTTTCCACCAGCTTATCATTGTTGAAGTGATAGGACTTGAATCCTTTTGCAGGAAGAGTGTCGATGAATTCCCATCTGCGGCTGGTGCATCTGACACTCGGTAGGACTTCCTGTATTTCGACGAGTTTCCCGCTGGAATCCATGAAAGCAGCCTTTTCACGGTAATAGACCATGGATTCGACCGTCAGTGGAGCTGTCACATCATAGGGGAGGGTGTTGAATATCCTGAACTCTCCTTCCTTTACCTTTGGCCTGGATTTCAATGAGACTGTCTTGAGTGCATGATAGGCCGTATCCTTGCAGAAGCTGTCCACTCCTTCAAGTTCACCTCTGGCGATTTCAGCCGCCGCTGGAGCGCATGATCCCGGAAGGATGTCATGGAACTGGTTGAAGAGTGTCGTCTTCCATGAATCATCGAGGCAATCATCTTTTTTCCTGTTCATCTTGAGAGAGCGCGCAGCATATCCCAGGGAGTTCTCGCTGTTGCGCATCGCATTCTTGACGTCACGCATCACCGAGTAGCATCCTATCGCATGGAAATGGAGATCTCCAGAGTATTTAGGGATTCCCTTGATCTTTTCTGCTTCCTTGAAGAACTTCTCGCAGGTCGAATAGCCAATCTCTTTCTCCGGTTTTCCTTCCATGAACTTGTTGTAGAACTTTATTTCATCTATGGCAGGTCCTCCGCCGTGGTCACCGACGCCGAACAGATAGCAGTTTGCGGCCTGATTCTTATATTCCTCATCTTCGAGCATTGTGGAAATCTTTTCGGTCGGAACCCATCCCCACTGGCCGTAATGGTGCTTAAGCCGGTATGCAAGAACGCTGCTCCCTTCGTATTCCCATCGGAAAAGGTTCGACGGGAGATCCGGTTTCTCCTGCAATCCCGGCCTGCAGAAGATGAAATATTTGAATCCTGTTTCAGCAAGGATCTTCGGAAGCGTGGCAGGATGTCCGAATGTGTCGGGAACATATGCCGTCACGATCTTGACACCGAGATGTTTCTTTGCGAACTTCGCAGAAAGTTCAGCATGCTTGAGGAAGCTGGCTTCCAGCGGTAGGTTCGTATCGGGCTCTACCCACCATCCACCACAGACCTCCCAGCGGCCTTCATCGATCCGATCCCTGATGCGCTTGAAAAGTTTCCTGTCATATTTCATCGTCCATTCATAGAACTGCAGGGAACTGGCAGAGAATGTGAGTTTCGGAAATTCATCCAGACGATTGCAGGCCGATCGGAAAGTGTTGAGAACCTCGTCAATTCCTTCATACTTGTCCCATAGCCATACTGGATCTATGTGGGAGTTGGGAACCATGTGAATTCGCATTATTTGCCTTCTTTCTATTTTAAGAATGTGGTACAGGCGTCTCGCCTGTAATTTTCCTTGTTCATTCTTCAGGAATGTGGTACAGGCGTCTCGCCTGTAATTTTCTTCTTCAATCTATACTTTCCCAGGCTTAATCGAGCTTTTGATGGATTTTCCGTAATGTATTTCCTATAGAATTCCAATTGTTCCAAGCTGCGGACAATGTGATCATAAGACTCGTCCATCCAGATTGAACCGTGCAGATCCAGCTTTTTATTTATTTCATGAGCTGTAAAGGATTTTAAACTGTGAAGAATCTTGGCCAAATCATATTTGTCTAAAGGAGATAGCAGGACATGAACATGATTAGGCATAATCACATATTCGTCGAGGATGTATCTTTCCCCATCAAAGTGCAATAAGGAATCTTCGACTATTTTAGAAACTTCAGTGCTGGCAAGAATACATGAACCGGTTCCTGCATCCAGCCATTCATTCAATTTTTCTGAAAACAACTTTGAATGTTCTTTATATTGAAGTTCATTCCATGGTTCTGGATTGAGCAATATCCACGCATCTCTTTGGGTTCTGAGAGTATCCAGTTTTTCCTTGGGTAATGAATCGGCAAGCCGGAAAGTCAAAAAATAAGTTGCTTTTGCCTGTTGCCAGTGAGGAAGATAACGACGAGTTGATTCAATTTGAGAAACTGAGGAGAATGGAATAAATGAATCTGACACAGGCGTTCCGCCTGTGTCATTAATTACAGCCGAGAAGGCTGTACCACATTCTTTTAATTCCATTTCCTCCATCTTTACCCTTCAAGTATTGTTTTACATAATAAGAGTGTGATACAGGCGTCCCGCCTGTAACTGAATTACAGCCGTCTCGCCTGTAACTGAATTACAGCCGAGACGGCTGTACCACATTCTTTATTTCAACTTCTTCACTGTTTCCACCCATGCGACGATGTTTTCAGCAGGAATGTCTTTCTGTATTTCATGTGCCGGAGCCATGACATATCCGCCGTCCTTGCCAAGGACTTCAATGAGTTCCTTGATCCTTGCCGGGACTTCTTCCGGCTTTGCCAATGGCAGGAACTGCTGTACATCCACTGCGCCCCAGAACACGATCTTGTCGCCATAAGCCTTCTTGAGCCGTTCAGGCTCCATCTGGAATGCCGATGTCTGGATCGGATTGAGGATGTCCACGCCACAATCTATGATCTTGTCGAGGATTCCGAAGATTGAGCCGCAGCTGTGATGCCAGTAATAGCATCCCGCGATCTTCTTGACCTGCTTGATCCTTTCGGA
The DNA here is from genome assembly GCA_964600895.1 of uncultured Victivallis sp. Taxonomy (GTDB): domain Bacteria; phylum Verrucomicrobiota; class Lentisphaeria; order Victivallales; family GWF2-50-93; genus GWF2-50-93. Next base: position 26,410 of record CAZRKP010000045.1, read on the forward strand.
GAAATACGGTGAGATGAACTCCTCGAACATTGCCGGCGATACAAGCGGTCCGCCCTGGGAGCCGAAATCGTCACCGCTTATAGTAAGATCAATGTATGGGCCAAGTGCCCTGAAATATTGTTCACTGACCTTGGTCTGTATTTCGAAATACTTTTCAAAGAAGAGTTTTACGAAATCCGGATCTAACGCGAATTTCAGCAGGAAATCGTCATATCCGCACATCCAGCATCCAAGCTCAAGTATCCCATACACAGGATGGGAGGAAACAACTACATATTCTCCCTGCTTTTTTAGTGTCTTGGCTTTTTCCATCCAGTCAGCGAGAAGTTTCTCATCGACAACCGGATCCGGCCACTTGTAGTTTTTCAGGTCGTCAACAGTGGCATCCTTCAGCGGATAACTGGAGATCTGCCATTCTCCGTCTATGCACTCGTATCCGATGCCCCAGCAGTTGATGTTGGAAGTAGGGGAGATTGTCTTCTTGTGGGGGCTTGGGAGGTCGACCACATTGCCTACAAACCTGAAGTCCGTCCGAGCCCATTTGAGGATGCTCTCATCTACCCCTGAACCAGATTTGCCCATAGGTTTCAGGCCGAGAAAATCCATGAGTGCCTTCTGGCATTCAGGACGCATTCCTGTCAGGCAGGTGCCACCGATGTCGAAAGGGATCCTGTCGGGCTGGCGGTGATTCATTGCGGAAAGAAATCTTTCGCGGGATGTCATAGTTAACTTCCTTGAAAGTATGTCGGGTTTCAACCCGTCCTACATAAGATTGGAGCCATAATATAGCCATAGTTTCGATTAAGCATAGGAGGACTTAGCAGGGTTTCATTCCTGCTTCCCGCTGGACGGCATCCCATTCCTCGAGGACCGCCATCATCGTTTCAGGATTGCAGCCGGGTGACGCCTCAAACTGCACAAAAACTCCACCTTTCCGGTCGAAGAGGTGTTCTGCGACTATGCGTACGGCCTTTCTTCCATCATTAGGATCCTTTGAAGGCAGGACATGCTGGCGGTCAATTTCACCCCAGAACGCTATCTTTCCTTTCCCTCTGCGTCCAAGATCCGCGATGTCCATGCAGAAGAGCTGGGAGTTCAGGGCATTGACTTTTATTTCTATCAGGTCGTCAAAGATCTCAGAAATATATCCGTCGGAATGCATGAATATGAACTTTCCTGCAGCATGAGCCATGTCGCAGTATTCCTTGTATAGAGGCTTGTAGGTTTCCCTCCAGACAGACGGTGGAAGAAGGAGCTGCCTCTGCGAACCCCAGTCGTCCATGAAGGAGATGGCATCTACATCGGTTGAACACCAAAACTCAAGTTCCCGGAGGAAAAACTCATGGATCATCCCGAGAAGGCCTTTGACATCGGCATCGGGATCCATCATGTCGATCATGGCGTTCTCGGTTCCGCGGATGAACTGGTATCTCTCCCATGGGCGCGGACAGCATGATGCAAACATGAAGGAATTGCTTTTGACGCATGAGCGGTTGACAGTATCCCTGGCGACGGAAATGTTCTCAGGAAGCATTTCAAATGGCGGTTTCACTATCTGCTTCCAGTCCTTTATTTCTGCGAGGATCGGATTCTTCACTTCACCGTGTACGCCTTCATGGATGTTCTCAAAGATGCATCCCCAATCGTCGACATGTTCCCCCACAAGATAAGGATCTCCCTTGTATTTTCTGGAATCCCTGTAGACTCTTGCAGGACCGGAAATGTCGCCCGGCCATCTCCGGTCGATCTCTGCCATTACCTCTGGAATGTGTTTAGTCGCCCACGGCAGACGCCAGATTTGGCGCGGCATGCGTTCCGGAGCTTCAAACTTCAATGCGCGTGTAACTATTTCCCGTGATGTCTGTGGCATTGATTCTCCATTTTTCTTTAACGCGACACAGGCGTCCCGCCTGTGATTTTAATTACAGCCGAGACGGCTGTACCACATTCTTTATTCCACCAATGTGTTGACTATCTTGCTGCTTCCCTCCCAGTAGTCCGGGCATTCTATTGGCAGAGGATCGTTTTTCAGGACACCGTCATGCAGGATGTCGCGGTACGCCTTCATGTTCTCGGGATGACCGAAAGCGCTTAGCCTCTCATTTATCTCTTTTGCGATGTTCGCAGACCAGCCGTCGGAGAAAATCAGTTTCGATAATTTCTTTATCACGGACTTGTGCTTTGGGGACTTGGCGAGATCGTTGTGTTCCTCGGGATCCTCGTCGATGTTGAAGAGCTGGTATGAGTCGTAGGCTCCGTAATAACAGAGCTTCCATGGGCCTTTCCTGACCATGCGGTTTGAGCTGAGTCCTGGCTTGTGTTTCGCCCAGAAAGTATAGGTCTCAACCTTGACGGCAAGGTCGGGCTTGGCGCCCTTCAATGCGGGGATCATTGAAACGCCGTCAATTCCCGGCGGTGGTTTTACGCCTACAAGTTCGCATAGGGTCGGCATGAGATCCACAAGAGAATGATGTACTGGCGATGTCTTTGCAAGCTTCATCGAAGGATGGCGCACTATCATCGGGATACGGGCCGAATCCTCGTAGAATGATTCCTTGTGCCAGAGACCATGGTAATTGAGCATTTCGCCGTGGTCGGTGAAATAGAGGATTATGGTGTTATCCCAGAGGCCGTTTTTCTTGAGAGAATTGAATATCTTTCCGATGTTCCGATCCAGTTGTTCGGTCATGGCGTAGTAGGCGATTGCGGCCTTGTCAAAATTCTCATCGGGCACTTTGTCCAATAGGATATATTTCCGGTAATCCTTGTGGTACGGATGCATGGAATCCAGTTGTTTCTTCGAGAGCCTGGCGGCCCTTACCTTTTCCTTATACTTCTTATAAAGTTCAGGTGGCGCGATATACGGACAGTGGGGAAGCATGAAACCTGCTACAAAAAAGAAAGGGGGCGCATCAGGGGTATCTGCATATTTCTTCAGCCATTTTATAGTCCGCGAAGTGACTTCCTCGTCATATCCTGTCATCTGGTTTTTACCTGAACCAACATGGAAGAGAGGATCCGGCCTTGAGCAGTTTCCGAGTGAATATTTGCTTAAAGGTCCCTTCGACTTGCGATCAAGGCCGTTATATATGCCGAGGGTGGAATTGGATCCGAGGAGCGATTCTAAGAAACCATGGCGCTGGTCGGGGCCGTTGAAATGCATCTTACCGCAGAGAGTCGCATGATATCCGCCACGGACGGCGATATGCGCAAGAGTGGGGTAACGACTGTCGAGCATGGTCTGGTTGCCGATGGACTCGCACTTGAACGAATAGCGACCTGTCATGAAGCTCATACGTGATGGCACGCAGATCGGATTGTTGCAGTAGAACGAATCGAAGCGGCAACCTTCCGCAGCGAGTGCATCAAGATTCGGTGTTTCAACTATTTGATCACCATAGCATCCGGTTACACGGGCCGTATGCTGATCTGAACAAATCATCAGGATATTCGGTTGTTTTTTCATATATAATTCTCTTTGTCCTTTAGAATGTGACACAGGCGTCTCGCCTGTGATTTTAATTACAGCCGAGACGGCTGTACCACTTTCCTTTCATGTTTCTTTTCCAGGTGTATTGCCCATCTGGATCTTCCGGTCTCATGAAGCCTATTAAGATATCCATCAAGACAACCTCTGACATGCTCGGGGCCTCCTGCCTCAAGGACGGTCTGCATCGGATCTAACGGTGTTGTTGCCGTGCGCATCGCCTCCTTGTGCCAGGAATCCAGCAGCTTCATGGCCTTTTTGACGACTTCTGGTTTCTTCTTCGCGAGATCTTTCTGCATATGCGGATCCTTTTTCACATCGAAGAGCATTATGTCCGGGAAACAATGATATCCATCGTGATAAGAGCGGATACACAGGTAATCTCCAAAGCGTACAGACCTCTGGCATGATCCGGCCATATGTGAAATGACGAGGGAATCACGACCGTCATCTTTACCTTTGCTCAGGGATTTTGCGAAACTCGCACCATCCCAGTTCGCTGGAACTTTTCCTCCTGCAAGTTCAAGCACGGTTGCGGCAGTATCGACATGTGAGTGTAGGGAATTGAACGCCTTGCCGGCAAGTTTGTCCGTGATTCCCGGCCAGCGGATGATGAGCGGGATGTGGCAGGTAGCCTCGTCAGCCGTCATATGAGCCCCGTAAATGTTCAGTTCGCCGAGGTTTTCGCCATGATCGGATGACATTATGATTGCAGTATCGTCATAGACACCTTTTGATCTCAGAAGTGCGAAAATTTTTCCTGCCAGTATGTCCGCATACCTGACTCCCGTATCGTATCCGTCGAACATTTTACGGACTTCGCACATCGAACTCATCTGTAGCGGCTGGCGCGGGAACCTTGACCATGAATGCGGTTTCCTGTAGCGTTCACGGGAGACTTCCTGGAATTCAGCTGCATCCTGAGCGGATTCCGGGCCTGCGCCATTCCAATGTTCCTTGCGGACTTCTTCTGTCAGCCATTCCGGCAGAGGATCGTCTTTGAAAGGATTTCCGAATTTTTCCGGAGTGCGATAGGGGTTATGCGGATCCCAGATGTTCACATGCAGGAACCAGTTGTCCTTGCTTGCGTTCCTCTCCAGCCAGTCAGTTACGACCGGTTCAACATCGTCAGCGATCTCACCACCACGCTTTCCCGTGTTTATGATCTCGGAGAAGCCGGCGCAGAACCACCACGCGGAATGTCTTTCCGCAAACGGACTTATGGATGCCGTCCAGAACCCATGGTTTTTCATGCATTGCATCCAGCAGGTATTCCCAAGTGTAGACCTGAATCCGCGTTTCGGACCCTCGATGAAGAAGTCCGCTGCAATTCCCGCATGATCGACTACTCCTGTATGGATTCCGTAGCGACCAGAGAACAAAGCCGTGCGGCTCGGAAGACACGGTGCGTCAGAATCGTAGACATTGTTGAAACGGATTCCTTTGCGTGCGATAGAATCGATTGAAGGGCTTGTGTTGCGGTGATAGCCGTAGCATCCAAGGTGATCAGGACGAAGAGTGTCAATGTCAAGATAAAGAATTCGCATATAACATAAATGCCGGCGAGACGCCGTCGCTCCTATATTATTTGAATACCGCATCGACGCACTGCCGTCGATCGGCTTCAACCTCCTCAAACCATTTTTCAAGTTCGCATATCATCCGGCGCGTCCTGTCTTCTTCCCTGTCTGCAAGATTGTTTTTTTCCTCGGGATCGTCTTTGAGATTATAGAGTTCTGCGGGAAGCGGAGGCCCATACGAGAATTCCGAACGTGGCTGTATATGCATGATCTGAGTGAATTGCTCCGGATTCTGGCGCAACTGCCGGTCCAGTCCGCCATCCTCTTCCCGGTACGTCTGAGGGGCGCGCGGGCGCACCAGCTTCCAGTCTCCGTCGCGCATTGCCGCGTTCGAGCCGATGTAGGGATAGTAGCGGTTCCACTGCCAGAAACGGCGCGTGTTGGTTTTCCCTTTTTCACCGCGCAATACAGGAAGATTGTTCCAGCCGTCCAGGGGCAGATTGTCCTTGGGAAGTTCAACACCCGACATTGCAAGCAAAGTCGGCAGCCAGTCGGAAAGATGCATCATTGAATCGATATTCTTCTTGCCTGGCAGGCCATCGGGCCAGCGTATCATCATCGGGAGACGTATTCCACCCTCGTATGAAGTTCCTTTCGATCCATGGAAATTGCAGTTGAAACGGGCCATTGCATTGTCTCCCTTGCCTGCAAAGTCCGGACCGTTGTCGCTGGTGAACATGACAATTGTATTGTCGTCCAGGCTGAGACGCTTCAATTCCCCGAGAAGACGGCCGATGTTGCGGTCCATGTTCCAGATCATGCCGTAAAGTGTGCTTACAGCCTTGGTGAACTTTCCGCTTTCCAAGAAAGGTTTTACATCATCTTCAGGCGCCTCGAGAGGGAAATGGGGGCAGTTATAGGCCAAATGCAGGAAAAAAGGTTCGGACTTGTGGCGTTTGACAAAATCGATTGCTTCATCTGTCAGGAGGTCGGTCAGATATTTGCCATTGTTGCTTACACGTGTCCCGTTGCGTTCGATCCTCGGTTCAAAGTAATACTGCCATCCGCCGCGGAACCCGAAGAACTCATCAAATCCGCGCTTGGTTGGATGGTATTCGTCTCCAATTGTCCCGTTGTGAAACTTGCCTACAAGTCCAGTGGCATATCCGGCATTCTTGAGGATATCTGCAATCGTGCGTTCGCGCAGGGACAACCTCTCGCATCCCAGATGGTCGAAGGTGTCTATGCTGCCGGTGCGGTGGGGATAGCGTCCGGTCAGCAGGCTTGCCCGCGAGGGATTGCAGACAGGTGAGGCCGCGTAGTGCTGGGTCAGGCACAATCCTTCAGTTGCGAGAGAGTCGAGTACCGGTGTCTGGCTCAGTCCGCCGTTGAACTTGCTCATGTCCCCGTAGCCCATGTCGTCGACAAGGATGAAAATAATGTTAGGTCTGCTTTTCATTTATTTTCCTTGATGTTTAAGCTTTTCATAATGCTTTCCGCAACCAGCTTGGCGAGGAATTTGGAGCCTTCAGGCTTGAAATGGACATTCACTGGCATCTGCAGTTCAGCCAATTTTGGAAGGATTGCGGTATATAGGTCGTCGACTTCGATGTTCTCCTCCTTCATGATCTTGAGCGCCACTTCATTGTATTTGACTGCGTCTTCGGGCACGCGTGCCGGTTTCACTCCCGCCGGATACGGAGTTGTGGTCGCGAATATAAGCTTGGCTCCCGTAGCTTTCAAATCTGCAACCACCTTCCTCATGTTCTCCTCGTATTTTGCAATGTCATTGTTAGGGGGATCGCTCGGATCGTCTGAAAATTTTACGACGATACCTTTCTCGTTTCGCTTTACCCTTTTCAAATCGTGGAGACCCCAGTTGAAATGAATGACGTCCCATTTTTCCACGCCCGGAACCTGAGTAACCCATTTCTTCACACATGCCACTCCGGTCGCCGTATCATTGCTGTTGCCTTTCGAATGGACGACATTCGCCTTTCCCTTGAGCAGTTCTGCGACTATCGGAGTATAACTCAGGGAGATCGAGTCTCCTATTATCATGACGTTCGGCAGCTTTGGATCAATCTTGAGAGGCTGCTCTTTCTTTTTGACTTCCAGTTCGTCGGAGCCCGCTTCGGGAGCATTGGCATCAATTGAAAATACAGATCCCGCGTGGAAGAAGAGAAAAAGACCTATTATTGCAGTTCCCCTGCAAAACATTGCAGCATTCATTTGTACGCTCCTTTATCTTCACAGGCAAGGTGCCTATGCTACATTTATTTGTCAAGCCTCGTCACCGTCACGCTCTGGACGAGGAACTTGCCGGAGTTGAAGCGGAAGTTGAAGGCCCAGGTTCCGACGAACTGAGAATCATCTATCTTCCATGTCGCATTGTGCCACTGAGTATTGTCGGGGATTTCAAAGGGCTCGGGCTTCTTGTAGCCGTTGCCGGTGGTCGATTCATATTCGAGTATCAGTTTTGCTGGATCGTTCTTCTCGTTGCGCTTGACCACGGCGGTGATCTCAATCGGGACGGTGGAATACGAGAGGAAATTGGGGTCGACGTAGAACACGTTGCCGCCCTTTGGTACTTCGCCGGCGCGGGCATTGCCTCCATAGGCGACGACGTCAGCTGCTATGGTGTCGGCTGCCATGGTGTGAAGGCCCTTCTCGACGTACTTATCGGTAAAAGTGACCGAGACCGATTTTTCATTGCTGTAGTCTCCACCCCATGGGAACGGCTTGCCCTTGCTGGCTTTTGCCTGAGCTACCAGCTTCTCCGGCACTCCAACAACGAAGATAGGAGCCATGCTCAGTTTATATTTGACGGTATCGGTAGTTTTACCGGTCGGCGGATCGATAATTTGGACGCTCTGTCCGAAATCAACCTCGTCCGGTTTCATTGTCGCGGCCCAGGTCACAAGAACAGGACCTTTCTCTCCCTGGAAGATAAACCCATAATGCTTCTCGTTAAGCAATACCCAGCCGATGTAGGTCGGATGTCTTCCGATCTGCTGGATGAGCCGTCCAAGGGCGTGGTATGCAGGACGCGGCTTGGCTTTGACATCTATCAGGCCCAGCGGACCGCTGTCGCCGTCCATGCCTTCGAACCACTGTATGCAAGCGATTCCCTGTGCGATTCCCATTGTATATGCCATGATCACAGCGCGCGTCTGGTTGTCCAAGCCGTTCTTAGTGTCGAATCCTATTTCGGTGAAGATGATTGGAATATTGACCTTGGTCGGATCCTGGGCGGCGAGCATTTTGCGAACGGTAGTGGCGATACTCATATACATGGGTTCAGTGCCGGGATGTTTTACGATTGTCCCCATGATCTCATAGGGATGCAATGTGATATAGTCGTAATGGCCTTTTGCTCCAGCCTTGATCGCCTGATCCAAGTATGAGATGTGGGCCGATTTTGCGGCCATGCCGACGAGTGCATCGGGATTTGCGGCTTTCGCAGCGTCATATGTTGCGACTACCACCTTTGCATAATCCGAAGCCGGGGCGTTCTTGGTGCCGTTCGGTGGTTCGTTCCAGCACTCGAAGTATTTCACTCTTCCCTTTGTATGCTCCACGACTTTTCCGACCATTTCACCCCACTCTGGCAGGCTGTTCATAGGCAGTCCGCCCTTCTGATCCTTGGTATCCCATTTCGCGAGGCCGTTGAACATAATCCCCGTGGAAACTCCGATGCTTTCCAAGTAGGTCAGGCGTTCATCGAACGTTGTCCACGACCATGTGCCTTGCTCCGGTTCCGCTCCCCAACCACCAGCGCAGGAGCGTAAATCACGCAATCCGATCTCTGCCATCTGCGGCATCCACTTCACATGATCACGCGAACGCAAGGCGCTGCTTCCGACGCCAAACGGGCTCATCACAGGATCCGGCTTCAATGCGGGCTTGGCAGTTTCCTGAGGCTGTTCCTTTGCGGGTTCCTGTGCATACAAGGAAATGTTTGTAGACAGCATGATCAAAACAAAAAGTTGTTTGAGCTTTAAATGACTATACATTTTATCGCCTCCTAAGTTTTATTCCGGGAATTCCTACACTCCCTATTACTTTGCCGGAGCTGGCGGGGTTGTTCCTCCTTCTGCCGGCGTAACTTTCTTTACTCTTGCCTCCTTGATGAAGAATTCATTCGGTGAACCTGTTGCTTCAGTACGGAAGTTCCAGCCCCAGCCGCCGACAAAATTCGCATCGTTCACCTTCCAGGTGTTCTCATGCCACTGATCGTCAGCAGGAATTTCATAGTTGCCGCCCGGCGCACCCTTGTATCCTTTCAATGATTCGTAAAGTAGGTTTATGACGGCCTTCTTGTCGGGAGCAACCCTCTTGACTACAACAGTGATCTCAAGGTCTTTTGAACCAAAAGAAGCAAATGTCGGATCTACACGGAAATAAATATAACGGCCTTCTCCGCCATGCTTGAAATTGGATTTGCGCCAGCTTTCCGTCAGGCCGTTCTCCACGGCAGTTGTTTCCATCCTGACCTGTTTGATGCCCTTGTCCTCATTTGTCGCACCGAGCTTGCAGGATGCCGTATCAACTTTGCTGTAGTCGGTTCCCCACGGGAAGGGATTCTTGCTCTGGCTTTCGGCTAGATCGGTCAGCTTCTTCGGCAGATCAGTTATGAAGACGGGCATCCTTGTCAGATCAAACTCCTTTCCGGTTTCAAGAACTGTTGTCTTACCGGCAAGGTCGATTATCTTCACAGGAGATTCGAATTTGATCTTGTTCGTCGCTCCAGGAGGCGACCAAGTTGCAAGGACTTTCGCATCCTTGCCCTGGAAAACGAAACCATAGCCGTTCTTTTCGAGGTTAAGCCAACCGAGATATTTCGGAGTGCTTCCAAGAAGGCTTGTCATTGTCTTGACTGCATCATAAGCCGGCCTAAGGGTCCAGTCCTCGCGGATGATTCCGTGGTCTGTTCCTTTTCCGTAGGCGGGACCGCGCGCCTCGAACCAGTACAAGCGTTCAAATCCCTGGGCGATAGAAAGGATGTAGGCCTTTATGATTGCTTCAGCCTGCTGGGCGTCCTTCTCCGGGTTCGGCTTGATAGGCGCCTGATATCCGATTTCAGTTATCCAGAGGGGCATGTTCTCGTTCTGTTTGTTGTCCTTGAGCATCTTCCTGATGCTGCCGGCCATGCTGAGGAATCCGGATTCGGCGCCGTCGCCCATTACGGCTCCGAGATTTTCATACGGATGGACTGCGATGAAATCGAAATGACCTGCCGCACCGGCCTTGATCGCGGCGTCAAAGAATCCGATATCGAAGTTTGCACAGCCCATGCCGATCTTGATATCAGGACTTATCTTCTTCGCCTCGTCATAGGCGGCAACGACAAGATCAGCATATTCTTTCGGCTTGTTATTGCCCTGATAGAAACTTCCGTTGAACTCGTTCCATACTTCCCAGTACTTGATGCTGTTCTGGTATCTCGCCATGACACCGGCGGTATAATCCTTGAAGTATTGTATGTCCTTTATCGGTCCCTTCCGGGTACCTCCATCAGCAGAAGCGAATTTTGCGAAATACGCAAAACCTCCGGACATCTGTATCTTGTTCTTGGTGGCGTCCGCCACCATCGCGTCAGCCAGCTCCCAGTTCCATTCCCCTTTCTTGGGTTGGATTGTCTGCCATTCGGGAAAATAGCGGAGGCATGTGATGCCAGCTTGATTCAGGAGAGGATTAAATTTTGGATATTCGCCGGACCATTCTGCGCCCGATGCTATTCCGAACGGACCGGAACTGATGAATGTTGCCGTCGGTGTTTCTGCAGGAGCAGTTTTTTCCTGGCAGAACAGATTCGAAGTGGAAAACAAAAGAATTGCCGTTGCAATACCAACAATTCTGTTCTTGCCGGTAAACATTTCCATAAAGCCTCCCCTTTATATTTTTTAATGGCGTACGCCTCTGGTATCCCAGTAGTCCGTCACCCCAATACTTGTCAGAAGATCGTCATTGCAATGTGAACCGTGTCCATCCATGAATACAATGTTCGCTGCATCAGTAGGATGACCCACCCAGATGTAATCAATAGCCCCACCGCGGTTGCTGCCGCCTGAGAAACCGATGCAGACCCCTGCGGCGGGAGATTTCGCGTTTAACAGTATCGGAGATGTGCCTCCTTGCGTTGCTGCATCGCTGGCCATTATATAGGTGGATGGTTTTGAAATGCTGGTTATGTAGATTCCCCTGAACTTTGTTCCGCCGGCGACAAGTTCTTCACCTATGAAACCGCCGTTTGTCGTGCCAGGTACGATGAATGCATAGTTAGGACCGCTGAAACCGGACATCTTGGGATTGTTCTTGGGGCATCTGAGATTGGTAGTGCTGGCGACCTTGTAGGGTTCTATCTTGTAGAAGGCATACCACCACCAGGGCTGACCTCCATATGAGGCTCCCTGCGGCACCACGCCCTCATGGTCGCCGGCGTAGATCAGGACAATCATTCCGAGCTGCCGCTGGTTTCCCATGCAAGTGACGCTTTTAGCATATTCCTTTGCCATCTGAAGGGCTGGGAGGAGTAGGGCAATGAGTACCGCGATGATAGCAATTACTACCAGTAGTTCTATCAAGGTGAAATAAATTTTTGCCTTATACGGCATATTCATCAAAGATTTCCTTTTTTCTCCGGAACCGTCGACTGCCTGACCGCCACTTCGATATTGTCAGGCTTCATGAGAAGAGGACCTTTCCATTTCCGCTGCTTCTTCATCATCCAGCTTATGCACTTATGGAGATACGGTTCGATCTCTACTTTTTCCATGGATGTCAGGCTCGGTCTGAAAGACTCCTGTTTTGCCGCAGTACCTGCAACGCATACTGCAATATCCTTGCCTGGAATTATGCCATGGTCGATCATGGCGCACATTCCCGCGAATGCCGCTGGCTCTGTTATACAGAAAAGGGCCTTCGAGTCAAATTTCTTCCTTCGTATCAGCTTGTCGATCAATTTGAATGCCGCAGGATAAGGATCGGAATATGACTTTACAGGTTCGTTAATGAGATTCCCATTGTATCCCCTTTCCTCAAGCCATTCCTTCCAGATGGATATTCTTTCAGAGATGACTCCTGAATCGGGCTGGACGTTCAGGCAATCTATCCTCCTGTGCCCGAGCGAGGAAAGATGATCAAGCATCTTTTTTACAAAGACCGGAGGGAAGATCAGGATGGAAGGAATTCCAAATGAGCTCCAGTCACTGTTCAGGATGAAGAATGGCTTTCCTGTCCTTTTCAATTCTTTGACAAGGTTGTCCGTTGGAGCAGGGGGGAGCATGAATGTGCAGTCGAAGCTGGCAACCGTATTCTTTATCACAGGATCGTCATTATGGTAATAGTAGACAGACTTGAAGAGGAACTTGTATTTTCGGGAAAGTTTTGAAAGTGCAATGTTCCATTCATCGGTTTCTCCGGAGGGATGGGCGGAAGCGAGAAGGGCGAACTGGGGAAGTGCCATTCTGTTCTTTATCTCAATGCGGCCATTCGGAAGCCTGAAGAGATGGCCCCTGTTGATGAGTCTCAGCACGGCCTTGCGCGCCGTCATCCGGCTGACGCCTATTTCTTCGGCCAGATCGCGTTCTGCGGGAATTCCTCCGAGATGATAGTCGCCATTCCGGATCCTGCTGAGCAACCTTTCAGCTGCGCCGATGTGCTTTGTCCGTCCCATTGAAATCCTTGTTTAATCTTGTAAGATAAATGAAGCAGAATCCGATTTCAAGTGAAGTTAGACCAAATTTGGTATAAAATATTTTCAGCCCTGGAAGAGGCTGTGACGCCAGTCGGCATATGCTCGGGATAATCTATCCTTGAGTTCAGAATGTTCCATGTCAGAACAAAGATTCCTGAGCTCAAAAGGATCCTTTTCCCGGTCGAACAGCATATCGCCAGAAGCACGGAAATCCGCCGCGCCTTTCTTCCCGGGCTCAAGCCAGATTCCGAGCTTGTAACGCCTGGTAATGACTGATGCCTGGGACCAATTTTCTGAAACCGCGAATTCTCTTCCAACCGGAACTCCCTCCTTGATATGGGAGGAAAGTGATCTTCCTTGGAGCTTCTGCATACCGGCAGACGCCTTGCATGAACAAAGTTCCATCAGGGTCGGATAAATGTCCACAAGTTCCACCAGATCCTGGCTGACGACGCCTTTTCTCAGATGTGAAGGACAGCTGATGATCAGCGGAACCCTTAATGTATCCTCATATACGTTGTGCCCCGGCGCGATCTTCTCCATTATTCCATGTCCACCTGCAAACTCCCCATGATCGGAGGTGTATAAGACGATCGTATTTTCCTTGAGGCCATGTTTTTCCAGTGCTTTCATGATTTGCCCTATGCAGGTGTCTATTTCCAT
>CAZRKP010000046.1:0-39744 GCA_964600895.1 uncultured Victivallis sp.
ACTATTTAGCCTTCTGGTAACCTCGCTACACTCGGTTCCCAGAGGCTTAGACGTTATCTTTAAATAATATGAATGATAAAAAAGGAATATTATCTGAACTGAAACAATATCCGTATTGGCCAGCAATTATTTGTTTTTGTATATCTCCGTTACATTTTATGGCATCATGTCAAAACAGCGGGAGAATATCAGGAATCGCAGGATTTTTAATGTTATTAACTATTATTTTGACAATTATAAAAAGAAATTCTTTAGAGAACCGCATGGAGCCTCCCTTAGTTGGATTAGTAGCTTTGATAATGCATACCTTGTTTTCACATTAGTAAAAATTAAAAGATAACCAGACGGCCTCACCGAACGGAGTACCGTCCGGCAGGCCTTAGCGTTGGGGCAGAAAGAATACTATGCAGCTCTTATATTTGATAACATGTTGCATGTTGCTTGCAGGTATTGGCTGTGCTATGAATGAGAAGAGGTCTCCCTCGTTGCCAGCCGACCTTGACAAGCCTTCAATCCAACCATCCGAATCAATGACGACTGGTGCAGATATTAAATATGTAAAGAAAAACGAACTCAAGGAATTCACCTCTGTTGCCGAAAAGGACGAATATATGAATGAAATATTTAAGAAGTACGGCAAGGCACCAGGCTTCTTAATGGCCAGTCTTGCTCTACGTTATCAATGGCATCTGGATGACAAGATTGTCACCGTGGTAGATTTGACTAGCAACATGGGAAAGCCATTAGTATCAATAACTATAGTAACAAAGATCCCCAACAATTCCGGTTCTGCCAACCCGTCTTCGCCGAGTGGCAGACCATAGGCGTTATGTAATTAAAACATATGATAATAAAATCTAAATACACCATATCGGATAGTTAGGAATACATATAGCCATATAAATATCTTGCTATTTATTACCTCATGATGTATAATATCAAATGAAGACGGCACAATTTGACTGGGACGATGAAAAGGAAAGACTGAACCGCGAGAAACATGGTTTGAGCTTTTTCATTGCGCAAAAAGCCTTTTCCGATCCCAGGCGTGTTGTTGCGGAAGACACAAAGCACAGCTCTGAAGAAAACCGTTTCTACTGCATAGGAAAGGTTGATGATGGGATAATCACCGTCAGATTCACATTCAGAGATAACATAATTAGAATATTCGGCGCAGGATATTGGAGAAAGGGAAAGAAGATTTATGAAGAAAAAAATAAGCTACAAGAATGAACCGATGGGGAAGCTTCGCATTGTCAAAGATTTCCTTCCGAGTCCGGAACAGCTTGCATTCAAGGAGGAGAAGGTCAAGATAACCATATCCCTCAGCAGGTCAAGCCTGGATTTCTTCAAGCATGAAGCAGACCATTATCATACAGCATACCAGAAGATGATCAGGAACCTTCTCGACTCATATGCCACACAGCATACAGGAAGATCATCCTAACGATACCTATGCTGCCAACCTGCCTTCGCAGGTCGGCAGATGGCAGAGCGTTTGAATAGTTCATTTATCCGTTTTCAGCCTTTCCCATATTATCTTAAAGAGCTTTCCCATCCTTCTTGAAGCCAGAGAACGCTGTACCAGTGCACCATCATAAGCCAGGCACAAGCCGTAGTGATTTATTCTCTACTTTTTTATCTATATCACCCTTGCGTTCGGCTATGCTGAACATAACTGTAAAATATTTTTAAGAAATGTGACTTATTCACTATTGACAAACCTTTGTCATTCTGATATAATTGACTCAAAACAGGACGGAACATATTTATGATGTATGCCAAGTCCATGGGAAAGCAGGAAACCATAGGAAGCTACCAACCTGGTAGCGCAAGGAACTTTACGCTTATCGAACTGTTGGTGGTAATTGCCATTATAGCAATTCTCATCGCCCTCCTCATGCCAGCACTGCGCTCGGCCAAGGAAGTTGCCAAAACCTCTGAATGCATGAATATGCACAAGCAACTTGGCCTGACGATACTGTCATGGGCGGAGGATTATGACGGTCGCGGCCCCGGCACTGGCGCTAATCCGTGGTCAATATCATGGCACAACATACTCAACTCGGTCTATTTCGGCACCACACGCATCGTTCGATACTGCAACGGCAAAAATCCTACTTCAAACCAGATATGGTGCAACAAGGCAGACTATATTGTACCGACATGCGACAGATCAATGACCATGAACCTCGATGCAGGAGGTGGCCCAAATTGGAATCCGAATCCTTCTGCCGGCACGTATGGACTTGAGCTTCCACCTGAAAAGTGGCCAGCCGAACTGGGTCTTGATCCTTCAGATCCCACACACAGATATTCACTCGGTGGAAAACTCATGCTCTTCAAAAAACCGGACACCACTTTCTTCACGGTCGATTCCTGCGGAGGAGGAGACTGTTCAAAGGCCAATTTCAACTATAGCATGTATCCATTGACCTATGACAGCTTTGGCAAGAGAAGGGCAAACACCGCCACATTCGTATTCCGTCACAATGAATTCAGCACCTCAAACCCGGGAAGCTACCGCACAAATGTATCGTTTGTCGACGGCCACTGCGATAGTCTTGGCGTTGAAGACTGGATGAACACAACCGAGCACTGGTCATTCTAAGACGCAGCCTGATGGCACATCTACTTCAAAAACAGCTTTACCACACGTTCGTTGTCGGAATCGATCAAGGCGGCCTTGTTCCCGTTGCTGCTTATGCCTGTGGGCTTGGAGAGTTCATCCATACCGCTTCCAGCCTTGTCAGTCTTGCCGAACTGTCCGACAAGTGAGTTCCCGTCCTTCTTGAAGCACAGGACGCGGTGGCGGTCGGTGTCGGATACCCAGAGAAGATTCTTGTTCATGGATATGTATAATGTTTTTCCGAATTTCTGGTCCGGCTTGTCGCCCCAGCTGTTCCAGCGCTTCGTTTCCTTCCAGTTCTCGCCGTCGGGAGCGAATTCAATTATGTTTCCATCTGCGGAAGCGATCAGACTTGAGCTGTCTGGCATCGCCAGATTATTCCATTCCATGGTAGTCTGGGAAGTTGCAAGCTTGACAGTTTTCATCTCGGACGGTGTCCATTTCCCGTCGACGTAAAAGAGGATTCCCTCACCATTCTTATTGATTGTAAGGACGCATCTTTTCCTGTCTTTAGCATAATATGCGACGGTTCCGCTGATTTCCTTGGGAAGGGTTACTTTCTCTATCCAGCGCTGCTGTATGGCACCAACATCATCCATCTTTCCCCTGACCCAGGCAATTGCAGTTTCATAGACAAGTCCGGGTCCTACAATATTTTTATCTGGAGTCAGTGCAAGCTGTCCGTTGATCCTGAAACTTGTCGTCTCATAGAATGGTGTGTCTGGCCTGTCGCCCCAATGCCAGCGACCATTGCGCACGAGTATGTCGCCCTCATCATCCATGAATATCCCATCCTTGTGCCAGCTGAGGGCGCCGATCCTGCGAACCTCGTTGAACTGCTTCTTCGCCTCATCCCATTCAAGGATGAAGACGATGTCGCCGATACCGGAGGTGACAAAAAGGTTCTGGCCTATCTTCCAGAGCGATTTTCCGGACGACAATTCCTCATTGCATCGCACTTTCCCGATGAAGGAACCGCTTCCGCCACCATAGACGACACCTGGAGTGCTCTCGAAATCCTTCTGGAACTTCTTGATCGTGCCGTGCCAGGTCTGACCATACCAGAATCCATCAATATACTGGGGACTGCCACCAGGCGCAGCAGCACCTTTCTTTTCATTCATAATCTTGCCGTTCTCGAAAGCATACATCTTCCCATCCATATTCAGGAATATCTTTCCGTCAGGCATCATTTCCACACCGTTGCAGCGCCCCTCGCCTATTGATCCCAGTGCCTTGCTTTCGCCGCTCTTGACATCAAGCTGTATAAGCTGGTTGTCCTCGGTGACATATGCCATCTTACCGTCCTTGGAACCAAAACTTATCTCAGATACGTTTTTGATGTTCAGCGGAACTGCCGCAGAACCTGGCTCCGAACTGATTTCAAGCTTGAAGAGCTTGAAGTCCTTCTCTCCAACCATGACGATCGTATCATTCACGATCGTCATCGCGCTCTTATGGTTTGCAGCCGGCGCCTTGAAGCTCGCAAGGAGTCGTCCATCCAGGCTGTAACGGTTGAGCCGACCTGTACCGGCAGAGGCCCAGATCGTTCCTGCGCGGTCGACGACACATCCAAGCGTATCGCGGGGATTTCCCTTCTGAGAAGTCTTGGCGATAGCATCCCCTTTTTCACCGGAGTTCCCGAGGACACCTTCGAAGACAATTGTCTCGGCTGCACCTGAGGAATCCACAACGAGAAGGAAAATTATCAGGATAGTTTCCAAATAAAGGAGGGCGGACTTTCCAGTCCGCCAACTCGCGGGTTGGAAAACCCGCGCTCCGTTGAAGAGAAAACTCATCGAAAGCATTATGAGATGGATAATATTTTTTTTCATTTTACTTCCCCTCCTCGAATTTGATCTTGCCCCACATATCCGGACTGAGCATGATCTCTCCGGGGACATCGTTCACAAGGCCAGTCGCCTTGTTGCTCCAGTATGAACGCATCAGATTCACCGTACCCTCATCATCCCCGAAAATGACACCGACATCGGCCATATAGTTTCCTGGACCGGGCTTCAGTCCGAGTTCTGAGATAGGGATCGCCGCCTCCACTGTGTAGTCGCCTTCATTGCGCTGTACTGCGATCTTCGCATTTTCGATGCGTCGTACATCTTCAACCGTCTCGCTGCGCCACGGGCTTGTAAACTTCACAGGATTTCCCTTCTCCCCACTTTTCAACCTGTGCCTATAAAGCACCGCCACATTGCCTTCGTCATATGGTGCGATGAGCAGTCGGACATCTCCGGGCACCGGCCCCTTGCGCCTCGGATCGGCTCCGGCCTCCGTGCCAATCTGCAGATCAATTGAATCACCTGTCTTGAAGAGGCTCTGCCAGTCCTTGCCATTGTTCACCCATGGCGATTCATCCCTGACCTTGTAACACAGATAGAGGTTCTCGCTGTCCCAGCCTATCCTGACGTCCGGTTTGAACACGCCTGCATCCCATTTCAGGTTGTTGGTCTTCGGCCAGTCGTTGTCCTTGCCGTCGATGTTCGGCTTCTTGTCCATGCGGAGTGCAATGCCTGTCACGTCCTCGGCCTTCTCGCTGCGGCGCGCCTTGAACTTCCTGTCGCAGGATATCAGCTGTTCCTGGGTGACGGCAACCTCCCCTGAACTCCTTTTGATCTTGTCCAGGCCTTCGATCTGGTATATGCGGTAACCGCTGCTACCGGTGATCAGATAATATTTGCCGTCCTTGTCGGATTTGCCGAAGAACCCTCCGAACGCCTCGCCACCGATCAGCATGTCATCGCGTGCACCGCCCATGCGGACATCCCTGAACATCTCGTCAAGATAGAATCCGTCGTTCGTAAGGATGAAGAAGCGGCCATGGTTTCCGTTGAGCATGAAGGCATCGGTCTTGTCGTCGATCGCCGCATCTCCCAGGAAAAACAGGTTTCCCTGCATCTGTCCGGTGACGGGCAGAGGAGCATTATGGGAGCCGTGCACCCCGACCCATTCATTCTTGAAGAACCACAGTTTCTTCCCTTCCGGGGAGAATGCGACCATGTTGGGAGTGCTGTTCAGGATCAGGTTGCCAAACCTGTCCGTCTGGCTCTCGGCGCGGATGCTGGCGAAATTTCCCAGGCTGTCCGTCTTGGAAACGGTGACAACCTTTGCAACCGCCTGTTCCAATGTCGGATAATTTGGAACACCGTTCTTGTCGAAACCATCCGGCTTCATGACGATGAACCCGTCCTTACCTCCGACCGTAGCCGGGATGCGGTAGGTGATTCCGTCGCTCATGTGTCCCCATCGCGTTCCAGCAAGCAGCGCGTCTTTTCCAGTGAACTCGAATTCATCTTCCTGGCAGAGCCCGTCGCCGTTCCTGTCACGCCAGAAAACGCCGAGGTTTGAGGTAAAATTCTTTGCATTCTTCCCTTCCGGATCCACGATCTTCAGATGTTTCTCCAGGGCTTTCTCAAAGCTTTCCGGAGGATTCCAGTTGCAACCGTAGCGGAAGGAGCCTACGGTTGATTCGGCTGCGAGGTCCTTGAGGCTTCCGTCGGGCATTAGCTCCGACACCGTATTTATGAATCCCGCTCCGACCAGGAAGTTGCGCCCGGCCTCATGATGGAAGGAATACCGGTACGCCCATTCATAATATCCTCCGAAATGCTTCGCCTCCTTCTGGAAGATGCTTGCGAATTCCGCAGTTTTCGCCGCAAGATCGATATTCCAAAGTCCTCTAAGCCCTACAAACAATCTCGTGTCCGCATGATCGAAACCAGCACCGGATCCTCCATATGGCGGATTGCCGAAGAGCTGTACCGCCACCTTGTCGGATTTCAAATCCCAGGCAAGTGCGCGCTTGGGGTTCAGACGGTTCTCCGTAACCCACAGCTTCCCCTTGAACGTCACAAGCCCGCGCGGATTCACCATGCGCCCCGGAATAAACTTCCCCTGATATGCCCCGCCGGGAACTCCAATGCTCTTCACCTTGTCGGTTCCCTTGAAAACATCAACAGTGTTCGTATTCGAATTTGAAGCATAGAGAAGGCCTTCTGCTCCGTCGAAGAAGATACCTCCAGTCTTAAGATTCTTAATGTACGGTGTTACAGCCTGCGTCTTCGGATCGACAGTGCATATATTGTCGCCCGACTGCACGAAGATATTCTTTCCGCAGACCGCAATTGCTCCTGGATTCTCAACAGGGATCAATCCTTTCTTCTCAGCCTTCTCCGGATCGAGTATCAGTATCCCCTTGCTGAAATAGCTGCTTACGTAGAGAAGACCGTCCAGGAAGACCATGCCCTGTAGGCCATTCCTCTCCTCCTTCTTCAGCCGATCAAAGCTTTCAACCCATTTGAAGGATTCCTTGCCGTATGAAATAGGTTTCTGTCCATCAAGCTCATATCTTGTGAGGCTTATGCCAAACTCGAAGACAGGATTCTCCTTTGATCCCTTCTTGAGCTTTGTGTCCTGGTCAGGCAGCGGACCTTCGTGCGCCGCATAGAAATACTTTGAATCCACCGCAATCGCCACTCCGTTATAGCCGGATCCGTGGATCTGGTCAAAGCCCTTGATCCATTTGCCGTCTCCGTCAATTGCGATCATAGCCCATCCGCCCTCGGTTATCGATGCCGCAAGGTAGACATAGTCCTTGTCAGCCGTTGCCTGCACGAAGTGACCGTGATTGCTGCCGAAGCTCCTCCATTTGTCGTTTATACCGTCGGCATATCTCATAAGGTACTTCGGAGTGATCCCCGGGTGGCTCAGGACCTTCCAGGTGTATGTTCCGGGCTTGACGAGATTCTGGTTGTCGTCCAATCCGTCCCATTCTGCAGTAACCTTGCCAGCCTTCGTCATTTCCCCGCTGATGAGATTGCGTATCCTGTCACCCTTCTCATCATTTATGACGACAGTTGATTTCCCTTCGAAAGGCTGATCATATACGAATGTTATGACGTTCCTCTTGTCCTCTATCTTCTGTCTGTATTCCTTGAAGTCGACAAGCTGCCAGCTTATCTTGTTTTCAGGGAGGGGATCATGGGTCGCTGATGAATCCTCGACCATGTAATGCTCACGCCTCAGTGCCTTGCCGTATGGACCGCCAGCCCATTCCGCTGAGAACGCCATGTTGAGCTTGTCCATGTAATCGCTCTTTCCCGGAACTGTGAAGACAAAATGGTGGAGCTTGTTCTTATCGAAGTACTGTGCATTCGCAGATGAAAGCTTCAGCAGCTTGCCATTGCTGAAGACAAGCTGGACATTCGGCTTCGCCCCGCCGGGGGTCGTCCCTATGCGGAGCACGACCTTCAGCGAATCCGCCTCTTCTACAAAAGCATAAAACGCGTCCGGCTGGGCCGGAGACGAGACCTTCACATAGCAGTCGTCAGGCAATGTCTCTGGCGTTAACGCCTTGGGAGCGGCCGAATGACAGAGATATGAAAGACTAAGTACAATCAGGAAAACAAAAAATTTTTTGCCGCGCATATATGCTCCTTGTATTGGTTTCCTTAATGTTTTATTCAGCAAAGGAGCGCGGGTTTTCCAACCTGCGAATTGGCGGACAGGAATGTCCGCCCTCCGTTATTTATAAGAATTGAATTTACTACTTGTCCATCTCTATCGTCCCGAAGTTCTTATCATCTATTCTTGCCTCGCTTGGCACATCGGAGACAAGTCCCGTCTTCTTGTTATGCCAGTAGAGTCGTGATGCACGGTTCGTTCCGGAAGGATCAGAATAGATCACACCGACAACTCCCTTTATCTTGCTGCCAAGGGCCTTGTCAAGCCCAATGTCCTTCAGCGGGATCCTGAGAAGTACTGTATACGTGTTAATGCCGGCATCAACTGCGACCTTTGCGGAATCCAGACGTTTCACGACGTCGAACTCGGTAGCGTTCGCGGCGTTGTTGCCAACCATGTATGTCATCGGATTTTCCTTCTGATCTGACTTCTTCTGCCAGTATGTGACGGAATTCTTCCCGCCGACACTTGCCGCAAGTATACGGATCGGCCCGCGTCCGGGAACATCAAACTGGAGATCGACGCAGTCGCCTCCGATGAACGCATGCGTGAACTGCCCCTGCCCGTTCTTCCACGGGCTAGCATCAGAAACCTGGAACATGACCACAAGATCCTTGCCGTTGTGGGCGAGAGAAGCACGGAACCAATTGGCAGGATTTCCCTGTTCGGTTACCTTGAAGTCTACAGCGCCTTCGATAAGAGGACGATTCATCGGGTGGAGCACTGGAACTGGCGCATCAGGAATCTTGTTGCTTTTCGCTATCCTTATGGTTTCAGGTTCAGCCATTTCCTGCTGCTGGCGCTTCTTCGCGATCTCGACACCTTCGGTGATCTCCTTGTCCTTGACGTCAAGCTCCTTCACGATCTTGACGCAGGTCTCAAGGTTCTTGACTTCCATCAGGCGGTACGACGCACCACCAAGCTGGACATAGATCTTCTTAGAAGCAGTATCTCTCCAGATGAATCCACCGAAGCTCTCCTGCCCGATGAATGTCTCATCAAGTGTCACCCTTCCCTTCGTATCCTGGCAGATACTGGAGAGATATATCCCGTCGGTCGACAACAGGAACCATTCGCCGCGGTCACCACCGAGTGCGGTCATGCTTCCAATGTTAGGAATATCTTCGACTACACCATTCGTGCGGAACGGTGCAATTAGCACACCTCTGCGGGCAGCTGGTGCGTCATGACGTCCATAGAGATTGGGATATGATCCGCTGCGACCGTCTATTGTCCTGTAGTTGATGCTGTCTGTCACATTGCCGGCCATATCCATGACCGGACTGCCGCATGACGAGCCGCCCCACTTCACGCTGTCAATCCAGTTCTCAACCTTGACAGGATTGGCAAAATCATAAAGAGGAACTCCTCCTTCGGTCAAACCTTTCAAGTCAAATCTCAGTCCGTTTACGCTTACTATGGTAAGATCTGGCCTCATCCATCCATTTGACCAGTAGATGCTGCGGAAATCAACATTCTCGGTAACTTCATTCGCATCCTCGACATGGTTGTCGTTCTTGTCGATCCATGCCTTTCCGCCTTCAGCCTTGTTCTTTACAACCTTTGCGAAGTTGATCCTGAGGCAGATGCGGAATACGCCATCCTTGTCTCTCTTGAATACGCTGAGATCCTTCGGCTTGTTGAATCCCGGAACTCCACAGGCATATTCATGCCCCTTGTATTCATAGATCAGTCCGCGATCGTGGGCCAGTTCTGGATGATATACGAGAGGCTGTTCATTCGTCTTGTGGTGCCAGGGATCCGGTTTGGGATCAAGCTTGAACTCCACGCCGTGTGCAATGAAACGGGTGGCGTCGAATGTCAATGGGAATCCCGACATCGCCCCGTAGTCAGCCTGTCCCCAGTACTGGTCCAGCATCTTGTAGCTTTCATCCCAGCAGGTAACACGCTTGCAGGTCTTCACACATTCCGCGATCCACAGGCGTCCGAGATGATCGAAATCCGCACCGATTGGACGTACAAGATCATTCATGATGAACTTGCCGGCAGGCCTGTCGGTACCCTTCCAAGCAGTTCCTATCGCCTGGATTTTCTTGCCGTCCGCTCCGAAAATGATCACCTGGTTAGTATCCATGTCGCTTATCACGAACCTCTTCATGTCCATGCTTATTCCGAGACGCACTGGATTCACCAGTCCTTCAGCCTTGAACATGGCCGTTGGCTTGAGTGAAGCGTCAAGAGAAGCGACCTTGCCGTCCTTGTAGAGACCATAAAGCTTATCGTCACGATCGGTCAAAGCAACCAGGTCTCCGGGTTCGACAGTCGATTCCACAATTCCTGTGGAAGGATTGATCTTCTGGAGGGCGCGTCCGGGGAAACATACCCACAGGCTTCCATACGCCATGGCTATGCTGCTTGTATCCGGCACATTCGTATCTGACAGAAGTGTCGGACTCGGTGACTTGTCAGGATCATCGAAGACAACCAGCTGTCCATCCTTGAGCTTGAATTTAAATAGAAGAGTTTTCTTCTGCCAGCCGGAACGCGAAAGCCCATACGCGAAATTGTCGTCCATGGTCGCATCGACGAACTCGTTCCCATTGGCCCACTGGATTATTGCATTGTCGTTGATCAGCTGGATTCCGGAACCGCCTTCGGTGCCTGTAAAGAGAAGAATCGTAGTGTTGCCTCGGGTGGCCACGGACGTCGGATACCCATGGTTAGCACCCCAGAGCTTCACGCCGGCATCTGTCGGCCATGGAGGAGTGGCGGAACTGTAGCAGCTGTTGTAGAACTTGAGCTGGATCGGAAGATGGTGCACGATCGTCGCCTTATATTTTCCCGGCTTTACAGGATTGCCGTTGTCGTCAAGGCAGTCCCATTTGTCGGTGATCGTCCCGGAGTCGCGCGGATACTGTCCGAAAAGATTTCTGACACGCTTCCCGCTGGCATCGTCGATCGCTATAGTCACGTCGCGCTTTTCCTTGAGTTCATAGCTGATCGGCATGCTTCCGTAAGTGTCATAATCCTCAAACCTTTTCAATCTGTCCTTCTGGAGGGCGATCTGCTGGTCGGTAATCTGCGATTTGCCCTTGTCGCTGATGACAGCCTTACCCCAGCCGTCCCTGGCACGGAACATGAAAATGCGGTTTACGTTGTCGTCCTTGATGCCGTCTGCAAGCCTGTGCGCCATAGTGGTCCCTTCGGCATTTCCCCACATCGCCTCGATTCCGAATACGAAAGACTCTCCGGGCTTGAGCGGTTCGCCATTGGTGCGGCAGTATTTCCAGGGCCAGAAGACCTCCAAATTGTACCCCTTGCCGTCGGGCCATGGTGCAAAGGCGATCTTCCCGCCTGCATCTGCCATCGTCGGACCCAATTTCTCAAGCTGATCCGGGCGGTCCGGTCCTGTACCGTCGTATGGTGGCTTGTTCTTGAATCCACCGTGCTTGATTATCATATATGGCTGATTGTCGAAGGAGGAATAATACATGTTGACGTGCATGATGTGCTCGTCCTTCGTGCGGTCATCGAAGATCACGCGCGCCTGGTAGCAGTCGGCCCTCCAGCTCTGCTGGAAATCCTTTCCGGAAGCATCGTTCTTCATGGGACTCGTATCATAATAGCGAGCGAGCATGTAGACTCCCTTGTCGTCCCACATGAGATGGGTCCATACGCTGTACTGCTCCACAATTGTCGGATCGTTGTAGCTCCAGACACCTCCTGACAGATCCCAGTCGTCGGTCTTGCCGTCAATGACAACCTGGCCAGGAGCGGGAAGGACCTGGATTTCATTGTTGAGAGACATCGAACGGTCGTCGGCAGATGCTGCGAACACACATGCGAGCATTAGGGCGCAAACAATCCTCTTCATCATGGTTATCCCTTCCTTAAATATTTTTAATTGCATATTGGTTATTGTCATGGAGCAACTGTCCTGGTGAACGGACCAAATATCATGAGATTGCTGGAAATATTCCCGTCCGCATCGCAGAAAGGCTGTACATTTGATGCGGGATTGACGACGGGATTTCCCAAGCTGCCGGACTGCTTGTAGCACCATGAACCAGCGGACCAGGAATTAATGATCACAGGCTTGAAACTGTATGTCTCAACATGTCCATCCACATGGACGACATTTGAATTGTCAAGCCAGGCATTGGCTTCGGCATGCGAGCTGATATCAGCCGGCGCGCCATTTTTCTTGTGGTTCGCTGTTGCATAGCGGTTGTTGTTCTCACCAGGATATCCATTGTCCGAAGTATCTCCGAATATTGCCGCAATCCCTCCCAGGTCGCGACCGGTGACCCCCTGGTAGCTCCTCAGCATTTCCTGCGACTTGGAAGAGCTGATCTTCCTGTCATACGAGCTCCCGTTGTAATATCCATATCCCATGCCTGCGGTATTCGTCTTCCTTCCACAGGCGGCATCCCCGGCATTTGCAGGATCGGCAGGCCTGAAAGGACAATTCACAACATCCGCAGATTGGAACCGGAGGGCAAGACCATATTGAGCCGCTTCTGAACTGGAGGCATATGCAGTATCCACACTTGCATTGCGGGCACCAAGGTATTCCTGGGTCAAAATACCAAAGGACACCTTAAGCTGATCATAGGAATTCACATATCCTCTGCGCGCACTATTGTAGTTGCCGACCGGCATCAGCGCCTGATAGTCCATATCATATCCAAGCGTTCCAAGTCCTATTTGCTTGAGATTGCTCTTGCACAGTGAATCCTTTGCGGCACGCTTCGCCTGCTGGAGGGCGGGCAGGAGTAAAGCCGCAAGTATTGCTATGATCGCAATTACAACGAGCAACTCAATAAGCGTGAATGCCGACGACTGACGCCCGACGACTGACGCCCGATTTTTGGATTTAGCATCCTGCATCTTGAATCCAGGATCATTCCTGTTTATGTTTATATCAATAGTCATATGGCCGATAATAGTTGTTAATCCCTCCTGAGGTTCTCCAGCCTTTTCCATC
Source organism: uncultured Victivallis sp. (assembly GCA_964600895.1). Lineage (GTDB taxonomy): Bacteria > Verrucomicrobiota > Lentisphaeria > Victivallales > GWF2-50-93 > GWF2-50-93. The sequence goes on from CAZRKP010000046.1 coordinate 13,053, forward strand.
AATCCATTCGACATGGCCATCGCCAAAAGTTACGTTCCCTCCGCCCTGGATATAGCCGACCTTGCCGGGGGAATGGAGACGAAAATAACTGTTGCCGCCATTCTCCTGCATCAGGTCGTTTACCAACGGTATGCTAGAGACGGAAGCAGATCCCAGCTCCTTTCTGCTGGAGCCGTAGATCAGCCTGACATCGGCGCGGAAACCGAAACCATCGCTGTTTTTCGCAAGTCTTTCGAACTGGAAGTCATACCCCCCTTCGTTCTTGGCCATCCATGGATCTCCATGGTACATATACCCCTGCTTGCCTCTTGTATGCCAGTTCTTGTTCGGAGTATCGTTGATATAATAGGAATTCGCGCTTGCAGTGGAGTTTCCCAGGATATTCGGACAGTAGAAGACGTCGGGAGAAGGCGTGTATGTCGGAGTATCACCTGGATTATCGTCGCAGAAAGGAGTTGGACGGCAGAGGAAACCGAGATTCATCACCCAGTGATATGAGCCTACAGTTCCATTCATTGCGAGCCCGGAAGCGCTCAAGGTGTTGCCACCGCGCGATCCCGGGGGAAACCAGCCGTCGTAGTCGGAATCGTAGAGGAAACACATCGAACCGATCTGCTTCAGGTTTGAAGTGCAGGCAATTCTCCTGGCAGTCTCCTTGGCGTTCTGCAGGGCCGGCAGGAGCATTGCGGCCAGGATCGCGATGATCGCAATTACGACCAACAGCTCGATCAGTGTGAAATCATCTTTGATTTTCAATTTTTGATTTTTGAATTGAAAATCTAAAATTGAAAATCGAAAATCAAAAATGTTCAAGGCCTTTTCCATGTTTCCACCAGGCTACTTCCAAAGATCTCAGATGGAATAACGTTTCCGCATTATGCTTTATTATTAATATTATAATTAATAAAGTAATAAATGTCAAGACGTGATCTTGATTTATCATGACTTAATGGGATAAGGACATTCCTGGAAGTTCCCTAGAAATAGTAGGGTCGGTAGTAGTTATTGAATCCACCCGATGTCCTCCAGCCCTTGCCGTCTACCCATTCCACATGCCCGTCGCCGAAGGTCACATTGCCACCGCCCTGGATGTATCCGACCTTTCCGGGTGAATGGAGACGGAAATAGGCAGTTGCGCCGTTTTCCTGCATGAGATCCGAACATAGGGGTATGCTTGCGGTCGAATATGCGTTGTTCTGCCTCCGCATCGATCCGTAGATATATCCCTGGATGAAGCCGGGGGCCCCGGTATAAAGGGAAACATAATCGAGCTTTCCGGTCGATGAACCATTCCATGGATCTCCATGGTAGAAATATCCTTGCACTCCCCTTGAATTCCATAATTTGTTCGCATCATATCCCTTGGTGAAGACGGAACTGGAGACGGCTGCGGATGCCGGATCTATATTTGGGCAGAAGAAAACATCAGGCGAAGGTGTATAGCTAGGGGAATCCTCAGGAGCATAAGGAGGAGAGGCCGTATCGGCCTTCGTGGGACGGCACAGATATCCGAGACTGTTCAGGTAGAACGGATCACCTCCATAAATACATGCGGTCTGTGTGACGAAATTCCCATTGCGGGACTGCGGAGGAAACCATCCATTGTAGTCAGAGTCGTATAGGAAACAGAAGGAACCGACCTGCTTGAGATTTGATGTGCATGTGATCCTTTTTGCGGTCTCCTTCGCGTTCTGGAGTGCAGGCAGGAGCATTGCGGCAAGGATTGCGATTATCGCAACGACAACTAGAAGCTCGATGAGAGTGAACCTATTTTTGATTTTTGATTTGCGATTTCCGATTTTAAGATCGGAAATCAGAAATCGACAATCGAAAATGTGTGATGCCATTTTCATGCTCTCCCCGGTCGGACGGCGCGATTTCCGGAAAAACCGACTCCATCCGTTTTATGCTTTACTATATATATTATATATTATAAAGTAATAAAGTCAAGAGTACAATTCACATTATTTCTTCATATTTCCCTGTCCTGTTGCCAGTATAACAAAAAATGAGGCTGATTTCAAGAGGACAAGATCTTATTTTGACTTGAATTCCCAGATGCCCCACACCCCAGGTGTCAGCTCAGCCTCGGACGGAACATCAGAGACAATGCTAGTCGATTTGTTGCTCCAGTATGTGCGCGCCACGGTCTGTGTCCCGTCCCCGCGCAAGACCCCTATGTCACCCTTGATCCGCATGCCCGGCTTCGGAACAAGTCCTAGAACATCGAGAGGAACAGAGATCTCGTAGTTACCTTTCCCGTCAGTCACAAGCTGGACCTTGTCGCTTATATCCTCTACAGAGTCAAAATTGATCGTTCGCCATGGGGAACTGAAGGCAACCTTCTCCGTCTTTGTCCCCGGTGCCACAGGCCTGTAAAGGACAGCGAATGTCTTTACCGCCACCCCCTTCTTGTCCGAAGGATCCTTAACCTGGGTTACGGTCAACCGGATGTCTCCGGCCACTGGTGAAGTCCTGTCGGCTTTGGCAGACGGGTTTGTGCCTATCATGAGGTCCAGACATCCTCCTGTCTTGAACGGCGCGATCGGCATTTCACCGGAATTTTTCAGAAGCTTCGGATCGGTAGTCTGCCAGGCTGCAAACAGCTTTCCGTCGGCAATGGCTACTGCCCCGCGCAGGTCATATGGTTTTGAGGTCGAATTGAAATTTGCCCCCGCACCGCTACGGTCTATCTCAACCCATGTGCTTGGCCAGTCATCGTTCTTCCCATCCATGGTCGGAGTAAATCCATCCATGCTTACCTTCATGACTCCGCCGCCTTCCTTCTGCTTACGCAACGCCTCAACTGCAACCTGATACTCCTGGGCCTTCTTCAGGTCATCGGCCGTGACCTTGAGCGTTGAAGCCGGAATCCTTCTGACCGAATCAAGGCCTTCAACACGTACAATGCATGTGGTAGCCCCGCTCATCACGTAGACTTTCCCATCAGGCGTCTGTGTTATCGTCGGCCAGAAATTCTCATCATGCAATGATATTCCCTCAAGATCCATTCCTCGTTTCGCTATCGGCATCTTCCAGAGCTTGCCCTGTCTGACGTCCTCGAACAATGTCGAAACAAAAAGACCGTCGCTGGTGAACACATACATGTTGCCCATGTTTGCATTTACACCCCACATCGCTCCCGCATCGGAATTCGGAGGAGTGAACATCTCACCAAGGAGCCTCGTAACTCCGATTATTTCACCGGGGAATGTCGGTCTTGCCGCATGATGCGAAGCATGGAGTCCGGGCCAGAGGTTCGGATAGCTCCAGGTCGCGACACCGTTCTTCGTGCCGCAGACAGAAAGCCTGTCGAATGGCGCTATGCCCAGAGTGACGATAGCGTTCCCCTTATCATCGACCAGCGCCTGATCGCCCCCTGAAGATGCAGGACCATTAACCTTTTCCGCAAGTATTTCCTTCTTTGAAAAATCATATTTCGGGACACCTGCTTCAGTGAATTCCACTGGCTTGAAACGAACTGTCTGCATGTTCTTGTTGTCTTCACCGATACGTGCCACGCAGAAAGACAGATCGGGAAGCACGGTAATACCCCCGGAAACGGCAAGATGCGTGGATGTTTCGGACGACTGAACCTGACCGTCGTTGTTCAGGTCGGACCATATGAAGAAGAAGGGATTCTTATTTTTGTTCTTTTCGCTGAAATCCACGCCCTCGGGCAGCGAGGACTTGAAATTCTCATTGTCGAAAACGTCCTTCCAGTCCATCCCTCTTCCCATCCCTGCGACAGGATAAAGCACATGATCGCGCTCGATATAGAGGAATGCAGTTCCATGTCCACCAGTTGGATTGGTGCTGAAGCAGTTGGTGAAATACCTTACGGTCTTGCCACCGTCCTTGCGATAGAACGCGGTTTCAGGTGCGGCACAACGGAACGGCATCTTCAGCGCATCTGGTGTCCTGCGATACAGGATATTGACAAGCTTCGACATCCCTTTTTCCCAATCAAGCTCAAACTCCATGGTCCCCTTGCCTTCATCAGCATAGTAGAAACGGCTCTTGTCATACGAATCCAGCATTCCGCCACCACCGTATTTCGATGGACCATAGAACGCCTTCACGAGACCTCCCTCGAGCGTCCACACACTGACGCGTTTCGGCATGTAGTCGGCTTCGGCGACCCACAGGTGGTTCTTTGAGTCCACTGCGATACCGTCTGGATTGTTCATGTGCAGGGGATCATATGGTCCCGCTTTCGGTGCTCCAGCTTTTCCGATGGCGCGGACAAACTTCCCGTCCGACGTGAACACCTTGACCTGATGGCTGTTGCCATGGTCACTCACATATATGTTGCCCGAATTGTCAACCGTCAGTCCGCTTGGGCTCTCGAGACCTTCTGAAACAAGGATATCCCTCTTTCCGTCCTTCGCTGAAACGTCAAGCCTGACGATGTTCTTGCCTGATATCGCAACGAGCCTGCCGGCAGGATCATATGCCAGCCCCTTCGGGGAATCTATCTTGATCTCGCTTGCGACCTTGCAGCCGACCGCATCCACGAGAAGTATCTTGTTCGCCTTCGTCATGCTGCATGCAACAACAGCATTTCGAGCGGCAATACCTCCGATGTGATCACCGTAAGGTTTGCTCGAATCCTCGAGTTCGAGGTTCAATATGGGTGCATCCGCTTTGTTCGTCAGGGCCGTGATGCGCAACTCATTTGTTCCGGACTTTTTACCAGTCTCCCATACGGATCCCGCATATACATAAACTCCTGCGACCGCCTTGTCTCCGGTATCGCACGCGAGAAACGGCGCCGCCGTCCAGTTACCGCCTATCCACTTCTTACCGCCTTTCTTTCGTCCATCCAGATCGAACCAGCCAAGACCGTCAGGACCTTCAGTGACATAGCTGCCGAGATACATGGCAGGTTCTCCGGTCGGAGATTTGGCCGCCGGCACAAATGCCGCTGCCTGAGGCGGGGAATGGTTTGCGAGCCAGGCACCGGTATGGTCGTCGGTGCTCCATGGAGGATTGCCGTCATTGTATATTCCAAACTCATAGAAAAGCTTCACATCCTTGCGCCAGAGTCCCCTTACGCTGTAATCACCAGGCTCCACAAACTCGAACGGTATCTTGTAAAGGCCGTGATATGCCGCATCTGCGTCACGTCCGAGATCATTCGTCCCATCCCAGTAGGCAATATTGTCACCCTTCGGGAACTTCGTCTCCGAGATCAGGTTGCGAATGCGTTTCCCCGTCTTATCCTCGATGACAAGCGTAACATAACCGTCTTCAGGAAGCGTGAACTTCACGGGGATCAGCAGGTCGGTTGGAACATTTTCCTCCTTAACCTTGGGAACGACCGAGGCCACGGCATCAGTTCCCAGATCACGCAGGGCCATGAACTCACCGAGCCATATTCTCTTCCCGTCAACCGTCTTCTTGTTGACATGGGGATGCTCTCCCTTCACGTTCAGTGGTTCGGTTATCTTCAATCGGATGGCGCGCGTCGTTACATTCTTCCCGAAATCGAACATGAATATCCCAAGACAAGTCGGATAGAGGGATCTCATGTCGTTCAGATCCATGATCTTTTCCCAGTCGGTTTCAGCCGCATCACGGGGATGGGTTGATCCAGCCCCCTTGTATGCATACGCTTCGGCGGTCTTGAAACCGGGAAAATCGAAGGAAACGCCGCGCAATGTCACCGGATCCTGCCAGACAAGCATTATCCATTCCGGATCCTCGGCGACTGAACGCTGACGCTGTTCGTCCATCTTCATGTTCTCCCAGGCGCCCCAAAAACCGTCAGTGTTCATATTGATCACCTTGCCGACCTTGTCCGCCATGCTCCTGGAGATCGCCTTTGCCTGTGGTGCGACGTTCGCAAAACGGCCGGACATCACATACACTCCACCGACGGTTCCGTTGTATGACTTGTCCGACTCTTCCGGCACATGGGTGAAGCGTAACGCCCTGGTCTTCGTTCCTGCAGGGAGATCCCATATCAAAAGGCTTGTATCATTGTCGGCATCCTCCGATAGGACACTTGTCCTGCCCATCGCTTCAGCAGGAATCCACTGCGAATCGTCAGCGAGATTGCCTGGATATGCCGCATCCGGCTTCAGCACGCCAACCTTGACATTACCCGAGACCATGACAGAGCCTACTTCCTTCTCCTCCATGAACCCGATCCTGAGATAGCGAGGTCCGATTTTCTTCGAATCACCGAATTTCCTAGAACTGTGGCCCGGCATGCTGTCCTGTGTCCAGACGATCCATTGCGGGCTGTTTGACTTGTCCTTCTCATCCGTTACTTCGATCTTCTTTTCCTGGCCGTCCACGTATTCCGCAAACGCTGCAGGATCAAGATCAGCACTCTTAAGGTTGGTCTGGAAGACACCGCGTCCGGAATACGGATCGGCACCGGGCTTGGCAAAGGCAAATACTGATGTTGCAGTAAGTAACGACAGGAGAAAAATGGCCAGCTTGCAGGATTTCATTGGACTGCCTCCAAAATATTTTTTATGAAAAAATACAGATATTACTTTGATATTTATACATCCTATTATAAAGTATTCAAGGAAATATCCCTGAAAATCTTTTAGGATATGGGGGACGGGAATTCGGTTCTCCCCCCGGATTGCGTTCCCCATATCCCCTCTTATAAAAAACTTTTGTCACCTTATTTGCGATATTTGCATATTTGTATTTCAAAGGAGCGCGGAGATTCCCAATGATGTCATTTATATTTTGGCATTTCCGGGCAGGGACGGTTCGCCGGACCGTCCGCGGCGCTCTCGGCGAGAGCGCCCTGCCTCCAATAAATATTATTTTTATAAGGAAATTATAATGCACAAAATATTCAAAGTCTTCCCACTCTCACTCATCCTTCTTGTCATCTGCAGCTGCAACAATGCAAAAAAGGAACTCAATGTCACCTATGGCAAGGTTGACGGACAGGAACTGAAAATGGACATCTTCAGCCCGAAGGATAAATCCGATAAACCTCGTCCCGCAGTTCTCGTCGTGCATGGCGGTGCCTGGAGCGCAGGTGACAGGACTGACGGACATGAGGCTGCACCATATCTTGTAAAGGAGGGTTACGTGGTCTTCTGCATCGGCTACAGGCTTGTGACCGACACCGGCAACCGCTGGCCAGCACAGCTCGATGACAACCAGCGCGCCATAAGATGGGTCCGTGCACATGCCGCGGAATATAACATAGATCCCAACCGAGTTGCCGCCGTCGGCGGATCGGCTGGCGGACAGATCGTAGCCTGCATGGGAACCACCGACACCCGCGACAATTCCGATCCCGAACTCTCAAAATACTCGAGCCGTCCGAACTGTATCGTCATGATGTGCGGTCCTACTGATCTGACTGAAGACCTGTCCAAGAAGGTTGCCCAGGGCGCATGGTGCAACGAACAGATCTGGAAGCTTCTCGGTGGAAAACCCGAAGAAGTTCCGGAACTCGCAAACAGTGCTTCTCCACTCTTCCATGTCGACTCGAAGACTCCTCCTACATTGATCTGCCAGGGAAAGAAGGATGACATCGTACCACTTGACCACGCCGAGAGATATGATGCCGCACTTCGCAAGGCCGGTGTTGAAAGTGTGCTCTTCATCCATAATGGCGGACACGGCTTCGAAGAGGACGGCAAGGAGTTCATGGAATTCATCAAAGCAATGGACGCCTTCCTGAAAAAGCACCTGTCACCGTAAGTTAAGTCATCATACTGATTTTACTTAACCATGGAATCCACAAAACTAACAAAACTATTCTGATTGATAGCTTCCTCCCTGTAATTGATTCCATGGAGGTATTTATCAGCCCAGTTGACGTAATATTTAGTCTTTTCCTTCTGGACTATCCTGCTGTCTATCAGGAACTTCTCAAACTCCATCAGCTTCGCACAGTATGTGTCCATATCCCCCTTGCCTTTCCTGTTGTAGCGGTTATATTATAACTGATCTTCCGAGTTATATGGAATTCCATATAACAAGGATAACTACCTGAAAAAGATGACTATTTCTAATATATATTAGTACTATAATGCAATTTCAAACAAAGTTTTGTATTTTTAAACAAATAACAACCCGGTCGAAAGGCCGTTTTCCATAAAAACAGGAATTCCATATAAATACAGTTAAATCAATGAATAAAGCTGATAATTTAATAAATGGTTTTAGAAAGAAAAAGGCCAAGATTATCTTTTTTTCTTTCTTAGGATTTGTAGCCTTAGCTCTTTCAGTAGTTTTTTTCATGTTTGGATATAATTTCTTACAAAAATCTATTTCATCAGCTTCACTTCTTGGCAATCCTATACTTGCTGCTGTAGTTATCAGCAATTGTTTTATATTCTCTTTTTGCCATGCATTTATTGCTCTTTTTTCAGTAGTCCAAATTATTGAAAACCTGACTTTTAGCAGAGATCAGCTCCTTGTTGAGATGTGGGACAAGATAAAAGAATTAGAAAACAAAAATAAATGATTTAACTATCGGCCTTACCGAACGGAGTACCGTTCGGTAGGCCTTAGGCGTTATCTATGGGAATAATATGAATAATCATAAAAATGAAATTCCCTGGTACAAATGGCAATTTTCCCTTGCTGGATTCTTTCTTATTTTATTTTCTTTATTCATGGTCTTTATTTTCTTAAGGGATTCTATCACAAGCCTACCTGCAAAGATTATTGGAATTCTATTTTTTCTTATACTTTTTTCAATACTTGGATATTTCGAATGGAAATTCAGAAAATCAAACAGGAAAACATTTAAAGACGATAATGGAAGATAACAAGATGGCATGTAGCGAACGGCGAGTACGCCGTCGCAGATGCCCGGGCGTTATGACAAAACATATGATAATTGAAAATTGGATATTAGAAAATAACCTGAAGCCCTTAATGGAAATGTTATCACATTGGGCGAAGTATACCTTTGAGCCTGACGATTGGGATGCCATTCATTACGGGATCCAGGAAAGCAATCGAGAAACAAATAAATGGTTTGATTATATTCTGTCTGGGGTAGAGCCCGTTTCAATCCGGCTTGCAGCAGATCCCGGTTCTTCTGTTGTGCATGTGCGGATTGAGTGCTCCCCCAGTCTAGCTGCTAAGGCTGGTGTAGCACTAGAACTCATGCAGAATTACAAACTTTCAAGATAAAGGTTCATAACTATGCGGCTCACCGAACGGAGGACCGTTCGGTAGGCCTTAGCGTTATACATATGAAATATTATTTAATCATCTCGTTGACGATTGGAAGCATACTTTTATTTGGGTGTTTATCCAATAATTCCAACGATGAAATCCCAATTGCCGTTGTCTTGGGAAAGAAAATTTACCAGTCACAACTAACTGAACCAACTAAAAATCGCAATGAAAATCTCGCCTTTCATATTAAACAACCTTTGCTGGAAGCCTTTATTAAGGACAATAATATCATTGTTACTGAAGCGGAGTTGAAGCCTGCCCTTTCCGAGTTGATGGAGCAAGTTGATAACGATTTTAAAGAATCTGCAAAAAAGCATGGGATAGATTTCTCAGATGAAAGATTAAAAAAGGCAAAGGCAGATGCATATAAAGATGGCACAATGTTTTTCGGTGAAATAATAAAATCAAGGAAGCTGGGAAAAGCATTATATGAGAAGTATGGCGGAAGGGTATCAATTTCAAGTTTTGGATTTGTGGTAGCCATTGATTCAGAAACTAAATATTGCAAGGAACGAGAAGCAGCGGGAGACTTTAAAATATATGATCCCGAAATAGAGAAGGTATTTTGGAAAACTTTGCAATCTGAATGGGGAGATGCTACGCTTTCAGAAGAAGAAGCCAGAGAAATGTTTGAAGACAATAAATATTTAAAATTCAGTAAATAATAAGTATAACCATACGGCCACAGCGAACGGTGTACCGTCGCAAGGCCCTTAGCGTTAAGATTATGAATATTATCTATAATAATATCTTTGTCATTTTGCTACCCATTTCAATATTGTTCCTCGATGGGTGTGGAACATTTTCATGGACAAATCCGAATCTGGGAGAAAAATCCACAGATGGATTACTAAGAGATAAAAAATACGAACAGGCATTAGAAAAACTCAATCGGCATAACGACGCCCCATGGGCTCAGTATAGGCTTGGCCTTCTGTATGAAATGGGAAATGGAGTATCCCAAGATTATCAAAAAGCTCTATACTGGTATCTTAAAGCATCTGTTCAAATGTCTGATGATGACTGGTCAAAGGGTAAGGGTTCTTATGGTAAGCCTGGCTTTTATAATCAAAATTGCAATGCATACAATTCCCAGATTAGAATTGGGGGAATGTATTATAACGGCATGGGGACAGAGAAAGATCCTGTCGAGGCATATTTGTGGATAAATTATGCATTAAGGAATGCGGAAAAAGATTATACTTCGCCAAATCATATGCTGAACCATGAAAACTTTATTAAGTTAAAAAACTCTCTTTCTGAAGAACAGAAGCATTTAATTGAAATCAGACAGAAAGCATGGGAACCTGCAAAAACTGATATTTATAAAAAGATTATTTTAGATAAAATTAATTAATCTTAACTATGCTTGGTCTGGCAACTTCGCCCTGCTCGCTGCCAGACCAAGGAACGTTAAAAATAAGGAGATATAAATGAGTTCTACAGCAGCAGTATCAATAGTAATATTTTTATTTGCAGTTGGCGTTCAGCTTCTTGTTTTAATCCTAATATATCATGCAACAAAAGCACTAGAAAAGATTGCAAAAAGCACTGAAAGACAATGTGACATATTGGAAGAACTTATTAAATCTCAATCAAAAATGGAATTACCAGAAGAACAGAAATTAAAAACAGCAGAATTCCTGAATAAATTTACAAAGAAATAAGCTTTTAACTATCGGCCTTAGCCAACCTGGCTTCGCCGGTCGGCTAGGCCTAGAGCGTTGGGATTATAACATGAAAAAATCAATCCTTTCAATTTTAATATATTCATTCATATCCCTTACCTTATTATATGGGGACGTCGGATTATCTGAGGTTAACAAGGACAATCATAAATCTATTGTTGGGAATACAATAAAGATAGAAATATCCCAACCTGACAAAGACAAGAAAATAACCATATCTGTAGCTGTAACCATGTCGAAAGGTGAAAAATTTATCCGAGCTGATTTACATAACAAAGGGGACATGAAAGAAGAATTAGCTATAAAGCCCAAAACAGACATGGATAACGGCAATACAAAACTTGAATGGATTATTAATCAGAATCTCATTAGCAAGATTGTCTTAGATGTACTTATCGATTATGAACATGGGGATGCTACAGCTGGACGTAATTACCGATTTGATTTAGTTACATATATTAAATCCCAACCAGACGGCCTCACCGAACGGAGTACCGTTCGATAGGCCTTAGGCGTTCGATTTGGATAATAAAATGAAATATTACATCCTTTATATTATTATTCCGATTTTTCTCTCTGGATGTTTGTCGCAAAATATTATATGCAAGGAAGAATTTAAAGATATCTCATCTCAAAACATGCCCCTTTCAGGCTATCACAGAGATTATCTTGGAAGTGATGGACAGTATCATTATATTAGAATCGGAAATGTTACAGGAAACAAGGAATACAGGATGAAAAAAAATGATTTGCTAATTGAGAATGAATATAAACATACAGATACAAACCCGAGGATTGAACCTTTAAAATTGAAAATTGATTCGAACTAGACGCCTTCTGGTAACCTCGTTACACTCGGTTCCCAGAGGCTTTAGCGTTATCTCAACGGAAAATAATGAAAATATTTAGAAATATATATTTGGGGGTAATGCTACTTTTTATTGGCTGCTCCGACTCCACCGATAAAGAAAATAAAACAGAGTCTAATATATCCAACTCCCCATTGACTGTAGAATTGTCATATGATGATTCTTCGATACTTCACAACCTGAAATTAACCATTAAGAACACGTCGAACACAAATGTTGAAGTTAGAAATATATTTAATCATCCTGCCTTTTCGCGAATTTTATTATTTGATACCAACAAGAAGCTAATTGAAAACATAACTCCATCTGTTTCTTTCGGCATGCTACCCGATAAAATTACAATACCTAGTAGCGGCATTAAAGAATTTTATCCAACCTTATGGGTTACAGAGGATAAGATAAATGTTGCTGAATATTTTTGTTTTGAGTTTGAAGGTCCTGATACCCCTAAAATCAAAACTAATTTATTAAAAATCAAGAGATAACAATTCTGGTTCTGGCAACTTCGCTTCGCTCCTCGCCAGACCATGGAGCGTTATCTTATAAAAAATGAAAAAGAAAATAACAATAATAATTTCAATATTTATCCTTTTTATCCTGTCTATATGGATTTACGAATATGAGCGAAATTATCCAAAAGTAAGATGTGGCAATTGTTCAAGTTTAAAACAGATTGGCATGGCCCTCAAAATGTATTCTATGGATAACAATGGATATTTTCCCCCATATGATGGAATAAAAGGGTTGGAATTGCTCAGGAAGAATGATTATTTGTCAAATTTGAGGGGTTATCAATGTTTATTGAACCTACATAGGCAAGAAGTGAATAGATATAGATATGTTTTAGGGCTTACTTTCTTATTGAATGATGAAATCATTAGCGACTCAAAGCCATTAACGAATGAACTTGTTGATTGTGAATACAGGGGTGGATTTAAGGCAAGTGACCAAGAAAACATAATAGTTGCATGGCATAAACCAGGTTTCCACACCGAATACCAATATGTTTTATTTGTTAACGGTAATGTCGAAACCATTCCTATGAAAGAATGGATAAAACTCGAAAGCACATTAAGATAACGAATATATGCTGGTGACGGCGTTCCGCCGCCCAGATATTCGGACGTTCGCTGGAGAAATGAAATGATAAAATATTTCTATTTGCTTATCATTTTATTGTTCTTTGGCTGTGCAACACCACAAGAGGATGTTTTTAATGAAACATGCACTCCAGATAAAGATATTCGATCACATGAACAATGGCTTAAAATCAAACACGAGCAGTTATCAAAGATTGATAATATTACGGGAGTAAAAAACGCAAATTTTACATTGCTTACCGTAGTAGATAATCCTTCATCCGGATTTTTTACGTATTGTCCAGAAAAAGACGGGTTGATTATTTTTGAGGATAAAACCTGGGTTTTGCTCATTAGTTCATGTTCGCATGGCGGATTAGGAATATCAATAATTAGAACTTCTGAAAATAAATACTATGTGAATACTGGCCATGCATGCAGTAAAATTATATTAGAATCAAAAGAGAAAATCAAATCTTTGGAAACATTCTTAAAATCCTCAGGTGTACGAGGAGAATCATGGGAGATATATAAAAGCGAACCATCGGCTTCAGGCAACGGCGGAACGCCGTCGCCTTAGCCTTATACGTTAGGCAAGATGAAACTATTGAAAAACAAATGGCATATCTTATTAGTTGCTCTCTTTGCGCTATTTTCTATCTTTATAATTACTGTTTTAGGATTTGGTGCCCATAAGAGACAATTTTTGAAAAAAATGAAGTTAGATGCCGTCACAAATATTCGAAATCTTTCAAGCAATGAGAAATGGATAGAAGATCAGATTTCAAAGCTCGATGCAAAGAGCAAGAAAGATAAATCACAAGGATGGATTTCAGATAATTTCATACTGGCCAGTAACAAAGAATGGATTGTATACTTCAATAGATGTAGCAAAGAAGACTCGATTTTCTATTCACTCTTTGCAGGATTGGGTGGAGGGGGTGGAGGATATGATTATTTTTTGTGCAAGGCATCTGATGGCAAATGGTACAAAAGCAACTATCATTTTTGCATAGGGATGTTCTGTGTTATCATGGATGGCCAACCTGAAAGCCTAGAATACCTAAAGAAAAATTATGAATTTACAGAAGAAAAATTATAGCCTAACAAATTCTGGTTCTGGCAACTTCGCTTCGCTCGTCGCCAGACCATGAGGCGTTCGATACATACATGAAAACAATTTTAAAAATAGCTTCTATTATAATGTTGCTTGTTGGCATATGGTTTGTCCATGATGTTCTGACCGGAGCTTTTCTATATCCAGAAGCAAAGCTAGAATTTACTAAATCTGCAATAATTGAATATAAAAAGAATAACACAGTGAATGAAAACGATTATAAAAATGTTGAAGACCAGATTAATTTCACCATCTTTTCTTATCGCAATCACTTTAAAACATATGGTGCATTAAAGATATATGGTGCCCTTTGCCTATTTACATCCTCGCTTCTCATGTATTTAGCATCAAGAAAAATTAAAGATGATATCGAACCATCGGCTTCAGGCAACGGCGGAGCGCCGTCGCCTTAGCCTTATACGTTGGCAGAAATCATAACATATGTTTTGGATAATTAAACAAATGACCATTGGCGGAATACTGGCTGATTTCATGCTGATCATGAGCATGGCTTGCCTGTTGATATCAATAATAAGAATAAAAATTATCACCAACGTATCAGCACTCGTATTAATCATGACGGCATGGATTCTCACGGCACTAAACGTTGTGTTTAGAATATCTTACGTTCTCCATACGATGTATGGCCTTGGCAAAGACGCTGAAAAACTCCAGTTTCATGATATAATTTCATCTGTGAGCATTCCAATTCTTATATCAAGCCTTCTTACAGGTATTGCTGCTATATCATGGCTTTACCTAAGAAAAAGTGAAATAAAGAATGAAGGCAAGATAATTATATCTTTATTGATTCTTGCATTTATTGTATCAATACTGGCAGTATGCCAGTCTATAGGTTTGTTAAAAATAATATAAATGCCAACTATTGCATGCTCCGAACGGCGAAGCGCCGTTCGGAAATACTAGAGCGTTGGGACAAAACACATGGAATCATTAATTTCTATTATTTCACATTATTTTCTGCGTGCAGGATTAATTGATTTAGTCCTTAGAATATTAATGCTGATTGCTTTTGGGCGTGCAATCTATATTTCTTTTCACAAACCTGTAAGTGCCTATGATGCATTGACACATGCTTGGCTAATTGCACTAGCAATAGGTTTTTATGATCTTTATTGGCTTCCTGGCTGCCTAATGAGCACATATACGTGCTTGATTGAAATCCAACGGGCCATTACAACTAATTTTTTTATGGCATTATCATTGACAACAATTATTTTATTTAAATTGGCCATATCAGAACAAGATAAAAAGCTTCGCCATAGACATGTATATTTTTCTATTTTAGGACTATTGTCAGTTATTATGATAGCAATACTTTTCCATATCAACACATCAGGAATAGACAAATTATTGACTGAGAAATATCCCAACGAGATAAATAGACCGAACCGGTGAACCACCGGTCCGGTCATCATGAGACGTTGGCATACATAACTAATGAATGCATTCAAGAACAGAAGTTTAACATTTTATACACGTTTATTCTTTTATGTCATACTACCGGTATCTTGTATAGGAGCTTTTGCAGCCTTAATTATTCATATGGATTGGGAGAAAATTACCCACAGACCAATTGAATGGAAATACAATAATGAATTTCACAATGCAATACGTGGGGCTGATAGAATAGTTGTAAGAGATGGAGGATTTGATTGTTGCGGGCCGGTAGATAAACAAAAAATAATATTTGAAATCAAAGATCAAAAAGAAATTGAATCATTATATAATCACCTACAGTTTGACCCGAATGGATATACAGATATTTGTCTTTGCTGTGGATATCCAGGGATAGATTGGTACAAGGGGAATAGCAGATTAGCACTAACTTCAATTCAACATATTGGAAAGCTAAGGTGGAAGGGATTCAAGGCAGGATATAAATGGCCAGGTAAAAGCAATATTGGCGATGCTCCATTGACATACGAATCTGCCATTTGGATAAAAAAATGGTTGATGGCTCATGGAATAAAAGAAAAGAATCTAAAATAAATGCCAACTATCGCACTTAGCGAACGGAGTACCGTCGCTGGTGCTTAAGCGTTATGCAGGAGATATGATAAACAGATTTCATATTCATCCAATTATTCCATGCATCCTAATATATATAGGAAGTCTTTTTATATCACAGGAAATATTTGAGCACATAAGAGTAGGCATTTTTGATAGACATGCAAAGCTGACACCGGATTGGTGGGAGAATTTCACATTGACAATTAGCTTATTTATTGCTTTATTGCCTACAACAGCTTTTATAATTTATACAATTCGAAAAGAAGGGAAAAATGCTTTTAAGGGATAATACAAAGGCATAACCATATACCTTCTGGGAACCTCGCTCCGCTCGGTTCCAGAGGCTTGAGCGTTAGCATGAACAATGAAACCAAATAATAGAATATACTTAATTTTAGGACCATTATTTTTAGTGCCTATTATTTCATTGGTTTATACACATTTTAACACAAAAACTCTTGGATTTGGCATTTCAGGTCATGATACGAATGGTTTGAGCATTATGCTTGTATTGCTTCTTTTGGTCGGTACTGGAGTCTCATGGTGGAGTGCTACATGCGGACTTGTTGCTACATGGCGACTGCTTTTCATTACAGTTTACTTTTTATTTGCAATATTATATTTCATTGTTTTCATGCATTATAATGCATGGATATGATTAAATAATAAATGCTAACTAGATGGCATGTAGCGAACGGCGAGTACGCCGTCGCAGATGCCCTGGCGTTAGGAAATAACTGAGTGCAGCAACATGAATCCAATGACGACAGATATCATCATAGGAGCATCTTTCATAGCAATTTTGCTTGTCTGCTCCATTGTCTTTCTGCATATCATGACACGTCCGCCATCCATGTTCAAGGGCTCCATACATGAAGGAAGGGAAATCACTCTCTGGCCGGGTAAAGATTTCAGGGAAGACATCCTTATTGTCGATTGCTCTAAAATAAAAGACAATATTGTTGGAGTTAAGAGAAGGATGTGGGGCACATTTAGATTCTTAGGTGACTACTCACCAGCGTCAGTACCAGAATATCCAGATAAGGTTGAATATGTCAATGTCAAGGATTTATTCACCCCTTCATCAGAAGAAAAAGTTTATGAGTACTTTAAAGCAGACAATAATACTTGCCAGTTAAGTATTTCATTCGGCCATCATGCGGCACCAGTCACAATGGGGAATATGCCAATTTCACAAAATGTTGTATTCTCAGGCAGAGCGAAACCCGATAACGAGTTTGACCATCCTGCGGGAGCATCCATTGCAAGAAATTTAAAGTCCCAGTTGAGAAAAGAAGGATGGATAACCGGAGAAATTGATAATTGGAGAGATTGCGGATGGAGCATAGAATGCATTCGCGATGATGCGCGTTTACAAATCGCGTTTTGCCAGATGGAAGAAGGGAAATGGATGATGCAGATTTCTCCAGTTTTTGTTCCCGGGCTTATTGGCCGCATATTCGGAAGTGCTGCATCTGCTCAACCGAAAGACACGACCTTATTGGCAAAATCAGTGCATAAGATTCTGGAACCAGATGGATTTGCTAATTTTAATTGGATTTGGGATGGATTCCCAGGCAATCCAAAATCTACATCCGAACCAATGGAAGACCAAAAAGGCTAACTATCGCATGCTCCGAACGGCGAAACACCGTTCGGAGATACTAGAGCGTTATAAAAGCACATGAATAAATCCAATTTTATTCCATTTCCCTTTAAAATCATATGACCAACAAGCAATCTGCAACAACAGTATCATATTGATTCCTCCTGCCCTTGATATTTCCCCGACCGAAGTTTATTTTCAAAAAAGGAATGAAAGCAAATTTGATTAGGATGCCGATATGACCTTGCCAAAAAAGCGCGGAAGGAATCCGGTCGAGCAGGACAAGATCGCCGCATTTGTCAGGAAGAAGATCATCAGTGGCAGATGGCCGGCCGGATATAAGATCCCAACCCACATTGAACTTGGAAAGAAGTTCGGAGTTACAACTGTCACCATACACAGGACGCTTTCCTCGCTGACGGCAGACGGTTTCCTGAGAGTGAATACCAGTGGGAACAAAGGGACATATGTAAATGAGACCCCACCTCATCTCTTCAATTATGCGCTTGTGTTCCCCTCCGCGCCTTCTGAGCATGGATGGAATTTGTTCTACAAGATCCTCCTGGATGTATCCCGGATGATTCAGGATGAACTTGAAATTAGGATCACTCCATATTTCCGGATCGACGGCAATACTACGCGTCCGGACTACCTGCGCCTGACAGGTGACATAAGGAAAGAGCGCCTTGCTGGCATGATTTTCGCATCACCCGTATTCATGATAGAAAAGACACCGCTGGTGCTTGAAGGCAGGATCCCCAGGATAATCATCGGCGACAAAAATGCGAAGCTCGGTATTCCGGGGATCAGCATGAACAGTCAGTCATTCATCGAAAGAAGCCTCGACTATCTCGAATTTAGGAAATGCAGGCGTGTTGCCTTCATATCAACTCGCGGACAGAAAGGATATTTCACGGAACAGCTGGCTCTTTCATTCGCCAAGAGGAAGTTCATATCCCCGCCTCAATGGTGGCATCTATGCCATCTGGAATGGACTGAAGCCGCAGTAAACATAGTCCGACTTCTGCTGTCGCCGGAGACGGATACGGAACGGCCCGACGCCATACTTGTCGGTGACGACAATCTTATTGGTTCTGTCTGCAAAGGGGTGGAAGCTGCGGATATAAAAGTTCCGAAAGAGCTTGAGATAGTCTCCCACTGCAACTTCCCGCTGTCAACAAAACCTTGCCTTCCTGTAAAATTCATAGGCTACGACACGCATGCCATCATGTCCAGATGCATTGAGATCCTCAAGCTTCAAAAATCCTCCTCAGGAGCGCCGCGGACCAGCATGATAGACGTCTGCACCGACGATGAATTCTCAAAGCTCCGCACACTCTGATTTTTATGCAAAAATAATTATCCCGCCAGCTTGACATCATTAACCGTGCAGATTATAATTAGGTCAATATACTTATTAATTATTTATTTGTATATCATCAATGGAGGCGAAAATGATAAAGAAGTGCCAGTTCACCCCTATTGAATTGCTTGCTGTGCCAGCCGTAGTCCTCCGCAAGAGGACGAAGGCAAGTTCAATGAGATTCACGCTCATTGAACTGTTGGTCGTCATTGCGATCATCGCAATTCTTGCGGCCTTGCTTCTTCCGGCACTGCAGAACGCCAAGACTGTGGCGAAGCTTACCGTGGAAAGATCAAACATGAGACAGGTCGGGCTGGCAATCAACCTGTATGCCAGTGACTTCGATCTCCGCCTTCCAGGAGCCAACGACATGCGCCAGCGCGATCATTTCACTGTCCGAGAGCGTTTATCCCCCACCTATATAAACATTACATGCAAACCTGACGGCATATGGGGGTGCCCTGTCGCCCTTGGCTATAGCTGGGGAGCAACCCGCTATTCCAGCACGTGGTGGTGGAATGCCGGCTGGGGCAGTTCTCTTGACGTTGACGGAAAAAGCATAGGTAATCCAAAAAACAATGGACCTAAGGATGAGGATGGCAATCCGGAAGTCTGGGCTGACGGATTCGATATATTTGTTGATGGACGTGGTTTTAATACGACCAAAGGCCCTGACGAGATTGTAATTATAACTGATAATGGCGTACTTCCCGAAAGCTGGACAGGTGGAATCCGCCCTTGGGCAAACCATGCCCCAAAGAACAATCCTCAGGCAAAACCCTATGGAAGCAATTCGCTTTGCCTCAGCGGCAGAGTGCTCTGGCGCACTCCTGATCAACTGAACTGGGCTTATGCCGGTGGAAGTTTATACGGCTGGAGGTAGATTACTTTCCCGGACAATCCGGAATGAATGTTCGGATTGATGGGCAAATGGGTTTGAAATTTGTCCATGCCAAAGATGTTATAACAACTGTTGAAAGGTATTGTAGTTATGATTTGGAAAAGCAGATTTATCAGATTATTCGCGGCACTGTCGTTCTTCTCCCTCTCTTTCGGAAGCCTTAATGCAACCGAGACAGAGAACATCAACATCCGGATCCTCCCCAAGCCCGGAAATGTCGTAATCGACGGAAAATTTGACGACTGGGATCTTTCCGGCGGCATCTTCGTCTGTTCCGACGTGGAGAATCTCCGGGACAAGATGGGCGTGTGGATCAATGTCATGTATGATGCCGAAAATCTTTATGTGCTTGCCCGCTGGATAGACGAGACTCCCATGAGCAATCCCGGATCCGTTGCAGGCGACCACGCATGGAGGGGTGATTCCCTCCAACTGCGCATAATTGCAAAACCGGAAGAGAAAAATCCCCCGCCGATCTGCTGGGTCACCGCCTGGAGCGACCGCGACGGAAAGGATGTCATAGACCTGGCATTCCCGAAGAAGACGCATGAAGACCTTAAGGACGCAAAAACCAAAGGTGCGCAGCAGGCCTTTTTAAAGAATGCAGACGGCAAGGGGTATGTGCAGGAAATGTCACTGCCCTGGAAAACGCTTGTCGCCGGGGGAATAACTCCGAAGCCTGATGATCAGATTGTTTTTTCAGTGGAAGCCAATTTCAATACCAGCAGCAATTTCCGCATTACAATGAAGGACATTTTCCGTCCAGGCGTCACACCGGACCGTGTATTTACCTTCCAGTCATTCAACTGCTGGGGGTTCGGAACTTTCACTGCCAATGGCAAGGTAGAACCACAGAAACTGATCATGGCCGACAGGCGCGAATTCAATGTTTCAATGAAAGACGGCAAACCTACGATTGACTGGTCTACACTGTTCGAAGCAAAAAAGATGGAAGGATTTGCAAAGATCGCTTTCGATCTGCCGGAAGACGGTTTCGTCTCATTAAACATCAAGAATTCCGAAGGACTGGTGGCGCGCCAGCTGCTGACCGCCAACTTCATGACCGCCGGCAAACATGAGATCCTCTGGGACGGACTGACCAACATGAGCCATTTCCAGCCCGGAGAAGTAGTCCAACCGGGTGCATATACATGGGAAGCCATCTATCACAGCGGAATTGGACTGCGCCTGGTCGGCTGGGCCGACAATTCCGGCAAAGCCCCGTTCGATTCACCCGGGGGCAACTGGGGTGGAGATCATGGAAAACCAAGTTCGGTCACAACCGATGGGAAGCAGATGTTCCTGGGATGGAACGGTTCCGAAGCCGGAAAGGCGCTGGTCTGCACAGATCTTGACGGCAAAGTAAAGTGGCGCCACAAGCACGGCGGTTTCGGAGGAGCGATACATGTTGCGGTGGGAAATGGCATTGTCTATGTAAATGACGGCTATGAAAAAGCTATATACCGCATCGATGCGAAAAAAGGAGATTACAGTTCCTGGAAAGGACAAAATTCGGCAGTGCTGCCGATCGGTGAGGGATTGAACGGACTGGATTATGCCAAAGGCAAGCTCTATCTGAGCCAGGGGCAGAATATTCGCGTGCTTGATGCCGAGACCGGGAAGGAACTTACCACAATCGCCATCAGCGATCCGGGCGATCTTGAAGCCTCAGCCGATGGCACACCATATGTGATTTCCGCCGGAAAACAGGTCTTGCGCCTGAAGGACGACGGAAAAACCGAACCTGTGGTTTCAGGTCTGGAAAATGCACGTGGTCTTGCAATTGGCAAGGATGGTGAGATCTATGTCGGCCTGCTTGATCCCGATAACCAGGTCCAGGTGTTCGGACAGGACGGAAAGCTTATCCGCAGCATCGGCAAGAAAGGCGGTCGTCCGCTATTCGGTCCCTGGGATCCGAACGGCATGCGTTTCATCAATGCGTTGAGACTCGATGCCAAAGGAAAACTCTGGGTTGCTGAGAAAGATGACAAGCCCAAGAGGATTTCATGCTGGGACAGCCAGACCGGCACTTTCATAAACGAGTTCTTCGGTCCTACGCCCTATGGGGCGACCGGAGGGGCGATATCATCGGTGGATCCGATGGTGATGTTTGGAAGCGGATGCGAATGGAAACTGGACAAGGAGACCGGAAAAGCGGCATGTGTCGGCGTCTTCCACCGCAAGGAGATGGCCAACACCCGGTTTGGACTCAGTCCAGAAGGCCGCCAGTATGTAGCTGTGGCCGAAGGCTGGACACACGGCTTCAATCCTGTCTCGATATATGAACGCATCTCTGCGGGACAATACAAGATCCGCACCCGTTTTGAAGCCCTCAGCGACAAGAAGAACGATAAGGGCTGGCTTGTAGGGAATATCATCGGAGCCCGTATATGGTCTGACGCAAACGATGATCAGCAGGAACAAGGTGAGGAAATCAAGGAATATAATGTCGCATTGGGCGGCTGGGTCACCGGCTGGTATATGCCGATGACGCAAAGCATGATTTTCTATGGCGGAGTCTACCGCCTTGAGCCTACCAGCTGGACCAAGTGTGGCGCTCCGATCTATGATCTGGCCCAGGAAAAGCGCATGCCTGCACCGGCAGACGTCAGCTCCCGTGGCGGGATGGGCGCACAGCGCGGCTGTGGTTCCCAGGATGGAAAGCTTATGGTCTATAATGGACATTATGGCAAGAACAACAGCGATTTCGTATGCTACGACATTGAAACAGGGAAGCAGAAATGGAGCTATCCCAACAACTACGTCGGAGTCCATGGTGGACATCGCGCTCCTCCCCAGCAGACAGGCATGATCCGCGGTGCCTACGATATCGTCGGGACCGGCAGGCTTCCAGATCCGATTGGCGATATCTTTGTAATCGGCACTGACAAGGGCGAATGGCACATCCTTACAGGTGAAGGTTTTTATCTGAGCAGACTGTTCGAAGCGGACCCCATGAAGATCAAATGGCCCGAAAGCGCAGTTCCTGGCGCGATCATGGACAATTGTCCTCCCGGAATGGGCGCCGAAGATTTCGGTGGATCAATAGCTGTGACCAAGGACGGTCAGCTGTATCTCCAGGCAGGAAAAACAGCCTATATAGATCTCAAGGTTGTCGGCCTGGACACCGTCAGGAAGCTAAAAGGCGGGCAGCTCGAGGTCAAGGATTCCGATATCTCGCTTGCAAAGAATTTCCGCGAAAAACTCCTGCAGGCCAGCATCGGAACCGGCATGTGCACCGTGAAAAAGCAGTCTGTCAGTTTCACAGGCGACCTGCGCAAGGATTTTGCCGGAATTGAAACATTGAAATTTGAAAAGACCAAGGCCGCCAAGGTCGAAGCCGTCTTGGCGTATGACGATACCAATCTTTATCTTGGATGGCAGGTCAGCGATGATACGCCATGGGTTAACGGGGCGAGCGATCCGGCCCAGATGTATGCGATGGGTGATACTGTCGACTTTCAGATCGGCACGGATCCCAAGGCCGATCCGAAACGCAATGAAGCGGTCCTGGGAGATCTGCGTCTTTCCATCGGAAACCTGCAGGGCAAGACCACTGCGGTGGTCTTCCGACGGATCGCCGAAGACAAGCAACCGCGCAAATTCTACTCCGGTGTAGTCCGCGAAGGATACGAGATGCAGAGTGTAAAGGTTCTCGAGGACGCAAAGATCGAAGTGAAGCCCGACACCAAGAAGAAGCAATATATCGTCGAAGCCGCAATACCTCTCAAGAGTCTTGGGCTTAATATCAAGAGCGGACTCAAGCTGCAGGGAGATATCGGTGTCACTCATGGCGATCCTGCGGGCCAGGACACGATCCTGCGCACTTATTGGAACAACCAGAAGACCGGACTTGTCGCAGACGAAGTGTTCGAACTGAAGATGGAACCCTCCAACTGGGGCGTCTTGAATTTCTAGTTTGAACAATGAATGAACTCTTAAAATTGGCAGTCTAACCATAGTTAAAAGAAAGTGAAAGATATGCAGAGGAACATTGGAGATTCCGTATGTCATCCCCGTTTTGCAAAACCTTCAAGAGTGCTGGGAATCTGCGGACTCCTCATGATCTTCTGCGTTTTTCCTTTCGCTGCAAATGCTGCACCGGCTGATGCTCCGGTACAAATCCAGAAGCTTTCAACACCACCGAAGATCGATGCCGTCGGCACCGACTGGTCCATTGCGCCGGCAATAAAGAAATCCTCTCCTGATGGAAAAATGGAAATGCGGCTTGGCTACGACGCCGAAAACTTCTACGTCTTCGCAATAATCAGTGACAAGAGCCCTCTCAAGAACAATGCCGACCGTCCAGAGGAAATGATAAAGGGAGGAGACGTCATCGCCTTTTATTTCAAGACGAAGAACGGCGATGAACAGAGAGTCTCCTTTGCCGTATGCCAGGACAAGCCGCTGGCCTATCTCTCACGCCCACAGTCCAAGACCAAAAAGCCATACACATACTCCTCTCCTGTCGGCAAGGAGAAATTCGACTATGTCGCCCCTCTTGAAGATGCCAAGATTTCCTTTGGCAAAACTGCCGACAGCTACACTCTCGAAGCTGCAGTCCCATGGAAATCCCTCGGGATGTCTCCACCTCCACAGAATTTCACCTTTGACGCAGAGGTCATCTTCTCAGATCCAGCAGGAACTACAAATGCTGGATTCCTCTGGTGGCATGCCAGCGAAGGTCCTGGGCTGACGATTGAAGATCTTCCAACCGAAGCAAGACTCTATCCCGCCACGTGGGGTGAAGCTGTCCTGGTATCCAATGGAAAACCTGCGGCTTCCGCTTCCGTAAGAGATTCCGGACAGTCCGCTACAGGAATAAAACCCTCCGCTAATGTCGAAATAGATCTGCCGAGGGAAGGACGACTCAGCGTCAATATCACCGACGAGAAAGGATGGATACTGCGCGAACTTGTCATGGCGGAAAATTTCCAATCTGGAAAACACAGCATCGGATGGGACGGACGCGACCGTTATGGAGAGCCGCTTCCCGCCGGCACGTATCAATGGAAAGCCCTGCTTTTTGATGGAATGAAGTCCGACTTCATGGGCAGCGTAGGAGCTTCAGGACGTCCTCCATACCGTACTCCCGACGGTCTCGGCGCCATCGGTGGGCAGCATGGAGCAATGAAATCAGTAGCCTCAGATGATGGAGGTATCTACATGGCCAACGCCTGCGAGGAAGGCCAGCCATCGGTCAGGAAGATCGATCCGAAGACCGGTGCCGCCCTCTGGAAACGATCTGCCGGCGGATTCAAGACCGCACGCCATATCGCCGTAGGAGACGGCATTGCCTGTTTCGTAAATACTGACAAGACCAGCGTCAGCCTCGTCCGCATCGATCCCGCCACAGGACGAGATGTTCCCATGGGAACGGACAAAAAGGCAAAATCCCGGGTAACACTGGAAGTTCCAGAGGAAAAAGATGCCGTCCAGGGCATGGCTATTGTAGGCGGTAAAGCCTATTTCAGCGTCCCATCGGAAAACCGCATAGGTTCAGTGGATCTAAGCACTGGCACAGTAGAAAACAACATAGGCTGCAAATCTCCAGCACCGCAGGGCCTGTCGCGCTTGAACGATACAACTCTCCTTGTCTGCAGTGGAAAACAGGTCATCGCGTGGGATGTCGCCAAAAAGAGCGGACGGGTTCTCATCGACAATCTTGAAGCACCCAAAATCGCATGCGCTGATGCGAAAGGGACTCTCTACGTGTCCGACCTCGGGAGTTCCCAGCAGATCAAGAAATTCTCGTCGTCAGGCAAGCTCATTTCAACATTCGGCATAGCCGGAGGCCGAGGCGACAATGCCATTCCATATAATCCCCTTGTCTTTGCCAACATCACTTCAATGACAGTCGGCGCAGACGGCAACATCTGGCTCGCAGAAGTCGCATCACCCCCAAAACGCTTCATCAAACTGAGTCCTGAAGGCAAATGGCTCGAAGACTTCTACGGTCCCGTTGCATACAATACGTTCGGACCCGATCTCGACGACATGTCCCGTGTGTTCTACAACTGCGGAGGAAACGCCAAGTTCGTTGAGACCAAGGTCGACTACGACCTATACAGGAAGAATCCGATGGATCCCGCTGCTGCCTGGAAAATTGTTTCCATCCAGGATCTCGGACTCGGAGCCGATGGCGTGACACGCAATCCAATCATGACCGATGTCGCCGACAATGGTTATGGACATGTCATTGCTTTCAAGGCGACCAACGGGAACAAATACCTGTTCCGTATTTCGAAAGGCAACCGTGCCAATTTTCCAATTGGAGCGGGCCTGTGGATATGGAAGAATGACAGATGGATACCAAGCGCCTTCATTTCGCGCAACCCCAACAGGAACTCCAAGTCACAGCAGGATGACTTCTCCTGGGCAGATCAGAACGGCGATGGACTCATCCAGGACGAGGAGAAATACAATGAACCTGGTACCGAGGAAACCGCCTGGCTCGACCGCGACCTCACTTTGCATGGCATTACAGGCAAATGGTCGCCTTCCAATATCAGTGGATGCGGCGCACCGAAGTACCAGAAGAGTTCGTATACGCCATATCTAAAAGAAGGAGAGTCCAATTACTGGGGGGCTGGCGGCAGCTACAATTTCGTCTCCTACGAAAAAGACGGTTCAGTATATTACATTTGCAATATTGGCCCGCACCGCCATATGAGCTTCTGGGATCGCGCAACTGAAAACCGTCTTGTGAAGGTCAAGGATGGAAAAGTCCAGTGGATCGCAGGCAACCATGCAACAAAGCCGGGACCCTGTGATTTCACCACCGTATCTGGAATTGCAGGAATAGCGGATGGAATAGTTCTTGCACACAACATTGAACCTTCCACCTATATC
>CAZRKP010000047.1:0-37702 GCA_964600895.1 uncultured Victivallis sp.
TTTGCCTTCCCTTATGATGTTTTCCGTGAACGTCGGAGTGATGCAGAATATCTTTGCGTCCGGCCTGCATTTTCTGACGTTCTCTATGAGCTTGTCATACCTTGTCTTGAAGTCTTCGAGGGTGAACTGCTTGTTTCCGGCATCATTGTAACCCCAGAGTATTGTCACGACATCTGCGGCGATATCGTTCAATTCATTGCCCATTTCAGTTGTGGTGGTCGAACCGCCGATCCCGAGATTATACAACTTCCATCCGTTCGCACGGGCAAGGTTCCATGGATATGTGAGGAAACTCTTGCTCTGTTGTCCGGTCCCATGAGTTATTGAATCACCGATTGCGGCATATGTGATCTGATTTTCAATTTTCGGGTTTGCTGCCAGGACTGTTCCGTCATCAAGCACCAGCCCTTTGAAACCGGGATTCGCCCAGCTTGGGAGCGATATCTCATATGTCACTGCCTTGCCCGGTGACTTCGATGCGATGGAAAATGAATAGTCGGCAGGTGCCGATGTCCAGCTGACGCATGTGTCATAGTTTCCATTCTGGAAGATCCCGATGTCTATCCCCCGCAGCGTCTGGGGCTGGTCTGCGAGCAGTACTTTGACATTTGAACTCGTAGTAGTGAATTTGATTACTGCACCCGAAGTAGTCCTGGCCTTTGTTGCGTTGTAGAACGCCTTTGTCTGCGACTGGTTCAGTATGCTGTCGGAGAAACGGAGTATCTCGAGATGGTCCCCGTTTTTCCTGATCTGTTTTGCACCTACGAACTCGATCAGCGGATTATCAAAGTTAACCGGGGTAGCCGCTTCTGCGAAGTTCGCAAAAAACAGAGATGTCGCCGCAGCAGACACGAAAAGGGCCTTGATGTTCATGAAATCTCTCCTTGTTCATTTTTCCTGTGGAACGAAAATCAACGCATGCGGATTCTCGTCATTCCGCCTTGTCGATCGTCTCGATGAATGCGCTGACCTTGTTGGTCTTGTTGCTGAGAATGGCCGACCAGGTGACCTTCACCTTGTCTCCGGCCTTGAGGGTCTCGATTTTTGCCAACATTGCCTTGTCATATCCGCCGCCACCAGCACCTTTAAGCCATTTTATACGGAACATCATCTGCTTGCCACCTTCCTCGACTGTCACCTTCTTGCTGTCCTTGTTCTCAGTGTCTTCGATCTTGAGGATCTTTCCTGTCATAGTTCCCTTGTCGCCATCCTTCAACTCCGAGGCAGGCTCCGCCTTTTTTCCATTTTCAGCCTTCTTTTCAGCCGCATTGACCTGCATGAGCCCGAGTCCGGCGATCATCATCGCCACCATCAACAACCTTTTCATTATCATCTCCTTTTTAAAATATTTTATTCTGTGGTTTACTTGACTGATGCCTTAATTCCTTCAGGCATCGCCGACTTCCATCCGGAATTCATCATCTCTCCCAGCTGCATTACTGTCCCGGAATATTCCTGTTCCCCGGCCACATTGTTGTTTTCAGCGTGGTCCTTGCGGTGATCATACAGCTCTTTCGCCAGAACTTTCCCTGAACCAGCTTCTCTCCATTCAGTATACCTGAAATCATTTGTCTTCATCGTATATCCCATTATCTTCCCGCCTTTCCTGGGAAACTGGCTGAACGCAGCCTTTTTCCAGGGGGCGTCAGGCTTCTCAAGGAGAGGGACGAAGCTCGTGCCTTCAAGATGACTTGGAAGTGGCAGACTGCACAGTTCACTCAAGGTCGGATAGATGTCCACGAACTCCACAAGCGCATTTGAACGTTTTCCTGCATCTCTCATCCCGGGTACGCTTATGATGAGCGGAGCATTGGTGTCATTCTCGAAGTTCGTATGCTTGCACCATTCACCGTGTTCACCGAGTTTCCATCCATGATCGCCCCAGAGTATCACGATCGTGTTTTCGCGCAGACCAAGTTCGTCAAGTGCCATGAGGAGACGACCGAGCTGGGCATCCATATATGTTACAGAAGCCTGATATCCTTGTACAAGCTTGTAAGCCTCATCATCCTGTACCGGTCCCGTTTTTGGCATGCCAAGATAGTTACGGAGCTCTCCGAAATTGGCGAGGGTATATTCCGTGACGTTCTTTGGTGGAAATGGGTTTGAAGCGAGTTTCACCTTGTCGGCACCGTACATGTCCCAGTATTTCTTCGGAGCGTTGAACGGGAGATGCGGTCTTACAAATCCGACCCCCATGAAGAAGGATTTCCCTTCCGCCTTCATCCTTTTCAATTCCTCTATCGCATGATCGGCATATTTCCCGTCGGCATATTTATTGTCGGGAACATCGATGCATTCGTATGCCGGGCCCATCTTCCGGCCTTTGTTGTCAGCCGAATCGGAATTGGCAAGTTTCTCAAGCGACTCATCCGACATGTATCCCGGGAATTCGTTCGGTCCCCTGAACGGCTTAGTGGTCCATGCCTGCATGTCGTCATTCGAATGATGGTAAATCTTTCCGATGGAGAATGTCTCGTATCCGTTCTTCTTGAAATGTTCCGGAAGTGAAAGGACATCCGGCATGTTCTTGCGGAGAGGCGTCTCGAGATTGTATATTTTCGTAGTGTCCGGTCGGCATCCGCTGAGCAGGCTTGCCCTGGTAGGTCCGCATACGGCCTGCTGGCAGTACGCCCTGGTGAAGATCACTCCGTTCGCTCCGAGTTTGTCGATATTCGGTGTGATCATGTTTGTCATCCCATAACAACCGAGCTGGGGACGCAGATCATCGACTGCTATGAAGAGGACGTTCAGCTTTCCCTTGTCCTTTACTTTGTCCATGGCTGCAAGACGGTATCTCTCATAGTCAATTCCCGGATCTGGTTTTACAGCGGTCTTCTCCTCGGCATGAGCGCAGTACATCGAGGTCCCGGCGACAAATGCGGTTAGGGCCGTTGCAATATGGTTTCTGAATTTCATTTCCTGTCATCTCCATTTCTTATTTTATACATTTGATAACCAACTTCACGGCATGCGGCGACAGTCTCAGGATATGGAGTGTCTGCGATGTCCACGAATCCTATCTGGCAGTTCTCGCCTTCAAGTCCACGTCCGCTTGCCGATTCATCCATATACTGGAACCAGTGACATCCTACAAAGTTAGGATTCTTGAGGACTCCTGTTACATATGACTTGTAGAGTTTAGCCCTGTCGTCTTGTGTTTTTACGGTCCGCATCCCTCCGAAAGGTCCGCGGTCGAGTGCTCCAAAATGCCACTCGCCAATTATTGCGGGAAAATCAATGCCACCGGCAACCTTGAAATCCGCTACAGTATCCCGGTAGAGGTTGTAGCTTACGACATCGCAGTATTTCGTCGCGATCTTCGCGGCATAGATGAAATCTCCGTTGAACCTGCAACCGAGATAGAGCTTCTGAGGTGCGATACCTTTTATGATCTCACGGACATTCTTGAAATATGTCTCTGCGGTCTTCGCGGAAAAAGCCTCGAGGTCGGCGCGAGCCTTCTCGACATCAGGTTCCTTGTCATTCTTCATGAGCGCATCCCAGCTTGCGAACTTCGCGCCCCAGGCCTTGTTAATCTCGCCGATATCCTTGTATTTTCCCTTGAGATCCTCCACGAACACCTGTTTAGCCTTCTGATCCGGTGGAGAGATTATGGTGGTGACGGCTATGGTCGTGCTTGATTCCCATAGGAGTTCGTTGTCGACGAACACGCCGATGCACCATGGATCATTTGCGGCGTCCTTCAGGAATGTCGCGGCGCGCGAACGAAGGCTGTCCCATGTCTCCGGAGCGAATACGTCTATGAATTTCTTCCAGTAGTTCGTCTTTCCCCGGAGGTTCTTCGGGAAATAATGCACCCAGGTCACATAAGGCAGCTTGTGAAGATTGCATATGTCGGTGTCAGACCATAGCCCCAGTGTATTTAGTCCCCAGCTCTTAAGGCGCTTGCATGCCATGGAGTTGAACTGATCCTCCCATTTGTCCCCGTATTTCAGGCTAAGATTATATTTGCCGAAGTCGAAACAAAGAGGTTCCTTGTCCTTGTAGTATCCGTGTTTGACTGACTTCTGAGTGAAGAATAAATCCTTGTACGGGCCATTTCTGTCAGGAATAGCTTTGAACCAGTTGTCACGGTCGGTCAGTGGCGTTCCCGAACCGGACTTCACGCAGGTTATTCCGTGAGAGAAGAACAACTTGCCTTCCGGATCGACAAGCCACCATCTTCCATTGTGTTTTGCTGTGTAGAAATGCCCCTTGGCCTCGAGCGCAGGACCGTCCTTCCATCCGCCATACTGGTCCCATTCCGCAGGGCCGGGATATTTTTCAAAGTCCTTCTCCTCTTCGAGTTTCCGGGCCTTGAGATCGTCAGCTGTCTTTACTTTTGCCGGCCAGTTTTTGTGGATGAACTGCCCAAACTCATCTATGCATGGGAAGAACTTGTCGGCCTTCATGTCCTCATAAGGAGTTTTCACATATGTCCCCGAAGCACGGATATTTGATACCAGGAACTTCTGCTGTTTGACGGGCCTGTGCATGAAGACGACCAGCTGCGAGACCTCCTCCGGACGGATGAATCCTTCCGCAGTCATTCCCTGGGGATATTCCTTGATCCCGAAAAGTTCAGGGGCACCGGGCTGGCGGCGTGACAGGTAGAGTTCAATTGTCGCCTTTGAGCCCGGCTCTACAAATCCTCCGCCTGCCACCCGGTTCTTGTTGCTTTTGCTCTCGGGATTGTCAGCACGCAGGGAGACTCTGAGGGTTTCATTGTCCAGGTTCTCGATGTCGACACATATCTTCTCGAACTTGGCAAGATCCCATTTGCCGTCCGGAGCACTTATGGTGAATCCCGGCCACAATTCATCAGTACCTCCTGCGGTGCACTGAATGAAATTCGTTCCGTCCTTTGAGATAATTGCCAATGCTGAGTCCTTGGTCGTGAACTGTTTCAGATCTGTGTCGGGCTTTATTGGGAAAAGCACCTGGTCATCGGAATAGAGACTGCAGAGCATGAAACATGAGATTAGAATTGAAATTGTCTTTTTCATTGCTTTCTTCACCATATTTTAATTTTGAAATTTGAACTTTTGTCTTCCTCATCCTCGCCACATTTCATTGTTTGTGTCGGCCGGCCAGTCGGCTGGTGTCATCCATCTTACATGCCCGTCGAAATAGAGTGTGTTGACTCCCTTGAAATGATGGTTTATCAAGGAGTCGTTTATATGCCTCCTGAACTCCCATCTGAATCCCGTAGGAGTGTTGTAGCTCTCAAAGAGGAGGAGCACGTTCGCGGGATTTCTTGCATTATAGAAATAGGTAGCCTTCTTCGGGCCAGCCCTGTCGTCGAATACAAGCGCTATATTCCTGAGATCATTGTTATGACAGTATATCCGTCCATGGGCAAGCATGTCGGCATTAGTGTCCACTGGACAGTTGAAGACGGAATTGAGCATGAGCCTCTGCGTTGTCCCGTCGAGCCATATGAGCCTGGTGTTCGGATAGACATATGGCCAGATGCCGGCTTCGTTATCCCAGGTCGTCTGGTCGGACCAGCTGGATGTCGCCGGATCGCCGTCATAGTCCCACCACGCGTCAATGATGGGGCCGACCCCGCCAGTGTCGCCGGCATACAGCTGGAATCCGAGATACAGCTGCTTCTGGTTGCTCATGCAGGTGATCTGCTTTGCCTTGTCCTTCGCATGCTTCAGTGCTGGCAGCAGGATTGCGACAAGAATCGCGATGATCGCGATGACCACTAGTAATTCGATAAGGGTGAATGCATTTTCAATTTTCAAATTTCGATTTTCAATTTTCATGATTCAAAACTTCCAATCACAAATTTCCAATTTCGAATTTCCAGTTACAAGTTGCCAGTTACGAGCATCCAGCATCATCTTGTGTTATCCATCTTTCAGTTCCCCCGCCAGAATTCATTGATCGTTCCCGCGGGCCAGTCGTTCCTGCCCTTCCATTCGGCATGACCGTCAAAGTAGTTCGTGTTGACGCCTCTCGTGTGATGGTTGATCAGAGTGTCAATGTCACTATTCCTGAACTCCCAGCGCATCTCGCTCATATTGTTAAAGCTTTCATAGAGAAGCAGCACGTTTGCGGGATTCTTGGGACGATGGAAGTAGGTGGCCTTCTTGGAACCCGCATATGCCGCGAATGTCGATGCGATATTCCTAAGGTCAGTGTTGTGTGAATAGATTTTGCCCCATATCAGCGTCGTGCTTCCTTCTGCATCGGCTGGGCAGTTGAACGCAGAATTTGCGACCTTAATCTTCAGATCAGCATTGTTGTATGCGTCATACTCCTTGCCGGGATTGATGTATTGCCAGAGACCGGCGTCGTTGAACCATGTCCACTGCACTCCTTCGATGGGCCAGGTGTCTATGATGGGGCCGTATCCATTATTGTTGCCGGCATATAGCTCGAAGGCGAGTCCGAGCTGCTTGAGGTTTCCTGCGCATACGCTCTGCTTCGCTTTGTCACGGGCGTTCTTGAGGGCCGGCAGGAGCATTGCGGCAAGAATTGCGATGATAGCGATAACTACGAGCAATTCGATCAAAGTAAAAAGAGATGCTGGATGCAAGATCCTGGATACTGGATGTCTCAATCCTGAATACAATGTTCTGGCTCCTGCATTCTGTATCTTGGATCTGATTTTAAGCATCCTGATTCTCCCTTGACTCAAAATTTCAAGTTACGAATTACAAGTTACTAGTTTCAACTTATTGCCTTTCCCGTCGTTCCCCTGACAACCAGTTCAGGTGAAAAGAGGGTACGTTTTCCTGTCCTGTCCCCGTCCGCGATATCCATGCTTTCCTTCTCCATGAGTTCGAGAAGCATTAGGACTGCCTGCTGGCCCATGAGCTCAAGAGGATGCCTTACAGATGTGAGCTGCGGCCTTGCAATGGTGCAGAAGGGCGAGTCATCAATTCCGATCACGCTCACTTTTCCCGGAACATCGATGCCCTTGTCCGTGAGCCTGTGCATCAGGTCAACCGCGAGAAGATCATTGTATGTGACAAATGCAGTTGGCATACCGTTCCCAAGACTGATCGAGAAGTCTACGGCAGACTGTATTGCTCCGCCGTAAATTGACGTTTTTCCGGCAGAGGGTTTTTCTATCAGAGGAAGATTGAAATGCCTGATCGCGGAATTGAATGCGTTCCGGCGGGATAGGTCGTCGGGTGAAGGCTCCATTGTGGAAGGCCCTACATACATGATCCTCTTATGACCAAGTTCGACGAGATGTTCGACCGCCATGTTAACTGCGGCTGTATTGTCGAAGCTCACTGCATTCAATGATGACGGCTCAGGTTCATTGTAGTCAACGGCAACTATCTTGTTGGTTGCTTCGAGTATCTGCTGGAGTCCAAGTGTATTGGATCTTGCATGGACGAGTAGGATGCCGTCGACCTGCTGTTCCTCGATCTTCCTGACACAGTTATCTGCGTTGCGGGAACCAGAAGCGTTGATGAGAAGAAGTTCGTAGTTCCTTTCCTGGCATGTCCTTTCTATACCCCGTATGATCCTTCCTTCATACATCATGCCAACACCGGTCCAGATTCCAGGAGGTATATAGACACCGAGCATTCTTGTGCTTTTTCTCGCAAGACATCTGCTTGCAAAATTTGGTACGTATCCGATCTCGCGGGCTGTGTCCTCAACTCTTTTTCTGAGTGCGTCGCTTACGATCGTATTTCCTTTTGCGTTATTGAGGACCGTGGAGACTACTGCCTTTGAACATCCGATGCGGCTTGCAATGGCTGAAAGAGTTGGTCTGCGGGAAGTTCTTCGAGGTATGATATTGCTTTTTATCATGATTTGTTCATTTCTTTTAGTTATCAACCAAGCGATTCATTTATGAATAACTAACCGGTTCATTAATCGTAAAATAAGGTACTAATTTTTAATGTCAAGTAGTATTCAATGAAAAAAATGAAGAATTTTAGTTTGATACAGAAAAGTCAGTTCCAAAGAGCCTTGGGAGGCCTGTTGGAACATGGTTTCAGCTTCGAAATGTCATATGGACGACCGTTGTTGCATTTCTTCTGGCACAAAGCCATTATTTCACGCATGGGAGCCAGGAGCGAAGGATCTCCACTTAGATCATGAAGTTCACACGGATCGCTGTCAATGTCAAAAAGCTGTTCTTCGTCAGTCTTGAAGAACCATATGTATTTCCATTTTCCGCTGATTAGGAAATATCCACCTCCGCCACCGTCGAAGACCCCGAGAAGCTCGTTGCGGACAGGAATTGTTTGACCACGGAGAAGGGGAGCCAGGCTTCTTGAATCAAAGTTTCCCTTCAGTGCTTCAGGAACAGGTTGACCGCAGAGATCAAGGACAGTTGCGGCTACATCCTCAAGGCATACCGGCCTATCGCATGAACCTCCTTTTAGATTCATATTGCGCCAGCTTATGAAGAAGGGAATGTGGGCTGCACCCTCATATGGAAGACTCTTGCGCCAGAGATGATGGTCGCCCAGTAGTTCGCCATGGTCGGTCGTGAAGATGATCACTGTCGGTTCATTGGCCCTCGGTGAACCGTATTCGAACATCCTTGTAAGTACGTAACGGATCCTGTCGTCAATATGGTTTATAAGCCCGAAATAACCGGCTGCAGCCGCATGCATATCCTCCTCGGAGAAAGGACCTCGCGCTCTGTCATCTGGAATTCCCCGGGGTATTTCCTTGAACTTCGGTGTCCAGTCTGAGATGGAAGGTCTGTGGCCATGATGGCGGTAATAGCGGTCCCAGTACGCCTGCGGCGGAATGAGAGGCGGATGCGGAGCCCAGAAGGAGAGGTGCAGGAAGAAGGGACAGCTGGGATCCCTGTATTTCACTATGAAATCTACGGCCTTGTCGGCAAGCCAGCTTGTATGGTGAAGGTTTTCATCCTTGTCCCATGGACGTGCGATCCTTCCATTGCCGTTTATGCCAATGTCATTAGGATGCGGATATCCTTTTTCCTTTAGAAAATCCACCCAGTCATTCTCGGGCTGCAGTGGCGTGTCCCAACGGTCGTTCGGCGATTCCGTCCTCACCATGTGATCATATCCGTAGCGTTTGCGCTGCGGGTGTAGATGAAGTTTGCCTATGAGCTCCGTCTGCCAGCCGGCCCTTGAGAGGAGTCCGGGCAGTGTGAACGGTGGATCCCATTCGAGTCCGTCCTGATAATGCCGGAGTCCATGGCTTTCAGGATGGAGTCCTGTAAGAAGGCTTCGCCTTGCAGGGATGCAAACAGGGCATGTGGTGAAAGCACGGGTGAAATTCATGCCTGAAGCTGCGAGCTGGTCGCATACCGGCGTGCACAGATCGGTTGAAGGATTGTTAAGCCCCATTGCGTCGTAGCGCTGCTGATCGGTGGTTATCAGGATTATGTTCGGAGTCTTTTCAGTGCTTTTCATTATATTCACCTATACATATTACTCGCGTCGCTAAAATGATTTCATTATCAGTAGTTTGCGATCTCCGAGCGCAAGAAACAAATCGCTTTTTGCGCCAAGGATGTCGCAAGCTACATTAAACCGTGTCTCCATCGTAACCTTGGAACTATCTCATTGCAATCTATTTGATGTCAGGCGCAATAGCAAGGATTAATTTCACTTGCAGCATCTGGCGTATTCAATCTGGGCGAAACGGTCCGTCATGCCGGCTATGTAGTCCGCAACTGCACGTTCAGTCCCAATCTTTCCGACGCGTGACTTTGAAAAACGCCCCATGAGGGAAGGATTCTCGACGTATGTCCTGAAGAGGCTTCTCATCTTCTCGACAACCTCGGCGTTCACCTTGTTGACATTCTCGCAGAAATAGACATTGTCGTATAGGAATTTTTTCAGGGCAAGTGTCGGCTTTTCGAAATCAGGATCGAACGATATCACGGGATGCCTGAGCGACTGCGCATCCTCCGGGGCCCCGAGCTTCGCAGATTCAATGTTCTTGTTTGAGTTGAGAATGACGTTCCCCACCATCATGTCTATCAGGCATCTTATCGTGAATGCACGATGCCTCTCCTTGCTTCCGCGTGATGCACGAGAACTCGCTTTCTCGACTGCCAGGTTCCAAATCTCCAGCTTTCCAAGCATCTCCTCGGTTATCAGCCCCGCATCAAGACCGTCATCGACATCGTGCCCGTAATAGGTGAGATCATCGGCGACATCTGCGATCTGCGCCTCGAGGAATGGGGACGGCGAAAGCCTCTTCCCATCAAGTTCAGCTTCCTTGCCACGATGCTTGATGAGTCCGGTGCGGACTTCCCATGTCAGGTTCAGCCCGTCGAACTCGGGATACTTCTGCTCAAGTTCGTCGATCACCCTCAATGACTGGAGATTATGGTCGAATCCCCCATGCCCTTTCATCAGCGAATTCAATGTCCTCTCCCCGGAATGTCCAAAGGGAGTATGACCGAGATCGTGGGCCAAGGCTATGGTTTCCGCGAGGTCCTCGTTGAGATAGAGGGCTCTTGCGATTGTCCGTGAGATCGCCGCAACCTCGATCGTATGCGTCAGGCGTGTCCGCAAATGGTCACCGGTCCCGTTGAGAAAGACCTGTGTCTTGTATTCAAGCCTCCTGAATGAACGGCTGTGAAGTATGCGGTCCCTGTCACGCTGGAAATCAGTCCTGAAGGGATGCGGTTCCTCACGGTGCCTGCGTCCGCAAGTGGAAAGGTTGTGTATGGCATATGAAGCAAGATCGCTGTCTTCGTGTTTGTATTGGTCTGAGAGCTTGCGAATCATCTTTTTCATCCTAAAGTATTGTAAGCATGAACGGTGCTTGAAATTATACCATCTCAAACAAATATGAACAACAGCGAAAAAGAAATTTCCCTGATGAAGGTGTCCGCGGGGCTCACCGTGGTATTCGGGATTGCAGGGCTCGCAATGGCGATCCTGACCGACTCAATGTCGATCCTCCTCGATGCCCTCTACGGAATAGCCGACATGGTGATCTCTATCATCGCCGTCTTCGCGGTGAAGAAGATACATTCGCCCCCCGACAGGAAATACCATTACGGATATGCAAAGCTTGAACCGTTCATGACAGGAATAAACGGGACATTGATCCTCTGCCTGTGCATATGTACGATCGTGACAAGCATCCAGGACCTGACCCATGCCGATCCGGTGGATCACATGTTCCTGATCATCCTCTACAGCTTCATAAGTTTTGTGGTCTGCCTCGGATTTGCCATATATATGAAAATATGCGGCAGGATGTGGAGGTCCGAAGTGGTTCTCGTCGACAGCCACCTGTGGATGACAGAAGCGATAATCAGCGCGGCCATCTGCTTCGCATTCGGATTCGGATACATTTCAGGCAGTCTGCATGTCTGGGAGGAATATACCGCCTACATCGATCCAATCACCTGCATGATACTCTCCCTCTTCCTGATTTTGCATCCTTCGAAGATTATATGGGCGAGCTTCCAGGACATGCTCGATGCCTGCCCTCCCGACGATATAAGTTCGCGCATCAGATCACTTGCCGATGCATCATGCCCGGAATATGGATTCGCAGGGGTAAAGTGGATGCGCATGCGCAAGGCCGGTCGGTATATCTTCCTGACAATATGCTTTTTTGTCCCGAAGGAGAAAAGCATCAGCGAGATGAACAACATTAGGGAGCAGCTTGTGAAAAAGATGAAGGATGCCGAACCCGGTCTCGATGTCTGCATCCTCTTCAGCGACAAATAGCGGAGTTTACTTGAAAAGCTCCGGTAGGGATTTGCGTGATTGTTCGAGCATCTCCTCGTCGGATATCGAGCTCATCCTGCCGTTCCTGTATTCGTCGTCGATCCACTTCTTTATCGCCATGATCCCGGGATTGTCCTTCCGGATGTCGGATGCAGCTTCACCAAGGTTGCTGTGGAGCCAGTATGCGATCCCGGCAAGGCCGGACTTGTCGGTGATTGCGACCTTCGCAGGACGATTCAGCCAGCGTTCCGTGTCGAAGATGTTGTATATCTCCTCGTTTTTCGTGAGGCCGTCGGCATGTATTCCAGCGCGGGTCGTGTTGAAGTCAGAGCCGACGAACGGATAGTTCGGAGGTATTACGTATTTGATCTCATTGGCAAAGTATTCCGCGGCGTCTGTGATCGCCGTAGTGTCTATGCCGTCATGGATCCCCGTCAGGCCCATCCACTCGAAGACAAGCCCTTCAAGAGGAGGATTGCCGGTCCTCTCGCCGAATCCAAGGAAAGTGCCGTTGGCTGCGGAACAGCCGTACAGCCATGCTGAGACCGCATTCACAAGCACCTTGTGGAAATCATTGTGGCCATGCCATTCGAGCTGCTCCGGTCCGATGTCGGTATTCTGGCGGATAGCGCTCATGAGTGCGGGTATCCCGCGCGGGAGACTTGCACAGACATAAGGCAGACCGTAGCCCATCGTGTCGCACAGCCGTATCTTGACCTTCTTTCCGGAGTCTTTCGAAATCTCATGCAGTTCATTGATCATCGGTATCACAAATCCGAAGATGTCTGCGCGGGTCACATCCTCGAGATGGCATCGCGGAGTGATGCCGTTCTCAATTGCGGCAGTGGCTATCTCCTTGTATTCGTCCAACGCCTGCCTGCGGTTCTTCTTGAGCTTCA
This sequence comes from uncultured Victivallis sp., assembly GCA_964600895.1. Lineage (GTDB taxonomy): Bacteria > Verrucomicrobiota > Lentisphaeria > Victivallales > GWF2-50-93 > GWF2-50-93. The sequence goes on from CAZRKP010000047.1 coordinate 12,563, forward strand.
GGAAAATATGGTAATCGGAACATGATGTCAGTATCCCTGTCTCCTTTATCCCCATTTCCTTCACCAGTTCGAAGTCCTTCTTGACTGCCCTGATCCACGCGGTGATCTCCGGGAACTGGACTCCGAGTTCCTGGCATGCCCTGACAGCTGCACGATCGGTCTCGGTATAAAGGAAGAACTCAGTCTGCCTTATGAGTCCGCGCTTGCCGCTTATCCTGCTGAGGAACTTGAAGATGTCAACGACCTGCTTGACAGTATACGGAGGACGGGACTGCTGCCCGTCACGGAATGTCGTGTCAGTTATCCAGAAGTCCTGGGGAAGTGAAGGCGCGATCGGTTTGCCGTCGAATTTGACGGAAGGGATCCTGTCATAGGAAAATATGTCCCTGAGCAGGTTTGGCTCGGCGATATTCTGGAGTTCGTGTTTTGCTTTCATTGATCTTTCCCATATTTGAAAAATTTAAACTATACATTTTGAAGATGGTTTGTAAAGCCTGTCCACCTTGACTATTATACTTTTTATAGATTAAATTTTGCGGAGACCAATGAACAAGCTTGTCCAGGGATTCAGGCGTATTCTTTTCTGGTCATCGCTGCTCGTGGCCCTTTTGATGCTTGCAACGATAGTCCTGCCTTCCGGGGACTGGCTCTCGGATGCAATACTTTCATTGTCAATAAAGTTCTCCATATTCGTTCTCTGGATGTCGATAATCCTTCTTCCGCCCATGTTTTACTTCAAGAATACAAGGACGACAGCCGCATGCATCACGGAATTCTCATCCTTTGTCTTTGGGCTGACCCTCTGGTTCATGGGGGTGAAGATAACAAGCTTCTACGTGGGGCTGATGATGGTGCTGCTCGGACTGCTTGCATTCGGGATCGGCTGCATCCCATTCGGACTTTTCCTGTCATGGTATTTTGGAAAGTGGGCGGATTTCGAGATACTTCTGGTCCTCTTGCTCCTCTGCATACTCTGCCGTGTGATCGCCTATATGTATTTCCTCAACGTCACGAGGAAAGAGATAGAGGAGGAACAGGAGAAGGAATCCTAGCTTTTCTGCTTTGTGCCTCTGTGCCTTTGTCCCTTTTCAGCTCTTGAGGATTTCTCACTTCTTCAGGTCAATCACCTTCCTGACCTTGCCCGGAGCGAAACCTTCCTTGCTCATCTGCTGCTGGAGAGTCTCCTTATGCTTTATCCAGCTGGAGCCATCAGGCTTGAGCGTCAGGATATCGATAGGGCCACCGACCGTCTTCGGACGTGACTGCAGCCTCATTATGCCAGTAGTAGTTGTTATTGCGAATGTCGCAAAGTCTATGGCATCCTGCAGATTGACGTGAGTCCAGGGGATCTTGTATTCCGGCACTTCGACGGCGTTGCCGTCCGGATCGGCATCATACAGGGGCTTCAGGAGACGGTCGAGAATGTCGGATTCCCCGCCCCAGATAATGCCTTGCTGGGTTGTCTCGCTTGCAAGTCGTTTCCTGCCTTCAGCAATTGATGCAAGCCAGACCTTCTGTACAAGTTCGTCATTCTCCTTCTTGTATCCCGCCACATGGAATGAAAGCTCCTGCTGGAGCTTGAACTTCTGGAAGAACTTGATGATCTCGTCTGCCGTCTGGTCTAGATCGAGGGAATGATGGTTCGCCTCGTGATTGATGAATGATTCCACGTATGTTCCAATCGGAACGTTGTTTATCTCTCCGATCCCATATGTCGATATACCGACGTTGTTCTGTGTCAGGAAGACATTGTAGTTCCCATCGATTTCGGTGGCGCCCATCGGAAGTGTCTGGTTCGGACCGCTCTGCCTGACCGCAGCAAGTATGCGGCTGTCACCGGCCATCACTATGCCTTCACGGACATATATTGTTACTGCAAGACTCATAAGCACCCCCATATGGTTCAAATTTCAGATTCCAAAATCCAAATTTCAAATACGCAAACTAAAGCTTGTCCTTGTTCGATCAAATGCTTTTTAAAAGGATCCTTATTTCCTCATCTGTCCCAACGGTTATTCTAACGTATTTTCCCGTCACTGGCCCCCTGAAGAATCTGACAAGTACTCCCTTGGCCTTCAGTCGCCTGTAAAGCCCTTCACCGTTCTTGTCCGGAGGTGAAGCGAAGACGAAGTTCGAATCGGAGCCGCAGACCTTGAATCCTTTTTTCAGGAGCGACTTGACCAGGAGAGCGCGTGTGCGGAATATCTTCCTTTTCGTCTCGTTGAAATATTTCCGGTCCTTCAGGGCTGCAATTGCAATTGCCTGGACAAGCATTCCGACATTGTATGAATCCTTCACCTTCATCAGGCCTTCGATTATCTTTGCGGATGAGAGGGCGTAACCAAGGCGGAGCCCCGCGAGTGAGTAACTCTTAGAGAGTGTCCTGCCGATTATCAGGTTCGGAAATTCTTTGAGCAGGCAGACGCAGTTGTCATCCGCAAAATCAGCATAAGCCTCATCCACGAAGACAATCCCTTTGAATTCCCTGCATATCTTCCTGATCTCCTTTATCGGGAACAGTGTCCCAGTAGGAGCATTGGGCCTGGCGATGTAGAAAAGTTTTGCATTCTTGGCGAGCTTCACGGAATTTGCAGGAATGGAAAAATCCCCGTCGAACTTCAGCGGGATACGTATGCAGCGTGAATCCTGAAGTTCGGCAAGCACAGGATATAGCGAGTAGCTCGGATCAAAGCATGCGATTGAATCCTTTTCACCCGCAAACGCCCTGGTGGTTATCGTGAGGATATCGTCAGAACCGTTTCCAACAATCACGTTATCGGGTTTCAGTCGGAAAAGTCCTGCAATGGTCCTGCGAAGTTCGCAGGCCAGCGGATCCGGATACAGTCGCAACCGTCCGCTCGTAAAGGATTTGAGCGCCTTCGCTACGGCAGGTGATGGTGGATAAGGATTCTCGTTGGTGTTAAGCTTGACATATTTCATGTCCTTAGGCTGCTCACCGGGAGTGTACCCGTCCATCGCATCAATGTTCTTGCGAAAATATGATTTTGAATATTTCATAATGGGAATATAGACCATCCCGATGATTTTAAAAGAAATATCGGGATAAACTCCACACACAGATTACACAGAAAGTAATAAGATTTTTTAATATACTTTCGGAGAGGGGGGGGGCATTTTGCCGACAAGCATACAGGTCCCTTAAACTTTGTGCCTTGGTGTCTCTGTGGTTAGATTTCTTTGTCTTTCCGCTAGGTTCGCAATATTTTCGTATTTTCCGAACTCAGGACGCAGGTTCCTGTTATGTCCGCAGCCAAGCTCGAGTCCTTCGCCCGGTTGATTGTGGTCATCGGAACCGTTCGTGAAGAGCAGGGGAGGGCGTTCTGGATGAGCTGTATTGTATTCCTCGCGCATCTGGTTGAACAGATAAGTCTGTTGAATTCCGGTCTCGGGGCATTTTCCATTCCGCCAGCCATCGACTTCTATCGCCTGGAGCCCGGCTTCTGCGAGATCCGCAATCACCTTGCGAAGTTCGCAGTTCCCGAGTCCTTCCTTCTTCCGTAGTTCGGTAGGATGGGAAAGTCCGGGCAGCCCACCCCATTCAAGGACGCGTTTCACAAATGCATTTGGTGAAAGATCCACATCGAGTTCGAGCGGAACATCAAGCTGCTCCTTCTGCGTAGTGTATTTCGCCTGAAAGTCCTTCACATCTGTGGAGATTCCAAGTTTATTAAGCTCTGGTCCGTATTTCTGCCACATGATGACGCTTATGTCGCCCTTTGTGGAAACTCCGTTCCGGACGAACTTGTCGATGTCATCAGCTGTTATCTCCGCTTCGAACTTGAATTTTCTGAAGCATGCCGGAACTCTTTTTATCATGGCTTCAAGCTGTTTTTTCTTGGCTGCCCTTATTGGTTCGATGATCTTTTCTGGGATTTTCGAGTCCAGAAGGTCAAGGAATGATTTCTTGTCCGGGAAGTGTGCGATGATTTCGATGCCGGGCCTGTTTGTATAGAATTCGATCCCTGGGACAACGTCTACTCCGAATATTTTTCCTGCTTCAATGGCTTCGCGTTGTCCATCGAAGAGGTCATGATCTGTGATTGAGATGCCCTTCATCTTCCTGCGATATGCTTCGAACACCTTGTTTGCAGGTGAGTAGTAGCCGTCAGAATAGAAGGAATGGCAGTGGAGATCAATTTCGCAGACGGCGTCCATGTCGGGCTTGAACCCCGATGCGGCGATCCGGCGAGCGGCTTCTAGGCGTTCTTCCGGTCCGACATGGAAATCGTCGATTGTCTTTAGAGCTTCTGTTTTATTCATATATCCTATTAATATATCTCTTACAGAGATACAAAGCCACAAGGATAAGGTATCCTTGAGTCTTTAAGACTTTGTGGGAGAAAAAAATTGCAGACAGGAATGTCTGCATTACTTTAAAAGGATGCAGAATCAAGACAAGATAATCTCCATAAGGAATGCCAGCCTCATCCTTGGCGAACGCGAGATACTCAAGGATATAAATTGGGAGGTCAGGCGAGGGGAGAACTGGTTCATCCTGGGCGCGAACGGTGCCGGAAAGACAACACTCACACGCATGCTTCTCGGACTGGTCTGGCCGAAATACGGGGCTGAGGTAAGCGTACTCGGAAACAGATTTGGAAGCTGCGACATCTTCGAGGTCCGCAGGAAGATCGCCTGGATAAGCCCTTTCCTGCAAAACTGGACTTCATCCAGATGGACATCTTTGGAAGTTGTGCTTTCCGGAATCGACGGAACCGTCGGCCTATACAGGAAAACTTCTGCTAACGAGAAGAAGAAGGCGCTGGAAGTGATGGAGTCATTGGACTCTGCGAAATTCGCAGACCGCCCATTCGAGTTCCTTTCGTCAGGCGAGCAGATAAAGGTGCTGATTGCCAGGTCTATGATGACTAACCCGGCGATCATGATCCTCGATGAGGCATGCGTTCATCTCGACATGAAGAGCCGTGAATTCCTTCTCGAGTCTGTCGACACATTCGTCAGGAAACCGGGTTCTCCTTCAGTGTTCTTCATAACCCAGCGAATAGAGGAGATACTTCCAGTGTTCGACATGGGGCTTGTCCTGAAGGAAGGCAAGATACTGGTGTCCGGGCCGCGCAAGGAGATACTTTCCGAGAAGGTGCTTTACAAGGCCTTCGATATTCCGCTCAAACTGCATCACTCGAAGGACGGGAGGATCTGGATTACGCCTTTTCAGTGAAGTAATCAGTAAACAGTAATAAGTAATCAGTAAAAGATAAATTGTGTTCGATATTATTATAATTAGATGAGGGGGATAAATGAGTCGGTTAGAATATGCGAAGAGCTTTAGGGAACTGCTTGTATATAAGAAGGCCAAGTTTGTGGCAAAAGATGTTTTTGAGATTACAGTGCGGTTTCCAAAGGATGAGAAATATTCCTTGACCGATCAGGTAAGAAGAGCGTCTCGTTCAGTTGGAGCTCAGATTGCTGAGGCCTGGGCTAAAAGACGCTATGAAAAGCATTTTATCAGTAAGTTGACAGATGCTGATGGTGAACAGCAGGAAACTCAGCATTGGATTGACACTGCCTATGACTGTGGTTATCTTACCGGAGAAGAAGCGGGAAAGTTGAATCATGACTTGGAGGAGATCGGACGAATGCTGAACTCTATGATTGGGAAGGCCGGTTCCTTCTGCGGAGAGACAGGTTTTTTGATTCGTGAATCAACGGCAGATTACTTTGTCTCTTCCATTGACTGATTACTGATCACTGGTCACTGATTACTGATAACACGAGGAACATTAAATAATGAAAAGACTTATTGCCATAATGGCAGCTGTATTCATGCCGCTTGCCCTTCTCGCCATAAACATCAGGCCCGGTGATGAAGCACCGGAGCTTGAGGTGCTCAAATGGCTAAAAGGAGATCCGATCGCAATGAGTTTCGCCGCGAAGAGCAATGACATTGTAGTAATTGAATTCTGGGCAACATGGGCTCCGATGTGCAGGGAGTCGATGCCGCTGCTTACCGACCTTCAGAAAAAATATTCCGATCAGGGACTCGTCGTCATCAGCATCTCGACTGAGGAGGAGAAGGTTGTTGCAAAATTCGTCGCCGAACGCAAATTCCTGGCGCACAGGATCGCGATCGATGATGCCAGCAAGACCTATAAGAAATACATGGGGACCGATCCGGGGATACCAGCGGTATTTGTTGTGGGCAGGGATGGGAAAATCCTCTGGAAAGGCCATCCCATGGAACTTGAAGCAGTCATTGACAAGGTGATGGCCGGGAAATTCGACATGAAGCTGCAGAAGAAGATCTCGCTCATGCACGATGACCTCCGGCGTGCCATGGAAAAGGACAATCCTGCGCTTGTCTCAAAGCTCGCGGATGACCTGCTCGAGATGGATCCCTCGGACGATCTCGCATTGAGATGCAAGCTCTACTATTTTGAAAGCAGGAACCTTCCCCTGGAGGCCGTGAAGTTCCTGAACGAACTCCAGAAGAAACTGCCCCGTCAGTTCTCCCTGTACTCCGTGGAACTTGGCATACTCGACAAGACCGGTGCATCGGCAGAGGAGAAGATAAAGGTCTACGATAGGGCGCTCCAGAACTTCAAGGATGATCCGGATGCGCTGACATCACTGTCATGGCTGATATCTGATGGCATGAGCTTCGGGTCAGGTTCGGTAAAACTGGCGCTTGTAGCCGCTGTCCGCGCAAAGGAGATCCTCCCTGCCGACGCATCAGGCCGCAGGAAGGGGTTATGTTTTAACGCACTTGCCAGGGCATATTATAACTCCGGTTGCCTGGAAGAAGCGATAGCCGTCCAGGAAAATGCCGTGGAGAGTCTTTCGGGGTTTGACGAGGAAATGAATGCCAAGGAGCTGCTCAGATATTACAAGGAAGCGTTGGATATCAGGAACAAGCTTTTAAAAGGCAATGCTGCAAGCAAATGATTGATGGGCCTAATATTCTGTTTCAGCCCGATATATAGGGTTCAAGGAGTTCCCCCATGCCAAAAAGAAGAATCAAGTATCATCGATATGTGATATTCATTTTGTCCGTCCTGATCCTGCTTGCGATCTGCTATTTCGATTATTTCACCGGACAACTGGGTTTCTTCATATTCTATTTCATTCCGATCGTGCTTCTTGCCTGGTACTGGGGAAAGTGGTACGGGGTGGGGATGTCCCTGGCTTCCTCGATCTGCTGGCTTGCAGCCGACTACTATTCCGATATCCGCTACAGCAATTTCGCACTGGCGGTTTGGGACACCCTTGTGGTACGCGGGGGCTCATTCATCATAGCCGCGGTTGCTGTCTCAATGCTGCGAGATTCTCTTGAGAAGCAGAAGACCCTCGACAAGGATTTGACGACAGCCCTCAGCCATCTTGAACAGCTTAAGAACGTCATTTCGATCTGTGCGGCCTGCAAGGAGAGGAAGGACTGCAACTGCTATCTGGAGCAGATTGAGCAGTATATCAAAGACCATTCCAGGAAAAAACCTTCCCTTTCTGAATGTCCGAAATGCATATCGGAGAAGTTCCCCGAGCTATGGGGTGAACTCCTCGAAGATTTGAAGAAGAAGGAAGCATGAGGAATTTGAATTAAGTGACAGACGGACTATTTTACGCTCCGCAAATAAACGAATGGGGCTGTAGCTCAGTTGGCTTAGAGCGATACGTTCGCAACGTATAGGTCAGGGGTTCGAACCCCCTCAGCTCCACCATCCTTCGCTTGAAGCGGAGGCTGTCACGCCGGAGTCCTTTAGTTTATCGAAAGGCGAAGGCGGACTTTTATTCCAGCCTCTTCCGCTTCAAGACTACGGCTTGGCAAGCCATCCTCATAATTAGCTTCTCATTCGTGCTGCGGTTGCCACGCCATGGAAGATGAAATCACAGTTTAGGATTATCTTCAAGCGCGAAGGATGGTGCACTCCGTAGCCTTGCGCGAAGGGGGGCTCTCAATATGCATTACGTATATATCATCCAGAGTATCTTGCATAATTAGAGATACGTAGGCTCCGGCGAGAATCTCAAGCAACGGCTCAATGACCACAACTCCGGGCTCTGTCCATCTACGGCAAAGTACAGACCATGGAAGTTGAAGTTCTATGCTGCGTTTGAGACGAAGAAGAGAGCTATAGATTTTGAATTATATCTGAAATCAGGCTCCGGTCATTCTTTCAGTTCAAGGCATTTGCTATGACCTTCGCACGACTGCTCGAGGATTTTTCCATATAGCAATGAATAATATTGGCGAAGGAACGTGCAGGCCAATATTCCGAAAAAACATCCTGAGGGTTGCTATCCCGCTTGAAATTTGGTCTGTTTCGCCGTATATGTTTAAACGCAGAAATAATAAAACTGAAGCATGAACCATGATTCCATTTCCAAGGAAAATGAAGTTCTCCCCAAGGGGTAGCGCCTCTGAATCCTCAGAAGAGGAAGAGATTATTTCGCCGGCTGAAGAGGAGGAGCTTCAGAAGTATGCCCGTGATGACGGCGAGATCGATTCCCTGAACATATATTTCCGGCAGATGTCTGAGAACCCACTCCTTACAAGCGAGGAGGAGCACCATTATGCAAAGCTTTACAGCGACGCGATAAACTCCTTCCGCGAGCACCTCTACGGATTTGGATTTGTCACCCTCGACCACCTTCTCATAATCGAAAAATGCACAGTTGAGAACCTGGACAGCCATTTCAACATACACCTCTCGGCAGACCACAACTTCAATACTCCGGCTGAATCAGTATTCCTCAAGTTTCCCGAATGGAAGGAAGCTATCAGGAAAAATTTCTCGAAGCTCAAGTCATCATTCAAGTCGAAGGATAAGAACACCGAGAAGATCCGTGAAAAGCTTGCGTCGGTGCTGATAGAATATCATGTCCAGAATGAATATCTGGAGGAATGGTACGAGGTCGCAAGGGAATATTTCCGTCAGGTGACGGACATGCACAGGAGAAGCAAGGACAGATCCGTTCAGTCGGTAAGAAACTTTGTCGAGGAAAAGCTCCTGATGGGATTGGAGGATTTCGAGGTCAGGATGGTCAGGTTGAAAGGTTATCGCGACCAGGCGGAGTTCGCCCGCAGGAAGATGCTTGAGGGCAACCTTAGGCTTGTTGTCAGCATCGCAAAGAGGTACCGCAGCAAGGGACTGCCACTGACCGATCTCATCCAGGAAGGGAATATCGGGCTGATGAAGGCAGTTGACAAGTTCAACCATACTCTCGGACACCGTTTCAGCACATATGCGACTTGGTGGATAAAGCAGTCCATAACAAGGGCCATAGCCGACCAGTCGAGGGTCATAAGAATACCCGCCCATATGGTCGCGACCATAAACAAGATGTACCATGAGGAACAGCGCTTCCTGCAGAAATACGGTAAGGAGCCCACTCCAGAGGAACTTGCCACAATACTTGAGATGCCGAAGGAGAGGATACGCGCTCTCAAGAAGATGTCACACCAGACTCTTTCCCTGCAGGCTCCCGTAGGAGAGGAGGGTGATTCTTCGCTCCAGGATTTCATTGCTGACGCCAACATGGAAGATCCCATTGAGAATGTAGCCTACGGGATGCTCAAGGAGAAGCTCAAAGAGACGCTCGGAACTCTTTCGGAAAGGGAACAACAGGTGATCATGATGCGCTTCGGCCTGCTTGGGGAGAAGGAAAAGACCCTTGAGGAACTAGGTGTGCATTTCAAGGTCACGCGCGAACGCATCCGTCAGATCGAGATAAAGGCCATTGAGAAACTTCGCCATCCCGAAAGAAGAAAGCTCCTTGACGGATATTTCAAATGAATCTTGCCCAGGCAGACCTCCGCTCTGAAGATGGAACTCAGATACCAGTTGAAGTGATAATCAGGCCGATTCGCAGCAGATACAGGCTGACTGTCTCCGAAAAAGGTGCCAGGCTTGTAATGCCTCCATCGTCGCGGATGGATGCCGACATGATCCTCGGGAAACATTCGAGATGGATCAGCAGACATTACGGAAGTCTCCAGAAATCCATGAACGCATTCATCGTCAAGGATGGTTCGGAGATACCATACAGGGGCGGGAGATGCCTGCTGAAAATTTCCGCTGGAGAGAATTCGATTGCATTCGACAGCGAACGTCTCGTGCTGGATATGCAGATTTCAAACCTTGCTCCTGAAAACCTGAAGAGAAGGCTTGCACTCTGGTATTTCTCGCAGTCTGCGAATTTCGCAAAGAGCCTGTCTGTGAACCTAAATGCACCTGAAAAGTTCGGCATGGAAAGACTGGTGCTCAAGGACATGAGTACCCGATGGGGAACATGCTGCAGGAAAAGGAAAATAATAACTCTCAACTGGCGACTGATACTTGCTCCGGACGATGTCTATGAATATGTATTCCTTCATGAGCTTGCGCATTTCCGGGTGCCGGGGCATGGTAGGAGGTTCTGGGAATATATGGAAGTCTCGTTTCCCGGTACTGCGTCACGACGTACATGGCTCAATAGGAACGGGCATGCTCTTCTGCATTTCCTTTCCGAGGAGAAATTGTCACCTGAAAGGATTGTGTGATGATTGTTTGAATTATCATCTGTGCAATTTAGTTTATATCTTTAAAAATTCAGCTATAGGGATTCAACATGGAATATGTCCTGGAAACGCCATTTGAGATGAAGACTGTAAAGAAACTCAGGGTAGGCGATACCGTCCTCCTGTCGGGGATTATCTATACGGGACGCGATGCCCTGCACAAGTTCCTTTTCGAGAAAAAGGGAGCAGGCAGGCTGCCGTTTGAGCTTAAAGGTTCGGTCATATACCATTGCGGACCGATCATCGTCAAGGCTGGAGCTGGCTGGCGTGTTGCTGCGGCTGGTCCGACGACATCTTACCGGACATCACCTTACATCCCTGAAGTCCTGAAACGATACTGTGTGAAGGGATTCATAGGGAAAGGCGGGCTTTCAGCGGAGGCCTCGGATTCCCTGAAGAAATATGGAGCCGTATATCTCAGTGCGGCCGGTGGTTGCGCCCAGGTGCTTGCGGCTTCGATCAAGAAAGTAATCGACGTTTATTATTACAAGGAGTTCGGACCACCAGAGGCGGTATGGAAACTGTACGTCGAGAATTTTCCACTTCTTGTCACCATCGACGCCCATGGTGGAGACATTCACAGGGATGTTGCTGAACTTTCCTCGGATAGGCTTGCGAAGACAAAATAATAAGGATGTCTCCAGTGCCGCATTAAGTCCATGTGTCATTAGGCAATTAGGCATCTTTATGCTAAGTTAATCCGTCCGGAGATTATGCAAATAGTCAATTTAAAACAATATTAAGGTTCAGTATTTCAATAGCAGATTCATTGGTGTGGAAGATGTTTTCGAAAGTAGAGCTTCTAAAGGAGAAGATCCTTGACGATATAAGGACCGGCAAGCTGAAGAAATCGGCTCCGATACCTTCCCGTTTCAGCCTTATGCACAGGTATTCATTCTCAAGGGGAACTGTCGACAAGGCGATGCTGGAACTTTCCAAGGAGGGATTCCTCTATTCCCGCCAGGGTTCCGGGACCTTTGTGGCAGACAGGCATGAGTCCTCAATTATAAACCAGGTCTTCCTCGCTGGCAACTATGATCTCAGGACCAACGCCGATTCCGAATCAGCCTGTCTCGCTTCCAAGATACAGCAGCACGTTCCATGCTTCCTATACAATATAAATGACATCAAGACTAGTCTGGGCAAGATTGCAAGGCCTGGCAATGCCGTTGTCTGGCAGCGTCCGCCGTATGAACAGCTGATGGCGATGAAATATCTCTCTTCAGCCGGAGCATCCCAGCTGCTCATTGGGAGGACATATGGTGATTTCGATCATGTTACGACCGATGCCTATGAGGGTATCCGCGCCGGTCTGAAGTGGCTCCTCGATAAGGGATGCAGGAGAATTGCGTTCATCACCCAGGAGAATAATCCTGATTCGCCATATATCGCCGAAAGGCAGATAGTATTCTATGAAGTGGCGCTGTCACTTGGAATAAAGGTCGACATGGACCTTGTGTTCAAACGTAGATTTTCTAATTTCAAGGCAGATCTTGATTCTATTGTGGCGGCTACATTCAAACCGGGTAAGATGCCTGATGCGGTGTTCTCAACTTATATACCTCTGGCATATCCGCTGATGACAGTTGCTGACAGCCGGAATGTCAGGCTCGGTAGGGATTTTTGGTTCCTGACCTTCGACTATGAGCAGAAACTCGACGGTTGGAAGGGTGTCGGCATGTTGAAACAGCCGTGGGATGAAATGGGCGACAAGGCCGTTGAATGGGTACTGAGAAAAGGAAAGAACAGAAAAAGTGAATTTAAGATAAAGATAAGTCCAAAATTATTGAAAGGAGATTGAGTCAATGAAGGAGCTGAGGTTTGGTATTGTTGGAATTGGGAACATGGGCGGCCCCCATATGGGGTTCGTGAAGAATACGCCGGAGGCGAAGCTTACGGCCATCTGCGACATCGACAGGAAGAAGGCTGATGCCAAGGCGTCAGAGGCTGGAGTTAAGGCCTACTACGATTCTACCGAGATGATCAAGTCCGGAAATATCGATGCTGTCATAATCTCCACGCCGCACTATGACCATACTCCCATAGCGATCGAGGCATTCAGGAACGGAATCCATGTCCTGAGCGAAAAGCCTGTCGCTGTACACAAGGCTGATGCCCTGAAGATGATCGAAGCCCACAAGAAGAGGAAGGACCTGCAGTTCGGGATCATGTTCCAGATGAGGACCGACGGCATGTATATGAAGCTCAAGCAGCTTCTTGATTCAGGCGAGTTCGGGGAGGTCAGGAGGATCAACTGGATAATCACGAACTGGTTCAGGAGCCAGAGATATTATGATTCCGGCGGCTGGCGCGCGACATGGAGGGGCGAGGGCGGCGGAGTGCTCTTCAACCAGTGCCCTCACAACTTGGATCTCTTCCAGTGGTTCTTCGGAATGCCATCAAGCATCAGGGCGTTCTGCGACTTCGGTAAATACCACAAGATTGAAGTTGAAGACAATGTTACTGCATACTGCGAATATCCGAATGGCGCCTCTGCCGTTTTCATAACGACCACCGGAGACGCTCCCGGAACGAACAGGCTTGAGATCACATGCGAACGCGGGCGCGTAGTCGTAGAGGGCGGCAAGATCCTCTTCAACCGCATAGAGATTCCTATCAGTAAATATTGCATGACGACCGATAAGCAGTTTGAAGGGCCGGCATCATGGAACGTCGAGATACCCTACAAGGCTCAGGGGTCAAGCCACCAGAAGGTCATTGAGGCGTTCACCAAGGCTATACTGCACGGTGAAAAACTTGTTGCACGCGGAGAGGAAGGGCTTAACTCGGTAGAGATCGCCAATGCGATGATTCTTTCATCCATAAAGGGCAAGACCGTTGAGCTTCCTCTGAATGCAGCCGAATACGAAAAGCTCCTCAAGGGGCTTGTCAAGACATCAAAATATAAGAAAGAAGTGAAGGCGGGGACCGCTGATTTCGCCGCATCCTTCAGCAAGAAATAAAAGGAGAAGAAATGAAAAAGAAGATAATTGCGGCTCAGCTTTTCACATTGAGGGATTTCCTAAAGACACCGGACGACATCGCCAAATCACTGAAGAAGGTCAAGGCGATAGGGTTCGATGCGGTTCAAACCTCAGGAATTGGGCCGATTGATACCGCAGAACTCAAGAAGATACTCGACGGCGAAGGTCTTGTCTGCTGTGCCACGCATGAGAATGGAAAGATGATCCTCGAGGAACCCCAGAAGGTCGTCGAGAAGCTCAACATCCTCGGATGCAAATATACGGCATATCCATGGCCGCACACATCTCCGAAATCAGAGGAGGAATTCAAGCAGCTTGCAGCGGGACTCGACAAGGCCGGCAAGGTCCTCAAGGACGCCGGACAGGTCCTGACGTACCATAACCACGCCATAGAATTCCAGAAATTCAATGGCAGGCTCGCACTCGACATCATCTATGCTGAGACAAATCCGGAGAACCTCCAGGGGGAGATTGACACATACTGGGTACAGGCCGGAGGCGGTGATCCTGTGGAATGGTGCAAGAAGCTCGAGAACAGGTTGCCTCTGCTACATCTTAAGGAATACGGCATAATAGACAACCAGCCAAAGATGCTAGAGATCGGAAATGGAAACCTTGACTGGAAACGGATAGTCAAGGCCGCGAAGAAATCCGGAACGGAATGGTTCATCATCGAACAGGATGTCTGCAGGATCGATCCATTCGAATCCCTGAAGATCAGCCTTGAGTACCTGGTCAAGGAAATTTAATCTTAAGAATGTGGAACAGGCCTCTGGCCTGTGGTTTTTCAATTACAGGCGAGACGCCTGTACCACTTTCTTAATTCGGATTTTGTATCTAACTATGGAGGAATTATGTACTATACGGGTTTTGCCGATGAGGCGGCTTCGGATCTTGATGGCCAGATAAAGGCCACGACGGATCTTGGCTGGAAGAATATCGAGACAAGGAAACTCTTCAACGGAAATCTCGCATCGATCACCGATGCGGAGTTCGAGGAAGTCTGCGAGAAGTTGCAGAAGGCGAAAGTCTCGTTCAACTGTTTCGGGAGCGGCATCGCCAACTGGGCGAAGCCTATCACTGAGGCGCCGGATTCGAGCTATGATGAAATGAAGAAGGCGATACCAAGGATGCAGAAGCTCGGATGTAAAATGGTCAGGATGATGAGCTTTGCAGTTCCAAAAGAACTCAGGGAGAAGGATTTTGCCGCAGAGGTCATTAAAAGGTTGAAGGTGATCGTAAAGATGGCCGAGGATGGCGGAATACTTTGTGTCCATGAGAACTGCATGAACTGGGGCGGGCTTTCCTACGAGCATACGCTCAAGCTCATGGAAGGAATCAAGTCCCCTAACTTCAAACTTGTCTTTGATACCGGAAACCCGGTGTTTTCTGACGATGTTAGAGGATCTCAGCCATACAGGAAGCAGTCGGCATGGGACTTCTACAATGCCGTCAGGGAGCATGTCGCCTACATACATATCAAGGACGGAAAACTCGACAAGGAAGGCAAGACTGTCTATACGTTCCCTGGCGAAGGCGATGGTGACGTGAAGAAGGTCCTCACCGACATGTTCAAGCGCGGATATGACGGCGGAATTTCCATCGAGCCTCACATGGTTGCCATCTATCACGACAAAGGGCCGACAAAGGAGGAGATGATGTTCTCCAACTACGTCGAGTATGGTCGCAGGATCATGAAGATGGTCGATGATATCAAGAAGGAGCTGGCGTAGAAGAAATAGTCACGCTGATCCTCCAATCTGAAAAAAGGAGACGACTTGATGCATGAACTCGCCCTGGCGACATCGCTTGTTGAGCAGATAACTTCTGTCATGAAGTATGAGGGCGCGACGAAGCTTCATGCCGTTACTGTCTCCATAGGTAAATTCTCGGGCATCGAGAAGGATGCCCTTGAGTTCGCCTTTCCTCTTGCCGCTGACAGGACTCCTGCCGCCGGAGCGAAACTCAAGGTCAAGGTGAGCGATATGAAATTGAAATGCAAGGCCTGCGGCAGGAAAACTGTCGCCGAAATGCCACTTGCCAAATGCGGAAAATGTGGTTCATTAGACGTCGAGGTTACGGACGGAAAAGAATTCATCATAAAGTCAATGGAAATAGAATAAAATTTCGGGAGTTCCCATGTGCGAGTCTTGTGGATGTGGAAATGTCAAGGTCAGCGTGAAGGGTGGGAGAAAACTCAAGATCCCGGCAGGTTATCATGTGCATGAGGATGGTTCGATGCATGCGCATCATGACGGTGCCGCGGCCACGCATCACCACCATGACGGCAAACATCATTCCCATGAACATGGTGACCTTCATCATGAACATCATGAAGCGGGGCGGAGGAGGGTTGTCGAACTGGAGAAGAAGATCCTTGAGAAGAATGACATCGCGGCCGAACAGAACCGTGGGCTTTTCCTGAAGCGTAGAATTGCGGTCGTGAACATAATCTCCTCTCCCGGATCGGGAAAAACGATGCTGCTCGAGAAAACCCTTGACCGTCTGAAAGGAAGGATTCCCTGTGCGGTAATAACCGGCGATGTCCAGACAGACAACGATGCCCGGCGCCTGAAGGGCAGGGGGGCGAAAGTCCATCAGATAGAGACGCTCAGCTCCTGCCATCTGAACGCGCAGCAGATTTCAAAGTCACTCAAGGATGTGATCGACAGCAAGACAAGGATCCTCTTCATTGAGAATGTCGGCAATCTGGTATGTCCGGCCGCGTTCGATCTCGGAGAGGATTTCAAGATAGCTCTCCTGTCAGTTCCTGAAGGAGAGGACAAGCCGGTCAAATATCCTGTTATTTTCTCCAGCGCCAAGCTTGTCATAATAACTAAGACGGATCTGCTGCCTCACCTCGAATGCGACGTCAGGAAGATGCGCCGGTACATCAGGCAGATAAACCCCGGGGTATTCATCTTCGAACTAAGTGCCAAGACAGGTGAAGGCATGGATGCATGGATCGATTACCTTGAGAAACTTATCGAATGAGTCCGCTGTCCTGCCCTTACACTTTTAGAACAGGAGTGAATTTCTTGAGGAACCAGAGGATGAGGAATATTGCCGTTCCTGCTGCCAGGAATATCCACCAGCCGATCCATATCTGCAGATTCCCGGATGCAAAATAATGTCCGACGAGTTTGATCCCTGTGAAGCAGGCGATAGTTCCGAGAAGTCCATTGTACTCACGGCGGAGAATCGACTTTAAGGAGAAAGGGAGGTCCGGCTTCTTCCAGTTGCTGAACTTCGGAAATACTACCGGGGTGTTTGCCGCCCATTTCTCGAATTCTTCCTTGAATTTCCCCCTCAGGAAGGATTCTTCACCGAAGATGATCCTTTCATAATACAATACATAGGCCATCACGCCTACCAGCGCGAACCAGTATGACTTCACGAAGAGGATTACTCCGAGGAATATGAGGAAGTTGCCGATGTAAAGAGGATGTCTTACCAGTGAATATATTCCCGTGGTGTTGAGGACGTCTGCCCGTTGAGCCTTGGTGTTCCTTCCAGATGTTCCTTTCGGGGTGGTTGCGACTATGTAGCAGCGCACAAGAAGACCTATGAATGATATGACGATGCAGAAGGCCTCCCATGCATTGTCCCAGCGGTAACCGACACGCTTCTCCATTGCCCCATAATCCTTCAGGGCAAGCAGGCCCAAAGGGATTATCAGCAGCGGAATGAAGCTCCTCCACCTGAACAACCAGAGCCCACTGTTCTCGAATTCATCTCTTATCGCCATTTACATCCTGTTCCTTGGAAAATTTTAAAACAAAAGGATACTCCCGTACCGGAGTAATTCAAGGAATCTTGGCTAGTTTATTGGAATATTGAAGGTGTCATGTGCCAATGGATGATGCAATGACGGCCTGGCCGACTGATATGCAGGAGTCGTTCGCAGGAACCTTGGCATGAGTGAAGACCTTGAGGCCGGCCTTGCAAAGCTTGTCAGAAAGGATTGATATGAGCAGGCTGTTCATGAAAACTCCGCCGCTTAGGACGATTTTCCTTTCTGCGGATTTCGCAGTCCCATGTCCGACCATCTTCATTGCGGCGTCCGCGAGGGAATGGTGGAAGGAGAGGGCCAATAAATATTTTCGGGCTGCAGACAGTCTGGAAATATTTATATTATGAATATCAAATATCTGTGACCAATCGATGAAGAGGAGGCCACCCTTTTCATATGTCTTGAATGGCATCAGGTTGGAAGCCGGCTTGGCGGTGCAGGATTCAGCCGCCTTCTGGAGGTTGATGGCGGCTTCTGCCTCCTTCGCTATCCTTGGTGCAAGTCCTAAAAGGCATGACACCGAGTCGAAAAGACGCCCGACCGAGTGTGATCTGGGGCAGTTTATGTTTTTTTCTGCCTGCACGAGCCATATGGCTGCATGTTCGGGATTAATTCCGTATCTTTGGCAGAATCTTGAAAGTTCTCCTTTGGATGGAGAAGCTGAAAATAATACTCTGGCTGCAAGTTGTCTGTAAGGTTCGCGTACGGATGCATCTCCACCAGGCAACGGTGCTGGTGCGAAAGTCGCAAGCCTTGTGAAACCGTCCGGAGTGATGTGAAGGAGTTCAGCCCCCCAGAGATTTCCATCTATCCCATAGCCGGTCCCATCGAATACAAGGGCGAGTGATTCGTTAAGCCCGTGTTCGGCCATGCAGGCGGCAGCATGGGCGTGGTGATGCTGGATGCGCATCAGTGGAATTGAAAGCTTTGCGGAGATACTTTCGCCATAAACAGTGGAACAGTAATCGGGATGCAGGTCGACTGCGGCAACCTGAGGTCTGGATTTCTTCAATAATCCTTCTACCGTTTTTTCCATCATCTTCACGGATTCAGCTTCAAGGAGGGGACCGTGACTGGCGGAAATCAGACAGGCTCCTCCACGCTTGCCAATGAAGGCGACAGTATTCTTGGAATCGGAGCCGAATCCAATGGCGTTCCGCTTGAAGCGCCTTGATTTTAAAAATAAGCTGGACATGCGGACTGGTTTCATGATGCAGATAAGATAACGCGAAAATCCTCCAAGAGGGACTGATACAAGCAAAAATTTAAACAATCTTTTCTCAGGACTTCTTGTCTGTAAGGACTTCTGCAATTGTTTTGGCGAGTTCCAGGGCGGAAGATTTGACTTCCTTTGAGAATGGCTTGCCGAATTCCAGGACCTTTGGTTGTATACCGATCATGATGATCTTGCAGTTGACCGACTGCCGGATATAGTTCACCATTACCTCGAGCGGCATCATATGGGTTGAGAACGACGCACCTGCCAAATCTTCGAGCTTGATGAAGGAGACCGTACCCGGCCTGGAATCAAGGTCTGCGGCATCGATCATCATAAGGTGCGAGGGCTTGAACTTCTTGATTTCCCCAGTGAGATTCTCAGGAGCAGTACAGCCCTGCAGGAGACAGAATTTGCAGAAGGTCTTCTTCTTGTCAAGTGACTTGGAAAGTTCTTCGACGGTGAATGTGCCGGCTACATCATCGGCCCTCAGTTCTGAACCTACGCCGACTATTGCGACACGTTCAGCGCCATCAAGACTGTCCCTGAGTATCTTTTTTAACTTCAGCGTTGTCATTCTTGTAGACAATCTTGAGTTTTGAACGGTCGATCTGCGCGAGTTCGAATTCCTTGGTGGCTTCAATCGCCTTTTTCGGGCATGTGTCGACGCACTGGGCGCAGTAAACGCACTTGTCGAGGTCGATGATGCATTCGAATTTCTTTTCGCCAACTTTCTTTATCGTGATGGCATTTGAAGGACAGTCCTTCATGCAGAGCATACAGCCTATGCACTTGTCGGCATGGAAAAGGAGTTTGCCACGGAACTTGTCAGGTTTTACCGCCTTCACAAAGGGATAATTGACCGTTGCCGGCTTCTTGAAGACGTGGTTAAGAACCTCAGACGCCATTTTGCCTGCTTTTTTCATCGGATCAGGATTCCTTTCAGGATGAAGCTAATCAGTATCTGAACAAGGGCTGCCGGAGCAAGATATTTCCAGCAGAAGTCGATCATCTGGTCAATCCTGAGACGTGCAAAGATCGAACGTATGAGGGACATCACGAAGATAATCGCAAGTATCTTGACAAGGAAGATGAGGAAGCTGACTGCCGGTTCTATATCAAGTCCGGCGATGGTTATGGGTGCCATGGAGAGTCCGAACGGCAGGAACACAGCCGCCAGGAGGGCGGCACAGACGATCAGTTCAATGTCTATGGCCATTCTGAAAAGCGCGAGCAGCTTACCGCTGTATTCGGTGAATGTGCCACCGACGATCTCGGTTTCGGCTTCAGGTATGTCGAAGGGGATCCTCTCAAGCTTGCCCTGTACGGCAATGATCGAGACCACAAATCCAAGGAGGTTGAAAAGAGTGTACCATGGATGTTCACTGTAGAATTTCGCAATGGCCTCGAGAGACCAGCTGTCAGCAAGTATTGCCGGGCAGAGGATGCCCATGAAAAGCGGAACTTCATATGCGAATAGCTGGGTGAGCGTACGCACCGCGCCTATGGTCGCGTAAAGGGATGTCGAATACCAGCCGGCGAGGAAGAATGTCAGCGTCGGCAGTGTCAGGAGATAGAGGACCACGATGATGTCTCCGTTGAACGAATAAAGTGAAGTCGTGTTCCACAGCGGTATGTAGAGGAATGCCGTTACAACTGCGGCGACTGCGAAAACCGGCAGGACCTTGAACATCCTGGCATCGGCTTCCTCAGGTATGAGTTCCTCCTTTGCTAGGAGCTTGATGAAGTCAGCAACGGGCTGGAACCATGGAGGCCCCATTCTGTTCTGCATCCTGGCATAAAGTTTTCTGTCGATGAATTCGGCAATTACGCCGAATATGCTCAGGAAGATCAGTCCCGGAAAAACCAATATGCAGAATAAGTCATAAACGTAATGCATGTTTTCTACCACCGTTTCGAAATTTTTATCTTCGAGAGGTCAAGGCCTCTGTTCTGCCTGTACCAGTCGATACTGTATTTGCGCAGGGTCTTCCAGTCGATGACGTTCTCCTTGCTGGCATTGACATCCTTCATTGAAACCATCATCCTGTCCGTGCATGAGAAGCATGGATCGATGGCTGCAACAACGATTGGAATATCCGCGAGATATCCGTTCTTCAGCATGGCGGCTACGGCCTGGACGTTAGCAAGGGTAGGGGCCCTGACCCTTACACGCTCTGGCTTGTCAGTGCCGTTCGCCTTCACATAATGTACATCCTCGCCTCTGGGAGCCTCATATCTGCTGAGTGCTTCTCCGGCAGGAATCTTCCTGGGAACCTTGACCACTACCGGCCCTTCGGGAATGTTCTTCAGGAGCTGGCGGATCATCTTGTATGATTCCATGAGTTCGCTGACACGGACAATTGTACGGCCAAGAACATCATTATGGTTGTCAACACAAACCTTGAAAGAGAGGTCTGCATAGGCTGCGTATGGATCATCGCGTCGGACATCGATATCAGCACCTGATGCACGGCCAGTGGGGCCGACTGCACCGAGTCTGATGGCATCATCATGTGAGAGGGTTCCGACTTTGGAGAGACGTTCAATAAGCGTGATTTCCTCGGTTGCGACCTGGATATAGTATTTTGTCCTCTCCTCGAGTACGTCAACCTGGGCAAGAGTTGTCTTTATCTGTTCCGGAGTGATATCCCTCCTTACGCCGCCGATCGTGTTGATTGCGTAATTGACACGGTTGCCCGTAAGCATCGCAAGAAGATCCATTACAATTTCCCTGTCACGCCAGGAATACATGAGAAGTGTGTCAAAGCCGACTTCATGCCCTGCAACACCGAGCCAGAGAAGATGGCTGTGGATACGTTCGAGTTCGGCGACAAGGGTTCTTATGTAAAGTCCGCGTTTAGGCATCTGGACCCCGGCGATCTCCTCGACAGCCTGTATGAAGCAGGTCGAATGTGTGTGGGAGCATATGCCGCATATCCGTTCAATGAGATACATGTCCTGGATATAGGTCCTCTGCTCGCAGGCCTTCTCTATCCCCCTATGGTTGTATCCGACCTTGACGATCATGTCGAGTATCTTTTCACCGTCGAGGGTGATATTGAAGCTTGCAGGCTCCTTGAGAGCCGGATGCTGCGGGCCTATCGGTATTGTTACTTTGGCCATGTTACACCTTTAGTTTGATTTCCCAGAGTTTGATTCTGGCAGATTTTCAGGTTTCCAGTCCTTGAGGAGCGGATGCTGTCCGGCCGGCCAGTCCTCAGGAAGAGGATATCTCCTGCCCTTGGGCAGGCCTTCGACCTTCGCACCGAGAAGATCCTCGAGCTCCCTCTCATAGAGTTCGCAGGAGGGGAAATATCCCGTGACGGTCCTGACAACCGGATTCGTCTTCGGCAAAGTTATCTTGAGGTTCAGGACGATACTGTAGTTCTGGGCCAGATGGTATATGAACGAAAGGTTCTCCCCTTCGTCAAGTCCGCTTATGATGCAGAGGTAGTTGAAGTTCATCTTCTTCACCGCATAGTCGAACACTTCCATGAACTTGTCGGCGGGGACGTCGATGAAAATACGCCTTTCACGGGCTATCCTGATCTTGCCTTCAAGGAAAGCAAAGTTCTTTATCAGTTCCTGTTGGATTGTTTCTTCTTTTGACATGATGCCAGCTCCTTGTTAGGCGGATTTTTCCTCGGACTTCTCGAGGCTCTGGATGAGTTTGACCACTCCGTCGATGATTGCTTCGGGGCTTGCCGGACAACCCGGTATGTATGCCGTTACAGGTATTACGCTGTCGATACCGCCGAGTACGTTGTAGCAGCCGTTGAAGACACCGCCAGAGCAGGCGCATGTTCCGACCGCGACCACGAACTTAGGTTCCGCCATCTGTTCATAAATCCTTATTATCCTCTTCCTTATCTGTCTTGTGACTGGACCGGAGCAGACGAGGACGTCGGCATGCCTGGGAGTAGCCTTGAGGAGGATGCCGAAGCGTTCGATGTCATAACGTGGCGTCAGCGAGGCGATAATCTCGATGTCGCAGGCGTTGCAGGCGCCAGTATTGAAATGTATGATCCAGGGGGATTTTACCCTTGCCCATGTAACCATTTTATCTATGAATGCCATATTGGAACTACCTCCTGAAGAGTATGAATAAGCCGCTTACAGCTATGATAAGGTAAAGGAACGCCATTCCGCCCATCCTGATCGTGTCGGCCGGAACAGTAGCCACCATCAGCACTACGACGTGCATGATCGTGAAGAAGAAAGCGAAAGAGAAGAACTGCGCGTAGTTTGGCTGGATCCTTGGATTCTCCACATCTTCTCCGCAGCCGTATGACTTCAGCTTGCCGGGGGCGTTCTTTGCGCCTTTGAATGCCAGCTTCGAAGATACGAGGGACATGAGGAATCCTGCGAGCAGAAGGAGCAGGAAAGTCACAGGCGGATATATCAGTATTTCATTCACGGTTTCTTCTCCTATCCTTTCATCTTGTCAAGCTTTCTCACGTCGAGTGAGTTGTTGAGGCGCGAGACATTTATAATTATCCCGGCAGCCACGACCATTATGACAACTTCAATTATTATCAGGGTTATGACAAGCGCCTGGGTAAGCGCCAGTTCCCCGGTCGCATATCCGGCCACTACCAGAAGCAGTGTCACGGCTTTGGTCAGTATCTCAAGACCGATGATTATCCTTATGAGGTTCCGGGTGACCAGTATGCAGTAGATCCCCGCGATAAGCAGCAGCGGAATGACGATCATCGCCAGATTAAGGACTTGTGCGGCGTCTTTAAACATTCTTCTCCTCCTTGATCTCCGGATCGGAGAGATTGTCCGGACTATACTTGAAGAGCACTACTACGGCGAAAACTCCGACAAGGAGCACTATCACCTGTCCAAGTATGTCGATGCGCCTTTTGTTCCACATTATATGCCTTACATCCTTGCCCTCGTGCTGCGTGTCTAATTCAACGGCTTCCTCTTCACCGTGGCAGGTTATGACTTTCTCGGTGGAGATAGCCGGTGACTGCTTCATGAGATACTTGTCCCATTTGATGTCAAGCTTGATGAGTACGATAGCGGCAATGACCAGGATTACCGGCAGCCGCCAGTATCTCTTGACCCTGTCTGTATAAGAGATCTTCGCTTCAAACGGGGTCATGGGCTTTGTAAGGCTTATAGTGCTCATGAAGATGACTGTAATGAGTCCAGCGCATACTGAAAGCTCAAAGACGGCGGCAAGAGGTGAATCAAGCTTGAACATGATTATGGAAAGGATGACGCTTACAACCGCGAGCGTTATTGCGCTCTTCACAAGACTGCCCTTGATGACAGCCCACAGGGAAGCCAGTGTCAGAAGTACCAGAAGTATGATATATATCGTCAAGTTTGTCTCCTAAATTTATTCTTACTTGGGCAAAATATCCTTTATCGGCAATATAAACGTATTAAGTATGTACGGGAAGCAAACACCGACACCGATAGTTATCAGCGCGAGGATTACCGCTGGAACTACATTGCCAAGCTTAGCCTCGGTCAGGTTTTCAAATCCGCCCCTGAGCTTCCCGAAGAACACTCTGCGCTGCATCGAGAGGAAATATGCGAGAGTTATCACGCTTGCGACAACTGCGACTATTGCCGAGAAATAACAGGCAGACTGCCAGAGGGCGATGATAATTATAAGTTTGCTCCAGAACCCCGAGAACGGAGGTATGCCGACCGTGGAAAGGAGTGCGACAAGAGTGGTAGTCCCTGTCACAGGCATCTTCGCGGCTATTCCGCCAAGCTTGTCCATGTCACGGGTTCCAGTCTGTTCCTCTACTGCTGCGGCATTTATGAAGAGCTGGGATTTGAATATCGAATGGTTGAAAAGATGGAAGACTGCGCCAAGGACACCGAGTGCTGATCCGGCTCCGAGGCTCAGGATGATGTATCCGACCTGGCTTATGCTCGAATATGCAAGCATGCGCTTGAAATCCTTCTGGCCAAGTGCGGCTAGGGCGCCGACAACGATGGAGATGAGTCCGACGATAAGGAGTATGTTCTTAACGGATTCGGTGAATCCGAAGACAGCCGTCACAAGCTTTATAAGGGTATATACACCAGTGGTCTTGGTCACAATTCCGGCGAGCAGTATTGAGACACCATTGGGAGCCGATGAATAGGCATCGGGCAACCAGCCATGGAACGGGACAAGTCCGCCCTTGATGAAAAGACCGACCAGGAATATTCCAACCGCAAGAATGACAATTGGATTCTTTTCGGGCTTGGCGAGTGCAGAGGCAAGTGTAATGAATGATGTATCCCCGGCGATCATCAGGAGCAGTCCGATAGATGCCAGCATGAGGATGGTTGCGATGGCTGACATGACGATGTATTTGAAGGCTCCTTCGAGGGAGAGGATGTTCCTGTGGAAAGCGATCAGTATGAATGATGAGACAGCTACAACTTCAAGGAAGACATACATTGAGAAAAGGTCGGTCACCATCACGATTCCGTTCATCCCGGCGACGCAGAGGAGAAGGATGTTGGCAAAGTCGGTCTTGTGTTCCTGGTTGGTTCCGCCGATAGAGTGCCAGCCGGCGATGAGGGCCGCGAATGCAACGATGAGCATTCTGTTGGCAAACGCTGATGGATCTTTCGCTCCCCAGGTAGA
>CAZRKP010000048.1:0-36673 GCA_964600895.1 uncultured Victivallis sp.
TTGGGCAGCAAAATTAATATCGAGAGTAAGAAAAAGATATCTATTGTCGAGGAACCAGAGGTTGCGACATCCAATGGAGTAGTGCCCACGCCCAAGATGATAGTGGAAAGTATCGTCAGGGAAACACTTGATTTGGTTGATGGAACAAAAAATAGAGAACAAATTCGAAAACTAAGAATCGCCGATATCTGCTGTGGGTCAGGAACCTTCCTCCTGTCTGTCTATGACTACTTGTTGGAGCGGACCATCTCTGTGCTGATCGCATCGGGCGTGGAGGATGACAGTATTATTTACAAATCACAGGATGAATCCTATCATCTCACGCTGAAGGCCAAGGAAGATATTCTCGTCGATATCCTTTACGGCGTTGACATAAATCCCTATGCCGTTGAAGTCACGAAATTCAGTTTGTTGTTGAAACTCCTAGAAAAAGAAAATGAGGGAACAATAGAAAACTATCTCGTGAAATACAAGAAGAAGGTTTTACCGAGCCTGAAAAATAACATAAAGTGCGGAAATTCCCTAGTAGATGATACCTATTTTAAATTTGATCCCGAAGGAATCGAGAAAGATGAATTACTTTATAAGGTTAAGCCGTTCATCTGGGAAAAGGAATTCCCCTTCCTCGCGGAGAGTAAAGGTTTCGATTGTATCGTTGGGAACCCGCCGTATATAAGGATACAGAACCTGGCTAGATATTCGAGCGAGGAAATAAAATACTATCAGAACAAGGTGTCTGGATACACTGTCGCTGAGTCGGATAACTTCGATAAATATTACCTATTTATACAAAGAGCAATCAACCTGCTTCATTCTAAGGGCATTCTGGGTTACATTGTACCAAATAAATTTTTCATCGTGAAGGGTGGAAAAGCTCTCAGAAAATTCATTTCTTCGGGCGGTTTATTATCTAAAATCACCCATTTCGGGGTTACGCAAGTATTTCCGAACAGAAGCACTTATACTGCAATCTTGATATTGGGCAAGGCGGCCAAAACTAAATTCGAATTCAGGCGCATCAAGAACATAGAAGTCGAGCTTGCTCCCCGTAAGACCGGCTACGAGACATATACCAATGAAGATTTCGGCGAGAATCCATGGATATTCGTATCAAAAACTACGAATTCAGTATTCAAAAAGGTGAAAACTTGTGACGCAATCCCTCTTAAGGAAATTGCCGACATAACAGTAGGCTTACAAACGAGCGCGGATAATATTTATATCATCCAACCTCACTCTGAGACAAAGAAGACATATATTTTCAAAAAAGGTTCGAGGGAATATAAGATTGAGAAGGCTATCTGCAAACCCTGTCTGTATGACCATTCGTTTAGTCTGTTCGACACGATCGAGGCGAATGCTCAATTGATTTTTCCTTATACGATTACCGGCGATTTGGTAAAAGTCTTTTCTGAAAATTATTTCCGGAATTCATTTCCACTGGCCTGGTCTTACTTAAGCAAATTCAAAAAGGAGCTAAAAAAGAGAAGCATCAACAGCATTAAGTCTCCTAAATGGTACCAGTATGGCAGATCCCAAAGTCTCAACAAGTTCCATGATACAGCCAAGCTCATTTGGCCTGTCTTATCAACATCACCGAGCTATGTCTACGACAAAAACAATCTGCAATTCACAGGCGGTGGCAACGGCCCTTACTACTCGCTCCTTGGCAACTCGGATTATTCCTTGTTCTATATATTGGGTATACTTGCCCATCCGCTTTTTGAAGCAATGGTAAAAGCAGGGGCCAGCGAGTTCAGAGGAGAATATTATTCTCATGGAAAACAGTTTATCGAAAACATTCCCATCAAGCGGATAGATTTTACTGATAAAGGCCAGAAGAAGCGTCATGACCTCATTATCAAGCTTGTACAGCAACTGATAGATGCTAAGGTGAAGCTGAACAAGACGCGCCTTACAGCCAAAAAAGATGTTTTGCGCAGAAAACTCGATTTTCTTTTCAACAAACTTATATGCCAGATCAATATGCTTTACGAGATCACCGATACCGAAATGAGAGTCGTGATGAAAGACGAAATATTCTCAACAATTGCTGACGAGAACTAATTATAACGATGTCAACAGTAGAAAAACTTAATTCAAACAAGCTTAGAGGCGGATATTACACGCCCCAAGAGATAACCGATTTCGTATGTAAATGGGCCGTCACCAATTCGGCGCAGCGGGTTCTGGAACCGAGTTGCGGGGATGGCAATTTCATCGAGTCGGTGATAAGACGTTTCATCGAATTAGGCGTTACTCCACGTAGACTACAAGGACAGCTTAACGGGATAGAGTTGGTTGAAGAAGAAGCGGAAAAAGCAAAAACTCGTGCAGCAAGATACGGTTTGAACTCTACGACCATCATAAGATCGGACTTCTTCAATTACATTTCCTCAGTGAACGGTGATACGCATTATGACGTGGTCGTAGGCAATCCGCCGTTTATACGCTACCAGAATTTCCCGGAAGCGCACAGGGAAAAAGCTTTCGAAATGATGCGACAGATAGGACTGGAGCCAAACAAACTAACCAATATCTGGGTGCCATTCCTAGTAATTTCTGCCAGAATATTGAATAAGAACGGCAAACTCGGGATGGTGATCCCGGCCGAGTTGTTCCAAGTAAAGTATGCGGCTGATACGAGAGTATTTTTAGCTAACTTTTTCGAGAGGATTACGATCATAACATTTAAGAAACTCATTTTCAAAGATATTCAGCAGGAAGTGATCTTGTTGCTTTGCGAAAAAAATGCTCCTTCGAATAAGGGGATAAGGGTCGTTGAGATAAGTAATCTCGATGAACTGGAAGGTCTTGACATTTCGAAGATACATAAAACAGAGGTCAAGTCATTAGATCATTCGAAAGAAAAATGGACAAAGTACTTTCTTGAGGAAGAGGAAATTCAACTTCTTCGCAATATCAGGATGGACAAGAGAATTAAACCCTGCTCTGATGTGATGGATGTCGATGTTGGTATCGTTACTGGTAGAAATGATTTCTTCTTGATGAATGCCGATGAAGTTTCACTGTTTGAGCTCAAACCCTATACCCGAAAAGTAATGAGTAAATCCGCGCATTTTAAGGGCATCATTTTTAACAACTCCGATTTTGAGGACAACTCCGAGTCGCAATATCCGATCCATCTTTTTTTGCCTCCTGACAAGGAGTTCAATACACTACCGAAGGCCTGCAAGAGTCATATCGAGAATGGAGAAAAACAGGGATACAATTCAGGTTACAAATGTAAAATTAGGAACCGGTGGTACATAACACCATCACTATGGGTTCCTGATGCTTTCGTTCTTAGGCAGGTTGGTGATTATCCTAAATTGATTGTAAATAAGACGGATGCATCCTCAACTGACACTATTCATCGAGTACGCTTTAAGACAAAAATTAAACCGGAAACCGTGGCTATTTCATTTCTCAACTCGCTGACTTTCGCATTTTCCGAGATTACAGGCAGAAGCTATGGTGGCGGCGTGCTGACTTTTGAGCCGACGGAAATAGAAGAATTGCCATTGCCTATCCTCGATAATCTAAAGGTAGATTATAAGAAAATCGATGGCCTAATGCGCCGGCGGAAAATTGACGAAGTCCTTGATTTGATTGATGAAGAACTATTGGTTAAGCAGCACAACTTCACAAACAACGAAGTATGTTCGCTTAGGACCATTTGGAAGAAGCTTTCAGATAGAAGAAAAAATAGGAATTAGCGATCAATTGTTTCCGAAAAGGGTCTGATAGACATACAAGGTTCCAAACTTTTCTGAAGTTATATTATCCGTAGCTTCGAAAAGGTAAAACAACCAGAAAGAAAGGAACCTTGGTACCTGATAAGGGTCTGACCCCTTTGGAAATACATAACTAGCAGATAGACAAGTAATAACGCCAAATCAGCACGTCATAAATGGCCCTTAGAACGATTCTAGACCCCCTTGTATATTGCTTCTAAGGCAATCCTTTGGAATTCGAATCTGGATAGATACAAAATCAAAGAAAAGCGGCACAGGGGTGCCGCACTCCAAAGTCAGGCTGGAACGCCTGACGTAAAAATTAAGACAAGGAACAGCTCTTCGAAATTATACTCCATAGGTGCACGATTACGCCGTTATCTTGATAAGAACGCGCAATAAATTGCGTTACTACCATACGAAATTACAGGCGGGACGCCTGTACCACATTGTTAAGGTGCCAATGCCTTACATCACCTTTTCTGCGCTGCGAGATAGCCCCAGACGAATACGTTCTGCTGCCAGGTGTCGATCACGAACTCGTTCGTCGAGACCAGGATCCAGACATCGAAGTATGCCTCCTGTAGCGGCCAGCTGTAGACGTCGGGCCAGAGCTGTTCGGGCTTGTTGACGAACTGCATGTTGATGTCCCAGAAGCTGCCGCGGAAGTTCCAGATGTCGGAATTGCCGAATGATGTAAGTCCGACAGGAGCCGGCTGTCCAGAGGAACGTGCGTCAAGTTGCAACGGGTTCTTGATGGGATTGGATCCCATGCCTGTGGTATAGACGAGGTTTCCAGGGTTGCATCCCATCCCGAACTGGCATGATTGGATCGCGCCCTCGAGATATTTCTTGTCACTGGTCAGGAAGTGTGCGCGCGCCACCTCCATGCCGCCAGAGACGCTGAAGAAACCTGCGAACATGGGCCTGCCCGCTTCGCGGCAGGTCACATTGAAGGCGTTCTTCTTTGCATAATCCATGGAGAAGTCGGCAATCCTGAGCACGGCGGCCCGGGCGTTCTTCTTGATCTCCGGATCGGCCTTGGCATCGTCCAAACGTGCATAGAGGAATGCGGCGTCGGTCTGGATGCCACCGCCCCAGGAACAGATGTCCTGTCCCGGTTTTTTCAGGAAGGTTCCTTCCATGAAGACATCGTGGTATTTTTTGTCGCCGGTGATATCATAGAGCACCAGTGACGAGGCGTTTCGCCAGTCCTTGGCCTGCCAGAGCTCCCCTTTCATCTTGTCGAGAGTCTTGTCGGCGACCTTTTTGGCGTAGTCCGCTTCGGCCCAGTTGAATGCCTTCACGGCGCTGTCGAGATATTCCTTTGCTATCTCCGGTTTAATGGTCTGCAGTACCTTGGCGGCGCGTGCGGCGACCGCTGCGTAGAACCAGGAGTCGCGGATGTTGGGGGCAAGCACGTAAAGGTGCTGAGTGGACAGCCAGCTTATCTCGCCGGAACCTGGATCCATCTGCGATTCGATGCCGTATGGAATTCCTCCGTCCGGGAGCTGTATGCGTTTGAAGCAGTCGATCTCCCATAGCGCTTCGGTGATGATGTCGGGTAATCCTTCACCGGAAGTCGGAGGGATGTTAAGCTTGAGCTTGCTGAAGTATTCAGGCATGATCTCGATGAGCTCCAGCTGCGAGAAGTTGGTGTTCATGTGTGTGACGCGGCGCGGATTCCAGTCGCCGGCATCATGGTAGCCGCCCCAGGCGTTCTTGATCACTTCGCCAGTGTCGGTCTTGGGAAGATCTTTCATGTTGTACTGGCCTTTTTCCATGACGTCGAATGTGGCGCGGGTGACCACGGCGCCGTCGTCGGGATGGAAGTCGCGGGGCTTCTTGTATTCGCTGTAGGGAGGACCAACCTCGATACCGCTGCGGTTGTTGTAGAGTCCTTTCATCTGCAGCTGGAAAGCCTTTTCCCAGACCGATTCGTTGATCTGGAACGGATAGCTCGAGCCGATCCCTTCCACGCAGACACGGTATGTGCCGGGGGTGTTGAAGGCGCTGAAGTCCATCTTGTAAACTGCGGTCTGCGCATAGTTCTTCGCGGGTTTCGTCCAGAGATTCTCCTTGCCGTCGATGTCCATGACAAGTTCGACCTTGCCGTTGAACACGGGCTTGCCGGTGCCGTCCTCGACCACGGAGAAATTCAATCCGTCCGGGAACTTCAGTCCGCCACCGGTCCCCATCCATAGTGAGAGAAGGGCGCGTTTATAGGGATCGTTCGGGTGATATCCGTTCTGGTTGACATGGACCGCCTCGCTGAGCATCTTCGCATAGTCCACCGTGAACGTCGGGTTGGGATTCTTGAGGTTGATCTTCTCGGTCTTGACAGAATATGTCTTTCCAGCCTTGAGAGGGGAGGGCATCTTCAGGTAGACGCGGTGGCGCGTCGCATAATTGCCACCGGGCAGAGGCACGTTGGTAGGAATTGTCTTGCGGTATATCTTTGCAGGCTTGACGCCGTTGGCGTAGTCCGAGTCGTCCTGTGAGGTGACGGTGAAATTATTGGGGTCGTCGGCAAGGAAATATAGGAAGGGGTCGCCAGCGATATGCTCACCGTTTGTCAGCCAGTCGAGCTTGATACCCTGCAGGGTGCCCATGAACTTGCCGTTGCGCATGAGCTTGGCTTTGCGGATACCGTTGTTCGCTCCGCCGTCGGGCCATTTCTCCTCCTTCAATTCGTCGCCTTCCTGAGGTTCATATTTGACGATGGTCGACGGGGTTATCCACTGGGCTTCAACGGTGAGGGAGAGGATGTCCGGTGCGACCAGGGAGACATTGACGAGTTTCGGTGAATTCTCGCCGCTGTAGCTGTAGCTGCGGATCATGTTCTGTCGCTTCGTTTCCTCCTTCTTCTTTTCCTCGGCCGCCTTCCTCGCGGCTTCGGCTGCCTCCTCGGCCTGGACCTTGACATATGCCTCGCGATCTGCGAGCATCTTCGCGTCCGGCTCAACGAAGAGCAGGGCGTCGATCTCTACGTCGAGGATTTCCTTGCTCCAGTCGCCACCCACATGGAACTGGGTGATGTTTGTCAGATCCAAATTGCCAGGCTTGTCAGGATTTTCCTTGTCTTCCTTCACATTCGGATTCGTGAGCGCTGAGGAACCTTTCGCAGTGACGATGGTGAAATCATCTGCAGGTGCCGGCACCTGGAAGATCCAGCGTCCACTGTGACCCTTGTTGTCCGATATGATGATGTACAGACCTTTACCCTTGTTCGCCGGGTTCGCCTTGATCTTGAGAGCGGGGGAGCTGTTGGCATATGCAGAGAGATCCATCTTGAAGTTGACACCGCCACCGCCCGAGCATTTCACGTCCTTTAGGATAAGGTGGCCGTTGGAGGCCGTCACCTTGTCCTTCCAGTCAACGTATGTGAAATCCAGCGTCTTGTCGAAGTCGTTTAGGACGAATATTTTGTGGGTTACAGGCTTGTCCTGGGCGGTTACGCCGCAGCTCAGGCTGGTGAATACGATAACGGTCAGTGCCAGAAGCAGTCCCCGTCCTGAAAATGCTTTCCTGATCATAAGTTCTCCTCTAATGATAGGTATTTTATTTTTTTCAGTGAATAGTCCATAAGTTGCTGCAACCGGTTGCATATGTCAAGCCGGGAAAATATATAAATTCAAAATAAAGGGAACCTCTAGAAGCTCACAATCAGTCCTTACTGGGAGGAAGGAGGATTTTTCTTCTTCAGTTTTGATGTAGGGTTCGCCGTCCCGGCGAAGATTCTTGCCCGTGACGGGCAACTCTACATCTTTTGCGCAGCTTTGTCGATTTTTTTATAGGTTCCCTGATGGTCTCCGGAAACTACAGCGCCTGCATGATGACGAAGCTGGCGAATCCGAGCAATGCGTTCATGACCATCCCTGCGATCGACATCCATTTCATCGTCTCCTTCTTGATGAGACCTTCTGCCCCGCAGGTGATCCCGACGCATGCAGCCCCGATTATCCCGATCAGAAGGGAGTTGGCGGTCAGACCTATGCCGGGACTGATGCTCTGCAGCAGATGTGCAAGGATGACGGAAGCCAGAAGCACCATGGGCATGCATATCGAGACAGTGCTGTAACATGTGTCAGTTCTTTTCATTTGAGACTCCTTTCCGACCCGGACCCGACATCCTTGAAGCAAGTACTGTGCCAGAATTTTAGCTACAGACTTCCACCGACATATATCTAACCACAAAGACACAGAGACACCAAGTAAAGAATCTTTAACCACAGAGCACACAGAAGAAGATTCACCACGAAGCTCGCCAGAAGGACACGAAGTTAAGATATTCTGACAGGATAACAGGATATGGAAACTGATTTAATGAATCGGCTCCTCTCTGCTCTGGCAGAGGAGAGACATACGGAAGATGCATTAGAATATTAACTCGTTCATATTCTAATGCCATTTCCGTATCACAGGGCAAACATGTTTGCCTGAGCCGATTCCATAAAAGACTTATATTCTTATCTGTATTAACATCTGTGTAATCTGTGTGTTCTGTGGTTAAATGATCTTCGTGTACTTCGTGGTGAAGTCTGAACCTAGTCTGTGAAAGTCTATGGCAAAACAGTTCCTGGAACAATGCCTCTTTTTCCCAAAATAACCGCATGTAAAGGGCATGAATTATGCTGCTAAAACAGCGGATCAATAAATGCGGACATCCTCGGGCAGTGCAGGTATAAGGCGAAACGAATTCGCTTTACATACTTCATATATATCATAGCGAGGAGGATGTGTTATGCCATCATATAAATACGTGGCGATGGATACGGAAGGCAAGGAGAAAAAAGGTTTTGTAGAGGCGGCCAATGAACATGCCGCCAGCCTCACGCTGAAGGAGCAGGGCTTGTTCCTCACCGCCATCAACGAGGAAGCGTCGAAAAAACAGTCGAAGCTGGCGAAGGCGGAGGTCAAAGGCGGATCGAAGTCGATGATGGCGGGACTGAATATCACGTTCGGTCAGCCGGGCCTGAAACGTAAGGACCTGATGATCTTCACCAGGCAGCTGTCGATCCTGCTGGACGCTGGACTGCCGCTGGTCCAGTCACTGCGGGTCCTTGAGGATCAGTCGACGAACAACGTTGAAAAGAGGATACTCGGAGATTCCGCGACGTATATTGAAGGGGGTTCGACGTTTTCAGAGGCACTCGCCCAGAATCCCAAATCGTTCGACAAGCTGTACCTCAACATGGTCAGGGCTGGCGAGGCGTCGGGAGCAATGGAGAAGATACTGACCCGTCTTGCCGAGTTCCTGGAAAAAGCCGCGAAACTCGCATCGAAGATCAAGGCCGCGATGGTGTATCCTATCGTCGTGCTTTCGATAGCAATGATCATCACGTCGGGGCTGATGCTGTTCATCGTCCCGAGGTTCGAGACCATGTTCGTCGAGCTTCTCGGCAACAAGCCCATGCCTGCGGTAACCCGTTTCGTGATAGACGTCAGCAGCCTGATGAAGGAGCACTTTATGGTTGCAGGGATCGTCCTGGTCCTGATATTTGTAGCGTTCAAGCTGATAATAAGTACGGAGAAGGGGAAGTTCGCCTTTGACTGGTTGAAATACCGCGTGCCTCTTTTCGGGCCCATCGTATCGAAGTCGGCGATAGCCAAATTTTCCAGGACCCTCGGCACGCTGATGTCGTCAGGGGTGCCGGTGCTCAACGCCCTCCAGATCGTGAAGGAGACCTCCGGAAGCGAAGTGGTGTCGGCGGCGGTGCAGAAGGTACATGACGCCGTCAAGGAAGGCGAGACTATCGCCAAACCGCTCGCCGCGACAAGGATATTCCCCAAGATGGTTGTCAGCATGATCCAGGTGGGCGAGCAGACCGGGAAACTGCCGGACATGCTAGAGAAGATAGCCGACACCTACGACGAGGACGTGGACAACGCGGTCGACGCGTTCACCTCTATGCTCGAGCCCCTGATGATCGTGGTGCTGGCGGTAGTTGTCGGGACGATCGTGATAGCGCTGTTCATGCCGTTGCTCTCTATCATAGGGGATATGGCCAAATAAAAGAGATGCAGTAAGCAAGTAATCAGTGAAAAGTGAGGGGGAGACAGAAGTCAGAAGACAGGATTCAGAATATAGAAGTATACATTGAATACTGAAAAGGGGAAGGTGAAGGATAGGCAGGATCGGGAAGAATGTGACCAGTAATCAGTTATCAGTGATCGTTGCTGTTTTTGCGCATCTGAAGCCGGTATCGTTGCAGGAGGAGTTGGGATCCTCGAAGCCCTGGTATGAGCTCCGGGCGTTGAAGGTGCCGTAGCCGTAGGCTCCGCCCCTAAGGATGCCCCGGGGTTCCTGTTTGAGAAGTCCTGCGGAAAATCCTCTCTGCATGTAGTCGTCCGCAACCCATTCCCACACGTTCCCCGCCATGTCCAGGGTGCCGTATGGGCTTGCTCCGGATGGGAAGCTTCCGACAGCGGCCTTGTGACCTGTCAGAATTACACATTTTGCGGTGAGCGTCTTTCCCGACTTGTCGAAAACCGCTCCGTCCTTTTCCCGGATGTTCGCATGTCCTGGAAGGAACTTGTCACCCCAGGGATAGATGCGTCCGTCCGTTCCGCGCGCCGCCTTTTCCCATTCGGCATTAGTGGGGATGCGTTTTCCGATGGCGCGTGCGTAAGCCATGGCCTCATACCTGTTGACTCCGGTAACTGGGAGGGAATCCTCCCCTTCGGGATATGTGTGCCTGGGGAAGATTTTCCTGTATTCACTGTTCGTCACTTCGCAACGGTCGATGTAGAATGGGCCGACATAGACATATCTCCGGGGATGTTCGTCGGGTTCGGCTTCCGGACTGTCGCTTCCCATGATGAATTCGCCGGGAGGAATGAAAACCATGCCGGAAGGAGGAGCGGCATATTTTCCTTTCAGCTCGCGATATCTGGTCCAGCGGGAATATCCGTAGATGATGGAGGATGCAAGGACAGCGATGAGGATCACGGATCCAAGCAGAACAATTATGGCCCTTGTCCTGCCTTTCATGATTGAGCAGCCCGCTGTTTCCATGACTCATACCTTCTGATGATAGATGAATGCTTAATTACTCAATATAATTCCATTATTTATCGATGCGCGCAATTTGTCAATTTTTAGAGGTACCCTTATTTTATGTGCAGAGGGCGGCAGTATCATGGCGGAGAAACAGGGAAATCTATACGGAGGAGATCCGCGGACTGAAAAGGTAGCCGCTGTATTGTAACCTATCCAAGGCAATTGCCGTAAGATATTGAAAAGGGGAGACTGTAAAATGAAGATCAAAGTACTGATTGTTGCCGTTGTTACCGCCATTGTCGCGTTGACATCCGTCCGGGCCGAGGATCTCGACAGGAAGAAACTTGCCAGGAGCATACCCGAGGATATCGTTTTCTGTATCAGGCTGGACCTCAGCAATGTCAGGAAGAACAATGAAGCCAAGGCGATCCTCGACGCGACAGAGAAGAAATTCAATGAGCAGATCAGGAAGGTCGGGGAGTTCAGCGGGCTGGATCCCATTGATCTCGACAACATATGGATATGCGTAGTGAAGGACAAGGAGGTTCTCATCGTCCTCGACGGCGAATTCGACCCCGACGACGTGCTGAACTCCAAGGTGGTCGCCAGTTCCGTGAAGCTCGCAAGGCCCGGGACGCTTGTCACGATCGAAATGAAGGACGAACAAAAGAAGGAGCTCAACCAGGGCACGATGATCAACGAGAAGCTGATCGCCTTCGGGAAACCTGATCTGGTCGACAAGTTCATCAAGAACTTCATCGGCGGCAAATCCGGATGGGACAACGACGGGCTTGCCATCATGGACGGCATTGCCGGATCCGAAGGGATGTTTCATATCGCGCTGATGCGCATGCCAGAACAGGAGATAGAGAAGAAGCCGTTCCTCGGCAACCTCGTCAATGGCCGTCTGGAACTGAATGCGACCGAGAAGAAGGTATCTGCGACGGCGAAGGTGACGATGAAGGACGAGGAGAAGGCCAAGGCCCTGAAGGAGCTTGTCAACGGTTTGGTCGTACTCGGTATCACCGGTGAGATCAAGGGCGAACATCCTGAGATCGTAAAGGCGATCGTCGACGGACTGAAGCTGGGCAGTGAAGGCAAGACCACCACGTTGTCGACAACCGGGATAGACATAGATATGCTGAAGACCCTGCTCAGGAAAAAAGGTTTGGAACTGGAGTGAAGGCAGGGATTAAATAATCAGTAATCAGTAACCAGTGATCAGTAAACAGTAGAGAAAGTCAGCTGCCTAATGGTCTACCACAGGTTGCAGGACATACGTCCTTTATTCTTTGCATGAGGATGAGAGGATCGAATGGTTTCTCCAGGACGCACAGGGCTCCAGCCGCGAGTATCTCCCTTATGTCGCAGTCGCGGGCGTATCCTGTCATTACGATTGCCTTGATATCCGGATTTATCTGTTTCATGTTCACGAAGGTGGTGTACCCGTTTATTTCCGGCATCTTCATATCGAGCAGGACGACATCTATGTCTTCATGCAGTTTTGCATAATATTCAATGGCATCCTCTCCACCGCCGCAGATGATGATCCGGTAACCGAGCGGGTGCAGCAGGTCGTAGAGCATTCCGCAGAAATTCCCTTCGTCGTCCACGATTAGGATGCTGGATTTCCTTGTGGGCATCTGTCCGTTCGAGGAGGTACGGATGCTCTTCTTCACATGGTCGAGGCATGATACGCAGATTCCGTAGTCGGGAGATGTGGCCTTGCCATGTGGAATCATCCATCTTTTGGTGTCGAAGACCTTCTTGCACCAGGAGCATATCACCGGAATGGTCTTTTCCTCAGGCCCGAACATCACAGAAAAGCTTTCAGTGTCCGGCATGGTGGACCTCCTTCCGGCCGTCATAACGCCCCCCACCAATCAAGCTCCGGCCAAATTTTTTACGATGAAAAACACACCCTCAATCGTATATACCATCCTACGGGTAACGTATCGGGCAACATGCAAAAAAGCAAGCCTCCAAAATCCTATTGTCCATAACTGATTTGGAGACAATAAAATATTCATGTTTCCACTCGGGAAATAGGGAGTGACCAGTGGTCAGTAACCAGTGACCAGTAGAGGAAGACAGAAGTCAGTAGCCAGTAGACAGAAGACAGAATGATAAAATTTTATTCCATATTCTGACTCCTGATTTCTGACTCCTAGCTTCTCCTTAAAAAACTTTGTGCCTTTGTGCCTGGATTAAACCTTGATTCTTCAGCTGTTCCGGAGTAGTTTCAGCGTCTTATGAAAAATAAAATCTGTCTTACAATCGTGTCCATCGCAGTTGCGATATTCGCAGCATCCGTATGTACGGCGGCGGACAAACCGTCAATATTCATAGCCGGAGATTCAACCGCCTGCATATACAAACCCGATGCCAGGCCTCAGACCGGCTGGTGCGAGATGCTTGTGGAGTCCACGGTAGCCGGAGTAAAAGTCGAAAACCTGGCGATGGGTGGCACATCGACCAGGAGTTTCCGGGACTACACGCTCTGGAAGAAGATCATGGACAAGGTGAAGCCTGGGGATTACATCATAATCCAGTTTGGATGCAACGACAAGTTCAACAATGATCCGAAGGTCCATGCATCTGTCCAGGAATACACCGACAACCTGAAGCAGTTCGTGAAGGAGGCTCGCGAGAAGAAGGCCACACCGATCATCTGCTCGCCTATTCCGATGCTCCAGTTCTTCAAGGATCAGGGCAAGGTATGCAACGCATTCGATGAATATTCAAAGGCCGCGGGGGAAGCCGCGAAGGAACTGAAGGTGGATTTCGTGGACGTCAACAAGCTCTTCATCGAACTCATGAACAAGGAAGGAGAGGAGGGCTCGAAGAAGTTCTACATGATCCTGAAGCCGGGCCAGTCGAAGAACCATCCTAAGGGCCAGAACGATATTACCCATCTCCAGCAGGAGGGCGCGAAGGCGGTCGCAGAGTTATTCGTGAAGGACGCCAAGACGCAGAAGATGGGCATAGCAGTATTATTCAAGTGACAAAGGAACAGAGGCACAAAGGCACAGAGCTGAGGAAATAAAGATTTGAAAGACAGTAGCAAGAATGATAAAATTAGTTCTCATATCTCGGACTGTCCAGAGTTATTCCATATTCTGATTTCTGGCTCCTGACTTCTCCTTAAAAAACTTTGTGCCTTTGTGCCTGGATTTAACCTTGATTCTTCACCTGTCCTGTAGTACTTTCACCACCTTATGAAAATCAAAATCCCTGTCATGGCTGCGATATTCGCAATTTTCTGCGGGATGCCGACCGTATGGTCCGCTTCGGCCCCTGATGTTCCTGCAGATTCAGCGCCGCTCCAGGAGATGGGCATCATATGGGCGAAGGACTCCAGGATCGCAGGACATGCAGTCGCAGTATATCCGCATTCTTCAATGACGCAGAGGATACTTCTTGTTACCGACACCGGGCTTATGATCTCCGAGAACGGAGGGGATGAATGGCAGAAGCTGGCTTCGGCGGGAGTTGACAAGCTTGGAAAGATCACATGCATTGCGTTCGTGCCCAACCGCGAAAACTCATTCTATCTTGGAACGGCCGGTAAAGGCGTATGGCTGACCGAGGATGCCGGAAAAACATTCAAGCAGATAGGATCGGCGGCTAAGGGGATGGCTTCGGACAACATTGCAGCATTCTACATATTCCCCGGAGACCAACTCTTCCAGACACTTGTCGCTGCACACGGCGATGCCGCGCCGGGGATCTCCCGTTCGGTCAACAAGGGTGAGACCTGGAGCGCCATTGCTGGCGATTATAATGTTTATATGATCAGGTTCCGCGATTTCGGATGCTATGACGCACTGATAGTAGCCTCGAAGAAAGATTCTACCGAGATAAAGTCCATATGCTATGGGATATCGATAGACGACTACTGGTACGATGCAATGAAGGATGTGGTGCCTACGGGCAGCGCGCTTCCGCTTTTCAAGGCTCATCCGATATTCTCAACCCTCGACCAGGGAATGGTCTTTGTTTCAAAGAGCGATCTGAACAGGGTTGGGCCCAAGGATGTTGGATTCACTTCAGTAGGGGTCACCTGGGGCCGTACCTCCGAAGAGCAGATGATGTATTCGTATGACCCGAAGAAGATGGGAATGGTCGCGACATTTGACGGATACAGGACATGGACGACCCAGAGCGCAGGCCTCTATACCGGAGAGTTCACGAAGGAAGGAGCCCATATCCGGGCGAATTCCAACGGTTCGGTGTTCTACGCGGTCGCAAACGGCGGACTCTATGTTGGAAGACAGAAGGATGCCGGTCTTTCAATATCTTCCGTGAAGACCACTCCTTCAGTATTCGAGTTCGCGGGGACGCTGTACAGGACGAAGGTTACCACGCTCAAGCAGGACATTTCCAGGTTCCACCAGTCAAGGTCGGCGGCTGTAGCCGCGGTGGATCTGAAAAAAGATATCGACGGACTGCAGGAAGCGATGACTGCAGGACAGTATTCCGTGACCGCCAAGGTTGATTCCCAGATCGGCAAGCCCAAGGCCGTGACGATAAACCTCTACAATATCGGCGGCAACGCTAAAACGCCGATGTATGACGACGGCAAGCATTCCGACGGAAAGGCTGACGATGGGATCTACGGTGTGACCTTCAGGGTGGATCCGTGGAGGCTCAGGAATGACGACAAGATCATGAAACGCTGGCCGGGACCGATAGGACTGACCTTGAATGCCGAGGGAAGCAATGGAATGAGGTTTGCCACGGTCGCGCCAATAGACATCTTCGCGATGCCGGAGGCATTCGAGTTCTACAGGAACCGCAGCAACATGAGGATCGAGACTGAAGGGAACGTCACGGGAGTGACCACTGTTCCTGCTGGCGAAGCCCATGGGAAGCCGGAGGAATGCTTCAAGCTCGAGGTCAAACCCGGCGCCTGGAAGGCGACGATCGGTGGCGGCGGACTTTCAGACATGACCGGATATTATGCGATCTCCTTCTGGATAAAGAGCAGCACCGACAGCACCGACGACATGTCCATCCAGATGCGCGACAGTCCGATGTACATGGATCCGGTCGAGACCGAGGCCGAAGGGATAGCGGATCCTGCGTACATTGAGAACGGTATGATCCTGTCGGACTGGCAGAGGGTGGTGATCCCGATCTCCAACCTCCTGCAGAGTTCACCTGATTTCAGGTCGTCGGAACTCGGATCTGTCATTTTCTCCGGCAACTGTACCGGTCCGGTGACATACTGGATAAGCGAAATAATATTCCATGTGAACCAGAACGAGATCGGAAAGGTCAAGACGACGGGTATTAAGAAGAGGAAGAGGTAGGGAGAAATAATAGGTTACCAGTAATCAGTAATCGGAAGACAAGGATTGGCGAGAAGAAGAGATGATAAGATTTTTAACACATAAGAAATTTTTAATGGCATGCCTGTCGGCATGCTTTGCCGTGTCCGTTTCAGCACAATCCCCAGAGAAGATAGACCAGGAGATTGCGAAACTCGCAGGAGAGTCACGGAACAATGCAAAGACATATGAGGTCGCGACCAAGATTGACACGATAATCACTGGGAAGGCCGCAAGCGTACAGCAGAAGATAAACGCGTTCAACATCATATTCGACATGTATGCCCGCAGCAAGAAGTACGGTGACGCGGCGGGAGTGGTCAAAAAGATATGCGATGCGGTGCCGGGCAACGACGAAGTCCGGCAGACAGCCCTTTTCGCGCTCATAAACATGTATGCCAACGCCCAGCAGTTCGACAAGGCGATAGAGAATGCAAAACTTTTCCTCGATGAATTTCCGGATCAGGTCAGAAGCGCGGAGGTAAGAGTCAAACTTGCGTCATACCTTTCCAGGAAGAAGGATTTTGCCGGCAGCCTTTCCGAAGCCGAGAAGGCCATGGGGAAGATAAAGGATGACGACAGGCTGATGGCCGAGGCTCTGGTGATCGCCATGGATGCAGCCGCAAATTCAAAGAATCCCGACAAGGAACTTGAGTATGTCACCAGGCTGAAGGATGACAAATACCTGAAGATCAGGAACCCCTGGGAGCATTTTGGGATCCGCATGAGATACGCCAACTGCCTCCGGAGGACCGGCAAGCTTGATGAGACTATCAGATACTGCACGGAGATAGGGAAGATCACCGAGAACCAGCCCCCGGACCAGCGTCAGAACTGGTGCAAGATGATCGCCGACATGCTTGTCGAGAAGAAGGCGTCCTGCGACGAGGTCGTCAGGCAGTGCGAGAAGGTGTTCACCGAGCATCCTGATATTTCTCACCACTGGTATTCGGCCCAGCAGATGATCACCGAGGCGTACCTGAGGGACAAG
This sequence comes from uncultured Victivallis sp., assembly GCA_964600895.1. Classification (GTDB taxonomy): domain Bacteria; phylum Verrucomicrobiota; class Lentisphaeria; order Victivallales; family GWF2-50-93; genus GWF2-50-93. The sequence continues at coordinate 17,065 of CAZRKP010000048.1, forward strand.
AAGTTCAACGAGGCGCTGGGGGCCGGCAAGATCCTGCTCGACGCCTCCGACGAGCCGTGGAGACATCAGAATGCGGTAAGGATCATTTATGAGATATTCAAGCAGATGGACGGAAACGAGGACAGGGCAAAGGTGTTCTCGGACTACCAGATATGGGGTCCGGAGGGAGACGATGAGAAGATAGGCACCGAGGACGATCTGAAGAATCTTATGGATGGGATCAAATATCCCTCATATCCGGAACGCGAGAAGTCGTTTGCGAAGGCCATGGCCGACTGCGGCGACAATTCAGCGGCCTCCCGTCACAGGGGGCTGATGCAGATATATACCGGACATCCAAGGAAGGCCCTTCTGTATTTCATTGACGGGACGAGACGTGCGACATGCGATGATTTCGGTCCTGCAGCCCTCGACATGATAAGACTTGGAGCCCGTTCCGTAAGGGGATATTATGCGGACATGGAGAATTTCTTCTTCTTTGTGACCCAGGGACCGAACGGGGCCGACGGAAAGGCTGGAACTGAAGACGACATCAAGGATCCGTTTGCCGCACTTCTGGGGTCCGAGCTCAAGCTCAGTTCGGGCAACGGCGGAATGGCCGGACTGTCCGAAGCCAATCTGAAGAACCTCAGGGAGGTGATGGCTTTCCTGCAGTCAATGGCTGGAGATGAACTGACAAAGGGGCGTGACCGCAGGGACGTGATGCTTTCGATAGAGCGCATCCATGAGGCGCTGCTTGACTGGGATGCGCCTGAAATGAAGCAGTGGTACATTTCGCAGATGACCAATTTCGACAAGAACGATTCCGAGGATGTCCTCTTCAACGATCTGCAGCTTGTGATGAGGGCGGGGAAATATGATCTTGGAGATGTGCAGGCGCTTTGGAAGGATGTTGAAGCGAAGAAGCCCGAGATAGAGAAGCTTGTCAACGCCAGGACCATAAGCAGATGCCAGATGCTCTGGCAGAAGACTCTCAAGATGCTAAATCCTCCTCCGAAACCGAAGCCGAAGCAGAAACCCAAGCCGCAGCCCCAGCCGAAACAGGAGAAGCAGAAACCTCCTGAAAAGGTCAAACCTGAACCGAAGAAGGGCAAGTAATAAGAGTTTGAAAATCACTGCATATAGAAATATTTTCCCCGTTTGCGAACGATAATATAACCAATAAACAATGTAATTTTATTAATAAACATAGAGGTTTTGACAATGAAGAAATCATTCGGACATTTTTCCGCCGACGGGCGGGAGTATGTGATCACTGATGCAACGATGCCGCCGCGCGCGCAGATCAACTTCCTCTGGAATGACAACCTGATCACCGGCATGAACCAGTTCGGCAGCGGAGAAGGAATCTTCAACGACCGCACCATGCTGTATAATGATCTCAGGGGCAGGGTCGACGCGATCAACGACGGGCACCGCTACTTCTATGTCCGCGACAACGACAGCGGCAGGATCTGGAACACCGGATGGTTCCCGACAAAGGCAAAAGGCGCAAAGTACCAGTCCACCGTCGGGCTGGGATATTCGAAGTATGAGATCACCTACAACGACGTGACCATCAGCAGCAAGGTCTTCCTCGCCCCGGACGATCCGGTGGAGATATGGGAGTTCTCGATCAAGAACAATTCCCGGAAGAAACGCAGTCTCAGCCTGATCCCGTACGTCGAATGGAAACTTCTCGGATACCCGATATTCGGCAGCATATATTCCTATTTCAGATCCACCTTCAACAGGAAGGACAATGCCGTCGTAAGCTACAATCTCTCCGATGAGCGCCCGCATGACAGGTACAATGCCTTTGTCGCCACTGACGGGAAGGTCAAGGGATGGTGCGGCGGCAAACGCCAGTTCCTCGGACCATACGGGCACATCGGCGCACCGGATTCGGTGGTCAGCGGAAAGATGGCGTGCAAGGAGGCCTGGTGCGAGGATCTCGCCGGTTCGATGCTGATCGACGTGGCGCTGTCGGCAGGACAGGAGAAGAATGTCACCGTCCTCATGGGGCTGTTCAGCAGCGATGCCGAAAGGTCCCGCATCATCAGGAAGATAATCCCTTCCGCATACCGGAAGAAATCATTTGACAGCCTGTTGAAGTCGAAGGAGAACATGATCAGCAAAGTGATCATCAAAACTCCGAACGAGCACATGAACATCATGACCAATATCTGGTCGAAGCAGCAGACACAGCTCTGCGCCGAGTTCGGGCGCGACGGAGCCCGCGGATTCCGCGACACTCTCCAGGACGCCTGGGGCATGGCGATATTCAACCCGAAGCTTGCGCGCGCAAAGATCATCGAGACGCTCCAGCACCAGTGCGCCGACGGACATGGCATCCGCGGTTGGATGCCTCTCCAGGATCATCATTATTCTGACGGACCAGTTTGGATTGTGCTTGCAGTTATTGCATATCTGAAGGAAACCGGAGACTACGGGATACTCAAGGAGAAGGTGAAATTCCTGGACAAGGGATCGGCAAGTGTCTTTGACCATGTGGTGTTGTCGCTCCGCCATCTCAGCAACGATACCGGCAAACACGGTCTCGTGAAGGCGCACTGCGGCGACTGGAACGACTCCCTCAACTGGATGGGCAAGGACGGGATCGGCGAAAGCGTCTGGACGTCCATCGGACTTTTCTATGCCCTGAACACATTCATTGATTTCCTCGAGAAGAAGAGGAGCGACGACAAGGTACTCCTGAAGGAGATGAAGGGGCGCAGGGAGAAGATAGAGAAGGCGATCCAGAAACATGGATGGGACGGCAACTGGTATCTCGCGGGATACAGCGACTTTGGAAATCCTGTGGGATCCCGCAAGAACAAGGAGGGAAAGATATTCCTCAATTCCCAGACCTGGGCGATTCTCTCGGACCTTGCAAAGGGAGACCGCTACAAGAAATGCCTGAAGGCGATAGACAACATACTTGAAAGCAAGCATGGATCCCTCACATTGAAACCTTCGTTCACGGCAAAGGACAAGAATGTAGGACGTGTCACGATGCTTCTGCCGGGAATGTATGAGAACGGTACTCCGTACTGCCATGGCACCTCGTTCAAGATAGTCGCCGACCTGCATGCAAAACGGGCGGACAGGGCCCTTGCGAGCTTCCTCAAGGTGATGCCCGACAGTGAGAAACATCCGTCCTCCGTATCCGGTTCCGAGCCATATGCATTCACGAACCAGTATCTTGGTCCTGACAATGCCAGGGCCGGCGAATCCATAAGCGGATGGATCACCGGAACAGCTGGCTGGATGTTCAGGGCGGTCGTGGAATATTTCCTTGGGATCAAGCCTGATTTCGATGGATTCCACATTGATCCCTGTCTGCCTTCCGGCTGGAAGAACGCAAGCATCCAGCGTGTGATAAGAGGGAAGAAGTACAATGTCGAGATCACCCGTAAGGGCAAGAACTATTCAGTCAAGGTAGACGGCAGGGAAGTGCCTTCAAAGTTTGTCGAGTACTGAAAAGGTTTTCCAGCCTCATTTTAGCCTCAAACTTGGCATGTCTTATGCTCTGTTTGAAATTAATTCTAATTAAAAAAACTGTCAATTCGTGCAAATATGAAATTCCGAATTGGAATATCATGGACAATCGTCGCTGCAATTTTTCTTGCAGGCCAGATCCTGTCTGGTGCGAATTCCGAACTTAAACCGTTCATTGCACCCCTCAAGTCTCCGACTGCAGACGTGCCCTCGCTCATTAAGGCATTGGGAAGCCAGGAAGGAGATGTCCGTTCGAAGGCCGTGGCAGAATTGAGCAAGGTGGGCGAACCGGCAATACCTGCACTGATGGAGGCATTGACGGATATAAACAGCTTCACCAGAAAAGGAACTGCAGAGGTCCTGGGCAATATCGGAAATGCCAAACCTGAAATCATACCCGCCCTGATCAAAATGTTGACCGACAGGAACATATATGTCCGTCAAAGCGCGGTTGAATCCCTGGACAAGATAGGTGAACCGGCCGTCCCGTTAATATTGAAAGCGTTGAGCGACAAGGACAGCTATACCCGTCAGGGAGCGGCTGGCGCCTTGGGCAATATCAAGGCTACGTCACCGGGAATAATCCAGGCTCTCAAGGATGCTGTAAAAGACAATAACGGGAATGTAAGGAGAAGCGCCGCAGAAGCCCTGGAAAAAAGGAAGGCACTGACCAACGAGATCAAGGCGATGAGATATGTGCTGGATCTGGGAGATAGCAACATGAGCGGGGATGCCCGTATCGAGGCAGTTGAGGCCCTTGATAAGATAGGTCCTGTCATTCCGGAGGTGATGCCGGCGATCACATCGGCATTTCATGACAGGGAGTATGTTGTCCGGAAGGAGTCTGTCAGCTTCCTTGAGAAAAGGGGGCTGCTGACCCCGGCGCTCAAGGCTGAAAAATATATCTGTGACCTGGAATATGGCAAAAGCGTGGTCCGCATCAAGGCCTCTGAAGCCCTTGGAAAACTCGGTCCCTCTACACCGGAAGTAGTTCCCGCCCTCATAGGCATGATGGGTGACAAGGAAGTGTGCGAGGCGGCGATAAGGGCACTGGGTGAGATAGGGCCTGAAGCGAAAACTGCAGTTCCCTCCCTTGTAAAGGCGTTGTCCGACAGCAGTGGCAATGTCCGGGCGGCTGCGGCCGAATCCCTTGGAATGATAGGTCCTGCCGCAAAGACTGCAACTCCGTCCCTTATGCAGGCATTGAATGACAAGGATCATGCTGTCAGCAGTAATTCTGCAAAGGCCCTCAGGAGACTAGGTGTCATGACTGCGGACAAGAGACTGGGGTATCTCATCTCCTCTCATCCTTTCCTTTCAGTGCTTGGAGGATTATTTGCAAGCATTATCCTGTTCCTTGCGGGATGGTTCGGAGTTCCTATGCTGTGGAAGCTGTGTTTCCCCTTGAACTGGTATATCCGTGAACTGCATCATCCGGACGACAAGCGGCGTGCAGTGGCGGTTGAAGCACTTGCAAAAATAGGCAACTCCTCTATACCTTTCGTGATAAAAATGCTGGATAACGATAGCGGAGATGTCCGGGTAAGCGCGGCAGAGGCCCTGAATGAATTCAGCTCCCTGCCGCCGCAGGCCATGACATTGATCATGAAATCCCTGAATGACAAGGAGGATGAGGTACGCAGGAATATCATTGAAATACTGGGCAAGCCTGTGCCTGCGGACACTGAGATATTATTGGAACTGGCAAAGGCCCTGGAGGATGGTAACAGCGGAGTCCGGATGAGCGCCGCCACTGCGCTTGGAAAGAACGGTCCCGCCAAGGAATCTGTAGCAGCATTCAAGAAGGCGATAGAGGACAGCAGCTCCCAGGTCCGAGAACTTTCCTACAACGCCCTGGAAAATTACAATGTTCTGACAACGGACCTTAGGGTGAAACGGTTCATAGCCGATCTGAAGGACAGGGATATCAGTGTCAGTGAAAAGGCCGGACTGGAGCTTGCCAACATCGGATCGGCCGTCATTCCGGAACTCATAAAGGTGCTGGACAATCACGACAGCAACGTCCGCAAATTCGCAGCCGCATTCCTGGAGCAGAATGACGCAATGACGGTGGAACTGAGGATAAAACGATATCTCCTTGATCTGGGGGACAACCAGATAAACATCGTAATGAAGGCCGCAGAAGGTCTGGGCGACATCGGCGTCGAGGCGTCCGAAGCAATACCCAATCTTTCGAAGCTGATAGCCAGCAATGATTACTATGTCCGTTACTTCGCAGCTCAGGCCCTTGAAAAAATGGGTGCGATGACCCCGGAACTGAAGGCTAAAAGGGAAAGCCTGGATCGACGGGACGGAGCTGGTGCCGCGAAGAGAAGCAAGAATGCGGAACCGGCATATACTTCAGGATAAGCCTTTTGCGGAAAAATTGATCAGCTGTTTTTCCAATTGAAGGTGAAGTTCCAAATTCCAGACATCCAAGCTCCAAACAAACTGGAAAAATAGAAAATTTCAAACAAATTTCTGCAAGAATGATAAATTTAAGAATTAAAAAAACCTGTTTGGAATTTGAAGACTGGAACTTGTTTGGATTTTGGAAATTGGAACTTGGATTTTGTCATGAGTTTTAAATGCAACGGGATGCATTTATAGGATCACAAATTCAAGCCCCGACCATACCCCTCGAGATTCGCATGCCTCGGGCATGCGTATAAACCACCTGTTCTGCTGGTGGTGTATGACTCTGAAAACACAGAGCCACTGGACGGTCACTCCGGTTGCTGGATTTTCTCGCCCCTGGTCCATTTCCCGAGGAGTTCGGCATACTTGTCCGGCATCTCGTGGCCGTGGCCTTTCATGACAATGGAGGTGAGATCAATTTTCTGGGCCTTCGCCTCCTTGTCGATGCATCCTTCCAGGGTCAGGAAGAACATTCTTCCGAATTCATTGGCGGGCTGGTCGCCATAGAGCATGAGGAGTCGTTTGCCCTTGAGCGCCGGTTTCGCAAGGCTGTCCTTTGGGATGAAAAGCCCCCCGTCCCACATGTAGAACGCCTGGAAATGATCCATGATGAAGGGATCCTGTTCAGCTATCAGGACTCCTGTTGTGTGGGCGCCATTGGAGAAACCCCCGATAGCACTGCGTTCAACGGTTATGTTCGGTATTTCCTTGAAGAGCTTTTCAAGCATCGTCTTATAGGCCAGTGCGATCTTCTTGGCGTCCCGCTTGAATATTATCCACGTGGAAAAACCTTCCAGGGTCTTGTCAACCTTTTCCTTCTCTTCCGCCGGAATGGCGATGCCATAACTCGACAGCAGTGCCTGTATCCCTTCAACATTCTCCTTCAGGGCGCCTTCGGAATTTTCCTTGAAAAGAGGCATGTTCACACAGATGAAGTCCTTGTCCTTGACGACCCTCAGCGCGGACGAAAGCATGTCACCGTGTCCACCGTCACCACCCTCGAGGAAGACAAAGATGGGGAACTTCCCGTCCTTGGTATAGTTTGAAGGAAGCTGAACGGTCATCTTCGGCTTGACATTGTCATTTTTCATCTGGTTGACCAGGGTTGGCGGAAGATCCGGGAATTCGAATGTCAGGACTGCATTCGGTTTAAGATCCGCATCTCCGGCGGATGTTGAATAAGATGCGATCGCGAGACATAGAAGAATCATCGGACTGAACTTTGCTATCATGGCTCCTCCTTATTAATATTCACTTATATACAGCATTTGGAGGATAAAGGTTACAAGGAAAGTAAGGATAATAAATCTAAAGCGCTTCCAAGGATTCAAATTTAGGTTTCAAAGTAGCGGTTACAATGCAGGCATCAGTTTGTCGCGCATGTATTCGCTGGGGGTCTTCTTCATGACCCGTTTGAAGGTGCGGGTGAAGTGGGCGGATGACTTATAACCGAGGCTGTCTGAGACCTCCTTTATGCTGGTCTTTCCGCTGTCGAGGATCGAGCAGGCCTCCATTATCTTCCTGCGGTTGATGAACTGGTGCGGTGGCAGGCCTGTCATCTGCCTGAACACCCTTGTGAGATGCTCCCGTGAGACACCTGCGAGCTTCGCAAGCTGGTCGACTTTCATGGTACCTTCGGTGTTCCTGCCCAGGAGGACTATGGCCTTGTTGAGGAGGAGGTTCTCGGGCTTGTCTATCTTCCTGTCCTCCCGGCTCTCGACGAGTGTGTTCATAAGGCTCATGACAAGACGCGATCCTTCCGAAACGGAAATGACCTGCTGGTTGTCCATGTGCTCGAAGTATGACTGTATCCTTGTGATGATCTGGTGGTTGAGGGGGAGCGAATATACCGGACCGAATCTTTTTACCATGTTCCTTACCATAAGGAACGCCGACACACCGCAGAAAGCCATGTATACGAAGCGCCATGGCGTCCTTGACGTTTCAGGATAGTAATAGGAAATCGCCTTGTCCCTGGACTCGCAGAGGAATCCGTTGCCCGGACTTAGGATGTGTTCGCCTGCCGCATCGCGGAAGCAGCCGTATCCGGAAAGTGTGTATTGGAAGATACAGTGGGGCATGTCGGTCCTGCTTCTGCCCCTGATATGGTAAAGTGTCGGATTTTCCCTGGTCTCCACACCTATCGTGGTCGGATACGGGAAGGCTCCGAGAGAATCGACGGTTCGGAAATGTATATGTGCGAATTTCACCAGAGTGCCTTTAAAAATTCATCCTCATACAAAGGACGGAATATTTTTGTTCTTCAATTTTGATGTAGGGTTCGCCGTCACGGCGAAGATTCTTGTCCGGGACGGACAACTCTACATCTTTGATTCTCTACCCAACTTGTCTCGGTATAGCATCCTTGCGAAGAAGGAAGATGTCATCTCTCCATAATTTACTTTTGCGTGCCATTTGTCAATTTTTAAAGGTACCATAGGTCACAAATTGGTAAATCTTATCATATTCTGGCAATTGTCTTGCCATTTATCTACTATAAATTCTGTGTATCGAAAAAGCAAGAAATATCTCAAAATGTAAAAAGGAGAGTTTTAAAATGGCTAAGATCACGTTCATGGGCGCAGGAAGCACGGTGTTCGCCAAGAATGTCCTGGGAGACAGCCTCATGACCCCCGCACTGCAGGATTCCCACATCGCATTGTACGACATCGACGCGGATAGGCTGAAGGAGTCGAAGCTGATGCTTGACACCCTCAACAGGAACGTCAACAGCGGCAGGGCGAAGATCACCGCCCATCTCGGCGTAAAGAACCGCAAGGAGGCCCTGAAGGGCGCCAACTTCGTGGTCAATGCAATCCAGGTCGGCGGATATAAGCCGTCAACTGTGATCGACTTCGAGATCCCGAAGAAATACGGCCTTCTCCAGACGATCGGCGACACTCTCGGCATCGGTGGAATATTCAGGGCCCTCAGGACCATTCCGGTAATGAAATCATTCGCGGACGACATGGAGGAAGTATGTCCGGACGCCCTTTTCCTCAACTACACTAATCCGATGTCGATGCTTTCCGGCTACATGCAGAGGCATACGAACGTGAAGACCGTAGGACTCTGCCATTCAGTGCAGGGATGTGCAAAAGGCCTTATGCGCCATGTCGGAATGGAATACAAGGAAGGCAAGACCAAATGGGTTGTCGCCGGAATCAACCACATGTCCTGGCTCCTCGAGATCAAGGACGAGAACGGAAAGGACCTCTATCCGGAGATCAAGAAGAAGGCCTTTGCAATGAACGATGCCGCCAGGAAGAAGGGGGCGAAGAAGCACTGGGACATGGTCCGCTTCGAGATCATGAGGAACTTCGGCTACTACAACAGCGAATCTTCCGAGCACACCGCCGAATACCATCCCTATTTCATCAAGAGCACGCATCCCGAGCTGATCGAGGAGCTGAATATCCCCCTCGACGAATATCCGAGGCGCTGCATCGGACAGATAAAGGGATGGAAGAAGCAGAGGGACGACATCATAAACAACGCCAACCTCACACACGCCAGATCCCATGAATACGCCTCGCACATCATGGAGGCCGTGATTACAAATATACCTACGGAGATCGGTGGAAACATCATCAACAACGGGCTTATCCCGAACCTTCCAGCGAACGCATGTGTGGAAGTGCCTTGCATGATAAACAGGAACGGTGTCAACGGCTGCTATGTCGGACCCATTCCGGAACAGCTCGCTGCCCTCAACAGGACGCACATCAATGTGCATCTGCTTGCGATAGAGGCTGCTGCAACACTGAAGAAGGAGAAGGTCTACCATGCCGCAATGATGGATCCCCATACGCGTTCCGAGCTCACCCTCGACCAGATCCGTTCCCTCTGCGACGATCTGATCAAGGCGCACGGGAACATGCTCCCGAAGTTCAAATAAGCTCTTTCCTATTAACAAAATGATTCCCGCAGGATGAAATATTCCTGCGGGTTGGGGAATCTTTAAAAATTGACAAATGGCGTGCAACAATAAATTATGGAGTTATGGCTAGGAAGGAAATTGCGAGAATACCCAAATGCGGTATTTGAGCAGTTTTCTGACAAAGCCAGAATCCATAAGAATTTGTTGCCCTATGGGTTGCGGATCAGGAGATGTAGAGTTGTCCGTCTCGGACAAGAGTCTTCGCCAGGACCCCAGTCATCCGACGGGGTAAACGGCGAATCCTACATCAGGATTATAGAACTTAATCTTCCGTCCGCCGCGGCGGACCGTTTGTGAATTTTTAAAGGTTCCCTTATATTTCCACATAATTGTTATCATTGTATTGCGTATTTCAGGAAACAGTTAGATTTCTCATTTGACTTGGGAATAGTTTTCCATGGTAAAAAAATTGATATTGAAGATGTCGCCGGTCATTTACGCCTGCTGTGCTCAGGCACTGATCATGCTGGTGACGCTTTCCCTGAGGGAATCGCTTCCCCCTTTCTTTTCAGACTGGTCGTTCTACATAATCGTCAATGTGATTCCACTTGCAGTAGGCACATTCATCGCCTCCGGCATGAAGACCTGGAAGGAGCGCTTTGTGGCATTGGGATTTGCCCTTGGCAGTTCCCTGGCAGTGCTTATGATCTTCGGTTTCCTGGGCGTCGCAATGTCACTCTTCGTGTTCAACAAGTAATTTAACACAGAATTCTCGCCTGTGCTTCATTTCTTCAGTCGTACGGCATGCGGATACGCTGCATGTATGTGCGGTTGCAGCTGTCCACAAGACCGCCTGGACGCGACCTTTCAAGCCAGAGCGCCTTGTGTTCCGCCATGTGGTCAAGAAGCCTCAGCGTGAGCTTGTGAATGATTTTATGCGGTGTCTTCGGACCGGTCTTCTTGTTGAGTATCGCGCGTTCCGTGTTCCAGAGCGCAAGTTCTGCGGCGAACCGGCATTCCCTGGCAAGAAGAGGATTCTTCGCGGGAATCTTTTTCAGAAGGGCGGTCAGATTGCTCCGGCATTTTTCCCAGTCTTCGAGAGCTCCGGGGAAAGAAGGGTTCAGGAAAGGCTTGTTGAAGACGCTGAACGTGACATTCGCGTTCCCGACCTTGACGCAGTCGTCGGACTGTCCGAGTTTCTCGAGCCACGATCCAAGTTCAGGTTCGTTGAATACATGGGCTGCTTCCGCTCTCGAGTCGGTGTATGATTTTCCGCTCCAGGCGACGGCAACACCTTCCATCATGCCGAAAAGGCTGACAGGCCATTGCTGGTTGTGGCCGCAATCACCCCATTCGGTGGTGACAAACCCCTTTGCGGAATTCGCAGATCCCTCATTGGCGGCGAGTTCAAGGTTCTTCTTCCTTGTATTTGTTCTTCCCGTGAATGAGTTCCAGCAACCGGCTCCGGGATATACGAAGGCATCGAGTCCGGCTTCACCAAGGCTCTTCAGCCTGTTCTTGAAATCAGTATTGGAATCATAACCCCAGACATTTCCGATCAGTTCAGGAGGAAGAGGGGGAATCTCACTGCGCTTGTTGCCGAAATCGGGGTCGACCCAGAAAGAGGGACGCTTGCCGTTCTTGACCACGAATTCTGCGACTTCCGCAACATGTTCGCCGTATACTGCATTTCTGCCGCGCTTGTCGACATCTGCCTTGGATCTGCCTTTCCCGAGATCCCAGGGTTCGTCGCAGCCGATGTTGACATTGTTTCCGGAGCAAAGGGGCATGAGCTGTGAAAGCAATTCCTTCACGAGCCTGCGTCCCCTCAGATCCGTCGCACATAGGGTGTTTGGTTCAACATACCAGTACATGTTGACGAAATGCCCCCTGGTCATTTCAGCGAGGTCGGCGTATTGGGGATGCTTGAGCCAGCGTTCAAAATGCCCGAGGGTATTCTGGTTCGCACAGAGGGATACACCGCGTTCGCTGCAGTAGCGGTCGAGGATCACCATCTCCTCTGCAGTCATCGGTGAAGCGTCGCGCCAGACAGTCTCGTGGCCCTTGTATGCGAATGTGTGTTCCATGTAAAGTTCGAGGTGGTTACCCTTGAGTTCGGCGATCTTGTCGACAAGCTGGAACAAGGTGCTCATGGTCGGAACACGGTCGCGCGAGATGTCGAGCATCACGCCGCGGACCGGGAACGACGGCCAATCCTCGATCTTTAGGACAGGAAGTTCCTTCGGGGAGGACTTGAGCATCTGTGAGATTGTCCTTAGGGCATGGGTAATACCGGTATCGGAAGGAGACTCGACCGTAATAAAACCCTTGGCGTTGATCTCAAGCCTGTATCCTTCGAAACCTCCTTTTACCGAGGAGTCGTGCGAACAGCGGACGAAAGCTCCTTCAGAGGTCATCAAGGCATTCCTGCCAAAAGCCAGTTCAATGGATTTCTGCGAAGCGCCACTGACGGTGATCTTCGCCGGAACCTTTACCTTGCCGGTTCCGATCTTGCATTCAACTGGCTGGGGATAAAGAATCAAGTCCGCGACTTTCATGACTAACTCCTTAATTTATTTTTAACCACAGAACACACGGAACACACAGAAAAATCATTTACTAACGAGAACATAATTTCGTTTATAGGTTGGGCGTGTTCTCCTCAACATCTGGATACATGTCGAATCAAATAATAAATTCTGTGTAATCTGTGTGTTCTGTGGTTAAATATTATCCTTCTGAAACTATCTTTATCAGCTCCTCATCGACGATCTTGTTGTTATAATCAACGAGGCTGAAACTCATTCCCTTGTATGACCAGCAGGCCCTGCCGATCCTGTTCTCCCTCAACATTCCGATGAAATCCCGGTACCATCTGCGGAGGCTCTCCCTTGGAGCGATCTCGATCACACCGTATTCGCCGCAATAGACCGGACGTTCATTGTCCTTTAAGAAATCCAGTACAGGTTTAAAATATTCCGTGAGGAGATGCTTGTCCATTTGTTTTCCGACGAACCTTTCAAGTCCTTTCCTTGTCCATTCATTCTTTTCAATGAATTCAATGAGGCCCGGAATGCCGCCCGGGTATTCGAGTTCGGTGTTGAAGGCTGAAAGTTCCTTGCTCCATGATGCCTTCTGGTGTGTGAAGGGGAACGGTTCATAGAAATGGAACGTATAGACGATCTTCGGATCGTCGAAGATAGTCAGATCCTTCAGTGCGGACGCGGAATTCCAGAAGTTCCCGCCCACCATGATCCAATGGTCGTTGTCGACTTCGCGGATCCCCTTTATGGTTTTTGCCGAAAGCTCGTTCCAGGGATCGGAGGAGGGGAGGACGATCTCGTTGAGGAGTTCGAAGATGATGCGGGGTTTCTTCCTGGAGGAAAATCTTTTTGCCAACTCCTGCCATAAGGATATGAATCTTTTCTGGAGGACAGGATCCTTGAAGAGAGTCTCCCTTTCGTAGGTGTAGAATGAAAAGCCGGGCGCACGATGAAGATCCAGCACTACATCAAGATTGTTTTTCTCACACCAGTCAAGACACCGGCTGACATAATCGAAGCCGGATTGTTTGTAGGTGAAAGGTTTGTCATCGTCCTCGAAAAGAGGATAATCTACCGGTAGACGGACATGGTCCATTCCCCAGGAGGATATCTGGCTGATGTTGCTTTCCTTGATGAAGGACTTGAAGTGATCGTGGTCGTATTTCCTGTACTGTGACAGCCATCCGCCCAGGTTTGTTCCTACATTGAAGCCAGTAAGATTTTCCAAATCCATGCCTTGCATGCGCCCTTTATGAGATGCGAATATTACTAATAGTCCGGAATCCTGAATAATCCACGCTGATCAGCGGCTGAATGCTGTTAGAAAAAAAAGCAAAGAAAGTTGCGGAAAGGGCTTGACAAACGTAGACTAGTATAGTACTATTATACAAAAAGAGAGAATTGTCGAGCTGAAATAAAGTCCGAAAACAGAAAGTAAATATCCAATAAAACTAAATGGAGGAGAAGATGAGGAAATTTAAGATGATGATGGCCGCGGTTCTCGTTTCGGGATTTGCAGCAATAGTCTATGCGCAGGGAGTGCAGTTCCCGTTCTTTGTCTACAACAATGACGGCGAACAGGCCAACACCCATTTCATACCTTCCGGATACATGGGAGATCACGGTGACATCAAGATGGACTTCAATATCGCCGACGCCCCGAAAGAAGGCAAGACATGCATAAAGATCGCATACAGCGGACAAAAGTCGCAGGGGCAGGGATGGGCCGGTGTATTCTGGCAGGAGCCTGAGAACAACTGGGGAGAGAAGGACGGTGGCTACAACCTGACAGGCGCCAAGAAATTTGTCTTCTGGGCAAAAGGCGCACAGGGCGGCGAAGAGGTTGAATTCATGGTTGGTGGCGGTGCCGGCAAGGATGGCAAGAAAGGAAATACGGCCGAGGCCAAGCTTGGCAAGGTCACTCTCGCCAACACATGGACCCAGTATTCCATAGATCTTTCGGGCAAGGATCTCTCGAACATCATATTTGGATTTGGTTTCGTGGTCGCAGGCAACGCCAAGACATTCTATCTCGACAGGATGGCGTATGTGAACGCGGATCTGGAATAAAGAATGTTTCGGAGTATCGGCGAAAGGGCGCAACGGAGAGAATTTATTGATAACGGGGGGATTGGGAGAGATGGCAACTTATGAGTTCCGACAATTCAATCAATGTTGAAATTGATAATGAGAATTGCGTCTCCTGCGGGAAAGAACTGAAGGATGGCGATGGAAGATTCAGGCAGAACGAAAAAGTGTTCTGCCTGGAATGCCACAGGAAAGTAAATGGATATAGTTCCCGAAAGATCAATTTTCTGGAAGAGAAGGAATGAAAAAGAAAAACAAAAAGATGAATGGAAGGAAGAACGGGGATTTCCTTTACAAGGAGATCTATGACGTTCTCCGGAAGGACATACTGTCAGGAAAGTACAGGCCCGGAAGCAGAATACCTTCCGCGGACGAGCTTGCTGAAACATACTCCGTCAACAGGCTCACCGTGAGGAAGGCTGTTTCCGGGCTGATCGCCGAAGGTCTGATCTATACGAGGCCGGCCCAGGGAACCTACGTGGTCGATTCAGTGGACGGTGTCCTCGCCAGGAGGACGGCGGATCCGCTGAATGGAAAGACATTGAACGTCGGGATAGTGTCGAGGATGCTTGTCACCGACAACATTGGATTCTACCATTCGGACATGATCGCCGGGATCCACAAGGGGCTGATAGAGAGCCGGGCGAACATGACGATACTTCCTTTTACCGGGAAAGAGACCGATACGAAGCTTTTCGATCACGTGAGGAACAGCAACCTTGATGCCGCCATTTATATCGGACCTTTTGATCAGATAGCCCTGAGGACGATGGTTTCAAAGGGTATTCCGTCAGTACTTCTCGATTTTTCCATGAGGAATTCTGGGACCGACTGCATAGTCATAGACAATGCTTCCGGAGGCTACAAGGCCATGGAGCATCTGATATCCCTCGGTCACAAGGACATCCTTATCGTCACCGGCGACATAACTCAGCCGGCCTCCAGCGAGCGTCTTGAAGGCGTCATGAAGGCGGCTTCCGAACATGGATTCCCCGAAAATTCGATAAGGACCATGAACGGGGACTTCACATTGAAAAGCGGTTATGATGTGGTGTCTGCGCTGCTGAAATCGGGGAAGATTCCAACTGCGATCTTCTTCATGAACGATGAAATGGCGTCCGGCGGGATCAGGGCCTTCCATGAACTCTCGAAATACAGGATTCCTGAGGATGTCTCAGTGATAGGATTCGACAACAGCGCATGCTCGCTGATGACAAGTCCCCAGCTGACGACGATCTCGACCCCTGTCATGCAGATGGGAAGATTTGCCGTGCAGCGCCTGTTTGCGAAGATCAGGAACGGAGGGGATTATTCACCAAGTTCAACGCAGATGGAAACAACTCTTATAGTAAGAAAATCGACCGGCAAATCCGGAAGATGAATGTTTATATCAGGTAAAAATAATACTTGGAGAAGATATGAGAATTAAAAGTTCAGTTGCCGTAATAGCAGTTGCAGCCGCATTTTTGTGGATGAACATTTCGGCGTTTGCGCAGGCTGTGCCCGTGAAACTCGTGCAGAAGGATGGAAAATGGCAGCTTGAACGTGGTGGAAAACCTTTTTATGTGAAAGGTGCGGCAGGCGGAGGTCCCCAGAAGATGCTTGCGGATGTCGGTGGCAATACGAACCGCACATGGGATTCCGGACCTGGTATCAAAAACGTGATGGATGAGGCGCAGAAACTCGGTATCACGATAATTCCGGGAATATGGGTCGGACAGGTCCGCCAGAATTTCAACTGGAAAGA
This sequence comes from uncultured Victivallis sp., assembly GCA_964600895.1. Lineage (GTDB taxonomy): Bacteria > Verrucomicrobiota > Lentisphaeria > Victivallales > GWF2-50-93 > GWF2-50-93. The sequence continues at coordinate 33,221 of CAZRKP010000048.1, forward strand.
TGCTGCCGCTGTACAGACCCAGGTAAAGCGCGCCCAGGAACAGGTCAAACTCTGGAAGGATCATCCTGCAACTCTGGTCTGGGGGATCGGAAATGAGATGGAGGCCGATGACAACGAGGATGTATGGAAGGGAATTGAACTTATTGCCAAGGCGGTGAAGGAGATTGATACGAACCATCCGACAATGACGGTCATCGCCGAGGTCGGTGGAAAGAAGATTGAACAGCTTCACAAGCTTTGTCCGAGCATCGACATCGTCGGCATCAACACATATGGAGGAGTTTCCTCGATGCCCGAACGCTACCGCAAGGCCGGCGGGACTAAGCCATACATGATAACCGAATACGGTCCCTGCGGTGTGTGGGAGCTTGGAAAGAACAAGTTTGGTGCGGTGGACGAATGGACCAGCACATTCAAGGGCGACTGGTATGCAAAGGCCTACGAGGCGCTGGCGAAGGATGACAAGCTCTGTCTCGGTTCGGTAGCCTTCACGTGGGGCTGGAAAATGGAGGCGACAATGACCTGGTTTGGAATGCTGCTTCCCGACAACAGCCGTCTTGAAGCAGTTGATCGTCTTGCCGCTTTGTGGGGCAAGCCGGTAGCCAACAAGTGCCCGCAGATTGAAAAGATAGTTGTTGACGGTGCCGATACTGTTAAACCTGAAGGAACCATCAAGGCATCAGTCAAGGCCACCGATCCTGAGAATGATCCTATCAGCTACGAATGGATGCTGGCTGACGAGACGATGAATTTTGCGGTCGGAGGCGATGCCCAGGAGGCTCCACCGACATATGAAGGGGCGATTGTGAATTCCAGCAAGGACGGGAAAGTTGAAGTTAAGATGCCGGTTGGTGGAGGATTATACAGGCTCTATGTAATCGCACGTGACGGAAAGGGCGGAGCCGCAACTGCAAATGCAATTCTGAAGGTTGATGGTCCGATAGTTCCTCCGAAAGCGCAGAAGATAAAGGCGCCTGTGACCTTCATAGGTGGAGATGGTGCACGTCAACTTTGGATACCTTCGGGATATATGGGCGATCACGGCAACATAAAAATGGAAGCATCGGCTGATCAGCCGCACAGTGGTTCGGAATGCCTTAAGGTTTCATATTCCAGGGGCGGGGCCGGATGGGGCGGTGTCATGTGGCAGCATCCCGCGAACGACTGGGGCAGACAGCCCGGAGGCTTCGATCTTACCGGGGCGAAGAAATTGGTGTTCTGGGCGCGCGGCAGCGAAGGAAATGAAACTGTCACATTTGGTTTCGGTGGACTCAAGGCGAGCAATGAAGTCAAGTTTCCCGACAGTTCCGGCGAGGAGAACAAGATGACGCTCACAAAGGAATGGAAGGAGTTTTCGATCGATCTTTCAGGCAAGGACCTGACCAGGATAAAGACCGGTTTCAAATGGATAGTCGGCGGTGGAAACGCGACCTTCTATATCGATGATGTGCACTATGAATAGGAAGATTATTATCTTGACAATGTGATCTATAAACAGGTATAATTAGGTATGGTACGGAGGTTGCAGATGAAAAAGGAAACCACGGTTTTAAAGATGTTGTTTTTTTCACATTTGAAAAAAACGTTTACCCTGATCGAACTGCTCGTGGTAATAGCGATCATCGCAATTCTTGCCGCACTTCTCCTGCCGGCACTCCAGAATGCGAGAGAATCGGCGAAAGCAACTCTATGCCTGAGCAACCTCAAGCAGATCATGCTTGCCACCCTTGTCTATTCTGAGAACTGGGGAGGTCAGCTCCCGGCTTCGATCAACTGGCCAAGCGACGGACAGCAGTGGCCCAACAGCATCAAGGATGAGATGAATGCGACAAACTACAGCGGCGGACTGACTGCCGCCTATACCTGTCCTTCCCACAGCCCCAAATCCAACTGGAACCAGTATCCTCTTCATTATGGAACGAATCACATTGGCAAGAGCTACCAGAACAACAACAATGGAAGGGTGATGTCAGGTTCAAATGATCATGATAGGACGGTCACGTTCAAGATACTGAGGCCTTCAGATCTTTTCATTTATGCGAGCAATGCACCCGATGCGGCGGCATGCGGTAATGGCAATGGCGCCTACATGTTCAATCATCCGTGGGGAGGGGATCCCTGCAACTGGTACGACATGTCCACGCCTTTTGACAGGCCGGCTGGAGTGTACCCTACTACTTTCCCTCTTACTGAATGGGCACCATATTTCCACCACAACCGGTTCAGGACAGCCAATTTCGCCATGGCAGACGGGCATGCCGAGGGCAAAGCCCCGGCAAGCATGATGGGCACGAACATCCACAATCTGCCGTAATAATCTCCTAATGGATAACAAAAGCAGGAGGCTTTAGCATGCTTAACATATTGCTTTGGATTATCTTTATACTTGTCTTTATGGGAGCGATGTTCTGCTTCTCAAAAAGGGAGGAGAACCCAGGTCTTGGAATCGCTTTTTACTGTCTTCTGGCCCTTGCAGTACTTCTCTTAGGACTGCTTTTGAAGATATTCCTATGGCTGGTCATGAGTGCTTCTCTGGTGGGAATGATATTTTTTGCAAAGAAACAGAAAACAATCCCTTTCGCAAAGAACGCATCAATCGCCCTGCTGGTGGTCGTGGTCATCTGTGCAATATTGATAATCTTCAGTAATTTCGGATCCGGTGTCAATGAGGGCAAGATCAACAGGAATGAAGGATGGTATTCACAGGCTTCGGTCCAGATACTCGCAGAGAACCTGACAAAGAAATATCCGGGCACGAAAGTTCTTATCATAAGGAAGGAAGGGGCTGAACAGGACGGCATAGTAAACACGCTGAGGAAGTATCTTGGAGCAGGGATGGAAATCGTTGCAGCGGTAACTCCTGATGTCAACAAGCCCGGTCCCCAGGGTTCTACTTCGGGGCCTCAGCCGCCTGGGCCGATGCAATATCCGTTTGAAATGCTCCTGAAGGTTGAACACTTCAACGAACTGATCACAAAATATTCCCAGTGCAATCTCATAATATCCACAATTGGAATTCCCCGCAGCGATCTTGAACAGATGGAGATATGGAAGGAAGAAAATTTTGAAAAAAGACCTGCTTTCGCCCTGACCAACACCAGCATCTCTCATCTGAAGCTTCTCATCAAAGGCTCAGCCATAAATGCAGCAGTTACAACCAATCCCACGTATAAATATGACGAGTCCAATCCGCCCTCAAAGGCACAGGCTGCATTCGACAAGCGCTATCTGCTCGTGACGCCTGAAAATGTCGATGAGATGGAGACGAAATACAAGATCTTCAGCGAATGAATGGAAAGCATGGCAGTCTCCCGCCATGCTTCAATTATCGGTCTGCTGAATGAATTCCCGGGAGGATGGCTTGACGGTTTTAGGGAAAAGATAAACTAATGACATCCTAGCCTAAGTTCCGCTGAAGAGGCAAAAATAAAAATTATCGAAAAATCTTTTTGC
>CAZRKP010000049.1:0-36087 GCA_964600895.1 uncultured Victivallis sp.
TGGATATGCCTCCGTTCAGAAAATCTCTTTGAGCATCCCAAAAATCTTCCGCAACTCGCCGATTGTGAATTTTTAGAGGCACCCTTAACCTTTTTACATGTGGAACTTTTGCTTTTTGCATATATAAAAGTATATTACAATTTCCGGCAAAAGAGGTTGATGTTTGGTGCAACTCGTTGAAGAACAGGAGATAGCAATTGTTCAGGCAAAGCGACTGTGCGGTGATATACTGGGACAGGGGCATGAATGTCTTTGGTGCCAGCATTACGTCATCCGGCGACGGTGTACTTTCATTGCTGAAGGTGGCATGTTCTGATCCAGGTATTCCAGATCTTGCTGGCCGGCTTGTCAATGTGTTCAACCGCCTGGAGATAGGAGAGAACCACAAAATAGTCCTCGCAGCCCGGTTCGACGGAGCGATCTGCATGGAACTGGAACTGCCGAAGCTTCCCCATCATGAAATGCGGAAGGCCCTTGATTTCGAACTTCCAAGACACATTCCTGTTCCAATCGACGAGGTGATTTGGACTTTCAGGACCGTGTCAGAAGGGGGTGCGGGCAAGGGGGCTGCCCAGTCGAAAGTCAGGATACTCTCAGTGAGCCGCAAGGTTTGGGACACCACGATCTCCTCTGTGGCTGCATCAGGAATCAAGGCTGATGTAATGACGCACCCGGTCATGGCGTTGAGGAATCTCCCATCTGATCCGGAAGAACTGCTGGACAACCATGACGAGATGGGAAAAGCTCTTTCCAGTCTTTCAGGTTCAGATGCCGGTCCTGGGAAGTTCGCTGGTCTCGATGTCATCTCAGGACTTCCTGATGAGCAGAAGACCGGGCTCCTTGTATGCCTTCTTGTCGGGGAATTCATCCTTCAGGAAAATGTTTCGTCTGAAAACCTCAACCTTTCGCACTTGCCCGACAGTATGCGTCCACAGAGGTTCAGGGCCATAAGATATTCTGCCGCGGCTCTTTTCATGCTGGTTCTAGTCCTTGCTGGGACGCTTATCTTTCGCAGCTGGCTTGACGCCAGGGACAGGTATGGGAAAATAATTGCTGAAAAACAGAGGACTCTTGCAAAGATAGATGAGTTCAAGCAGGAAAGGCTGAGGAACAAGAAGACAGATGAACTTGTGAAGAAGATCAGGGATTCGAACCCAGGGAACCCGGAGGTCATCCTGTGCCTGCAACTGCTTTCGCAGAAGCTTCCCTCCAATATGTGGATAACCATGTTCAACTCCAGGGACAATGAGATGGATGTGACGATATGTACGATGAAGGACAAGGATGCGCAGGCGGATCTTTCGAAGCTCAGCAGTCTGCCGAACTTCTCAAGCTTCAGCATCCGCAGCACCAGAAGGGATGGCGATGGAACCCTCACCATATTTGTACACATAGTCTACCAGGACAAACTCAAGAGGCAGAAGAATGGATAGGATCGGGACGAGTATGCGTGCGAATGGCAAGGTTGTGGCCGGCCTCCTGGCCGTCGTTCTGCTTTTCATCACTGTCCTTGTCTTGTATTGGAAGGACATCATGTACCTCTGGCCCGGACATGATACCATCGCCATCGAGATAACGACCCTTGAAGGACTCCACAAGGATCTGGACAAGGAGATAAGGGAGATACAAAAGATAAGGCAGACTAGGGAGGCCTTCATACGGCAGGGCAGGGATTTCTGGATCTCAAAAAGGGACGGCGACATTGAAAGCAGCATAATAAAGAAGATAGAGGATGTCGCACGGACTTCGGGGCTCAAGCTCCAGAATATCGGGAACGCCAGATTGATCAAGGTGAACGATGACATCTCGTTCATGGAGGTAAATATCGAGGCCAAGTCTACCATGGAGGAGATCTCCAAGTTCATAGCTGATCTTTACAAGGCCAATCCATGCTACTACTGGAGGAGGTGCACGATAAGGCCCTTTAATCCGAGGGATGTGAAGGAGATCGTACTCAGCGGGACGATCAACGTCATATCCCTGACTGGTGACGGTGTGGCGAAGATACTTTCCGAGGAGGCCAGATGAAGCTGTTCTACATACTGCTTAACATCCTTTTTTTCATCCTTGCCGTCCTGCTGTTTGCCATGAACTTGACGTTCAAGCACCATCAGCCGGACATGATACTTTCCATGTCCCCGGATCTCAGTAAGGCGGTTCCTCCGTCCGGCAGGGAAAAGGTCAGGGAGGATATCACCGATGTCGCAGTATTATGGGAGAATAATCTGTTCAGCCCATACCGGACCGGTGACGGTGCCCCTATGCTTGGGGGAACCAAGCCGACAGGGCTTGAACTGATAGGTGTCGGTATTTTTGGAGACAATGCTGGGGCAATAATACTTGACAAACAGCCGGCAGCAGGGCTTCCTCTGCCGGGGAGAAGCAGGATGCAGGGAGGTGCGGCACAGCAGTCGGCATTCTACAAGCTTGGTGATACGCTCAGTAACGGTTTCATGCTTACAAAGGTGGGAAGCAAATCCGTGACACTCTCCCGGGGTAGGGAGGAAATAGTTCTCGACATAGATTTCAACGACGAAGGTACTTCATCCAGAGGTGAGGTGCCAATGCAACAGCCTTCTTCGGCAATAATTATAACTTCTCCTGCTCAGGAAGCCGCGCAGCCCGGAGTTCCAGATTCCACTGGTGGCACATCAGTCTCAACGACCAGCATGCAGCCTGTACCGGGCGCTGCTGCAGGAGTTGTGGTTCCCAAGGTTGATTCAAGGTTTTCAGGTGTCAGGGGTGGGGGATCTGTTTCTGCTGATGGGACAGTTCAGCCTCAGCCTGCGGAACAGAGACAGCCAAGATGGCGCGGGGCACCCCAACCGGTAAGGCCGGATGAACCGTGAGAATGATGATATCGAACACTGAATATCGAATGTTGAATAACAAATCAAGCAGAAATTCAGGAGTCGGAAGCCAGGAGACAGAATTGAAATTTAAACTAAACTTGCTTTTATTCTGAATCCTGTATTCTGAATTCTGACTGTTTTTGAAATTGGATTGAATATCAAATAAAGGTTATCCCTAAAAATAAAAGGTGGCATATGAAAAGATTACCTGTGATGGCGGTGCTGGTACTCGCCCTGACCTTCATCTTTGTGTCGTGCACAATGACAGAGGACAAGCCGAAGGTTGCGGATGACGTATCCAAGCTGAACAAGAAGACTATGCTCACAAAGGAGGAGAAGAGGGAGACCATGAAGGATGAAGTGGTCGAATCGCTTCCAGTTCCCAAGTCCGACGAAAACCTGAAGGACATGATAAAGTCCTCCGAGAAGAAGCCAGCGGTGGAGATTGCAAGGCCTGAACCGTTCTACGACAAGCTGCTGACGGATGCCGAGAAGAAGGAGCTTGTGGAGGTCACATTGACGCAGGATTCGACGCCGATAAGGCTCGTTGTCAGGATGTTCGCGGACTACCTGAAATTCGATTACCTCATAGATCCGCAGGTGAACGGCAATGTGGCGATATCCGTCAACAAGTCGAAGATGACGAAGCGTCAGGCATGGGAGATGCTCGAGCAGATGCTCTGGCTCTGTGGAGCCTACTGTTCGCAGGAGGGGCAGGTGGTTCACATACTTCCATTTGCGAAGATGCCCCAGGACAGAAGGGTCCTTGCCGAACATGATCCGCAGGCGAACGTCCAGGTCGTGCTCATACAGATCCGCAATGCTGCCTCCAAGGACATCCTTGAAAAGATAAAGAGCTTCATTACCCCCGGGGCGACTGCGATGGATATTACACATCAGAATTCGATTCTTCTCATAGAGACCCCTGCGAATGTCGCAAAACTTCAGTCACTGGTGAAATTGCTCGATCAAAAAAACAAGAATAACTGGCCGCAGGCAGTCATACAGTGCGTCAATGTTTCCGCACCCAGGATCAAGAATGAGCTTGTTTCCATCCTTCCGATACTCGGATTTCCGGTTTCTGCTGACAACGTGCAATCCGAGCCTGGCGGGATCAGCCTCATAAGCCTTGACAGGCTTCAGGTCATCATCGCGTCTGCGGCGAATGAGGAAGCTTTAATTGAGCTTAAGAAATGGGTGGGCATACTCGACAGGACCGATGTAGGTGAACAGGAGCAGGTCTTTATCTACAAGGTCGTGAATTCCAGGGCCGACCAGCTGTTGAGTGCGATTTCAGTGATATTCCCCACGGAAAGCATGGTCCTTGCGGTAGGAGAATCTTCTTCCGGTTCCTCTGCGAGCACGTCTGCATCCACGCCTTCCACGGGCGGGACGGGGTTGAAGTCTTCGAATGCATTTTCCTTGACTGGTGGTGGAAGCACTAAGTCTTCGGCGACCACGACCTCCACCTCGACAAACAGCAGCGGGAAGACGCCATCCGCAGATGACAAAGGACCTTCAAGCGTCTTTGAAGTGCCTGTCAAGGTATTCGCCGACGGCGTTCACAACAGGATGGTCATCAGGACGACCCCGAGGACTTATGCCATGATGAGAGCAGTGCTTGAGAGGCTTGACACCGTTGCGGCGCAGGTGCTGTTGCAGGTAATGGTCTCCGAGGTGACACTTACGGATGACACACAGTTCGGACTGGAGTTTTCGGCCAAACGTGGTGAGGGTGATGCGCAGAGCCTTTTCGGGACGGACTGGATCACATTGAAGAAGGATGCGAACGGGAATCCCCAGCCCGGCTTCTCGTATCTGCTCACCAACAAGAAAAATCCCGAGGAGAAATTCGCGTATATCAGGGCTGTTGCCGGGAAGGGAAAGGTGAAGGTCCTCTCGAGCCCGCAGATATTGGTGGCGAGCCATTCCGAGGCGAAAATCTCCGTCGGTGACCGGGTCCCGATCGTCACTAACCAGATTACCGACACAAGTTCGGTGACGGTCAACAACACGACCGTCCTGAACAGCGCCGTCGAATATGTCGATACCGGGATAATCCTCACGATTACTCCGCATGTCACCGAGGGCGGACTCATAACCATGGAACTCGAGCAGATAGTTTCCGACGCCAAGAAGACCACGTCCTCAAATATAGATTCTCCGACTATTTCCGAGCGTATACTCAAGACGGCGCTGGCCATACGCGACGGCGGAACCGTGATAGTCGGCGGAATAATCAAGGAGAAGGTGGAGGAGACCAACAGGTCCCTTCCGATCATCTCGGAAATAAATTTCCTCAGCAAACTGCTCGGGAACACCACCTCGTCCACGACCAGGACCGAGATGATAGTGATCATCACTGGCAGGATCATAGACGAGCACAGCAATATCGAGGAGATTACCGCCCGTTATAAGCAGGCCCTGAAGGCGATAGATGAAATGGAGAAAAAGGACATCAAGGAAGAAAATGCAAAGTGATCTGCAAAACCGTCTTGATGCGATATCAAAAGAGCTTTCTGCGTTCTGCCCAGACTACTCTGATAGACTTGGGAGAATCGCCGATCGCAGGAAACTCGACTGGGAGATATGCGGTCAAGGACTGCTCTCAGAAGCAGATCTGCTTTCTGTCTACTCGAAGGCTGCGGGACTCGGCATATGGGATGAGGAGGACTTGAAGGACCGGGATATCCTTCCGTTCCCCGGGATCTCCGCCGATTACCTGATGAACTGGGCATGCCTGCCGGTTTCCTGGACCGACGACGAGATCGAAGTTGTCATCTGCGAACCTTACAACACCGGAAAGATGTCGTATCTGATGAAGAGCCTATACGGCAGGAAGACAAGATTTTTTCTGGCAAGGCGCAGCCTTGTTGAAAGACGGATACAGGCCGTGTATGGCAAAGACCAGGTTGTGAAAGAGAATGAGTCCAGCCAGTTCCTGAAGGCGGACGACAATGAGGAGACGCTCAGGAACCTTGCAAGCGAAGCGACGATAGTAAGGCTTGTAAACGAGATGTTTTCCCGGGCCCTTGAAATGGACGCGAGCGACATTCACATAGAACCGGAGGAGGACAAACTGACAGTCCGTTTTAGGATAGACGGACTCCTTCAGGAATTCATGACCGCACCTATCAACCAGTATCCAGCGGTCGTTTCGAGGATTAAGCTTGTGGGAGGGCTTAACATCGCGGAACGACGCCTCCCGCAGGATGGCCGCACGAACATGAAGATGGGCAAGGCCGATGTTGACGTGCGAATAAGCACGATACCGACGATGAACGGTGAGAGTGTCGTGCTGCGACTCCTCCGCAAAGGTTCGATGATCACCGACCTGAAAAGCATCGGCATGAAGGATGAGATGAGGGAGAAATTCGAGAGACTCATCTCCCTGCCTCATGGGATAATACTTGCTGTGGGACCTACGGGAAGCGGAAAGACGACCACACTTTATGGTGTGATGTCAAGGCTCAACAGCCGGGAGAGGAAGATCATTACCATCGAGGATCCCGTCGAATACAGGATCGAACGGCTCTCCCAGATGCAGGTGAATCCCAAGATAGGACTCGACTTTGCGAACAGCCTGCGCCACATCGTCAGGCAGGATCCGGACGTTATCCTCGTCGGTGAGATACGAGACCGGGAGACTGCGGAGATTGCCGTGCATGCATCGCTTACCGGACATCTCGTACTCAGCACACTGCATACCAACGATGCTGTAGGTGCTATCAGCAGGCTTCTTGACATGGGAGTTGAAGGTTTCCTGATATCCTCATCGCTTAAGGCGGTACTGTCACAGAGGCTTGTAAGGAAGCTTTGTTCCAAATGCGGAGGAAAAGGTTCGGAAAAGGATTCGGTGAAGTGCAGGAACTGTTCGGGAACGGGATTCAGGGGGAGGACCGGGATATTTGAACTTCTTGTCGTGAACGAAGAGATAGCATCGGCGATCTCAAAGAACAGCGATAGCGCCACCATCGCGAAGCTCGCAAGGAAGAACGGCATGAAGTTCCTGGTCGAGGACGGCATGGAGAAGGTAAAGGATGGAATTACGCTTGAATCCGAGATCGCCAGGGTGACGATAAATGTTTAAATCCGAAATTCGAATTGGTTTTCCTCATGGTTGTTTCGGATTTCGATATTCAGATTTCGATATTTAAATCTGGAACTTGGAGCTTGATCAAAGGTGCCACTATACAAATACAAGGTTGCCGAGAATGATGGCAGGACCAAGGAGATCCTCGTTGAGGGGGATTCCCAGCCGGACTCTCTTTCCAGGGTCAGGAACCGAGGGTTCGTTCCTCTCGAATGCTATGGTCAGGCCGATTCCATTACCCAGAACAGGGGATGGAAGTTCTGGAGGAGGGACAGCTTTGAAGCATGTGATTTCACCAACAGGCTTGTTCCTCTTCTGAAGGCGCATATTCCCCTTGAACGGGCGCTTGGAATCATAGCTCAGGGGGCTCCACCAGGAGCCTCTGATGTCGTGAGCGAGCTCAGGAAGGGGCTGCACGAAGGGAAGAAGTTTTCCACGGTGATCAGGGATCATGGGACACGTTTCCCGAAGATCTATGCGAATCTCGTGGAAGCCGGCGAGGAGACTGGATCGCTTCCCGACATAATGGCGGAGCTCCAGCGTTTCCTCAATGAGAGGAGGGAGCTCAGGAACTTCCTGATAACGAGTTCGATTTACCCCTTGTTTGTGATCTCGGTGATAATCATAGTCGTGCTTTTCCTCTTCATGGTCGTCATTCCACGCTTCTCGCAGATCTTCACGGACATGGGCAGGAAACTTCCGCTTCTGACCAAGATGATGCTTGGGGTCAGCGATTTTGCAACCGGATTCTGGTGGCTCTGGATCATCTGCATCGGGATACTATGCTACATGATCTACAGTATAAGGAGCGGGGGGAGGTTGACCGAGTGGTGGGAGGAGAACGTCCTCAAGGTTCCGATTTTCGGGGAGCTCATGACCATGATCGAGATTAGCAGGTTCATAAGGACCCTTGCCGTGCTTATCCAGAACCATGTGCATCTGCTCAGTACCGTGCAGATCGCCACGAATGTAATTGTCAACAGGCAGATATCCAAAACCCTGTATGGTGTGAATGCGGAACTAAAAGGAGGGGCAAGGCTTTCCTCCGCACTCGGGAAAAGCAGGTTCATCCCGAAGGAAGCGCTCCAGATGCTAGCGATAGGCGAGGAATCGGGAAACATGGGCGGGATGCTCAACCAGGTCGCCTCCACATACGAGGACAACCTTAAGACAAGGATCAAAAGGCTCCTTGCATTGTTCGAACCAGTGGTGATATTGATGCTTGCGGCGATCGTCATGCTGGTGGTGCTGTCTATCTTCCTGGCGATACTCGACATGCAGAGCATGTAGGGAAGATGGAAAAAGGAAGATGGAAGCCAGGAGATAGAACATAGAAGTCAGAAGTTGGAACTTGTAACTCATTTCTGTTGTTAGCAATAATCCGGCATTTGAAAATAAAAAATTGAAAATAAAAAATGTTTTGGAGGTTTTATGAAATCATACATATGGAAAATTGAAAATCGAAAATCGAGAATTGAAAATAAGTTCACACTCATGGAAATGGCGGTCGTCATACTGATACTCGGGCTTCTTGCGACAATTGTAACCCCGATTTACATGAATAAGGTGAAGCAGGCGAAGATCACTACGGCACGTACGCAGATCCTCATGCTGGAGCAGGCCGCAAACGATTTCAACATGAGCGTCGGCAGGTTTCCCGCCACTCTCGATGACCTCGTCCGGAAGACAGGTGATGAGAAATGGGACGGTCCCTACCTGAAAGGTGGTCTGATACCGAAGGATCCCTGGGGTAACAACTATGTCTATGCCGTACCTGGCCCGAACGGGATGGACTTCGAGATCAAGAGCCTCGGCAGCGATGGCATGACAGGAGGCACGGGCGATGCCGCCGACATCACAAATTATACACCCGCGCAATAGTTGTGAATTATGCGCAGAAGCTGTTATACGCTCGTTGAACTGGTCGCGGTAATACTGGTAATAGCCTTAATCACCGGAATTGTTGTTTTCCGAAGCAACAGCATTCCTGCATTCATATCTCTTGAAGGTACGGCCCGGAACGTACAGCTGCTTCTTGCGAGGGCTTCGTTGATGGCTACGTCCCAGGGCAGGAATGTCCATGTAAGGCTGGATGCATCCACTGGAATTTTCAGCATAGAAGGTGGTGCGGCTGAAAAGGAGTTGGCAGCCCCAGGTTCACTTTCCTATAAGCTGCCGCCGGGAGTGCAGGTTGGTGAAGGACGTGGGGCTGACTTCAGTTTTTATCCGGACGGAACAGGCAGCGGTACCCCGATCGAACTCTCGTTCAAAGGGCAAAGACTGAGGATTAAGATCTCGAAACTGACTGGAATATCCACGGTCGAAAGGGATAAATGAGGACTTTCATGAAAGCAAAATTCACCCTTGTCGAGGTAGTCGTGGCCCTTGCAATATTCGGCATGGGCATCGCAGTGGCTCTCCAGATGTCGGCTAACGCCTCGATGAGGGCGATGAAGGCCGTGGAGAGATGGAGGAGCCAGCATATGATGGCCCAGGCCGCCGAATATTTCCTCCTGAACGGGCCGACCGGACAGATGAACTCCGATTTTTTCCCGTATTCTGGCGCATCGGCAAGATGCACGGTCTCCGAACCTGAAGGTCTTCCAGATGGCATGGAAAGCCGCAACGGGGCCTGGAGGCTCGTGGCTCTTGAGATCAGTGTTGATCCGGGTGGAGGCAGGAAGACTGAATCCATGAAGATCGAAAAAATACTGCAGGACTCCGACTTATGAAGAACAATGAGTCAGGCTTTACTCTCCTCGAGATGGTCGCAGCCATTGCGATCCTGATGATGATCATCCTTGCCGCGAGCATGGGAATGTTCTCAGTCCAGAAGACCTGGGCGGCCGTTGCGAAGCAGAACGACAGGCTACGCAGCTGCCTTCTCATCGACAACATAACCGACTCCGCGTTCAGGAACGCCATACCGTTCACGTGGACGGACAAGGACCACGGGCAGAAGTTCGTATTTCACGGGGACAGGCAAAAGGTCCTTGTCACCTACAGGCACAGGATCAACGATGTCTCGGAGGGAGGGATCAGGTTCCTGAGCCTTTATATGGACAACGGAAACCTTGTCGCCTCATACAGCAGGCTCCCGCTCCTGCCATGGGACGAGAAGACGTCAACCTGCGAGAAGGAGATCATCGCGGAGAATATCAAGGATTTGTCTTTCCTGTATGCAGACAGGAGGAACGACAGGATAGAATGGAAGGACGACTGGAATGAGGATAAGAATATAAACATTCCGATGGCGATACAGATGAGGATAAAATGGATGGACGGTTCAAGCGAGGTCTGGCTCAGGAGGACAGCCGGTTCCGGCGCAAGGGAGACTTTAGGCAACAGGAGGGAATCCATTGAATAGGAAGCTTGCAGGACGCCTGAGGAGGGAGGAAGGAGTGGCCCTGGTCGCCGTGCTCGGGTTCCTGGTAATCATTTCAATCCTTGCTCTTTCCGCAGTTACTACTTCCCAGATAAGCAATTTTACTTCGGTCACCTTCTACGACCGTTCGAAGGCGTCGTATGCCGCCGAGGGAGCCGTCTCGAGGATGAGCTGGATTATCATGGCAGACAAGAGTAAATACACCAACAGGGGCCTGGGAGAAACTGATTACGGGGATGAGGAGCATCCGCATTTCCTTGCCGACGGATTTGTGCACAGGATCAACTATTACGGTACTGAAGTCAATGTGACGGTACTCGACATGGCGTCGGGATTCGATATTTCTGATGATATGCCTTCGAGAAAGTTGTTCGAAGCATATAGGTCGATGTATAAGGATGAACCTGCCATGATGGATGAATTCAACGCATTCCTGGGATGTTTGGATGACTATGTTGATGCGAACGAGACGCTGAGACTCAAAGGAATGGAAAGGATGCAGTATGACGAGATGGGGCTCTATCCATTGCCGAGGAATGGAAGATTGCAGTTCAGGGAGGAGGTCATGTGGATACCAGGTTTTGGAAAATTCTTTGGCGCTGACGACCAGGGCCGCCTTTCGTCATTCAGGATTATCCCCCCGCAGAACATGCCCAGGATACAGTTCCAAGGTGACAACTTCTTTTCTGCCAGCCGTGAGAGCGTCATGAGCAAGTGCTCGTTCTCCTCGGGGCAGACTGACAAGGTAATGGCGGCCCGTGAAAAATGGTTCATCAGCGGGACTTCGATGAAGGACGACCTCGATCCTACGGTCTGGGCGACCTTGAAAAGCCACTTTTCGTTCAATGAATCCGGGTTCTATACGATTACTGCGGAGGCATCGGCTGGACCTGGTCGCGCAAAACGAATTTATTCGGCATCGGCAAGGATACTGACACAGATGATCCCTCCCGGATTGCAATATTATGAAGTCAGTCTTTACTGATGCGGCAAGCCGCAACCGGAAGGAATTCAGAATTCAGGATACAGAACTCAGAATGATTGTAAAAAAAAAGAATCCGGAGAATCAATTCTGAATTCTGACTCCTGTCTTCTGACTTCATGAATTATCCTCGAATAGCAACCTCTGGAAGATGGAAGGGAATGAACAGACATAGGAAAATACATATAGCTGCTGCAGCGGCAATAGTGATCTTGTCGGCGTTGATCCTGATGAGGTTTTTTGTCCCTCCGGCAAAGGAAACTGCAGGTGATTCCAGGAAGGAAGATGTTTCAGTCGAGAACACTGCGAAGCCCCAGCAGGTTTTCGGGAAGGTCAAGACGCCTTCTCCGGACGAGGACGGGAAAATCCAGAGGCTTGCCACCGAAATTAAAAGTTTCTCTTCCGACAAGTCCATGATCCCCCAGGCAGAAGGAGCGATAAGGGAACTTGCCGCCTTTGGAAACGATGCGATTCCCGCAATGAAGGAACTTCTTTTGTCAGATGCGGGCAGATATTCAAAATCCCTGGCGGCACGTGTGTTGGTGCAGATAGGTACGTCTGAATCCGTAGGCGCGCTCCTGGACTTCATTGCCGCAGAGAGCGACCCGGTCAGCAAGGATCTCTGCATAAGGGCGCTGCAGGCGGTGGACAGTCCGGAAACGGCTCCGGCCCTCATCAAAGGGCTCTCAGGATCAACAGATTTCATCCTCAACACTGAATTGAAGCAGGCGCTTGCGAGGACCGGAAACGAACAGACTGTGAAACTTCTTGCCGACGCATACCGATCCCAATCTGGAAATACGGCCGGGACTGAGAATATTCTCAATGCCTTGTCTATGCTCAGGCATCCTGATTCACTGCCGGCATTGGCTGATGCTGTGGCAAACGATCCGGATCAGAGGATAAGCCTCAAGGCAATGCAGGCGATCTCAAGCATGGGTACAGAAAATTCCACGAAGACACTTGTCGAGATGGTTCAGTCGGAAAAAGACGACGCAAAAAGAGTCCAGCTGATCAACGCCGTTTCCAGGATCAGCGGAAAGGAGTCCCTGAACTATCTCCAGGATATCTCAGGCGATCCCAGTCTTCCCCATGACCTCCGCAATGCCGCCGCAAGAGCCGTCTTCACGATCAAGAACGGCGTCCCGCCGGTGGAATAAGCAGCGGACTCGGTAAGAGTCACTTCACTATTAGGCCGATTCAGCTATTTGATGAATAGTGCGGAGACTACCTTTAAGATTCCAGAACCGATGGGAACGTCAAGCATCTTGAGAGAACTGTCACCAAGTTTCTTCTCTGACACTGCGGAAACGGCTCCCCCTGCGATCTTCGCAAGGACATCCATCTGCTCGCGTGCCGACAGGAAGATGCATCTGTTGCCGTCAGATGCTTCAGTACCGCTTGAGAGAGATGCGAAGGAGATAACAGCGATCTTTCCGGACATTATGGTGGACATCGCCGGCCCGTCGATTACCCCCAGGGAAAGCATTTTCTCAAGGACTTCCTTTTTTTTGGATGCAGAGACATGGACTGCGAGGGGCGTCACGGAAAAGACAGGTTTTGCCGAAATGTTGTTTCCTGCGCCTGCGCCCTCGATTCCGAATAGGACCATGTAGAGTCCGTCATCGAACTGGCCTGCGAAGTCCGCATCTGAAGGAAGTCTGGCAGCGGTGTTGCTGAGCCAGATCGCCTCATCGACAGGATTAATCGTGCCATCTTCCCAGCCGTTTCTAATGGACAGGAATTTCTGCATGCCTGCCAGCTCTGCGGCATCCAACTGGGATGGTGCCATATCTAGATATGCATAAAGGTCAAAGGGGCCGCGTGCGTCGAGGAAACTGTTCGTTGTTGCAACAGTATGGAAGGCAGTTCCACCGGCGGAGTCCGGGATTCCGGTGAAGTAGAAGTCGAAAGTGTATTCTCCTTCAGTTTCAACCGGCACTGAACAGCTGAAGCTGCCGTCGGCATCTGTCCTTACAGTGAGATATGAACTTGCACCTGTTACCGGATCCCGCATCCGCACTGTTATTCCGGTGATTCCCTTTGAGTCCCTGTCGATCACCTTTCCCTTGAACTTTGCGATGAACGGGACATCCTGATCATTCATTGGCACGCTGGTGAGAATGATATCGCTGCCCGTATAACAGGTTGCTGTGAGCGTCACGTCATTGTAGTCGGTCACACCGAGGAGCATGAAATTCCAGGTTCCCGGAGAAGGATTGCCGATTATCAAAGTTTCATCATCTGAGCCTTCGACACCTCTGGCGTTGAAGGAGGAGGCAGAGGGCGGGGTTGCGAGCTTTGCAAAGATGTCGCAGTTATTTTCAACGACAAGTCCGGTTCCTGAGAGTTTCACGACAAGGCGGGTGGTCCCCATCGGGACATCGATTGAGTAGAAGGTATGCGAATCAGCAGTTCCGTTCACCGGGACAGTGACTCCTGATGTCAGCGCCAGTGCATCGGTGGTTGCGGTGACAATTGATTGTGCAGTCAAAGTGGAGACTGGCGCAGAAGTGGTCGGCTGTGGCTTTGAAGTTTCAAACAGGGCCTTGGAGATTTCATCCGCAAGGGGGAACTGGCTGTTCAGGAGGAAAGCCCTTTCATAATCCTCCTGTATCGCATCGGAGATATAAATTCCTGTCGGAGGAAATTCAGGGAAGTCAAGTGAGTTCAGTGCATCCCCCGCGAAAATGGGGGTTGCCAGCACAAGCATGTTCAATGAAGTTATCAGGTGTTTCATAAATTAAGATACTATACCTTGAAAGAAAAATAATCAAAGTGGACGGAATGCCTGAAAGAATGTGGAAACGTTTGCAATCGGAGAGCAATTAAAAGAATCAGTTATTTTCATAAAGCCTCTTGCGCAAGGGGGATGCCTTCTGATATAATGCGGTCAGGGGGTAAAGGGACTTTATATTTTTAAAATAATAAAATGAGGCTAACTTAAGAATTATTCTTATTTTGAGCCTTATATTGTTTGACATTAGAGCCCGTATTTGGTATAGTATGATAGGCAAGGGGATTCATATTGTGCTTGTAATTATGAAAAAAATGAGTTTTAACATGCTGAAAAACTGTGTCTTCTATCTTTCAGCATGTATTGCTGTCTTTATGCTGACCGCGAACAAGGCGGAGGCTGCTGCCAGGACGGCCAGTGTGACAGGTGACTGGAACAACACTGCAACGTGGGGTGGGGCTTCTGTTCCTGTTGCTGGAGATACTGTAACGATTGCAAATGCAAATATTATCGTAACAGTTCCTTCTGGTTATGCGGCAGCATGCGACAGCATCACTTTTACTGCAGGGAACCAGAACACCAGAATCGTTATTGCCGACAACACTGCATCTCTGACGGTTGGTGCCGTCAGCGGAACTGGCAATATAAATATAGGTCTTCCCAATCAGAATAACAGGACAAAACAGATCATTGTCAATGATGGAACTCTCTGGGCCAAATCATTGACGCTAAGGGGGGCTGCAACTGCGTCAAGGGTGACACAAGTCACCATATCAACAGGAACTGTCACGATCACTGGGAATATAACTTCGGCTGGCACTTCATCAAAAATCATTTTTTCCGATTCAGGAACACTGAACGTCGGCGGTACTTTCATGAGCGGAACTGCAGGTACGTTCACCTGTAGCACAAGTACTGTCAATTTCAACGCGGCCGGAGCGCAGTCGATAGCGCCCTTTGCATACACTTTCAACAATGTAACCCTGTCGGATTCTGGAGCGAAGAGCTTGACCAATGCGACAATAAACGGCATTCTCTCGCTTGAAGGAACTGCAACTGCGAGCAATACCGTGACGGCATATGGAGCCAACGCTACACTGCAATACAAAGGGACAGGCGCCCAGACTACCGGCACAGAATTCCCTGCTACCTGGACTGGTTCCGGAGGTGTCATAATCGACAATACAAGCGGCAATGCCGTGACCCTTAACGAGACCAAGGTCATCAATGCTCCTCTGTCAATCAACACCAATGCGACTTTGAACACGAGCGCAACGAACAATTATGACCTGACTTTTGGAGGTGATTTCACCAACAACGGTACATTGGCTGCCAACGCTTCAAACATTACGATCAGCGGTACTGCAGACCAGAACATCGGCAGGTTCACAACCACTGGCACTGTCACAATGACCAAGACCGGCGGGACCGCGACATTTACCGGCAATGTCGGCGGAAGTGGTCTGACAATCAATGGGGCAGGAGGTACGCTCAGTCTGGGAACAGGATTGACGCATACCTTTACCAATTGGACCCGGACCAACGGTACCTTGAATGGAGGTTCCAGCACTTTGAAGATCAGTGGAACCGTTAATGGGACAGGTGGAACTTTCACATCCAGCACCGGCACTGTGGAATACAATGCAAACGGCGCACAGACAGTTGCCGGGCTTACATACAACAACCTTACTTTGTCTGGGAGCGGACTTAAGACCATTTCCGGGGTAACGGTGAATGGCGTTCTTTCCATGGAAGGAACAGCGACGGCTTCCGCCGCTCCGACATATGGAGCTTCGGCATCTTTGCAGTATAATACCGCCACGCCTCGCAATGCTGGTGTTGAATGGGTGTCCCCGTTTGCCGCGAGCGGTGGTGTAATCATTGCGAATACAGGCACGATAACCTTGAATTCTGCTAAGGTGCTGAATGCATCTGTACCGCTTGTGATCATGCCCGGGGCAACTCTGGATACGAGTGCGCTTAACAACTATGCATTGACGGTCGGAGGCAACTTTACGATTGGAGGAACCTTCAATGCCAACGGTTCCACGGTGACGGTAAGCGGTGACTGGGCAAAAACAGGAACCTTCGATGCCGGAACTTCCACAGTTGTATTTGATGGGACTGGAACATCAAATATTTCCGGCGACTCGACGTTCAACAACTTCACATGCACTACGGTCGACAAACAGCTTGTCTTTGCCCAGAACAGTACACAGACCATAAACGGAACGTTGAACATCGCAGGTACTTCCTCTACGAATATTGTGACACTTGCATCTTCGGGAGGTGCCGGCACGTATTGGAACATGATACTGAACGGAGCTTACGACATCAGGAATCTTGCAGTCCAGGGATCACATCTCAGCGGAACCGCATATCTGCCGATAAATCCAGTCGGCTTCACTGACAATGGTGACAATGACAAATGGTATGACTCCAGTCTTCCGAACGAACTAATATTCTTCGACAACTTTGAGACAAGCACCCTTGGCGCATCCCCTCCCAACAAGCCTGGAAACAATTGGACGATCAATAGTGCAAGCTGGCTCAATCAGGCATCAACTGTTGTAAACACAAAGAACCATACGACAGGTGGAAGCAAGTCAATGTATTCGTCTGGAGGAGCGGCTAATGCCGGTGTCGGAGTATGGAACTATACTGCCTGGGGCCCTGCGACGAACTGTGCAGCGGAAGCCTGGTTCTATGACGACATGCAGAATAACAAGATGCAGTGGCTTTTCATCGACAATGCAGCGGGAACCCAGGGAATTGGCGTGATGGTCCAGACGGATGCAGATACTGAGAGCGGTGCTGGTAGCCTGACAAAATACCGGTACTGCCGTTATAATTTTGGAGGTGGCACTCTCTATGCTGACTCCTACATCGACAGGACGCTTGGCTGGCATAAGATAAAATGGACGCATACCAGCGGTTTCGTGGAGGTGTATCTCGATGGCGCCCTTATGATGACTGCAACAGGACTGAGCGACTTTTCCGCATTCGATACGGGGTCATGGAACTGGAACAACCCCAATGGCAGCACCGAGATGTGGTTTGATGATTTTATTGTCTACAGGTCCCAGCACCAGTCGGCATACCGCTGGTATGACAATGATGTTGCTGAGACTCCCACGGCTCTTGCCGCGGAAAATACTGCGGTGACAAGGGACATAACCAATACTACAAGGCTCCGCGTCCAGGTCCAGAACGACCAGGCCCGTCCATGGGCCGGTGAATATGTCGGTCTCCAATATCGTATCGGAACAAATGGCTCATGGGTGAATCTCGGAGCATCTGCGGACTGGAACTACGCCGACGGCCTCGCCACAGATAAGAACCAGGTCGCCAACGCCCTTCTGACGAACACCAACGTCCGTGAACATTTCGTGGAGAGTATCCCATCAGGTCAAATTCTATCCCTCAACAATGCCCAGTATGGCGAATGGGACTTCTGTATCAAGCCGACTTCCAATGCAACCGTAGGCCTTGTCTATTATTTCCGGCTTGTTGTTACGAATTCTTCCGGAACTTTCCAGAGGGAACTTGCGACATACCTTCAGACTCCTCAGTGTACTTTGACCTCCTCCACAATGACTCAGTGGACCGGCGCAAGTGACAACAACTGGAGCAATCCTGCCAACTGGACCAGTGGTGTTCCAGACAGCACCAAGGACGTAATAATACAGACGACCGCCACCCGCGATTGCAGGATTAACATTACCGGGGCACAGTGCAAGAGCCTTGTCGTCCAGTCCGGCAGGGCGCTCCTGCTTGATACGGCTAACACCTCTTTGACCGTGACCAGTGATATTACAGTCAATGGTACTGTCACCCACAGCAGCAATTCAGCCACCTTGACGTTGAACGGGGGGACATTGCGGATAGATGGCGCCGCTGCCAGATACAACCATACTGCCAATGGAGATCTCAATGCCGGATCAGCCACAATACAAGTGATCAACGGTGGACAGTACGTTGTCTCAGGTACACCGAATATAAGCGCACAGACCCTTCTGATGTCAGTCGGTGGTCTTGTCAATGTCTCAAACGCGGCGACATTCAATCTGCAGGACATGAACCTTGAACTCAACGGCCAGTGGCTCAGCACCAACACCGGCAACAATGTCAACATCACCAGCAACCTCACTAACAACGGTTCGATGCTGGGAAGTACCGGCGGCATATTCAATTTCTCAGGAAGCGGCAAGACGATTTCCGGGAGCTCCACAACGACTACGATCTACCAGATGAACGTCAGCGGCTCAAGGACGATCTCAATAACAAACGATGTGAAGGTTCTTGGCAGCGTAACCATAAATGGCAGTGCTTCGCTCACTGCAAGCACAGGCGACCTTCTTGTGGGTGGAGACTGGACGAACAATGGCACATCGTTCTCCGGAGGCGGAGGATATGTAGTCTTCAACGGGACAGTTGCACAGTCCGTCAAGAGTGGAAACGCAACATGGAGCAGCATCAAGATCTCCAATACTTCCCCAGGAGGAGTTTCGTTCACCGATCTGGCAGCTGTTGATATCAACGTGGGCAATGCCATGACAATTGATGTCGGCTCCACCCTTACTGCGACAGCAGGAAACCTGCTGGTCGGTGGTAACTGGACCAACAATGGTACGTTCGTCCATGGTGGAGGGACAGTGAACTTCAATGGTTCGGTCGCTCAATATGTGAAGACAGGCGCTTCAGCCTGGAACAAATTGACAGTTTCCAACGCCTCGGCATGGGGGGTGAGTTTCACCGATGGATTCACGACAGCTTATTTCACATGCACGACACCCGGTGCAAGCATATTTTTCAAGGCGAATTCATCATCGGCGGACGATTATGTAGTCACTGCCGCGGGTGGATTGAACATTGCAGGAAGTTCAGGCAGCTATGTAAAGTTGAAGCGATATGGCGGAATTGCTGGTGATTTCTGGAAGCTCAATCCGTCCGGGGGAACTTGGAGCGTGAACTATGTCGATGTCGCTGATTCGATGAATTTGGCATCAGCTCCGATAATTCCGGCGGCATATGCAGACAGTGGTAACAATATAAATTGGTTCACTGCCGACAAGGACGACAATGGCCTGCCTGATATCTGGGAATATATATACTACAACCAAATTGGGAACTATGCGCTTGCGGATACCGATGCTGACGGACTTGACAGCCTGCAGGAAGCTCTCCTCGGAACCGATCCTAATTCGGCCGATACGACAATATGGTGCGACGCATCGACGCAATATGGCAGTAACGACGGTTCAGCTTCCAACCCCTACAAGTACCTGCAGGACGCCATAACTGCAGCAGGGAACAAGACGATCATCAGACTCAAGGAAGGAGTTTACATCCTCTATGAGGTCAATATGACAAAAAACCTTACTATAAGAGGGGAGAATCCTTTCAAGACTATAATAAAGGGACCAATCCCAAGCACCAAGACTGATGACACCGGGCAGATGCTGAGCTTGGGCCCTAACGTGGCTTTTTCGCTTAGCAACTGCACAGTTAGGCTTTATGAGGAAGAAAGACCTGTTATTTCCTATGATGTAAGCAAGAACAATGTCTCTATAATCTTTGAAAGTGTGATATTCGAGGGTAACGACACCGGTTCCAAGTCATTGATTGCACCTGTTGCGGGTACGCAGAAAAGCACTGCTATCTACATGTACAACTGTATATTCTATGGGAATATTGCAGCATATGCCGCAGACCTGCAGGGCAGTCCGCTCTACTGCTACAACAATACAGTTGTCAATAACATAGGTGGAGGCTTTAAGATCAGTGGGGCAGGAGCTTCCTATCTCAGAAACAACATCATCAGGAGCAATTCAGGGACCCAGATAAACAATGCGATGACAGGTGGCTCCCTCAGTGTGACGTACTGCAATGTGCAGGGCGGATTTGCAGGTACCGGCAATATAGATGAGATCCCGACATTCATCAGTGAGGCAAAGGGAAATTACAGATTAGCTACCGGTTCACAGGGCGGAATAGACAAGGGAACTGCGTCGCTGGTGTCTAAGGATATTTCAGGATTTGCACGGCCTTATCCCTCCACGCTACCTGACATGGGGGCATATGAGTACCAGCAGAACGACAAGGACGGGGACGGATTGACGGATGCCGAGGAGACAACGCTCGGAACGAATCCGGATAATCCTGACAGTGATGGTGACGGTCTTACAGACTATGACGAACAATACGTATACTCCACCGATCCTACGGAGGCCGATGGCGATTTGGACGGAAGTGGTAATCATGATCTCATCTCCGATGCAGATGAACTGAAGATAGGGACCAATCCAAATCTCTTCGACGGGCAGATGACAAACACCGATCATCGCGTAAACCTATATAACGAGGGATTTGAGAGTTATACCGCCGGGAACTTCTCCGCATCACCTTGGGGAACATATGCGACTTACAGTGGCACTGTGCTTGTCGAAGACGTGGGTGCGGCAGCCTACGACGGTTCGAAGGTAATAACATTGAAGGGGCAGAATCCACCGAGCAGGATTGTTTCGTTTATCGAAAGGAACGGCCTGCCCCAATGGTGGATTGGAATCTCATACAAGATACCTAGGGCAAAGGTGCCGACGATGGTGGACGAGACTATGAATATCGGAGGAATCTATTTTACAGTAGATTCCAATGGTTACTTCTGTGCCTACAATGGTTCGACAGAGAAATGGATGCGGGATCCGGATGATGCACATGTGATTCCTGTCGGCGCTTGGATCCGGGTATATGTACATCGGGACCATGCGGCAAAGACTGCAGATGTATGGCTCGAGATAAACAAGAGCGGAACCGCGACAAAAATATTTACCGCCGTTCCGATATCTGGCGTCGATCTTGACAACTTCATCCGCATAAGCATAACCAGCCATCAGGAATATGATGTCCAATTTGATCGCATGGACGGATACCATCCGCTCTACCCTCCGTTCTGAAATTTTTCCAGATTTGAACTTCGAACTGAAACTTTCCCGGCATAAGATCATGAGATTTTTGAATTAACTGAATATAATATAAGCTTCAGGATTTATGCAGGAATGCGTTTCATTGTCAATGCAAAAGAATTTATCAATTCACTTATCACTGATAACTGATTACTTCCTCTGGCGGGATAACAGGAACTCGGAAAGGATCTGGTCATATGGGCGGGAGAGGTTCGTGAAGCGGTAGTCGACGTGGAACTCGCTGCAGCCCAGCATCATACGGTCAAGGAAGTGGTTGACCTCCTTTAGGTAGTCGTTCTTGATCACTGCAGGTTCTGTCACCACTGAAAAGCTTGATTCCATGTCCTGGAACCTGATTGACCTTTCGAACTCGAAGTTCAGCTCCTCGGGATCCATCAGGTGGAATATGGCAAGATCATGCTTCCGATACCTCATGTGCTGGAAACAGTCGAGAAGGGCATCGATGTCCGTGAAGAAATCTGAAAAGACAAGTATCATGGCCCTGCGGCGGATCTTTTCAGCGAGATCGTGAAGCACCTTGACAATATCGGTCTTGCCGGAAGGTGTTATGGAGCCTATCACATCGAAAATGTTCCTCAGGTGCTTCGGACTGCCGCGTGCTGGAATGTCCTTGGTCACGGTCTCTGTGAAACACTGAAGTCCGACGGCGTCCCCCTGCTGGATCAGCAGTTGTGCGAGTGTCGCGGCTAGGCGCTTCGAGAAATCCAGCTTGCTACCGTGCTTGCCCTTGAAGCCCATCGAAGCACTGCAGTCGATCACCAGATGGCAGCGCAGGTTGGTGTCGGCTTCGAATTCCTTTATGTAGAACCTGTCAGTCTTGGCGTAGATCTTCCAGTCGACGTTCTTGATGTCGTCTCCGGCGACGTATTTGCGGTACTGGGCAAACTCCACGCTCGAGCCGCGGTGGGGACTCTTGTGCATGCCTGTGAAACTGCCTTCAACTAGGCCACGGGAAAGCACATTGAGCATTGAAAGCCTTGCGATGACCTGGGGCTCCAGGAAATCATGCCGGCTCTCGCCCTTGAATTCATTTATTAGTTTCGGATTCACTTGTCAGCCGCTTTATGATGTCCTCGCTGGTGACTCCTTCGGTTTCGGCATGGAAGCTCAGCAGTATTCTGTGGGTAAGGACCTCGTTTGCAACGCTGTCGATATCCTCCTGGCGGACCAGATAGCTGCCCTGGAGCACGGCATGTGCCTTGGCGCCGAGTATCAGGTATTGGACCGCACGCGGGCCGGCGCCCCAGGTGACAAGAGGTTTGAGCCATTCAGGGGCTTCCTGGGATTCGGGACGTGTCCTTCTGACAAGGTGTACCACGTATTCATAGATGTGCTCTGGAACGGGAACCCTTCTCACCAGATCCTGGAAGAAAAGTATCTTCTTGCCATCGATGATCTTCTTTAATTCGGACTTCATCACGCCTGTGGTTGTTTTTGCGATGGCGAGTTCTTCCGCCTTGGACGGATATTTAACCTTGATGAAGAACATGAACCTGTCGAGCTGGGCTTCTGGCAACGGATATGTTCCTTCCTGCTCGATGGGATTCTGCGTTGCGAGCACGAAGAAAGGCTCGTCCAGCTTGAATGTCTTTCCAACGACGCTCACCTCATGCTCCTGCATCGCCTGGAGCAGGGCGGCCTGTGTTTTCGGCGGCGTCCTGTTGATCTCGTCAGCGAGCACGATGTTGGAGAAGATCGGACCTTTTACAAATTCGAACGCCCTGCGTCCGGGTTGATCGGTCTCCTGCAGGATGTCGGTGCCGGTGATGTCTGAAGGCATGAGATCCGGCGTGAACTGGATGCGGCTGAACTTCAGCGACATCAGTTCCGACATCGAATGCACCATGAGTGTTTTTGCGAGGCCGGGAACGCCCATCAGGAGGGAATGGCCGCGGGAGAGGATGCATATCATCATCTTCTCGATGACTTCATTCTGGCCGTGGATGATCTTGGCCATCTCGGATTTTATTTGAGTGTAGGTGTCACGCAGCTCGTTTATCGCCGCAACATCGCTTTCGTTCTGAAGGTTTTCGGCCATGGTTCTCCCCGTAGTTTTGTTTTTACGCGAAACAAGTGGGTATAACTTACAACATTAAATGCATTAGTCCAATCCACTTGCATGATATTTGGACGGAATATGGTTGAAAAACTGGTGCCGGTGTGTAGATTCATCCCCCACCACAAAACCATCTACTTATACTATGTCTCAGAGAACAAACATCTCAAGGTCGGATTGCGCCAAAGATAGCCTATATGTCCTGGTATTAGGAGCTCTCGGTGTCGTCTATGGCGATATCGGGACAAGCCCCCTTTACGCGTTCCGCGAATGTTTTTCCACAGCAAGCGGCATAGCGGTGAACGAGCAGAACATATTTGGCATACTGTCACTGATCTTCTGGTCCCTGACGCTGGTCATCTCGCTGAAATACCTTGCTGTAATGATGAAGGCCGACAACAACGGCGAAGGCGGTATTCTCGCCCTCATGAGCCTTGTTGTCCATGAGATGCAGAAAGGCGTAAATGACAGGAAGCTTTATATAATCACCATGTTTGGGATAATTGGTGCAGCCCTGCTTTACGGAGATGGAATAATAACCCCCGCCATCTCGGTGCTGAGCGCCGTCGAAGGATTGAATGTCGCCACTAAGATCTTTGAACCGTATGTCATATACATATCGATAGTGATACTCGCAATTCTGTTTGCAGTACAGAGCAGGGGGACATCCAGGATAGGTGCCATCTTTGGCCCAGTCATATTCATCTGGTTCCTGACCATCGGTGTCATAGGTTTGATGTCGATCATCAATGCTCCGCGAGTTCTGTACGCCCTCAATCCAATGCATGCCTTGGACGTGTTCGTGAGGAATCAGTGGCATGGATTCGCAGTTCTTGGTTCTGTCTTTCTTGTAGTGACAGGAGGCGAAGTGCTATATGCCGACATGGGACATTTTGGAAAAAATCCGATCAGGATCGGATGGTTCGCCCTTGCGTTGCCGGCTCTCCTGCTAAATTATTTCGGGCAGGGAGCCTTCCTTCTGAAAAATCCCGGCGAAGTCGAGAACCTCTTCTACAAGATCTCCCCTTCTGTCCTCCATTATCCGATGGTGGTGCTTGCAACGATGGCGACGATAATTGCGTCACAGGCTGTGATCTCGGGGGCGTTTTCACTCGGACGTCAGGCGCTTCAGCTCGGATTCTTCCCGCGCATGCGCATAATCCACACATCTTCGAAGGAGATCGGGCAGGTCTACATGCCTGCAATGAACATAGCCCTTTTCATCGGCACTGTAATCCTTATCCTCGGTTTCAAGGATTCGAGTTCACTGGCGGGGGCATACGGTATAGCCGTTTCAGGGACAATGATGATCACCACGATCCTTGCGATAATCATTGCTGACAAGGTATGGCCGACCAGGAAATATATAATGATATCATTCGCCGTGCTTTTCCTCATAGTCGATTCGGCATTCTTTGCATCCTGTTCGATGAAGTTCACGGCCGGCGGATGGCTGCCGGTTCTCATTGCAGCTTGTGTATATATCCTGATGTCCACTTGGCGTCATTACCGCGCGGAACTCGGAAACAAGGTCGAGACAACCTCCATGCCTGTCGGACTTTTCATCAAGGATCTTGAAAACACCAAGCCATTCAGAGCGAAAGGCACCGCTGTGTTCCTGACTGGAAATTCCAAGGGAATTCCAAGGGCACTCCTCCACAACTTCAGGCACAACCAGGTGGTCCATGAACAGGTCATCCTGATGACAGTCAAGACCGAGGACGTCCCGTTTGTTCCAGCGGAAAGGAGAACGGAGATTTCAGAACTTGGAGAAGGACTCCATAGAGTTTCGGTCAGATATGGTTTCAGCGAGGATCCAGACATACCGGATGCCCTTGATGACATCAAGGAAAAAGGTTTCAAGATCGATCTCAACAGGATCACATACATACTCGGCAGGGAGACGCTCGTCATCAAGACCGATTCGATCTTCAGACGCTGGCGCAAGAAGATCTTTTCCTTCATGTCGAAGAACTCATATGACGCCAGCACCTTCTACGGACTTCCTCCCGGCAAGGTGATTGAATATGGTCTACAGGTGGAGCTGTAGGGAACAGAAATTCCAAGTTCCCAACCTCCAAGCTCCAAACAAATTTGAAAGAATTAAAAAACAAGAACATGCCTAGCGGCATTTATCCGGCTGAGGCGGATTGGCTACAAGCATTTTTCCAATTCAAGGAATTGAATCCGTTTGTAGTTAAGCCCGTAAGGGCTGTTCTCCGTCTTCTCAGTTTTCTTTTTTCCCTTCCTTGTAACTCCATGACGTAAGTTCGTATTCTCCGGAAAGTTTTTTCCAGACGACGATCTCGGTTATCCTGACCTTGTCATCGACATTCACTTTCGCCTTCACCTTGTAATTGGTTCCGGCAACTACCTGTTTGCTGGCTTCCAGGATCTCAACGAGCGACACCTTCGCGTCCTTATTGTCCTTCCGGAGCGCTTCCTCCTTAGCCTTCATTGCGAAGTTCGTAGCATTTGCGACTTCGACATCGTCAGTTTCCGCCTTCGTCCAGCCCCCGGCTTCCTGCGCGTGAAGAGATGAAACCCCAATTGCAATCCCTAGCATCAATGCAAAACTGAAGAGTGCCTTCATTGATTCCCTTTCTATTTGTAGTCAAGCCCTCAGGGGCTGTTCTTTATAAAATGTCTTGTGATATTTATCCGCTTCAGACGTATTGACTACGAGCATATAGCGGAAAAATATTAATCCAATATCAGCCGACGACTAATTGCATTTTTCGCCGATACTCCGTTACTCCGATACGCCGTCACGTCTTCTTCCCGAATTTTCTGAAAAGCAAATTCTCCGTCTCCATCGTATACGAACCGTCCCTGGACAAGGTTTCCGCAAGATCAGGGGACAGCTCGGAGATCTTTTCGACCGGTGTAATTGGGAAATCGCAGTGCGGGAAAATCACCGTTTTTCCGGGAAACTTGGCATCCGCAACCGCTTCGAGTCCCTTCTTCAGATCCTTCATCCCACCGATCGCCGCCAGTGCCGTTCCAGGATTGAGTTTGCCTTCCTCGACAAGTTTCAGCGTGTGCCGCAGATGGGCGGTAAGACTTCCGCTCGAACCGATGTAGCGTGCGCCATCTTCGGCAATCCTCTTTACATTAATAAGCCCTTCCTTGCCGGCAGGGATCCCCGCGAATATGTTCATGAGCCCGTCCTTCCTGAGGAAAGGAGCCGATGAGTTGACGACAGGAATGACAGGCACGAGCATCACGATGTCGTCGAATCCATCTGTCTTCTCTGCGAACTTCGCAACTTCCGCCTCGAACGCGGCAGGGGATGGGAACGCCTTTGGATTAAGAGTCTTGAACTCAATTTTCCTCTCCTTGATCTTGTCGCTGAGAAGTTCACAGACATGTTTGATCCTGACATCGTCCATGTCGGTCATAAGGATACGTGACGGACCTTCGGGAGATTCTACCGCGAGCTGTGTATGCATCTGGCCCATTGCTCCGGCTCCGCCGACCAGCCAGCACGAACCGCCTTTTTTCAGCTTGCTCCTGACGTTGCGGTTATAGGCGTCGGATAGATTGTTTGATTTCGTGCCCTGGTAGAACCAGCCGTTGTAATGGATGCCGCCGACATCGAACGACCATGCTTCGTCGGGATAGTTTCCTATGAAGCTTATGACAGCGTTCTTTTTTGCGAGTTTCGCAATCTTCTCCGCGTCCTGTCTGCGAACTTCGCAGATGAAGATGTCGTCGAAGGTCTCCTTCTCTGGAATGGACTTGAGCACTTCGAGCTTTGCCGAAGGCACAGCCTTTTTGATCTTCTCGATCGATTCATGGCAGAGGTTCAGGACGGAAATCTTTGCAGGTTTCGCATCTGTGAGTAGCTTGCCGGGCTCATATGAATTCTTGTTGCCCTCATTGCAGGCGATCAATACCGAACCACCTTTGAGCGGGGATTTCCTGTTCTCGATCATGTAGCTGGCGATGACGCATGTCCAGGGTTCGATAAGTGCGGCGATACCGGCGGGTATCGAGTCGGCGAGGGGGAGCAGATAACAGCCTTCGTCACCATTGAGGACACGCTGGTCTATCCTGCTGTATTCGGCCATGCCACCGTCGATGGCATATCCGTATGCGAACCCCTTTCCTTTAATATATATGTCTGCCTGTATGATGAAGCGCTGTCCGATCTTGAACTTGTCTGAAACATTTTTTCCGGTCTTAATGATCGTCATCACGGCCTCGTGTCCGGGGATGACCGGCTGGGTTGCGAGGTCCGGGGAAACTACGCGTGGGTGGTCCTTGCCGGCACGGATGAGCTTGACGTCTGAGAAGCAGAGGCCGATGGCGTCGATCTTGACGAGGAGTTCGTCGTCGGCTATTTCCGGGACAGGGACTTCACAAGGCTGATTGGTTTTCCCAAGGTTTTCCATTCCTGAACCGAAGAGCGGCCATGCGAGCATTTTAGAGGGTATTGAATTTTCTGAAGGCATATCTATTCCTTAAGTTAGTGATATGGCTGGTAAAATTATGGCGTATTCGTCCAAATTCAAACGGGCAAAACAAGATCCCATGTTGAGTAATCAAGGGAACGAGGGTATATTACCCAAAGCATTTTAACAATAACACATAAGACTTCACTTGGGAACTGCGGGCAAAACAATTTTTGGCGATGAGACGGTCTCGGGGATAGTTACCGGGGATCTCTGCTACCAGTATGTTTTCGAGGCGCTCCCGTTCATAATGATAATTGTGGATTCCGACCTGAGGGTGAAGACACTGAACGGAGCCGCGAGAAGCTTTTTTGGCACGTTGCCTTCCACGCAGAAACTGCTTTGGGAACTGGCACCTTTCCTTCTTGACAGCAAGGCTCCGATCGAGAGCGCTATGGCCGAGGGGAGGACGCAGATCCTGCGCAGGATCGAGTTCAAGGGGGCCGAAGGGAAATTCATAGACATATCCATATGCCCGTATTCTGGCATGGAGGCCGGTAAAGGAGCGGTGATAGTCATCGACGATGTAACCGAGCTCGAAAAGAAGGAGCAGTACATAAGGCGTTCTCAGAAGATGGACATAGTCGGGACCCTCGCGGCAGGCCTCTCCCACGATTTCAACAACGTCATCAACGGCATCAAAGCGACTGTCGACTCCATCAAGTTCTCTCTCGGAAACGCAAAGCTGACGGCAGACGCATTGCGGAAGCAGGTGAAGGACGACCTTGAAATAGTCGAGGAGTCGGCGAACAGGGGGGCGGACATTGTCGAGCAGCTGCTTTCGATCTCGAGGCGCAAGGAGCTTGCGCTTGCCGACGTGGATCTTGTGGTGGCGCTGAAGAACGTCCAGAAGATATGTGGCAACACGCTTCCCAAGACCGTCGAGATGATTGTCGAGACCCATGAGGAGAAGGCTATGATGAAGGCTTCGCTGACCCAGATCGAGCAGATCCTGCTCAACCTCTGCATAAACGCCTCGCACGCGATGACGATCATGAAGAAGGAGGAAGATGAGAAGGGCGGGAGGCTCGGTGTTTCGCTTGAGAAGATTTATGTCGGGCCGAACATGTGCGAGAGCATTCCGGATGCCCGCGAAGGGTACTACTGGCTTATTAGCGTCTCCGACACCGGGGTAGGCATGACGAAGCAGGTAATGGCGCGGATATTCGATCCGTTTTTCACCACGAAGGAAAAAAGAGGAACTGGACTTGGTCTTTCGATGGTTTATAATATTGTAAAGGAGCACAAGGGATTCATCGATCTCTTTTCGGAGCCAGGTTCCGGATCGGTGTTCTTCATATTCCTGCCTGTCGCCGGCGAAGATGGCACGGGTGCGGAAAAGCAAATTTAAATTGAAAAATGAAAGGAAAGACAGAATATGATTAACTTGAAGAAGGATTCGAAGCATATTTCCCTCAAGGATGACTTTACGCAGACCTTATTGGTGCTGACTCTTGCGTTCCTTTTCATGACACTCATTAACGTCTATGCGTATTTTACGATAATCGGCATGAGCGAAAAATATACGACGCTCAATACTGCTGCCGTCAATATCAAGCTCAAAGCCGTCAATGCAAATTTCCTTTTCAGGGACATCATGACCGGTTATTCTGACAAGGATATGAACGTGGTCTGGGACATCCTGAACAGTGCAAGGAAGAATACCTTCGCACTCAAGGAGATAGGTGAAAGCGGCACAGTTGAGGGCAAACTCGGTAATTTCAGGGAAGCGATCCTGAAATTCTATACTTTCCCCGATGAGAAGATGACTCCTGAGAAGAAAGCGCTGAAGGATGCCTGCGACAATTCATATTCCGATCTAGTTGCAGGGGTGGAGAAGATAGAAAGGGGGCTTAATGAGATGGTTGATAGCAAGCTGACCATCTTCAAGGTGTTGTATGGTGTGCTGGTCATCAACATCCTTGGTTTGTTTGGATTCATCGTCTACAGGTTGAGGAAGTTCGTCGTCGGACGCGTCGAGATGGAGAAGGCGATAGAGGATTCCAGGAACAATCTAAGCACTATCCTGAATTCCATCAACACAGTCCTCATCTTCGCCGATTCCGAGGAGAAGGTGGCGCAGTGGAACAAGTCGGCAGAAAGATATTTCTCCCTTGCCAGTGAAAAGGCCGTCGGGCAGAACATATGGGAGCTGCTCCCATTCCTGAAGCCGTACCACACCGAATACGAGAAGATATACCAGTTGCAGCGTTCGACCGAGTTCCCAAAGGAGCAGGTCAACATCAACGGCAGCGACAGGTTCCTGAACCTTAAGATGAGCTATGCCCCGGGCATAAATGGTGTGGTCATATGCCTTGACGACATAACCGGCGTAGAGATGAAGGAGCGCCAGATGAGGCAGGCGCAGAAGATGCAGATCGTCGAGAACCTCATGGGCGGCCTTTCCAACGACTTCAACAACGCACTCGGTGCCATCACCGGTACTATAACCATGATGAAGTATTCACTGGAGAACAATGCCGGAAACCTCGACGAGATCAGGAACAACATGGAGATCATCGAGAGCTCCGCAGAGAAGGCCGTCGTCATGGTACAGCAGCTCCTGTCCTTCGCCCAGAAGCACGAGATATTGCTGAGCAATGTCGACCTTAACGGCGTCGTCCAGCACATACTCAAGATCTGCCAGAATACCGCAGACAAGAGGATCGAACTGGTTGGAGAGATATTCAACGTCAGGGCGATGACAAAGGCGGATGCGGCCCTAATAGAACAGATACTGCTCAACATCTGCGACAATGCGCTCCATGCTATGACCATCATGAAACCGGAGGGAGAGCAGGGCGGTACGCTTACAATTTCAGTCGACAGGATATATCCCGACAGGAACTACCGAGCCCTTCATCCGCAGGCGATCGGGCAGGCATACTGGATCATCTCCGTCTCCGACACTGGAGTCGGAATGGATCCCGAGACGATACAGAAGATCTACGATCCGTTCTTCACTACCAAGTCCTCCATGCAGGCCACCGGACTGGGACTTACGATCGCCAACGAGGTCGTACGCCAGCACAACGGATTCATCGAAGTGGAATCAAGGGTTGGTATTGGCACGAGGTTCAGCGTATACCTGCCTGAGTTTGCAGTTGAGGAAGAAGCTGCGGCCGAGAAGGAACCCGAAGCGAAGGCCGAAGACCAGATACCGGACGGCACCGGCCTCATACTCGTCGCGGACGACGAGATGATCATGCGGAAGACGGCGAACAGCATCCTCACCAAGCTCGGATACGAGGTTGTCTTCGCGGAAGACGGCGAACAGACTGTCAGTGTCTTCAAGGAGAAGGCATCCCAGATCAGGGCGGTTCTTCTCGACATGGCGATGCCGAAGATGTCCGGACGCGAAGCCTACATAGAGATGAAGAAGATAAATCCGAATGTAAAGGTGCTCCTTGTTTCAGGTTTCAAGAAGGACAAGCGCATCGAGGATGTCCTTGCCATGGGCGTGAACAGCTTCATACAGAAACCTTATTCAATGATCGCTCTCGCACAGGAGCTGAAGAAGGTAATAAACTCATAAACGTGGAGCATCATGAGAATTCCAATATTGGTGGTTTCAATGTTTTCATCAGCAATGTTTGTTCTTTGTTCCGTTTCCAGTGTTTCAGCCGGGGATGAACCGGATAAGAATTTCCATCTTTATCTGCTGGTCGGACAGTCCAATATGGCAGGGAGAGGTGTCGTGGATGAGGAAAGCAAGAAGACCGACCCCCGCGTCCTGATGTTCACAAAGGAAATGAAATGGGAACCTGCAAAGGATCCCATTCATTTCGACAAGTCAGCTGCCGGTGTCGGTCCGGGACTCTCATTCGGGAAGAAGATGGCGGAAGCCGATTCCAAAGTTAAGATCGGGCTTGTTCCCTGCGCCGTCGGCGGGACTTCGATCAAGGTATGGGTGCCGGGCGCCGAGGACAGGGCAACCAAGACGCATCCTTATGATGACATGCTGAAGAGGGTGAAGGAAGCGCAGAAGTCCGGCGTGTTCAGGGGAATAATCTGGCATCAGGGTGAGGCCGACCGCGGTTCTTCCGACACCTATGGGAAACTTTTAACTGAACTAGTTGAAAGGCTGCGCAAGGATCTCGGCCAGCCGGACATTCCTTTCGTAGCCGGTGAACTCCCGCAGTTCAGGCCGGAGCAGACCGACCAGAACACGAAGTTCAACGGTATCGTCAATGGACTTGCCGAAAAAATCAAGAACTACGACTGCGCTTCAGCAAAGGACTTGACCGACAAGGGCGATAAGCTCCACCTCGACGCCAAGTCCGCCCGTGAATTCGGCAGACGCTACGCCGAAAAAATGATCGCCTTGCAGAAGAAATTAGGGGATTCTAAATAACGAACGGATTGTTTTCCTTTTCGAATCCCACAGTTGTCGAAGGGCCGTGGC
The DNA here is from genome assembly GCA_964600895.1 of uncultured Victivallis sp. Classification (GTDB taxonomy): domain Bacteria; phylum Verrucomicrobiota; class Lentisphaeria; order Victivallales; family GWF2-50-93; genus GWF2-50-93. Next base: position 31,954 of record CAZRKP010000049.1, read on the forward strand.
CGGAGAATATCTCGAGATCTTCCGGCAATGCGAAGATCTTCTTCCGTATTGAATCCATCAGGCTTTCCTGGTTTCCGCCTGGAAGATCCGTCCTGCCTACCGACGCCTGGAAGATTGTGTCACCACTAAAGAGGGCGTTGAATCGTTCGAAGAGGAAGCAGACTGCTCCGCGTGTGTGGCCTGGTGTATGGATTATGCGAAATTCGCAGTTTTCAATTTCGGTAGAAGGTTCAGGAAGATCCTTCACACGTGGAATCCAGGGCATGAGGCAATTGTCGGGGCTTTTGTAGAGAGGGACATCGTCCTTGTGTAGATAGAGCTTTGTGACATTCAGTTTCTTCATCAATTCCGGAACAGCGCCGATGTGGTCGACATGACCATGGGTCAGGAGGATTCTGAAATCATTAAATTTTGGCTTTCCGAGTTCCCTGAGGATCTTCTCCGGTTCCGATCCGGGATCGATGATATACATGCACTTGTCCGCATCCGATGGAACAAGATAGCAGTTTACGTCAATGAATCCGACCTGTATTGTCTTGAACTCTTTCATGTGGTCTCCATTCAAAAAGGCGCAGAATATACCCGTTTTTATAATTATGGCAAATAAAAGCGGCAAGCTATTGACATTCAAAGGGGATTACCGTATAATAGGTAACAGTAGGTAACAGTAGGTAACAGTTGTTTCAGGAGTTATACATTAAGAGGCGAAGCAAAATCTTCAAGGATTCAGGCATACCGCTCTACCAGCAGGTGTCGGGGAAGCTTGCCCGTGACATCTCTTCAGGCAGGCTGTCTCCGGATTCACCGCTTCCTTCGATCAATTCGCTCGAAGCGAAACTCGGAGTCGCGAGGAACACTGTCATCCAGGCGATGCGCCAGCTTGTTCATGATGGATATGCGGTGGCAAAGCATGGAAAGGGATTCTACGCCGTCAATCAGGATCGAAAGCCTGTCATCAATATTGTAGTTCCACTTCATCACTACTACTTCATCCAGATCTACGTCAACCTCATCGCCGGTGTCCAGGAGTTGGCTGAACAGAAGGGGGAACGGCTTCAGATCTACAATACTGGTGAGACGCATGCAGGTTTTCTTTCTGTATTGCGCGAAATCACCTCCTATCGGCCGAACGCGCGCATCATCGCAGTGCCTCCTTCCGATGGGAATGGAGGTGTTAATGAAAAGAGCTGCAGCGAGCTGGAGAAGATCGTGAAAACCGGTGCCAGGGTGGTGGTAGTCGACAGGAATCTTGATGTCAAGGGGATCCCGCAGGTAACACAGGACAAGCTTGAGGGCAGGAAACTTCTTCTCTCGGAAGTTTTCAGGAAACCATGCGCGAGTGCACTTTTCTTTGACGCAGATGAGCATGCCGGGGCGCTCAGGGAATTTTCAGCATCGAGCGGCTGGCATGGAAGGCTGACGTTTGAAAAATCATCTGGACTGATGAATGATCTTGATCGCATATCCCAGGAAAGATATGAAGCCGTATTTTGCACGAACGACCTGCATGCGAGAAGACTGCTGAACGCTGCAGGCGGAAAGATTGGCTGCATGATCGCCGGATATGACGGTACGATGAGCGCCATATCATTTTCACCGAGGATAAGCACTGTCAGCTCAAACCTTATGAAGGCAGGGGAGAAAGCTTATAATCTTCTTTCAGGCAACCTCGTGGAGGAAAAATCGAATTATGTAAAGCCTTTCTTTGTCGGTGGGGATACCCTTTAAATATCCGGGAGAAAAATGAGAAATCCAAGATCGAAAATTATAAATCTCTTCACTCTGGTCGAGCTGCTCGTGGCCCATTCGACGGATTCGACAAGCTCACCACAGGCATGCTCAGGGCGACGAGTGCTTTTCTCATTGTTTACCCTTATTGAACTACTCGTCGTAATTGCGATCATCGCGATATTGGCAGCTATGCTGCTGCCGGCATTGCAGGCAGCAAAGGAGATGGCATATCTGACATCCTGCACGAACAACCTCAAGCAACTGGGACTGTGCTGGCAAATGTATGCTGAGGACAGCGGTGACTGGACGCCTAATTCCGGCTGGGCGATCAGTGCTGCCGCCGGGGATCCCAAGGCATGGGCCAACCAGTATGATGACTATCTTTTTCCTGGAAAGACAATGCCTTCGGATGGCAACCGTGTGATCAAGACTGACATGTACAAGTGTCCTTTCCTGCAGCTGAAGATTCCTGATTCCAGATTTTGGGATCCGGTAGGCAACAGATACAACGACAATTATGGCAAAGTGCTCAGATATGCAATGAACCAATATGCAACTACAAGGGTGGAGACCGGCCTGCAGGTGAGATGGCTCAAGAGGAACAGCGAGACTGCTGCTTCAGGCAACCTACGTCCGGAAAAACGCTGGCTCCAGTATGAAGGTTCCGGGTTCGGGTCTGGAATAGATGCAAATCCTTACAAGCTTATTGCGGAACTGATGACCTACAGCTATGAGAACAATGGGGCTTCTCCCGGAGGGGTCTACTTCGTACACAACAGAATGTCCGCAAATGTGCTCTTCTGCGATGGACATGTCGAGACAGGCCGCTATTTCCCGTCAAGTACCGTGTTCAGATCCAACGGCGGGAACTGATTTTACATTCCACAGGTCGAACTTCGTGCTTGACTGGATGCATCAGTCACCCCCATTTCTGGTAAATTTTCAAGTCCGATGTAAGTTTCCAATATCATGATGAGATTGTTGGCAAGCCTAATATTTATAAATATTTTTCTTTTCGGATGTTCTCCGGAAGAAAGAAGAGACCATGGAGATATTCCATATATGAAGAAGATATTGAAGACCGACGAAGGATGGAGGCGCCATCTTACGCCCGAACAGTTCGAGATAACGAGGCAGAAGGGGACCGAAAGTCCTTTCTGCGGACTGATGCACGACAGCAAGAAGCCGGGTATTTACTACTGCGTATGCTGCGCCCTGCCGCTGTTCACATCTAAACAGAAGTTCACCTCCGGGACTGGCTGGCCGAGTTTCTTTTCCCCATACAATGAAAAGTTCATCAATACGAGGATCGACACGAGCCATGGCATGACCCGCACAGAGGTTCTCTGCGCCAGATGCGACGCGCATCTCGGTCATGTCTTCTCCGATGGCCCCAAGCCGACAGGGCTGAGATACTGCATCAATTCCGACGCGCTTTCCTTCATGCAGGATTCATCTCTCGCCGACAAGGATACCGGGATCAGGAAGGCGACGTTTGCGGCAGGTTGCTTCTGGCATGTCGAAGAGGAGTTCGCAAAGGTTAAAGGTGTAGTTTCAACTTCCGTCGGTTTCATGGGCGGCAAGGCTCAGTTTCCGACATATGAGGAAGTATGCACCGGGCAGACAGGACACGCCGAGGTTGTCCATCTCGAATATGATCCAGAACAGATCTCCTATGAACAGCTGCTTGATATTTTCTGGAAGATCCATGATCCAACCACGTTGAACCGGCAGGGACCCGATAAGGGGACGCAGTACCGTTCAGCCATTTTCTTCCATGACAAGGATCAGGAGAAGATTGCGATCGCGGCAAAGGCGAAGATTACCAAGTCCGGAACTTTCAAGGACCCGATCGTTACCGAGATCCATTCCGCAACGGAATTCTACCGTGCCGAGGACTACCACCAACGCTATTTCGAGAAGCATCCCGGCGCATGCGGAATTTAGTCAGGCACAAAGTGACAAAGGCGTAGAGAAGGCACAAAGTTTAATACTTTAACTTTGGTACTATGTGCCTATGTTGATATGCATTGTCCTCTTCGGTAACCTTTGTGCCTCTGTGGTTATCACTCAAGTCTCACTCGCGGATCCGCCCAGGCATATGCAATATCGGAGAGAAGATTGACTATAACGAAGATGAATGAGGTTACTATCACGAGGGCCTTTATCATCTGCAGGTCGGAGTTCATCAGGGCGTTGATTCCGGCATAACCGAGTCCTGGAATACCGAAGAAGCTTTCAAGGAGCAGGCTGCCGGTGAAAAGAAATGGCAGAAGAGTTGTCGCCCGGGTGATGATCGGGATGAGTGCGTTACCCAGAAGATGCTTGCAGTAGATCGAGAACGGAGTACAGCCTTTTGCGGCGGCAGTCCTCAGATATTCCTTGTTGAGCTCGTTCACGAAT
>CAZRKP010000050.1:0-34780 GCA_964600895.1 uncultured Victivallis sp.
GGTCGAGTGTCTTGAGCACAAAGCACTTCCTGATGGACTGTTTGATGGTGTCTGTCATCTTCTTTGCCACTACTGCCCCACCGTGCTTCCTTGCCATCCTGTATGCCAGGACCAGGATATCACTTGTTGCCAGCGGACGTGCAGCATCATGCACAGCCACATATCTGACGGTCATGGGAAGAATTGAAATTCCGCTCATCACCGAATGCATCCTTGTCTTTCCGGCATATGCGATCCTCACGTCTACGTTCGGAAGATATTCCTTCAGTGCGTTTGCGAATTTCGCAGTTTCAGACTTTTTCACAACAAGGACAAGGCTTCCGGCCGGGCATAGCCTGTGGAATTTCTTCAGGGAGTGTATGAACACCGGGACACCTGCGAGCTTCGCAAGGAGCTTGTTCCTCCTGCCGAACCTCTTTCCGTCTCCGCCGGCAACAACGACTACTCCGAGTTCAGGGTTTAGTTTTATGTTGAGCATAGAGTCCCCTATGATTCAATTACATTCTATCCAAGTGGCCGAGTTTAAATTTCTATTTTTAAATTCACCCGCATTCTTTCTCCATCTCTCCGGATCTCCGTTACGCCGACACGTTCTTATTTCGTCGCCATCACGTCAGGCCGGACATCATGCACGAAGTCCATTGAACAACGGTAATAAAGACCCAATGTAAGGCGTGACCAGTTGAGGTGGTCGATGAGAGAGGAAATTGGGGAGATGATCGAGATCCCCCAGTCTGAATCAATGGCCCAGGTATTCCCGGAATAAATAAGCCTTCCCTCCTTGGTTTCGTAGATGTTGATCTTGACCATCACATACGAATATGCGGCAAAAATGAACCAGAAATGGTCCTGGGTGATCACTTCGCCCACAATCACGGCATCGCTGTTCTGCTGGCGGGCTACCTTGAGCGCATCCGAAGCAGAGAAAGGATGTGTGACGAGTTTGTCGGTCTCGTCCGGATTCATACAGGGACCTATGAGGCTGAATCCCTGGAATATGGCCTGCCTGGCCCTGTCACCGGCTTCCTGGTACCAGGAAGTGTTCTTGAACGGATATATGGTGAACGACCTGGGAAAGTTCCTGGTGAACCCGAAGTTGCTCGAATCGACCGTCCTGAAGGTATTGTGTCCGTCATAGGTCATCGCATGAAAGGTCCCGCACCCGGAACAGAGAATAGCACATAATGCAGCAAACATCATGGAAACATATATCTTCTTCATAAGTAATCCCGCTGTTAAGTTATTTCGGTTAATATATATCGCGAAATCTGATTTTATAAAGGGTACCTCAAAAATTTCATTTTGAAAACCAGCACCGTGTTTTTTGATTTTTATAAAAAAGCTAATATACTAATAGCCCCTGTTGCATAGAGTTTTGCATCAGGTTCAATAACTTTTGGAGTATAAGGACTATGAAAAGATTTATCGCCATTATATTCGCCATATCCATCATTACCGGTTGCGGAAAGAACGATGACGCCGGCAAGATCCCGAAGGATGCCAGGAACCTCGTACAGCACGCCGATTTCACGTTCATGGCCCCGCTCGACTGGAATGTGGTTGAAAAGGAATCCACCAAGGACAAGTTCGTCTTCCAGTCGCAGGACGGCAAATCCAAGCTGACTATCTCCATGCTCTATTGTGACAAGGCACTCAAACAGGACGAAGTGGCAAATCTCTTCAAGACTACCGCAGAAAACAAGCGCAAGGCTGAACTTGAGGCGAAACCGTCCATGGAGCTTTCGGATACCATGGTCGGCTCCGGCAAAGGCTACCTGTATGCGAAGTTCGCAGGAGTTGACAAATCACATGACCGCTCTTCAGCAACGCTCATAACTTCGGAAAAAGGAAAGATATTCACGCTGTACCTGGAACTGGCCGGCACTAACAAGGATTCTGTAACGGCCATTTCCAACGACATATTCTCCAACTTCAATGTAAAATAATCCGGGTGGATTATTTTACTTTTTCGAGGGGGGTGTTATTTGAACTGCTATTTGAAATTTAGCCTGTTTCTCCTACATCTTGTATTGTTTGCATCTTGCCAACGGGCAACTCCAACCCTTGACACTTCAACTCCCGAAAATTTTGAAAAATCCATATCCAAGATGCGGGATACTCTTAACAAGGAGGACTGTGACAGATTCTTCCTGGCAATAGACAAATGCATAACAAACAATTCTGGCACTCTTGAAGAATTGATTACAGCCGCTGCAAAAGAGCAAGAAGAGAAGGGGAAGAAGCATATAATATCGCCGCATATTGTCAAATCACTTTCCAATCTGAACGGCAAAAACGCAAAGGAGATAATAGACTACGCGCAATCAAAACCGCTTAATCACTCAACCGTATATGGGATCCCATTCAACAGGGAACTTTGTGAAAAAGCAGTTAAGCTGATAGAGTCAGGTAAAATTGAATTCATTGATAATCAATGCAAGTTGCCTCCCGAATTATTCGATGCTGCACTGAACGGCATTATTTACAGGGATCCCGTGCATAACTGGATCTTATTCCCACAATGGGAAGGCAAAGGCGGCAACATCCATGCCCGTCTCTATGTAAAAAACGGCCTTGCAACATCCGATACTTACGAGAGTTCCTTTGATTCAAAATATAAATCAATTTCATTTCAGATGAACTTCATGGGCAAGCTCATCAAAAAAGAGCTAATCCTTGGCGAAAAAATATCAGGCAACTGGTATTTCGTATATTGGAATTTGGACTGATTCATATTCTAATAGCTCTTACCAAATCTATTTCTGCGCTTGAAAGAGCTTGAATTTGATATAAACTTCCCCTCTTTAAACTCTGTGCCTTTGTGCCTATGTCACTCTGTGCCTAAACTTTAAGGATTGAACCATGAAAATGTCAAAGCTTGTCGGGCGCCGCATCAAGGAGGCGCCAAAGGATGCAAAGACCGTTAGCCATAAGTTCATCATACGCGGTGGATATGCCCGTCCAGTCTCCGCAGGAATATATTCCCTGCTCCCGATCGGATTCAGGATCACACAGAAGATTGAGAAGATCATCCGAGAGGAGATGGATGCAATCGAAGGACAGGAGGTCAAGATGCCGGTCGTCCTTCCCGCCGAACTCTGGGAGGAATCAGGAAGATATAAGTCCGTAGGACCTGAACTCCTTAGGTTCAAGGACAGGAACGACAAAAGGATGCTTCTTGGGATGACTCATGAGGAGGCTGTCGTCCATCTTACCCGTACCGAGATCAACAGCTACAAGCAATTGCCGGTCATGCTCTACCAGATCCAGACGAAATACCGTGATGAGGCCAGGCCACGCGCCGGACTCATCAGGGTCCGCGAGTTCACCATGAAGGATGCGTACTCATTCCATACTTCACAGGAATGCCTTGACAAATATTATGAAAGGGCGCATAAGGCCTACGAAAACATCTTCCGCAGGGTCGGACTCAAGAACTTCGTTTCTATCCAGTCCAACCCCGGGATGATGGGTGGCAATGTCTCCCATGAGTTCATGGCTGTCGCCGATTGCGGCGAGGACACGATCTTCATGTCGCCCGACGGTTCATACAAAGCGAACCGCGAAGTAGCAACTGCCGCATGGAAGTATGAGAAGTCCCCTGCCCTGCCTCTGGAAAAGGTCCACACTCCAGCCAAAAAGACTATCGAGGAAGTCGCAGCATTCCTCGGGATGAAGGCGGAGAACACCGGCAAGGCCGTGTTCTACGTTGACAACGATGATAATCTCATCTTCGCGATGATCCGCGGTGATTTCGAGGTAAACGAAAGCAAGCTCCAGAACTTTGTGAAGGCCGGTGAACTGAAGTTCGCCAATGACGAACGGATCAGGAAGGCAGGAGCCGTTCCCGGATTCGCTTCCCCACTCTCCCTGGATCCCGCAAAGGTCAGAATAGTCGTTGACAAATCGATTGCAGGTTCATCGAACCTGATCGTCGGCGCAAACGAGGTCGACTACCACAACAAGAATTTCAACCTTGAACGTGATCTCCCGAAGGCGGAAGTAACAGACATCGCCACGGTCCGCGAAGGCGATCCGTGTCCTCTCACAGGCCAACCGCTCCTCCTAAAACGCGGAATCGAGGTCGGCAACATCTTCAAGCTCGGGACGAAATATTCCGCTGCGATGAACTGCACCTATATCGGACAGGACGGCAAGACCAATCCGATGATAATGGGGTGTTACGGCATAGGAGTCGGACGCACAATGGCATCAGTCATCGAACAGGCTTCCGACGATTTCGGGCCTATCTGGCCGATATCGATCGCCCCGTACCAGGTCCAGATCTGCGCCTTGAGTCCGAACGACCAGAACGTCGGCGAAATCTCAGAGAAACTCTACAACGAACTTACCGCACGTGGGATAGAGGCGCTATACGACGACCGCGGAGAAAAGGCTGGCTTCATGTTCAACGACGCCGATCTCATCGGTATTCCCTTCCGGCTGATAACTTCGCCGAAGAACCTCCCGAACGGAATGGTAGAGTTCAAGGTCCGAGGCGTAAAGGAAAGCACATTGATCCCTCTCGACAAGGTCGTAGATTTCATCTGCGACAAAGTGAAGAACGAGATGGAGAAGTACAAGTAATGACGGAACCCGTCATTTGAACAGCGCCGGAACCTGGCCAGCTTTTTCCTCAGGTTTCTTTTCCTGTTTTGCGACCGCTGCCTTCTGAGCAATGATCTTCTTCTGGTTGGCGAGGAAGGTATCAATGGTGGCCTGCATCGCCGCAACCTTCTTCTTGGCCTGCTCGGCAAGTTCCTTCTTCTTGTCAATCTCCTTTTCGAATTTCTTCGAATCCTTCTTGGCGCTAGAAAGCTCGTTTCTTTTTTTTCCGATATCGAGGCTGAGCTGGGTCATGTTGGTCGTTGTCGGCGTCTTGGATTCCTTAAGGTCCGAGTATCTCTTCTCCAGAACCTTCAGGTCCGCATCCAGATTCTGCATCGCCTGTTTTGCATCTTCGAGTTTCTGGGTGATGTTCTTCAGTTCCTCAGCGGCGGCCTCATAGCCCTTCTGTGCTTCGCCCATCATCTTATCGGCATCGAGAAGCTCGGTTGTGGACTTGTTGCAGAATGAATTGTTGACCTTCATGATGCCGTCGAGGACCGGCACCAGTGTATATGGCTGTGCATACTCCCAGCCTCCCTCTACTTTCGTAAACGTGGTCTTCTTTTCACCGGTGAAAAATGGCTTGGCTTCCGCATCGAAACGCAAGGCAAGAGCCTTCATGTCAACCGGCTGTGCCGGTACGTCGGCAGAAAAGGAACTTGCCTGGAAGAGCAGAGCCAATGCAAAAATTGAAATTGCCTTCTTATTCATGACCTTGTGCCTCTGTGCCTTTACTCCTATATGAACAAGTGCGAAGATATCTTCACTACTGTTTCGGCATATTGAAAGGATCTAAATTCCCATCCTTTTTCAGATCGGGTTTTACATCTGGCTTTCCGTCAGCCGTTTTTCCGGGTGTCACCGCCTTGTCATCTTTTTTCCATCCGCCACCCAGCTTCTTCTGGTTCGCATTGTAGTTGTCCAGCATCGTCTTCAGGTTGGTGTATATCTTGAGGATGTCGGCATGCTCCTTTTTCTTGACATCTGCAGCCTTCTCCAGATCCTTGCTTTCCTTCTTTAATTTCTTTATGTCATCTGCAGCCTGAAAAATGAGCGGATTGTATTTGCTCTTCTGGTCCTTGTCCTTTTCCTTCATCATCTTTTCCTGGTTGTCCTTCTTATCCTTCTCCAGCTGGGCGATCCTGGCCTCGTTGTCATCAACAAGTCCTGCCGTCTTCTTCGCTTCGGCTTCGGCCGCCTTGACCTTTCCAGCCATCTCCTCAAGCATCGCATCAGCTGGAACCAGCTCTGGATTTGAGCTCTTGAAGACTTCTCCCCTGAAGATCATTATTCCTTCCAGCATGGGAACCAGCGTATATGGCTGGAGAAGCAAAGTCCCTCCGGAAAGCTTTGTCAGGGTGGAGTTCTTTTCTGCCGAGGTAAAATATGGAGCAGCCTCCTTGTCGAACCTGGCCTTGATGGCGTCTATATCTCCAGCGGTCTTCTCGTCGGCTGCGAATGCAGACAATGCAATTGCAGCAAAAAACAGTCCTATGAATGTCCTTTTCATGTCGTTCCCCCAATTGTTCTATTGTGTTCACTGATAAAAGCAACTTTGCAATGTAGCACTGATATGCGTTTTGTAAATACCTTCCAGGTCATTTGAACTGCCAGTTCAAAAGATGTATATTTTATTTCTGTCCGGACTTAGGATTTGCTGTTTGGAATTTGGAAACAAAAACTTGATATTTAACATCAAAGGTGGTTTATGTGGGACTATAATAAGAAAGTGATGGATCATTTCCTGAACCCTCACAATGTAGGTGAAATACCTGACGCAGACGCAGTCGGTGAAGTAGGCAACATTCGATGCGGCGACGCGCTGAAGCTTTTCCTGAAGCTCGATCCCAAGACAAAGAAGATCGTCGACGTCAAGTTCAAGACCTTCGGCTGCGCGAGCGCGATAGCTTCCTCATCGGCGCTTACAGAACTTGTCAAGGGCATGACCCTTGAGGAGGCCGCCAAGGTCACAAACAAGGACATTGTCAAGATACTCGGTGAGCTGCCTGAGGAAAAACTGCACTGCTCGGTCATGGGAATGGAAGCACTGCAGGCCGCCATCGCAAACTACAAGGGCGAAAAAGATGCCGTCAAGGACGATGACCATGACGGCGTCGTAATCTGCAAATGCTTCGGTGTCACCGACACCAAGATCCGGGCCGTCGCAAAGGAGAACAACCTGCACAAGGCTGAGGAGATCACAAACTACACCAAGGCCGGTGGCGGGTGCGGCTGCTGCCTTGACGACATCCAGCAGATCCTCGACGAACTCTGGCGCAAGGAAGCCCAGAAGCCTTCGAAACAGGCTCCCCAGAAACTCACAACCGTCCAGAAGGTCATGAAGGTTCAGGAAGTCATCGACAAGGAGATAAAGCCCATGCTCGAAAGGGACGGTGGCAGCATTGAGCTCGTAGACATCCAGGGCGACAAGGTGATCGTCAGGCTCTGCGGGCGTTGTGCGTCATGTCCGGCTTCCGGAGTCACGCTGAAGAACACCGTCCAGGACAAGCTACGCGAGTTCGTAGCGCCTGAACTCACCGTGGAGGAGGCGAAATGAGTTCTGACAAAGTCATCTACGTCGACAATAATGCCACGACACAGACCGATCCCGAGGTCTTCGAGGCGATGAAGCCTTTCTTCTGCGAACTTTATGGAAATCCTTCCAGCATTCATACGTTCGGCGGACAGGTTTCCGGACATATCAAGAAAGCCCGGGAATCGCTGGCATCACTTCTCGGTTGCGAACCAACGGAAATTATCTTCACCAGCTGCGGAACGGAAAGCGACAATTCCGCAATCATGAGCGCACTTCACCTGACTCCAGATAGGCGGAAGGTTGTCATAAGCAAAGTTGAGCATCCGGCCGTCAAGAACCTCGGTTCGGAGCTTGTAAGGCGCGGATACAAGGTCGAGGAGATCCCTGTCGACAGCAAAGGGCGTCTTGACATTGACAGGCTAAAGCAGGAGGTAAATTCCGAGACTGCGGTCGTATCCGTGATGTGGGCCAACAATGAGACGGGCAATATTTATCCCGTGAAGGAAATTGCACAGATAGCACACCAGCACGGGGCGCAGTTCCATACGGACGCAGTCCAGGCCGTGGGCAAGGTGCCGATGAATCTTTCCAAGGAGAATATCGACATGCTTAGTCTTTCCGGACACAAGCTTCATGCTCCGAAGGGTGTGGGGGCTCTCTACGTGAAACGCGGTGTCAGGTTCCGCCCGTATATAATCGGTGGACACCAGGAACGCAGCCGCAGGGGTGGAACTGAAAATGTCGCAAGCATCATCGCCCTCGGCAAGGCTGCGGAACTCGCAGAGAAGAACATGAAAATTGAGAATACGAAGGTCAAGGCGCTCCGTGACAAACTCGAGGCTGAACTTACCTCCATCGTTCCTAAGACGCGCGTGAATGGAGACATCGACAGCCGTCTGCCAAACACATCCAACATAAGTTTCGAGTTCATCGAAGGTGAAGCAATCCTTCTGCTCATGAACCAGCTCGGGATATGCGCTTCGAGCGGCAGCGCCTGCACGACCGGTAGTCTTGAGCCGTCGCATGTCCTGCGTGCCATGGGTGTTCCATATACTGCGGCGCATGGTTCGATCCGTTTCAGCCTTTCAAGGTTCAATACTGAGGATGAGATAGACTACATCATCAAGAAACTGCCTCCGATAATCGAGAGGCTGAGGCAGATATCCCCGTATTGGAAATAAGTATCTCCAGAAAAGATTGTTTTTTCTATTTTTATGTTCTTGACATAACTGTACCCTTATGATATTATAGCATTATTGATATATAGCATTATCGATATAATATCAGGAACTCAAGGTGAACAAGACAAAATACAAGACCGTGATCGAGCTTGTAAGGCAGAGGGTCCTCAACGGCGACTACATGTTCACAGACAGTCCCTCGGAACGCAGCCTCGCCAGGGAGACCGGTGTCAGCTATATGACCGCCAGAAGGGCCGTCCAAGATCTCATCAGGGAAAAAGTCCTGGTCAGGATGAAGAACGGCAGGCTCCAGCCCAACAGCAGGTACAGCAATGGCCACAGGTGCAGGCAGGTCGCGCTCATCACTCCCCCATCTTCAAACTCAACAAGCCTCCAACAGTGGTATAATGCAATCAGGGAAAGCGTTGAAGGACATGGCGGTATTTTAAGGGTGGTCACCTACGACCACAATGACGATCCGGTCATCTATGATGCTCTTGATGGTAATTTCGACGTGGTCTTCCTCAATAGCTTAACTCCTTCAACTACGCTCAAGCTTCGTCTTTCCCGAGTCCAGAAGAAAGTTGTATCCCTCTTCAGGGACATGTCGGATATAGGTATCCTTTCGATTGACGGGATCTCACCAAATTACATCGGCGAACTGGTCGGGAAGCTTGTTAAGCTAGGCCATCGGAAGATGGCATTCTTCAATACACATGCGGAATCGACAGTCATAACACTCCGTCTCAACGGATGGAAGAAAGAGATGGCATCAAGAAACCTCCCCGAGATCATCATCGACGAACCCGTGCAGGCTTTCCATAACCCCTGTGCAAAATCCTATGAAACCTTCCTCAGGCTGGCGAAGCAGGGTCCCCTGCCCTTTACTGCACTCTTCACGACGACTGTCTATTCCGCAAGAGGTGTTCTCCGTGCCATGCATGACTGCGGTATGAAATGCCCGGCCGACATCTCAATCTTCTCCCTCGGCGAGCTTTCCGAAGCACGCTTCTGCATTCCATCAATCACAACCATCGGAAACGCCAATCTTGATGCATATATAGACGACATATACCTCCAGGTCCTGGAAGGTAAGATCGACCGTAGCAAGGTGCATTACTGCCCGGAGCCAGAATATTTCATCGGTGAATCGATATGCAAGGCAAAAACTTAACCATAGGGGGAAATATGAAAACACATAAAATCCAATTTATTTCCGGTTGCCGGTTGCCGGTTGCCAATTTAAAGAGGAAAAATAAAATCGAAAATTGGAAATCGAAAATCGAAAATGCTTTCACCCTCATTGAGCTGTTGGTGGTAATCGCCATCATCTCCATCCTTGCAGCACTTCTCCTGCCGGCACTGAAGAACTCGAAGGAAATGGCGAAGAAGATCAACTGCGTCAGCAACCTCTCGCAGATCATGAAGGCCCACATGCTATATGCCGGTGACAACAACGATTTCATGTGGTACACCGGATATGAACTGCCGAACTATGATCAATGGACGATGGCGCTGACAGGCGGCATTTTCTACAAGCAGGAGAAATACCTTTCCAGGAACTGCCTTGTATGTCCGTCAACGAAGCCCGGTGTCTACTCCGCCAGTTCCTGGACTTACGGAATGTATGCAGGATGGTTGAACGGCGGAACCGACTACTACAACAACATAGTTCCCACACAGGGCAATTTCATGGTCTGGGATCCTGCATCAAGTGGATGTAACGTCTTCTACAAGCTGTACATGTTCAAGCAGCCTTCCAACTTCGCTCTTGTCGCCGACACAATAACCGCCAGCACGGGTGCATTGGCCTCCAGGAATGAACAGCCCCTGTGGTATTTCAGCTCCTTCAGGAAATGCGAGGACGCGGCAGTCGCACTGATCCACAACGGATTTGCCGACTGCGTGTTCGTCGACGGACACGTCGAAGGACTCAACGCCGACGGTCTGCGTGACTGCGGCACGAAAATCACCACCTACGTCAACATGCAGAGAATCATCATTAATCCATAGGGATGTCTGTGAAAAATCTTTGGAAACCAGCTGCCTTGCTGCTTTTTATCATGATTGCCGCTATAAGCCAGATGGCTTGTCCAACCGAAGCAGCGGAGCCGGCAGCAATGCCCCTCCCTTCGGATTTCGACTGGGCGCCGCTACTCAAGGTAATCCGGACCGGCCCTGGAAAGTATGAGGTCGACAAGACCGCAGACGATCTCCGCAAGATGATGTCCGAAGGAAAGACTGTGACGCAATACTTCGTCGATCCTGTAAAAGGCAAGGACTCCAACTCTGGACTGACTCAGGAGCTTGCGCTGAAAACTATGCAGGCAGCCGCCAACAAAAAATCTGGAGACATCAGCGAAATCATTGTGATACCGTCGAAGAGCCGCATGATCTGGGGAACCGATGCTACGGTCAATGGATTTGCGAATTCCGCGATAATCTACACGATTGACGGCAAGGACGTGATCTTCTGCAAGGGTGCTAAACCAACATGGGCTGCTGCAGGGGATGGGACTTACACGACTTCCGGACCTGTTGGCGAATCAAATACTTCGATCGTCATGGATTGGTCGCCTGCAGCCAGATCTGCTTCTCCAGATGGCGGAGGTCTTGGCTACGAAAGAACCGCGAGCGCAGCCGATGTTGCCGGCAAGCCAGGCACTTTCTTCCATGACACGAAAACAGGTCTTGTTACAGTTTGCCCTTTCGACAAGCGAACCCTTGTCGGTGATGAGTATGTGACTCCACCTGTTGCAACCAACCTCAACTGCTGGTCAATGTCCACTCCTTCCTCGGCAACCGCAGGCCGTTTCTACTGGGTGCGGAACTGCCACTGGGTCGGGGGGCTGAATCCGCTTGGAATGAACAACAACTCCCTTGCCAAGGCGCGTTCGTCACTTGTATTTGATCACTGTGGAATGTGGGCCGGTTCTGTAGGCGGAAACGCCTTTGCGGCAGTTGGACCGAACGACATCTACACTTTCGACTGCATTGGCGGATACAGCCATGCCGACCTCTGGAATGTCCATGGCAATGGCCTCGGCAGTGGCAGAATATTCCATGTGCGCCCCCGTTGCACCGTCCGCAATGGTTATGGAAATACCGGCAGGGACAATGTCGAGACAGGACATGAAGATAGCCGCGGTATAACGGTAATGCCCACCTATGCCAACTCCGATGGACGTGTCTATGGATACATCGACCGTTCACGGTCCCTGGTATTTGGTGGAAAAATAGGTCCTTCGTTAAGGACCGACGACTTCTGCGCAAGTGTGAATTCCGGTGGCATCTCGGTAGTTGATCTGTATGAGGTCGGACTGGTTCCATCGAAGGGACCTTATACGCTGACAGCTGATGGAACGAAGACGGGCTCAGGAGCTTCAATCCGCTGTCACGGAATGGATATTACGAATTTCACAAAGCGTGGTGCAAACATCAGAGGTTCCCTCAAATCCGAACCATAATCAAGGAGCATCGTTGACTTATGAAGTACACTCTTCTAGTCAGTATCGTCATCAGTTCACTCTTCGTTAGCGGATGTTTAAAGGCAGCCCAGGAGGCCAACATGGCTCAGAAAGAACCATCCCCTGCTCCGGCACAGAAATCCGATTTCAGTATTTCCGAGGATGAAACGGCAATTACCGTACAAGCCCCATCATATTCTGCGAAGTTCGCAAAGGACAATGGCTCGATCATTTCAATTTCCGGAAAGGAAGGAACCACCCTTCTTAAAGGTGCTGAAGAAGGCCTCTGGCGCGCCACATTCCTGGACAAGCAGTCCCTTGACGCCGCGAAATTCTCCCCTGGCTCCACTGAGTTGCACTCCACCTTCAAGATCATTGATGGGAAATCTATCTGCTATCTTTTCGAATGCACCGATATAAAAGTTGAAGTGACCATTACACCTGATGCGGACAACCTCTATTTCAAGGCTTCACTGACTGCGCTTAAAAAGGATCTTCTGGAATTTTCTCTTCCTGGAACCATGCGGTTCTCGCCCGAGCAGCTCGCTGAACTCGTCTGCCAGGTAAAGAATCCAAGGAACGTAGGAATGGCGCTCAACCAGAATTTCTTCCGTGATCATTCCACGGATCCGGTCCCATATGCTTTTGAGATCGGGAAAAAAGGTCCTGAAGGATATTCTGCGTTAATGGGAAACGCCCCCCTCAACCTGGGTGACGATGACAAGGAATCGCAACTCACTATTACGAATACTGGAAAGGACTGGCTCGGGGATGCACTCTCTGATAAAATTTCAAAAACGCCTGTCATTGCAAGCCGTCCTTTCGATAAAGGCCAGGCGGACATTGTGATTGCCGAAACCAAGGATGGAGTTTATTTCGGTGGAGCACGTCCTTCAGCTTCATCCGAAGGACATCTCTTCCGCATTGGCGGCAAGATTCTGGAGAAGCAGGCGGATGCCACTGTTGCAATGGTTGGAGCTGTCCTCGATCGCATCACAGCGGACGGTAATAAAAAGGGACGCAGCAGGATCGGCATCATAAATTTCCCCAATAGCCCTGTGCGCGGTTCCTACACATCCATCAACGTCAGGCAATGGGAGGAAAGATTAAAAATCATTCCCGCCGTGAAAACTGGTGTGGAGATGGTTGTCATTTCCAGCTCGGATGAATTGGAGAAAGCCCTCCGGAATCCCCTGTTCATCCTCATACTGAATCCATACGGGGAAATGATACCTGTCAGGAAAGCTGGCGAACTGCCTTCTCTTTTAAAATCCATAAAAGATTACATTGAAAACGGTGGAAACTGGTTCGAGACCGGGGGCTATTCCTTCTACCAGGAACTGGTTCCTTCCCGTTTCTATTCACTTCCTTCCGACGGAAAAGTCCCCGGGATCTTCGCAGACTTTCTGCACGTTGATTTCCAGAAGGACTCGGACATCTCCATCTACAGCATTCAACCGTTCACATGGAAGGCCTGGGAGGGGGAACGCGACCACAGCAAGATCTTCGTTCAGTCAAAGGTAAATGTCGGAGCAAATGAGAAGGGTGGATATTTTGGACGCCCGTTCTCACCGTATGTTAAAGCCGGTGAAACCTGGAAGTCGCCAACGGTCCGCATGAAATTTGGCGGCAGCGCAATAGAAGACGCGAAATCCTTTTGCATCGACAACCAGGTTAAAAAGAAGCTGAGCGACAAGCTTTCACCAGAAAAGCTCAAAAAATTCAAGGAATGCGTCGTCTATAAGTATGAAGTTCCGACGGTAAAGGATTGTCTCGATCTCCTGCAGATCCTCCCCTCGCCTTCGATCGTCCATTCGGCAAGCTACCTTAAGGGCGGATTCGACAAGGAATATCCTGACCAGCTACCACCGAGGGCTTCATTCGCAAGTCCGGATGAGTTCAAGGAGTTCATCAGGAAGGTCCACTCCACGGGAAGTCTCTTCATGCCGTATACGAACAACACCTGGTGGTGCGACAATCCCAAGGGGCCGACATTCATCAAATATGGGAATGAACCTCTGCTCATCGGCCTCAACGGAAAGAACAATCGTGAGATATACGGTAAAAACGATGGTTGGACGACGACCATGTGGCATCCTGCCGTCCGACAGATCAACAGCGAGGTAATCAGGCAGTTCACGGAGGAATATGGGGCGGACATCATATTCCAGGACCAGTGCGGGGCGCGCGACTGGATGATAGACATGAATCCAGCAGCTCCATCACCTTCGGCCTACATGGAGGCGATCGTTTCGTCGGTGCGCACAGATTCATCCGTAGTCCCACTTTCCACCGAGGACGCCTGGTGGGGAATACTCGACAGCGAGATCCAGACATGTGGTCTTACGTTCGCTTATATGCCGGAGAACAAGCAGAGACCGCTGAAGAACATATTCCCTGTTGAGTGCTGGAGGATATTCCCGATCGCACTGGCAATGGCACACGACAAGGTCGGAATGACGCACCACAATCTTGGCCAATCTGTGGACACGCCAAGGGAGCTATCCTTTACCCTCGCCTTCGGATATTCAATGATAAACAGAGTGAGCAAGAACAAGCTTGCAAAGCCTGAATACCTCGAATGGTTGAGATGGATCGACAGGATACAGAAATCGGTGGCAGCGGAATATATGGGAACGGAACTTAAGAGCTTTTCACACAACTGGCTTTTCAACGTAAAATCGGATGATGATGGAATTATATGCTCCACATATGGAGATGTGGATATCACTTCAAACCTCTCCCCTTATCTTATTACAATAAAAGATATGCAATTATCAGCATATGGATTTCTTGTCCGCAGTCCTAAAGTCGAAGCCGGAGCCCTTGCGAAAGTCGCAGGACAGGTCTTCGATGGTGAGGGGATGTGCTATGTCATTGAAAAAAATGGCAAAACTTCCGCGACGGCCTGGGTTTTCGCGGCGCCGGGAACAACAGCCATCATTCCCGGCATGGGCTCAATGAAGACGGCATCAGCTGACACTGGCGTCATGCTAGAAATCAAAAGTCTGGGACCAGACCTTTCC
Source organism: uncultured Victivallis sp. (assembly GCA_964600895.1). Classification (GTDB taxonomy): domain Bacteria; phylum Verrucomicrobiota; class Lentisphaeria; order Victivallales; family GWF2-50-93; genus GWF2-50-93. The sequence goes on from CAZRKP010000050.1 coordinate 14,819, forward strand.
ATAGCGCTGCCAAAAATCGAGAATATCGCCTACAGGAAGCTCTGGAAGATAGAGCTGAAGTAGCGTTGGTAATTTTTATTCCTTGGTTTATGTTTTTCAAAACATAAACCAAGGAAGAAAAATATGCACACGGAAATCTGGCTTGAACGCAACAAGAAATACTCTATCACCGACGGCGAAACGGGATTTACGCTTGATGTGGCGGGAATGAACTTCTCCGAGCCCGACCTTCAGAATCTTTCTGCGAAATTCGCAAAAGCCCACGAGGAGATGAAGAGGATCGAGTCCGGCGCGATCAAGAATCCGGACGAGAACAGGAAGGTCACACATTTCTCCGATCGCATAGCTTATCCGACATCCCAGCTCTTTGCCGACGTCGAGAAATTCGCCGAAGACCTTCGCAGCGGAAACATCAAGGGAAGCACCGGAAAGAAGTTTGATGCAGTCGTCGTTAACGGGATCGGTGGTTCGGCACTGGGTCCTCAGCTCCTGCAGTTCGCGGTTAACGGTCCATACTGGAACGAACTCAGCAACGCACGCCGCAAGGGTTATCTCAAGGTCTATTTCACCGACAACACCGACACCGCCGGCGTAAACGACGCAGTTGCGGCGGTCGATCTCAAGAGCACGCTGATCCTCAGCATCTCCAAATCAGGAGGCACGCAGGAGACGAAGAACAACATGATCGCCTTCGAGATGCTCTACAAGGAGGAAGGCCTCGATTTCACGAAGCACGCATGTGCTATCACGATGGAAGGCAGCGAACTCGACAAGTATTCGAAGTCGAAGAACTGGCTCAAGGTATTCCCCATGGCCGAATCGATCGGCGGAAGAACGAGCGAGACAAGCATCGTCGGGCATCTGCCGGCCGCTCTCGCCGGAATAGACTTCAAGAGCTTCCTCGCAGGGGCATGCAGGATGGATACGCTAACCCGCGAAGCCGATGTCAAGAAGAATCCATCTTACTTCCTCGCATCGATGTGGTATATCGCCGGCAACGGAAAAGGCGACAAGAACATGGTCATAGTCCCCTACTCCGACAGACTTGTACTCCTCTCGCGCTATCTCCAGCAGCTGGTGATGGAAAGTCTCGGTAAGGAGAAGGATCTCGACGGCAACACCGTGAACCAGGGGCTCAACGTCTTCGGCAACAAGGGCGGAACCGATGCCCACGCATTCATCCAGCAGCTCAACGACGGACGCAACGACTTCTTCGTTTCTTTCATCGAGGTGCTGAAGGACAGCATGAATATTCCGATCACCGACAAGATCGCGATGGGCGACTATCTGCACGGATTCCAGGCGGGACTTGCAAAAGCCCTGCTATCGAAGGGACGACAGGTCATCGAGATGCAGATCACCGAAGTTTCCCCGTTCAACCTTGGAATGATCATCGCCCTCTATGAGAGGGCGGTTGCGTTCTATGCCGAACTCATCCACATCAACGCCTTCCACCAGCCTGGCGTGCAGGCATACAAGCTCGCCAGCAAGGATGTCATAAGCCTTATCTCAGATCTCCAGGTGAAGCTGGACACTGTCGGAAAGTTCAAGGGAACTGCGGGAGAACTTTGCGCCAAGATCGGGATTGCCGACAGGGAACTCGAAGCTTCCGGACTTCTTGCGAAGTTCGCAGAGAACTCGAAGAAGCGGAAGTTCCCTGGATTCAAGATCTCCCGAAGCTGGGATTCCGGCAAAGGCTGGGTTTACACTGTAAAGAGCAACTCGTAATTTAGTAAAAGAAAAGAACACGCCTTACGGCGTTAACTACGAGCTTATTCAAGAAATTGGGAATACGTTTGTAGTTAAGCCCGTAAGGGCTGTTCTAAGACTAAGGGGGTTCTATGCGAAATTTATTCATTGTATTATGCAACCTGCTGGGAATTATAATTCTATACTTGGTTGTGTCGGGATTACCGAGTAAAATTCTTGGCTATTATGTGTCATCAGGTGAATTCAGCAGAATGTTCTTGATAGAATCCATTGCAGAATTCATCCTGTCTGTTTCTTTTGCATCAATGCTTTTCCTTTTTTCAAACAAGATATTCAACTCCTTGAAAATTAAAGATGACGACGGGTCATCGTATAATTATTCAGAAGAGTTCATTCTTAAGACAGGACTGGTATTGATTGGACTTTATTTCTTCCTTTCTGACGCCCCTTATCTAATTAAACTCATATACTCATCCTGCCATGAGAATTTATTCGGAGAAATGAAAATAAAAAGCAATGCCGAAATAGTAATGACCGCCCTCAGCGTTATAATTTCCTTATGCATAATTCTCAATTCTCATAAAATATCTTCTTTCATTATAAACCTGAAGAGAAAACAATAAAAGAAACACGCCTTACGGCGTTAGCTACAAGCATATTCAAGAAATTGGGAATACGTTTGTAGTTAAGCCCGTAAGGGCTGTTCTTAGATATCATGTATACCTACCGAAAACTGAATGAACAGCAGAAACAGGATGTGGTTCATTATCGGAAACTCCAGAGTCTCCCCCTGCATTCACCACCTCACTTTCCAGAAGGGGCCAAAACTTATATCATAACAGCAGCGATATATGAACATAAGCATATTATGTCTTCCGAACATCGCAGGTTTGATTTTCAAGAAAAATTAATTGATAGGATATCCCGAATAGAAACTTCAAGTATTTTTGCCTGGAGCATATTACCCAATCACTATCATATTCTTTTATCTGCTGACTTGATCAAGATCAAAACTACCCTCTCTCAATTACACAACGGAATATCAACGCAATGGAACCGCGAAGACAACTCCCCCGGACGCAAAGTCTGGCACCGTTTCAGCGACAGGCACATAAGAAGTGAGGCTCATTATTGGGCAACCATAAATTACATTCATTATAATCCTGTAAAACATGTTTTTGCATCTGCTCCCGAAGAATGGAAGGCCGGGAGTTTCAATATTTTTGAGGGAAATATTGGAAAAGAGAAAATGTCCCTTATCTTACAAAGCTATCCTGTGGAAAAGATGGGAGTAGGATGGGATGATTAGGCAAGAACATGCCTTACGGCATTGACTACCAGCATATTCTTAATTTCAAAATTTGCATAAGCTTGTAGTTAACGTCGCAAGACGTGTTCTTGATTGAATTGTTACAACCTTGACTAAGAGAAGAACAGCTCTTGCGAGCTTAACTACAAACGGATACATGAAGAAAATTAAGAATAAAAAAGATTATCTTCAGGATATTGCGAAATTCTCAAAGCTCAAATTTTCCAAGGACGAGAAGAAGACTGCGGAGCTCTATCCTTTCCTTGCGACCAACTATTATCTCGGTCTGATAGGAAGAGATTTCAGGAAGGATCCAATATTCAGGCAGTGCTTCCCGGATGGCCGTGAACTCATCCGTGACAGCCGCCTTACCGAGGATCCGCTTGCCGAAGAGAAGCAGATGCCAGTGCCCAGGCTCATCCACCGCTATGCCGACCGGGCTGTTCTTCTTGTAACCAACAGGTGCGCGGTCCATTGCCGTTTCTGCTTCAGGAAACGCAAATGGCGTTCCGGGAACGAAATGAGGGACATCACTGAGAAGGAACTGCATGATGCCTGCAAATATATAAGGAAGAATCCCAAAATAAGGGAAATCCTTGTTTCCGGCGGAGATCCGCTCGTGCTCGACATAAAAAGCCTGGAAAACATCATTGGAAAACTTTCGAGGATCGGCAGCATTGACGCGATCAGGATAGGCACTCGAATGCCAGTGGTCCTGCCTTCAAGGATAGATCAGAGGCTTGTCAAGATGCTTTCGAAGTTCCTGAACCTCTGGATAATGACCCATTTCAATCATCCTGTAGAACTGACTCCAGAAGCTACCGCCGCCTGCCGGAGGCTTTCAGGAACTGGTATCCCCATATTGAACCAGACAGTCCTGTTAAAGGGCATCAACGACCGGGCTGACATTCTGGAGGAACTCTTCAGGACCCTGGCAAGGATCCGAGTTAAACCGCACTACCTTTTCCATGTGGATCCCGCTGAAGGGAATATGCATTTCCGGACAGGCATTCCCCGGGCCCTGAAATTGCTCAAGGAACTGCGTCCAAGGCTGTCTTCCCTGTGCACCCCTGCCTTTGCCATAGATCTTCCTGAAGGAGGGGGAAAGGTCCTGCTTGTCCCGGAATACCGTCGGGGCAAGGGGTATGAAGGCATCAATGGACGCACTATACGCTACCCCTAATTCCAAGGTGGCTTATTTTTTCACTTTCCCTTGAAATCCCCCCTTGAGAAAAAAATACTTTATGCTATTATACGCACTGCATTTTCAAAGTTAGTTCCAGGAGCTCTCAGATGCCGACATACGAGTATGAATGCAAGGCCTGCGGAAAGACATTCGAAGTTTTCCAGAAAATGTCAGATGAACCGCTCAAAACCTGCATAATCTGCAAGAAGAAAAAGGTCCGCCGCAAGATCGGTACCGGCGCAGGGATAATTTTCAAGGGAAGCGGTTTCTACTGCACCGACTACCGCAAGGACAGCTACAAGAAGGCCCAGAGCGCCGACAAACCCACCGAGAGCAAGAGCTCCGAAAGCAAACCAGCAGAGAACAAGAAAACGGAATCCAAGAAAACATAATAAATTCTTATCTATAGGAGTACAAGGATTATGCTTATCAGATGTCAGCAGTGCAACCATGAGAACCAGCTCGGAGCAATTTTCTGCAGGAACTGCGGTGAAAAACTCGACGTGGAGACGATGCGTCCGAAAGTGGAGGACAAGAAGGCCTCCTTCAATCTTTTCGGCCTCATCAGGAACCTGGTCGGATTCGCGATATTCCTGGGCGTAGTTGGAATCCTTGTGATGATGTTCTATCCAGACGATCTGTCCGCATATCCGGCCCTTAGCGACAAAGATGCCATTACGGCGGCAAACACCAAGTTCGACAATATGATGAAGAAGGCCGAACAGGGATTTGGTGATGACTCCTACAGCTTTACAACCCAGGAAGCGACATATCTCTATAATGACAAGTTTGTCGCAAAACCAGCCGCAGGCTCGGAACAGGCTGCTTATGCCGTAGAAAAGATCATCTTCTACATCGACGGCATGGGCTTCACCCACATAATCCTCAAGACCAAGATGATGGGGTCCGTATCTGTCACCTTTGAAATCTCCGGCACAATCACTTTCACCGAACCCAAGGTGAAGGATCAGGTCGCAGTCAAGTTCAATGCCAAGGAATTCAAGATGGGCCACATGCCTATCATGTTCGCCGAGGGCCAGATTCTTGAAAAGTTCATCCCTGCAACCACAGGCGGCAAGATTCCACTGCTTCTGAACAGCATCTCAAAGATTGAAGTACCTGCCGGAGAGAAGAACTTCGTTATAAAGTTCTAGTGCTTAGGGCTGAATTTCCTGTCTTTTCCATTGCGTCTGGGCGCAATGGTCTTTTCCCTCGCGCGGAGCTGTATCCTTATTGGAAGCCCTGTAAGGCCCAGACTGTTCCTGAGACAATTGCCCAGATATGACAGATAATTCTTCGTGCAGACACCGGGATCATTTACAAAGAACAGGAATCTCGGCGGTTCGTTCCCGACCATGGTCGCATAGTATATCTTGAAATGATGGCGGACCGTTCCTACCGCGGATGGAGCATTCTTTGCCGTAGCATCCGAAAGTATCTTGTTCACCAGCGATGTCGGGATATGCATCCTCATGTTCTCCCTGACCTCTGCCATGGCCGAAGTGATCCTGTTGAAGTTGGATCCGTCGAGAGCGGAAATGAAAACTACAGGGGCATATTCCATGAATGGCATTGTATAACGGATCTCGGCCTGGACATCCTCCCTCTTATGGGCTTTCCTGCAGAGATCCCACTTGTTGGCGAGAATTATGCAGCCTTTTCCGGATTCGGAGATCATGCTCGCGATCTTCTTGTCCTGGGCCGTAACACCGTCAATGCTCGCTTCGACCACGAAGAGGATCAGCTGGGCCCGCATCACCGCCTCCTCCGCCCGCATTATGCTGAAGATCTCAACTGAAGTGTCAGCTTTTCGTTTTTCGCGGAGACCGGCGGTATCGACAAGGACAGCAGGGACTTTCCCCTCCTTGCATTCAAGATCGAAGCTGACCTCGACGGAATCCCTTGTCGTTCCGGGAATATTGCTGACCATCACGCGCTTATGACCGACAAGCCTGTTGACAATCGAGGATTTCCCAACGTTTGGACGTCCCACGACGGCTATCCTCAGTCCCGGTTCCTGTGGCGGAACCACAGTTGACCAGTCAATTGCAGAAACTATCTGGTCCAGAAGATTGTCAATTCCCCTCCTGTGCACGCATGAGACCGGAAACACCTTTTCAAAACCAAGCCTTGCGAAATTCGCAGACTCAGCGTCAATTTCGGGGTTGTCGGACTTGTTGACTGCGAGAAACATTTTCTTTCCGCCAGCGCGGAGCCTGTTGGCGATATCCATGTCAAGAGCTGTGACACCTGCGGTAACATCGACTACCATTATAAGCAATTCCGCACTTTCGATGGCAATGTCGACCTGCTCCTTGATCTCCGAATCCCATATCCCGAGCTTTCTTTTCTGCCCACCGTACATTCCGAGTCCGCCGGTGTCGATTATCTGGAAATGCCTGTTGTTCCACTTCGTCGGAGCTGCTATGCGGTCGCGGGTGACACCGCTCTCCTCGTGCACGATGGCGATACGGCGCTTGAGTATGGCGTTGAACAACGAGGACTTGCCCACGTTCGGGCGCCCCACTATCGCAACTGTTGGAATTTTAGGAACTGCATCTGACATGATAACCACAAAGGCACAGAGGCACAAAGTTTATTATTATGAATACGAACTTGATACTCTATCATGGATTTTCTGATTTTCGCTCTCGCCTGATGGAATTCACAATGGAAAGTATCCTCAACTGATTGTAATCAATTCAATCGCCGGCAAGATGCCCGCGCTCCGGCCAATTTCCAATTCCAGTCTCCGAAACTCCCATACGCCGTTGCTCCGTTACGACGGCAGGTCATGCTTCACCCCGCAGCGCGGACAATCAACTGATTTGCCCGTGAAGGCCGGCGGGATCTTCAGGCGAAGTCCGCAGGGACAGGTTATGAAGATGAAATTGTTGAGACGGTGCAATATGTCGTTCGCTTCGCGTGTCTGCCTGCTCTTGTCGACCTCCTGCGGCGGCTTTATACCCCTCAGTTCCAACTCCTCGGCCGAACGCAGATCCGTTTTCCCGATTATTATCCCGCCTTTGACCTTGCCATATGCGGCATTGTAATCACCGAGTCCCGCGGAAGCCATCGACCTCAGTATCTTGATCCTTTCCTCGGTCGGTGGATGCGTGCTGAAAAGACTGAACGCCGCATTCCCGCTCGCCTTGTTCAGGGGATTGATTATATACATCGGGGCGGTGACGCGATTTGCGGACTCAAGAGGTATCGTTGCGCGCGAGATCTTCTCAAGTGCCGATGCAAGCCCCTCGGGATATCTCGTGAACAGAGCTGCAGACGCATCGGCGAGATATTCACGGCTCCTCGAACATGCAAAATAAAGCATCTGCGCGAGGACCGGAGCAAGAATAGCGAGCACTATTGCCACTATGAAAAGGATCAGTTGGAGCTGTCCTGAATCCTTCGAGCTTGAACGACGGCGGCCCATTCCCCCATAGAATACGCTTCTTGTGAAAACATCTGCAAGAATGACTATCACTCCGAGCATGACACCCGCAATGGTCATGAAGCGGCTGTCCTGGTTCTTTATATGTCCGATCTCGTGAGCGACAACACCCTGCAGTTCGTCACGCGAAAGGACGGAGAGGAGACCGGTTGTCACCGCCACGGCAGAATTCATCGGTGTTCCTACGGCAAATGCATTCGGGGCGCGGCTTTCCATGATGAATACCTTGGGGGTGGCCGGAAGCGCAGCGGCGATCCTCATCTCCTCGACGACATTGTAGAGCTGGGGGGCATCATCATGTGTGACCTCCCTGGCACCGGAAAGGGAAAGCAGTATGTTCTTTCCCTGTGTCACCGCAATGACAGTCAGGAAGAACCAGAGCACCCCCGCGATCATCACTCCACCAAGAAGACCTCGCTCATCGCCGGAGGCGGCCCCGCCAATCGCAGCCCCCAAAACTATAAGCAGGATCCCCATGATGAAAATAAGGATCACTGATTTGATCTTGTTCTGTTTTACAGCCTGCCACATATGACATTTTCGATTTTAGATTGCCGATTGCTGATTTAAAATGCCAAGAAGAAAAAATCCAGAATTAACTCTTCGGCTTTGTGCCTTTGGAGCCTTGGACCTCTGTGCCTTGGACCTCTGTGACTTTTCCTTAGAACTTCACCGACGGTGCTTCGCGCTGTGCTAAGTCCTTCAGTTCAAAGAGCTCCGACGCTGTGAATCCGCCGATACCTGCCACGATATTTGAAGGTATCATCTGGATCTTGTTGTTGTAGCTTAACACCTGGTCGTTGTATGCCTGTCTCGAGAAGGCGATCTTGTTCTCGGTTGAGGACAACTCCTCCTGGAGGGCGAGGAAGTTCTGGTTGGCCTTCAGTTCGGGATATGCTTCTGCGACTGCCATGAGTCGGGTAAGAACTCCGGAGAGTTCACCTTCGGCCTTCGCCTGTGCGGCAACGCCGTTGGCGGCAATTGCGGCGGTCCTGGCCTTCACCACGGCCTCGAAAGTTCCGCTCTCATGCTTCGCGTATCCCTTCACGGTCTCAACTATGTTCGGGATCAGGTCGTGCCTGCGTTTCAGCTGGACATCGATCTGCGCCCAGGCGTTCTTAACCATGTTCCGAAGTCCGACCAGGCTGTTGTAGGTCATTAAAAACCAGAGCCCGACAATGACCAAGAGCCCCAACAGCACAAGTACCACAACTCCTAAAACTGCCATACTCATAACACATCCTCCCTATATTATTTGTTCTTGAAAATCGAATTAAGGAATTCAGAGAGCCTGCCGGATGCTCCGGCAGAAGTCATCACCTGCTCCAGCTCCCCCTTGTCGAACCATAATCCATGGTTGTGAAGGCATTTGTCTATTTCGACAGGTGGTTCCACCGAAAGTTCCACCGGTTCCATTTTTTTCCTGCAGACAGGGCATTTTCTCCTGCCGTCGGTCCCGTCAACTTTCTTCAAATCTGCTAAAAGCCCCGCAGCGGATTTCCCAGCTGAACTATCTGCCTGCAGGAGGAGCTCGAGTTCACCTTCATCGAGCCATATGCCTTTGCACTGGCAGCAGAAGTCAATCTCGATATCCTTGAACTCAAGAATGATCATTTCAATTTCACAGGCTGGACAAAGCATTGGATCCTTTCCTTCAGAGTTCCATGGCCCCCCGGAACGGGCAAGCTATTACAAATTCGATTATAATTCTTTTTGTGTTAAGTTTTAAGTTGAAGATTTGAACTTAAACCCAACACTTATGACAAAAACCCTTTTGAGTTGCGGCTCTCTGTCTTAGATTTACTTCATCATTCGATATTCCTTGTTCGATATTGGATATTCAATTGGGTTGCGGATGAGCCCGTCTTAGGCGTGCCTGGCGTCGTAAAAATGCCCCAAGACACCGTATATATACACATGGAATGATATGTAGGTAAGGAGAAGCCCGAGGATGAATGGCATGAAGACAGGGGTTTTCAGCCCCGTGTCAATCACGGCATCCTCAATGTTCTCCGGATTATAATAGACCTTCACCTTGTGTTCCACCGGATAATGGCGCAGCAGATCCCTTATCTCCCCATATGAACCGGAGAAATACGTGTCGCTGAAATCGAACCAGGAAACTATCTTCAGGTATGCGATGCTGTTTGAAGTGTAGTATTTGTCGCCGACCATGTATTCGTAGACGATGTAGGGCCGGAGCACATCCTTGGTCTTGTTCTCCGGAAGATCATTTGAATCGACGGCGGAGGAATGGAGTATCATCCCTTCGGCTGTCGGCCAGGCCTTGCACTTGGATGCCTTTATTATGAAGGCAACACCGTAGAAGGATATGATCAGGCCGCAAAGCAGGAACAGGCCTGCAATGATTTTCCTTGGAACCATGTTCTTCATCTGAATTTACCAGCTTCCTTTCAAGATAAAAATACACGAATTAATGCAATAAAGCAATAACAAAACGCAATAATCGGGCTATAGTATGCGTCGCTTTACTTATTTCCATGCAACAACACGGAGTTTTATAAATATGACAGACAAAGACGCACTGGATCATTTCCTGAAATCAGGCGCCCTCCTCGAAGGGCATTTCCAGCTCAGGAGCGGCTTGCACAGCAACCGCTTCTTCCAGGCTGCACTCGTCCTGCAGCATCCCCTGATCGCCGAGAAGCTCTGCGCGGAACTTGCCGACAAGTTCAAGGGGACCAAGGTTGACACAGTTCTTTCACCGGCCCTCGGCGGACTTATTGTAGGACAGGAAGTCGGACGAAGGCTCGGATGCAGGGCGATATTTGCAGAGAAGGAGAACGACAATCTGGTCCTCAGGCGAGGCTTCGCTCTTTCAAAGGGCGAAAAGGTCCTTGTGGCCGAGGATGTGGTCACGAAAGGCGGCAGGGTCGACCAGACCGTCCAGCTGGCAAGAAGCCTCGGCGCCGAAGTCGTCGGGATCGCGGTGATCGTTGACAGATCCGCCGGCGACGTGAAATTCGACGTTCCCTTCAAAAGCCTGCTCAAGCTGCATTTCGACACATTCGAACCTGCAAAATGCCCACTCTGCGCAGGCAAGATCCCCCTGGTGAAACCTGGCTCCAAATGAACATGTGAAAAGACAATGATCAATTATCTCCTCAGCAAAGTATTCGGTTCAAAGTCAGCGCGCGACATGAAGAAGCTCAAACCTGTCGTAGCAACGATCAACGAGTTCGAAAAGTCATATCAGGGCCTTTCAGACGACCAGCTCAAGGCGAAAACACAGGAATTCAAGGACAGGCTGGCAAAAGGTGAAACCCTGGATGATATCCTTCCGGAGGCGTTCGCCGCCGTCAAGAACACCTGCCGCAGGCTCTGCGGAAAGACGATAACGGTCTGTGAACATGAGCTTGTCTGGGACATGATCCCCTATGATGTCCAGATCATGGGTGGAATTGTCCTGCACAGGGCGAACATTGCGGAAATGGCCACCGGTGAAGGAAAGACCCTGGTTGCAACAATGCCCCTATACCTGAACGCACTTTCCGGCAAGAACTGCCAGCTCATCACCGTCAACGACTATCTTGCAAAACGCGACTCCGAATGGATGGGGACGATCTACAAGTTCCTTGGCCTCACGGTCGGCTGCCTGCAGAACCAGATGATGCCCATTGAACGCCGGCAGCAGTATGCCTGCGATATCACCTACGGCACGAACAGCGAGTTCGGTTTCGACTACCTCCGCGACATGGGCATGGCCACCAGCAAGGACCAGCTCGTGCAGAGGAACCATTACTTTGCCATAATCGATGAAGTGGACAGCATCCTGATAGATGAGGCCAGGACACCTCTTATCATTTCCGGTCCGGTGGCGGTTTCCACGCACCAGTTCGATGTCCTCAAGCCCGGAATAGCCGATCTCTTCAAGAAGCAGAACCTCCTCTGTTCAAGGCTTATTTCCGAATCAAAGGATATCATGAAGGATGCCGCGGAAGGAAGTCCCGAGGAGGAGGACGCACTTATAAAGCTGCTCCAGGTGAGGTTCGGAATGCCGCAGCACCGCCAGCTCATGCACACTCTCGAGGACAGCATGATCCTCAAGAAACTGGAAAAGCTCGAAGGTTCAGTCCGCAGCGATCAGAACCGCGGACTCCTCCAGCAGGTCCAGGCGGATCTCTTCTTCGTGATCGACGAGAAGGGACACGAGGCCGATCTCACAGAGAAGGGACGCAACGCCCTGAGCCCCGACAATCCAAACATGTTCGTCCTGCCTGATCTCCTTTCGACCATCCATGAGATCGACACCGATCCGAAGCTTTCGGACGCAGACAAGATGAAGAAGAAGCAGGAGTTCCAGGAGGAATTCTCAAAGAACAGCGAGAAACTCCACAACATCTCCCAGCTCCTCAGGGCGTACTGCCTCTTCGAGAAGGATGTCCATTATGTCGTCCAGGATAACAAGGTGCTTATCGTTGACGAGCATACCGGACGTCTCATGCCCGGCAGAAGATTCAGCGAGGGACTCCATCAGGCACTCGAGGCCAAGGAGGATGTCAGCATCGAACGTGAGACCCAGACCCTCGCCACCATCACGATCCAGAACTATTTCAGGATGTACGAGAAGCTCGCAGGAATGACCGGAACGGCCGAGACCGAAGCGAACGAGTTCCACCAGATCTACAAGCTCGATGTCATAGTCGTCCCCCCGAACAAACCATGTGTCAGGGAGGACACCAACGACTGCATCTACAAGACAAAGCGCGAAAAGTACAAGGCGATCCTCGACGAGGTGAAGGAATGCCATGAGGCCGGACAACCGGTCCTGCTCGGAACAGTCTCTGTCGAAGTATCGGAGATCCTCAGCAGGATGCTGAAGCGTGAACGCATCCCTCACAATGTCCTGAATGCAAAGAACCACCAGTTCGAAGCCGAGATCGTCGCCCGTGCCGGACAGCGCGGTTCGGTAACGGTCGCCACCAACATGGCGGGACGTGGTACCGACATCAAACTCGGTGAAGGTGTCCCCGGGGTCGGAGGACTGCATGTAATAGGCAGTGAACGCCATGATTCAAGGCGTATCGACAGGCAGCTGCGCGGACGCTGTGCGCGCCAGGGTGATCCGGGCTCATCAAGGTTCTACGTTTCTCTCGAGGACAATCTCATGCGTCTTTTCGGTTCCGACAGGGTTGCTACGATCATGAGCAGGCTCGGACTCGAGGAAGGCGAGGAGCTCCAGCATCCCCTACTCAACAAGTCGATCGAGACCGCCCAGAAACGCGTTGAACAGCACCACTTCTCGATCAGGAAGAGGACGCTCCAGTACGACGACGTGATGAACAAGCAGCGCGAGGTCCTCTACGGATTCAGGCAGGAAGTGATCCAGTCCGAAACCCCGAAGGAGATACTCTTCGACATCCTCAACAGCGAAGTCGAAGCCCGTATCGAAGAGGCATATGAATATTCCGGCAAGACAGCCATTGCATTCAGGCCGGAAGAACTCGTCTCATGGCTCAACTCCACATTCCCGCTCGGTTTCTCCCACAAGGACTTCTCCACTCAGAATCCCGACGGGATTCCGGACAAGGACATCATAACGAAAAACACCCTGGAAAAGATCAACAACGCGTATACCATCAAGACATCCCTCGAGACGCCGGATTCGCAGAGATGGCTTGAGAAGCATACCCTTCTCGAAGCCATCGACAGGCTCTGGCAGGAACATCTGTATGCCATGGACCATCTGCGTTCAAGCATCGGACTTAGGGCATACGCACAGAAGGATCCGCTCATCGAATACAAGCAGGAAGCGTTCAAGATGTTCGATGCGCTCATGAACGAGATCTATCAGGAGATCCTCAACAACATGTTCCGTTCCGCCACAACGCTCGCGGCCTTCGAGAAGCTCCTCGCTTCCCTCCCGCAGAACCTGATCCACGACCAGATCGACCAGTTCGGTGGTGCAGGCGCTGAGGCGGCCCCGCAGCAGCAGGCCCAGGCGCAGGCTGTTGGACCGGATGGCGAACCTGTTCCGGGACCGGAACCACAGATCACCTTTGTGAGGAACACCCCCAAGGTTGGAAGAAACGATCCATGCCCGTGCGGCAGTGGGAAGAAATATAAGAAGTGCTGCGGGAAATAAAGGGAACCCCTGGTTTGGTAGGGCGGTTTTTAAACCGCCAACATTTGTCGGTTTTCCGACTTCGCTGAGAAGTTTACCTGCCTATGGCAGCGCCAAAGGCGACCGGGGCTACGCCGGACACAGAAAACCCGACATACTCAAGTTGCTTTCACATCACCTATCATATTAATCGCCTCTTCAATGTCAGTCACCGGTTTGCTGCAGACACGTTTCCTGCATACATAGAATGTCGTTTTTCCACCGACCATCTTGTAGTCATTGTTTGCTGCGGAGAACTTCACCGTAATGAAAGGCTGATAACCTTTCCTTATTTCACATGCAGACCTTGAGACATCAGCTGGGTTCTTCCCGCAAATTATGACTTCGCATGAGTTTTGCGAATGCAGGACGGCGCTCAGGTAGTTTGTGAAACTTCCTGCATGGCTGTTAAGAAGTCCCGACACGGATTTCAGGAGCGCATATGCGGACTCCTCATATTTCGGTATGCCGGTCAATGATGACAGTCTTAGGAGGTTCAGCATCTGTACGGAATTTCCCGATGGAAGCGCACCGTCGAAAAAGACCTTCGGCCTGTATATGAGCTTTTCCGGATTTCCAGATGTCATGAAATACGAGCCAGCATCACGGTCGAGAAATTTATCCTGCAGGATACTGTCAAGCCCTATCGCCTCAGAAAGATATTGGTCATCAAGCCCTGCCTCATAAAGTTCAATAAGTCCCCAGATCATGAATGCATAATCATCAAGCTGTCCCTCGACACAAAGATCATCGTCGGCCCACCTGTGGAAGAGCCCTCCACTCTTACCGCGCATCTTCCCCAGCACGAACCCGGCGGCCTTCTCCGCTGCCTTCAGATGTTCCATAGAGCCTGTTGCTCCTGCGAATTTCGCAAACGCGGCGATCATGAGTCCGTTCCAGTCGGCAAGTATCTTCGTGTCGCGCAAAGGCCTGATGCGTTTCTCCCTATGCTTGAGAAGGACAGATTTGATTTCCTTGATCCGTGCATCTATCTCTACGGGTGTCTTTTCAAATTCCTTGGCGATCTGTTCCAGGGACCTTTTAAGGTGCAGGATGTTCTTGTCGGAATTGCCATGGACAGGATCGGTGAAGTTCCCTTCATCGTCGATGGTGAAGTATCTCATGGCAATAAGCGCATCATCCTTGGCAAGCAGGGAAAAGATTTCCTTATATGTCCATAGATAGAACTTGCCTTCGACTCCTTCGCTGTCGGCATCCTCTGCCGAATAGAACGCTCCTTCAGGGGAGGTCATGTCTCGGAACACATATCCCAATATTTCCTCCGCGGTCTCGGAATATTCCCGCTTTCCGGTCGCCTTAAAAGCTTCCGTATAGGCCATCGCAAGCATGGCCTGGTCATAGAGCATCTTCTCGAAATGAGGAAGAAGCCATTTCCTGTCTGTAGAATACCTATGGAATCCACCCCCGAGCTGGTCATAGATGCCGCCTTGTCTCATCATCTGCAGAGTAAACTCCACCTGCTTGAGGATTTCCTTTTCTCCCGTGGCTTTCCAGTAGCGCAGCAAAAAGATCAGGCGGTGCGCAGAAGGGAATTTCGGGGCATTCCCGTATCCGCCGCATACACTGTCGAAGTCCATCGCGATGTCGTCGGCCGCCTTCTGGCAGAGATCATTTAATGGCTCGTTATTGAAAGTCTTCAGGGCGTTGGAAGACAGCGCAGTGGACACGCGTTCAGCCGATGAGATGATGTCCTGGTTCTTGTTCTTCCACAAGTCATCTATCTTCTGGAGGATCTCGATGAGACCGGTCATTCCGAAACGGCCGTCCCTGGGGAGGTATGTCGCGGCGAAGAAAGGTTTCTTGTCAGGGGTCATGATGATTGTCAGAGGCCAGCCTCCGGTACCTGTGAGCGCCTGGCAGACGGACATGTAGACAGTGTCGACATCCGGACGCTCCTCGCGGTCCACCTTTATGCTTATATAGGATCTGTTGAGGAGCCTTGCAACCTCCTCATCCTCGAATGATTCCTTTTCCATGACATGGCACCAGTGGCAGGTCGAATAGCCTATGGAGAGGAATATCGGCTTGCTCTCCTTCAAAGCCCTGGCGAATGCATCTTCGCACCATGGATGCCAGTCAACAGGATTATGGGCATGCTGGAGCAGATAAGGACTTTTCTGGGTGGACAAAGAATTCATCGTCTCTCCGGAAATGGATGTGTGAAAGCAGGTAAGTTATATTTGCAACCGTCTATTTCAAGCTGTTGTCTAGTGAGAACTGTGTCTTCCAGTTCCTGTTGACATTGTTGCTCCTGGTGAAGTGCACGACATGTCCGTCCAGAAAGGCGACATTCCATTTTCCGTCGCCATGGTCCGAGGCATCAACGACATTGTTCTCGGTGGTAAAGCCCCTGTCGCAGATCATTATGAAATATGAGGGGTCGGTCTGGAAGTATGTACCGGAATATTTCCCCCTGCCGGAATCATCTACCTTGTAAGCGCTTATCCAGCGTCCATTGGCAGTGTTGTCGGGAGCCTGGGTTGCCGAGGTCAGACTGGTCTGGTAGCATCCCGGACCGTTGCCCCTGTTGATCTTCGATGCGCCATATGAAAGATGGTTGTGCGCGTCACCTGTGTCATCATCCATCATATAGCCTGTCCCCGGATCCCTCTTGAACCCCCAGCATCTTTCGGTTGCCGGACACAGGTAGCTGGTAAATATGGTAGAGGGATAGCCGTATACGGGATCGCCCGAATGGGGAAGGCATTCAGAAAGCACAGCGCAGAGTGCGCGAAAATCCAGAAAGTAGCTGCCGGAGGTGCAGTTTGTCGGCCAGTAACCGTCGATGTCATTCGAATACATGATAATTGCAAGGCTCTCCTGTTTCAGCTGGTTCTGGCAGGTAGTATGGATTGCATATTCCCTTGCCGCGCGCAACGCCGGAAGAAGCAGCGCCGCAAGAATTGATATGATCGCTATCACGACCAGCAGTTCTATCAGTGTGAACAGTCTTTTCATACGATACGCGGCCTCGCCATCTCTTATTATGTCTTATTATATTGCATTCGGGTGCTCATGTCAAGAGGGCATATGCAATATTTTTCTAAGGAAGCTGTTTGAAGACTGCCTGGGTGTTTGAAGACATTATTGAAGCAAGTTCCCCTTCACCAATGCCAAGGCACTCCGCAGCTGCACGGTATACATCCCTGATCCCAGTGCCTGATTCATCCGTTTCGAGGAAGAACTTGTCACTTGGAACCTGCCGCAGCACCTCCCCCAGCCCGGGATCTTTTATAAGTGCCTCCCCGAAGGAAAGATAAAAGCCATGTTTGATAAGATGAATCGCCGTTTCCGCGTTCCTCCTGAATCCATGAACTATCCAGGGAAGATCGCCCCCGCATGACTTCTTCTCGGAAATTATGTCGGGATATGCCCTGACACAATGGATTATCAGCGGTTTCCCGAGTTTCCCTGCGATCCCGATCTGCGCCCGGAACGCCTTGAGTTGAAGTTCAAACTGTATCTTGCATGCCCGATCGAGCCCGCACTCCCCAATCGCAGCGGCACCTGCACCTTTTTCCTCGACAAGCATAATCGAGATATCGATCCTGTCAGCGGACACGAACCATGGATGAAATCCCACCGAATAAGGGCAGTTCTCAGGAACATCCTTTTCCGGAAAGATATTCACGATGGAATACTCCTCAGGATCCTTCGGCAGGGAATGCCGGTGCAGATTGAAGTATTTGCCTTTCATTCTCCCTCTTCAATGATAATTTTCTTTCCAGCTTGCACCATTAGCATATTTCAGGGGATCAACATGGTGCATGCTAGCGAACTAATGATATATTATATGTCCTAAACTGGAAAAGAAAATTATATGACCGAACATAAGATAACTTTCCCCAAGAACAACGTGGATGTCTTCGCCCTGCCGGGAACCTCCATATACGAATGTATCACACGCGCCGGCCTCAGGATCAGGAACCCGTGTGCCGGACAGGGCACCTGCGGCAAATGCAGGATAAGAATATTGTCAGGTAATGTCCCCCCTTCCGCCCAGTGCAGGAAGATCTTTTCCGAAAAGGAGATCTCGGAAGGCTGGCGTCTCGCCTGCCGTTCCCATGTCTCAGGCGAACTCTCCATCGAGATCCCCGACGAATCTGTTCCCGAAGAAGGGATCATCATAATCACTGCCGAGGACACCGGCTCAAGTTATGAGATAAATCCTCTGGTAAGGAAGAAATTCATCAGTTTGCAGAATCCCACCCTCGAGGAGCCCGTCTCCGATCTTGAGAACCTCATCCATGTCATCCAGCACGCCCGTTTCGACCTGGGCCACCTGCGGCAGCTTCCAGATTTCCTCAGGAAGAACAACTTCAGCGGCACCGCCGTCTTCTCCGAAAAGAACCTTGTCGCCCTCGAAGACGGGAATACCGAATCTGCGAACTTCGCAGTCGCGGTCGACATCGGAACGACAACGCTTGTGACCGCCCTTCTCGACATGAAGAGCGGAAAACAGCTCGGGTGCCGTGGAATGCTCAATCCGCAGGTCAAGTTCGGCGACGACGTCCTCAGCCGCATTGCCGCACAGGGGAAATCCGAAAAGAATCTGAAGTCACTGCAGAAGGAGGTACAGACCGCCATCAACAAGCTGATCGGAGAGCTGTGCGAACTGTACAAGGTCTCAAGTTCCAACATCTATTCCGTGAGCATCGCCGGAAACACGGTAATGGAAAACCTTTTCCTCGGAGTGCCGGTCAAGGCGCTCGGTGAGATTCCATTCATTCCCCCATTCAGCAGATCCCTGCGGTTCACCGCCGCTGAACTCGGGCTCCAGGTAAATCCCGGTGCAGAAGTCTTCATATTCCCGGTCATCGGCGGATTCGTCGGTGGTGACATTGTCTCAGGGCTTGTCGCGAGCCGTCTCAGGGAGCGCACGAAACCTGCAATCTTTGTCGACGTCGGAACCAATGGCGAGATCGTCCTGCTATACAAGGGACAGCTCTACGCAGCATCTGCCGCCGCCGGACCTGCATTCGAAGGAGCCAGGATAGAGGCCGGAATGCGCGCCGCCGCGGGTGCGATCGAGAAGGTTGTCATTCAGGACGGAGAGGTTATGATCAACGTTATCCGCAACGTCGAACCCAAGGGCATCTGCGGAAGCGCCCTTATCGATGCCGCAGCGGAGATGCTCAGATGCGGACTAATGGATGAAAGCGGCAGGATTCTTTCGCCGGAGGAGTGCCCTGCCGGAACCAGTGATAAGTTAAAGAAGCGGCTTACTCCCTCAAAGGATGGAAGCACCCACGATTTCCTCCTGACGTCGCCCGAGAGCAAGAAAAAGATTTTCCTCAGGCAGAAGGACATCAGGGAGCTCCAGCTCGCAAGCGGTGCAATACGCGCGGCGATAAACATCCTCCTCAAGAAGGCAGGGGTAAACGAATCTGAACTCGACTCCGTCATCATCGCCGGCGGATTTGGATATTTCATCCGCAGATCACATGCAAAGAGGATCGGGCTCATCCCGGATCTGCCTGACGCCAAGATAAGGTTCATCGGCAACTCATCTCTCGAAGGCGCGAAGGCCGTTCTCTTCTCACGCGAACGTCTTAAGTACGCCGAGGAAATCGCAAGCCATGTCAGATATGTCGAGGTCTCCCTCGATCCCGATTTCCAGACAGAATTCGCAAATGCCATGATGTTCCCGGCTAGTCAGTAATCAGCCTGCCCGCCGTAGCTTTTAGCGAAGGGGGGTTATCAGCTTGCCTCGATGCCATGTCACGGCATAAGCCTTGCAGAGACGGAAGTTATTTCTTGGAGAACGAAGCCGGAGAATTAGCCAGGATAAATCCTCCTTCTTGTATTGAACAAGTGAACTCCCTACTTTTAAGGAATTTCTCAAATTCCATCAGTTTAGCACCATGAATATCCATATCGCCTCTTTGCTTTTCCAGCCTCATGTTGTATTTTATATATTAAGGGTTTCAAGATATGCGTACTTTCGCATATACATGGAAAATCCCCCGTAAAGCGTACAGACACGGTCATACCATGGACTGTTTTATATTAGATTAAGCAGTTTTGCATGATTTATTGTGGGTTTATCAAGTTTTTTGCAAGAAAGTTTAAGCGGTTTCCCGAAAAAGCGTCGCAACGCCTAATTATAGTTGGACTAAAAATAATAATATATAAATACATGATGATAAGAGAGATAAGAG
>CAZRKP010000051.1:0-34776 GCA_964600895.1 uncultured Victivallis sp.
AGGAGAAGATGGAGACGGTTATCCATGTCGATGATCCCACGCCTTTCTGGCTGAAGTTCCTAAGGTTTCTTTATGATCTGATGCCGGGATTGTTCAGACCACTGATGATATTGTCCTTTGTGGCATGCATAATCCTGTCCTTCATTCTTGTCTACATAGGCCTTCTCGTAATTTCCTTTGGTGTCTCAATCCTGTCAGGGATCGCCATTTGTTCCGCCGCCCTGTTAGTCTATGCCCAGGGAATCACCTTCCTCCTTGCCGGAGAATTTCAGCTCCTCAAGGAAGCGCTCGGGGACTTCTCCGAAAGGCAGAATTGGGCTTTCATGATCCTCGTATTCGGCCCTTGTGCAGCGTTGCTAGCGGCAATGTTCATCATAGGTAAACATATAAACAACTTATAATATAAAAAAGAGGGGTATCCAAATGGCGATCTTCATCCAATGTCCGGAGTGCAAGGAGAAATACAAGTTCGAAAACGCCCACGGTGGAAAAAGCCTCGCCTGCAAATGTGGTAGGAAACTTGACATCCCGCAAGCCCCAGCCAACGAGGGTGACATCAAGGAATGCCCCTTCTGCAAGGGACTCGGAGGAGTCGATGCCGTGATCTGCGTCGGTTGTGGCTACAATTTCAACACCGGTAGGAAGATGAAGACCGAGGCTGACGAGGAAAACACGGAGGAACAAGGTCCAAGTATTCTTCAGAAGATAATCCCGATCATAAAATTTGTCGTTATTCCATTAGTGATCCTGGTCGTCGGATTCCTGATCTACAGGTCAATGACTGGAAAGAGCTACGGCATATCCGCCGATGCCCCGCTGGGAGTTTTCGAGAAGATCGACAAGGAATTCATCGAGATAAAACTTGCAAAATCTGCAGAAACAAGACCAATCCCAAAGGGATTCGGAGTCGAAGGGAAGATCTACACGTATGAGGATGAGATCCTCAAGAAGCATTCCAAGGGGATGATCATTGAAACCATCTCCATAGCGGTCGACAACAACAACAAGGTAGTCGGATTCTATGCCAATTTCTATCCTCCGGGCGAGGGAATTCCCACCACAGGCACAAAGGTCTATCTGAGGATGCTCGGTATGTGGAAGGATGAGATGGAACTACCCAGGACACCTGATTTCAAGACCAAACGCGTAGGCGGTGAAGGCAGGCTCGGTTACAACATGGACGTGGCGTCTGCAGAAAACCAGAACATCTCCGCACAATGGACTAAGGAACCAGGACCTACCGCACTGCAAGCATCAAGTGACATAATGAGCTTCGCCCTCAAGCAATACAAGGTTGATGCCTTGGCCCGTTCCCCCGAAGCAGAGGCAATGGAGAGGCTTTCCAAAGCTTTCAGCACAAGTGAAAAAGATGGAACCAAAGTGGCTGAACCGGAAGAATAAATGGAATTGCTTTCATTCCTGAAGATCATTGCTGCCTTGATGATGGGATTCATAATCCCGGGACTGCTAATATCCATGCTGCTCAAGGACAAACGTCCTTGGCTTCCTGCCTATGCGATATCGTGCGTGCTTCTTTTTAACGCGCTCTTCCTTGCCGGCATTTCCGGCATAAAGCTCAACTTCATAAACATCATTTCAATAATGATATTTATCTCGCTGACACTGACGGCATGCCTGCTCGCAAGCAAAAGACATAAGGATGTTAAAGAGCTTTTCAAATTTGAACCTCTTCCAACATTGCTGACCGTGCCAGTGATAATTGTATTGCTCCTTCTCGCAATCAGGGCGTTCTGCCAGCCGATGATATCGCCGGACTCGGTATTCCGCTGGAACTACCTTCCGATGAAGATGATTGAGACAGGTTCATTTTCATTTTATCCGCCGATGACAGCCGAAAACTTCAGAATCTACTTCTATGCCGACGGCATTCCCCCTCTAGTACAGTTCTCATATTTCCTCCTTTATTCTGCAGCAGGTGATGCCTCAAGGACTTGGCTGACAGCAATTCCTGTGCTCCTTCAGTTCATTTCAATCGTCTTTTTCTGCTATTTCACGGCGTCCCATCTCTTCCAGTCACCAAAGGCAGGAATTTATTCGATATTGTTACTCTTATCATCAGTAATATTCTTTTTCTCAATCTTCATAGGACAGGAGACTGGGCTGACAGCATTGTCGGTCGCAGGAATGTTCTATTATCTCTGCAGGTCTGATTCGGAAGAATCCCTTTCAAACTTCATTCTGGCCGGTATTTTCTCGGCCCTTGGTGCTCTATCACGGGAATATGGAACAGCCTTCCTCCTGATGGGAATCCTCGCCTGTCTATGGCGGAAGACAAGCATGAAAAATATGATTATGTTCATATTCTGTTCCCTGCTCTTTTCTTCGCCATGGTATGTCTATCTGTGGATCCATACGGGAAATCCTTTCTATACCCTTCCTGTCGGCTCCTTATTTCCGGTCAACGAAGTGTTTGACAACTGGAACAAGATGAACATCACATATTTCGGACTTGGCATGCATACATACGATAAGATTCTCTATATCCTGAAGACAACAATATGCCTTTCCCCAATCCATCTGTTGCTCCTACCTGCCGTCACATTCCTTGCCTTCAGGAAGCTCGGGTTTCTTGCAGTGTCGATCTTGATTGTCATGCTTATCTGGATATACAGCATTGGATATACCTGTGGAGGGATTTTTTATTCGATGCGGGTGCTCTCCCCCATGATTGTTTTGCTTTCAATCGCCGGTGCAGGACTGCTTCTGCGAATTCCGCAGGCCAAATGGAAAACAGTATGCCTCTCTGCCCTCCTCGGAACACTTGCATGGGGAATTTATCTTGATCTGTGCATACCGGTAAAAACCTATAAGCCTCAGATGAAGGATATTGCGAAGATAGCCTTCGGGAAGATGGAACCGGCAGGCTCGAATGTGTTTGCACTTGCTGAAAAACTTCCTCAAAATGCCAAGGTACTGAGCGACAGCGCCCTGCTTCATGCAGCATTCATGTCCGCTCAACAGGAAAAACGCAGGAACATAGACTTCATGCCTTTCTGGAGTCCGGAAGTTTCCTTCCTCTTCAAGGAAAACTGCAGTTTCGCTGAAGCTTGTTCACGACTGAAGTCTCTTGGCTTCAAATACGTCCTCTATTCGAAGGACTCCTATAACAACGTCTTCCTCGAAAGGTATGTCTTCTTCCGTGAGTATCGAGTGCATTCCAGGATGGTTTCCGAGGATCAGGGTTTTATTATATTTGAACTGCAGGATTAGAAAAACAGCATTATATTAATAGAAATGCATAAGTCCACAAAAATACATATTAAACTCCTTCGCAAGGCAAAACGTGAAGATATCATAATGCTTTATAAGGATGCCGGCTGGTGGTCACCGTCCTTTGCCAGGAATCTTTCCTTTATTAACAAGATCGTCAGTGATTCATGCTGCTTTGCCGCTGCATATCAAGATGGGAAGATGATTGGAATGGGACGGGCCATATCTGACGGCTGCAGCGACGCCTATATCCAGGATGTCGTAGTCCTGAAAAAATTCCGGGGCAATGGAGTAGGTGCTGATATCATTAGGACAATCGTCAAATATCTCCAAAAGAAAAACATCGACTGGATTGGCCTTGTCGGACAGCCGGGTACGGAAAAATTCTACAAACGTCTGGGATTCCGCAGGATGAACGGGCATATTCCAATGAAGCTTAAATAACTCGACCCTTTTCCAAAAGAAAGATTACTCAGATTCAAGAATTCGGAGACGGTGTTGATGGAGGAGGTGGGGTCGCTGGCGGGGCTGTTGGAGCCGGTGGAGGTGTCTGCGCGGGACTCTCTCCTGACGCCGGAGCCGATGCTGCAAGTTCCTTCATCAGTGCGTCTACCTGGGCAGTCAGGTTCTCCGTGAAGTTCATCTCCTTCATCACTATCCTCGCGCTTCGAGGTTGCAGGAAGGCGAGTTCGTCTTCCTTGATGTTCTTGGCGGTATTGATTATGACGGCGATCTTCTTGATGTTCTCCGGCTGGGTGTCCTTCCATTCCAGGAAAGCGAATCCGCTTTCCTTCGGCATCATCAGATCGAGCACTATCACGTCCACAGGCCCGTTCTTGGTAAGCAGATTCCTTCCATCCGGTGACGACAGTGCAACAGACACATCGTACCCTTTGCGGGTAAGAAGAATCTGAACCAGCCTCAGAAGGCTGTATTCATCGTCAATGACTAGAACTTTCTGTTTCTGCACCTTGATGCTCCAGATTTGCCTTTGACAGGTCGATTTCAGGACTTAATATATCATGTGCTTCGATTTTTTCATTTGCTGGAAACTTTAAATTGCAAAGGTGGTGCTAAATGATATATGACACGCTGGCAAACAGCCCCCTCTATTTCCCAGTTCATCCCGAATTCAAGAAGGTGTTCAAGTTCATTACCGGTAGGAACCTTTCCAAGCTCGCCCTGGGTAGGCATGAGATTGGCAGGAATGGAACATTCGCCCTGGTCCAGGAATACATGACGAAGGACGAATCGGAAGGCTTCATCGAGTGCCATCGCAAATATATCGATGTCCAATATGTCGCAGCAGGCCGGGAAAAAGTTGGAATAGCTGCGAAGTCAAAATGCACGGAAGAGACGAAATACGACAAGGAGAAGGATTTCCAGAAACTTAGGGGCAGGACTGACTTCATCACGCTTGAACCAGCCATGTTCACGGTATTCTTCCCCGAAGATGGACATATGCCCTGTATCACCTCAGGCAAAAGGAAATCAAAAGTCAGGAAGATAGTCTTCAAGGTTCCATGCTGGAGGTAAAAAGCAATTGTGACATTGATTTTCCGGTTTTCCGGATTTTATTTTCAGAATCAAATAAAAAATGAGGGGTATTCAAATGAGATTCTTCCTTTCGGTCATGCTGGCGGTTCTTTTTACCGGATGCATCTCCCAGAAGAACGACGAAGTTGCAACTCTGGTAAACAGGAAAGTGATAAAGGTCGGACTCGAGGCCAACTTCATGCCACTTGTCTTCAAGGAAAATGGCCGGATAAAAGGAATAGAGCCGGAAATAGCAGCCAGGATCGGGGAATTGTCAGGGGCTAAGATAGAGTTATGCGAATATCCATGGAACGATCTCATACCGGCACTGGAGGCAGGAAAGATCGACGTGATAATGTCGGGCATGACAATCACTGCTGAACGAGAGAAGAAAGTCGATTTCACAAAATCCTATATCAGGGCAGGACAGATGGCCCTGCTCCGCACTTCCGATGTTGCTGAATTCTCAACCAAGGAGAAAATAACAGGAACTACCAAGAAGATCGGCTTCATAAAGGATACCACTGGTGACTTTTTTGTTTCAGAAAAATGCACTAAGGCGCAAAAAGTTCCCTTCAAGGAGACTGCCGACGGCATAAAGGCGCTTTCTGACAAGAAGATAGATGTCTTCATAATCGACGCCCCGGTAGTATGGGAGATGTCCAATCCGGATCTTACGGCACTGCTGGACCCCCTCACCGAGGAATATCTCGGCTGGGCGGTCAGGAAGAACGACAAGGGAATGCTTGAAGGGCTGAACAAGTGCCTGATCCTGATGGAAATGGACGGATCGTTGGATTCGATAAAGAAGAAATGGATACCCAAGCTTCTTCTAAACTAGCAGTCCTTGCAGGAATCCATCATTCAAACGACTTGTCGGGCATGTCTATGTTCAACTTGTAGTCTGTAAGTATCATTAGGTCAGTTGTTCCATCTCCATTGATATCCCGCTCCGTCTCCGTGGCGACCATGACCCCTTTGATCAACGCATACTTCCTGATCGAGGCTATGTATGGGGTGCCATCCTTCAATGTTATAAGACGTCTAAGCAGGTAGTCAGTCTTGCTCACATATAACACTATGGGTTCGAGATTCTTGAATTTCGGATGACAGATGAGTATGTAGCATTGGGAATCCATCACCTTCTCTTCGCCGGCGAATTCAACCTTTTCAAAGACATCCAATATCGTCCCCTTTGTCGAACTCATCTCGTCAAGCAGCTTCATGCGGTCGAATTCAACACCCTTGATTTCAGTCTTCTCGCCCTTGTCGTTGACGCTATAACATGCATTTCCGTTGCTGGTAATCTTGAGAAGGATCTTGTTGTCAAGCGACATGACAGTCCTGAACTTGCCGGGAAACTTGAAAAGGACTTCATAGGTGACGGTCTTACCGCCCAATTTAACCTCCTGCCTCATATAATAGGAGGTGCTGTTCCTGTAGACACCGTTGGGATCTACGGCAATGACCATCTTTTCCGCAAGCTCCTTCAGCGTGATGTCAGGGACATAGTTCTTGTCCACATCAGGAATCACGCTCTTGCAGCCTGAAAGCAATATCAGCGCCAAAAAGGAAAAAAGTATGTTTCTCATTGTGGATATTCCTTAAAATAATAATTTCAATAGAATATACCATGAACTGCCCAACCGCAAACTCCCTGTGTTAAATCCAATCCTGTTTTCATCATCAGGATTGCCATTGAAGTTTTTCCAGTTACACGGTTTATTTTTATGATTTTATCGTTAGATTATAGGTCATTTATGACAAAGGATAAAGATTATGGCTAGCAACTGTTTCAATGAGCTGAAGGAACGCAATTTCATCTATCAGACGACGGATGATGACAATATACCGGCTATCCTCAACAAGGGGAAGAATGTCTTCTATGCCGGATTCGATCCGACCGCGGATAGCCTGCACGTCGGCCACCTCCTGCCTGTAATGGCGATAAGACATCTGCAATCCGCAGGAAACGTTCCGATTGTCCTCGTCGGCGGGGCCACCGCCCTTGTCGGAGATCCTTCCGGCAAACAGGAGGCACGACCGATCATGTCCAAGGAGAAGGTCGCAGAAAACGCAGCTGCAATAAAGAAGCAGCTCGAAGGATTCATCGACACCAAGAATGCCATCTTCGTGAACAACGCCGACTGGTTCTGCAACATGCTCTACATAGATTTCCTCCGCGATGTAGGACACAGGTTCAGTGTGAACAAGATGCTCACTGCAGAATCAGTGAAGCTCAGGCTCGAGACTGGCCTTTCATTCCTTGAATTCAACTACATGCTTCTCCAGGCATACGACTTCTATATCCTGAACAAGGATCACAAGTGCACCTTCCAGATCGGCGGACAGGACCAGTGGGGCAACATCGTCGCCGGAGTCGACTTGGTCAGAAGGATGTCATCAAACGAGGTCTACGGCATCACCCTTCCTCTGCTTACAAACGACAAGGGTGAGAAGTTCGGCAAGACTGTCGCCGGGGCAGTATGGCTCGATGAGAAGAGAACCTCCGTCTTTGACTACTACCAGTTCTGGCGGAACACCGATGACAGCCAGGTGGAGAAGCTTCTGAATTATTTTACCGTACTTCCCGTTGATGAGATCAAGCGCCTTGGTGCCCTGCAGGCACCCGAGATCAACCGTACTAAGGAAATTCTCGCTTTCGAGGCGACAAAGCTTGCGCATGGACACGATGCCGCAGCAAAGGCATATCTCGCCGCATGTTCGAAATTCGGATTTTCGGATCCGAAGGGCGTGATAGAAACATCAAGCTCTATCAAAGACATTTCCGCTGACACGGGTTCCCTCGCCGACCTCCCGACGTACAAGGTATCATCTGCGAATTTCGCAGACAAAGGCATGTGGATCGTGAAACTGATGACCGAGTCCGGACTCTGCACATCGAGCAGCGAAGCGCGACGCCTGATCAAGGGTGGAGGCGCATACATCAACGACACCCGGATCAGTGACGAAAACACCTCCGTGAAGAAGGATGACTTCTCCAACGGCGCCCTCCTCCTCAAGGCCGGCAAGAAGAACGTGAGAAGGATCGTGCTGGAAGGATAAATTTCAAATTCCAAGCTCCAAATTTCAAACAACTCCCAAAGCGTAAACTTTTTCCGCCAATGTTTGGATTTTGGAAATTCATGTTTGGAAATTGTTTGAATTTTGGAATTTGAAGCTTGGAGCTTTATGCCGTTATTTCCAACAAGTATTTTTAAGACAGACTTTGGGGAATTCGCGAAGCGGATCGCATCCGAGTTCGTTTCGTTTCCCTGCCCGGGATGCATAACCAGGATTCCGGACAGCCCATCAGGATTCTGCAGGGACTGCCTGGACCGCCTTCCCCTTGTGAAAGCTCCGGCTTGCCCTGGATGCGGAGCGGAGAACGACGGCATATTCGAGGTCTGTGGTAAATGCCTCAAGGAGGACAAGCGGAACTGGAAAAGGGCGATGGCAGTGATGCGGATGGAAAATTACGGACGCGAGCTCATCCACAGATTCAAATACAAGAACGACGCTCCTCTGGCAAGACCTTTCGGGTTGCTTGCTGCGGAAATGCTGAGGAAGTCTGGAATTAAGCCTGATTTCATAGTTCCTGTCCCCCTCCACTGGACAAGATACTGTACGAGGGGATACAATCAGGCCCAATTCGTATCTGAGATCGTCTCAAAAGAGACCGGAATCCCCATGAAAAAGGCCTTGAAACGCGTAAAGAGGACCCCAAAGCAGGCGAACATGGACGGAAAAGAGCGCAGGAAGAACCTTAAAGGAGCTTTTTCAGTAATTGATGGTGATATCTGCAAAAACAGCGCTATATTGCTGGTCGACGATGTCCTGACTACAGGGTCGACCCTTATGTCGGCCTCATCGGCGCTGCTTGACAGCGGAGCGGGGGAAATAAACATACTTATATTGGCGAGAGGTTGAAAACATGGGATTATTTGGCAAGTCTAAATCTTCTAAGCTTGGTACTATAAAAAAGAAAGAGATACCGCACGGCATTTGGGACAAATGCAAGGACTGCAACGAGATCGTCTTCAAGAAGCAGCTTGAGGAGAATCTGAATGTCTGCCCCACCTGCTCGTTCCACCACCCAATGACCGCCCCTGCCCGGATTGTACTGCTCACAGATCAAGGAACCTTCACTGAAATAGACTCATCGCTCAAATCCGTCGATACCCTCAAATTTGAAGGTGTCGCCGCCTACAGTGAAAAGCTGCAGCAGAACATCGAGAAGACCGGAATGAACGACGCGATCGTCTGCGGTACCGCCAAGCTGAATGGAGTCGAATACGCCCTCGGTGTGATGGATTTCCGCTTCCTCGGCGCCAGTATGGGGTCAGTTGTCGGAGAAAAGGTCGCCAGGCTCACCGAATTTGCAACTTCAAAGAAACTGCCTCTCGTGATCGTGACTGCCAGCGGAGGAGCCAGGATGTATGAGGGGATGCTGAGCCTGATGCAGATGGCTAAGACAAGCGGAGCCCTTGCCAGACATGCCGATGCAGGACTGCCATATATAGTCATCATGACCCATCCAACCACCGCCGGAGTTACTGCGAGCTTCGCATCCCTTGGCGATGTGACCATAGCTGAACCAAAGGCTCTTATCGGTTTCGCCGGACCGCGTGTCATCAAGGACACCACCCAGGCAAAACTTCCTGAAGGATTCCAGTCGTCTGAATTCCTGATGAAGAAGGGAATGATCGACCGCATCGTGGAAAGGAAGAACCTGCGCGGGGAGCTGGTGCTCCTGCTAGAGTATTTCGCCAAGGCATGCTGATTCCTCCTGCAACAGCTGGAAAAAACTATATTATTTTCCCATCATCTGGTGCAATTTCAGAAACTGAAGTTATAATTAACCTCGTCGTGGCCTGTTTTGCCGGGCCCTGTGCGCTGGAGTCGCGTTAACCGAGTCAGATGGGGAACCAAGCAGCTATGTACGATGAATCCAGGCGCCGCAGGTGTTCCTGTCGGAGCAGGCCGCGGCCTAAATCATTTCCAATTTCCGATTTCCAATTTTCTATTTCAAAATCGGAAATCAAAAATCGAAAATCAAAAATATCCTTATGTCTGAATACCAGGTCATAGCAAGGAAATGGCGTCCGCAGAAGTTCTCCGAAGTCATAGGGCAGGAACATGTCATAAGGACCCTCCAGAACGAGCTTGTCTCCGGCAGGACCGCCCACGCATACCTCTTCGTCGGTCCACGCGGTATCGGCAAGACCACCATCGCCAGAATCTTCGCAAAGGCGCTGAACTGCAGGAATTCTCCGGCAAAGGAGCCCTGCTGCAAGTGTGAATCATGTACTTCAATAAACGATGGGAGCACACTCGACGTTATCGAGATAGACGCGGCCAGCAACAACTCCGTGGACAACGCAAGAAGCCTTTGCGAGGAGGTGCTCTACGCTCCGGCGAACAGCCGCTACAAGGTCTACATAATAGATGAAGTCCACATGCTCTCATCCCAGGCCTGGAACGCCCTTCTCAAGACCGTCGAAGAACCTCCGGCGCATGTGAAATTCCTGTTTGCAACGACCGAGGCCCACAAGGTTCTCCCGACAATAGTCTCAAGATGCCAGAGGTTCGACCTGAAGAGGATCTCTACAAAACAGATCTCCGACAGCCTTGCGAAGATCGCAGAAGCTGAAAAGGTGAAAATATCCAGATCCGCGATCGACGCGATTGCCCGAGCGGCCGACGGCGGCATGCGCGATGCACAGTCCCTTCTCGACCAGATGATCTCGTTCTTCTCATCGGACAATTCGGAAATCTCCGAGGAGAATGTCCTTTCAGTGTTTGGCCTGACGGGCGAGTCGGAGATGGAAAATTTGGTTGCCGCCATCCTGAACAACGACAAGGTATCGGTTGTCACGCTGATACATTCCATAGCGGGGCGAGGTAAGAATCTCGAGAAGCTCTTCGAGGATCTGCTTTTCTGCCTGAGGGGTGTCGAACTCTGCAAGATACTTGATGATCCGGCATCAGTATTGGAGACCGGAGAAGAAGATGTCGCCAGATTCAAGGAGCTTGGGAAAGATATTGATCTGAGGAAGATTGAGAAAATACTCGAACAGCTGTCTTCCGCCGGAAGAATGCTGCGAGACGTGCTTAACAAGCAGGTGTTCATAGAAGCCACAATCCTGAAGGCCATGCGATATTCACATTCCATCCAGATCGAGGACCTGATCACAAAGTTGAACAGCCTTTCTTCGGGAGGAACACCCATTTCCAATATAGCTCCGATCGAACCTCCGGCTGAAAAAAAAAGCCCTTATAGCGCCAGGCCTCCTGAACCCAGACCCCGACCGGTTGAAGTAAGAGAGCCTCAGTCGACATACGACACACCTGAGGAAATCACAGCGGAAGCCCCTCCTGCGGAAAAGATAAATGTACCTCCTCCTCCACCAGCCGAAACGAAACCGCAGCAGCAACCTGCCCCTGTTCCACATGAAGAGCTTGGACCAGAGGCGATCTGGCACAGGATAATATCTGAAATCGACCATACCTCCAGACCTCTTCTTAAGATCTACATGCAGGAGGGAATACCGGAAAAATGGGAGAACGGGATACTTACCGTCGTCTTCGACCAGGAATTCGAGGATGAGCACGTGGAGATAATAAGCCGCGATATCCATACCATCAACAACTGTCTCCACAGGATCACCGCCAAGAGAGGTTCTTCCGTCAAGATCGAGAAGAAGGCGGGGATAATCTCTCCACACGAGATCATTCATCAGGACAGGAAGGATCTTGCTGAAGTCAAGGCGAAAGTCAAGGAGAACAAGTATGTCCAGACCGTGACGGAGCTTTTCAACGGGGAAATTGTCGATGTAAGAGGGTAATTGAAGTTCGAAATTGGAAATTTCATGGAACGCTGGCATCTTGCCGGTAATTATTAAGTTAGGAAAAACAAAATGTTCGGTAAACTTGGAGATATGGCGAATCTGCTCCAGAAGGCGCAGGAGATGCAGAAGAAGATGGGTGCGGTGCAGGAGGAGATACTGAAGCTTGAAGGCAAAGGTGAAAGCGCCGGAGGCCTTGTCCAGGCTGTCGCAGGCGGAGATTTCTCGATCAAGAGGATCACAATCAGTCCCGAATGCGCGAAGACTGTGGATCCGGAGATAATCCAGGAACATGTCCTGACGGCCGTCAACGCCGCTCTCGATCAGGTAAAGATGATGTCCAAGGATAAGATGGCGGAAGTCACTGGAGGCATCGACATTCCTGGACTTACAAAGTAAACTTTGACATGAAACACGAATACCCAGATGGATTCCAGAATCTTATAAATCTCCTGAAGACACTTCCGGGAGTGGGCAGGCGATCCGCAGAGAGGATGGCTTTTTCCATGCTCAAATGGCCTCCGGAAAAACTTGCTGAGTTTGGCTCTGCGGTCTGCGAACTTCGCAAAAGCACGACGTTCTGTCCGGAATGCGGCAACCTCTCTTCTTCGGGGGCCAGATGCGGGATATGTTCAAATCCCGGCCGTGACAAGACGATCATCTGTGCGGTCGAGGAGTCATACCAGATATTCCATATCGAACAGAGCGGTCTTTTCAAGGGCGTGTATCATGTCGTCGGCGGCAAGCTCTCACCTCTCGAAGGCAAAGGCATTGATGATCTCAATATAAAAAATCTTTTGAAACGCATAGACACCGACAAGGTGAAAGAGGTGATACTCGCATTCAGCAACGATGTCGAAGGACAGGCGACATCGATCTACATAGCCGAGGAGCTCAAGAAGAAGAATGTGCATGTCACTCGTCTCGCCCAGGGCCTCCCTGCAGGTTCAGACATCTCTTATGCCGACTCAGCGACAATCGCGGCGGCGTTGCACGGGAGAAGGCCCCTGTAGGATGTGTCAGTGTATCGGCGCAAGGGCGTAACGGAGAGAAGACATAAATTCCAGTTATAAGTTACCAGTTACGAGTTTCAAATTACAGTACTTCCTTCAGCACCCTTTCAAGCTCGCCAATGGTATAAGGCTTCTTCACCATGCTCTTGAATCCGAGTTCGCTGAAGTCTGAAAGATCAATCGAATACCCGGTCGATACCACGGCCCTGGCCTTCGGATCGAGCTTGAGGAGCTCTGATATTGTCTCTTTGCCTCCCATCCCCCCTGGCACTGTCAGATCCATTATAACAAGGTTGAAAGGATTTCCCTCCTCCATCTCTTTCTTATAGAGCTCCAACAATTCCTTCCCTTCATAGCATGTGGCAATCTCGCATCCGAAGTATTCAAGAATCCTCCTTAGCATGTCCTGGACCATCTTCTCATCGTCCATAATCAGTATTTTCGCCTTGAACTTGTGCTGCATCTTCACCTGAACAAATTTTGCCGTATCATATGCGGCGGCCTCGTCCCCTTCAAAGGGAAGATATACAAAGAAGGAAGCTCCCTTGCTTTCCTCCGATTCAACAAATATCGTTCCACCATGATTCTTCACTATGGATTTGCTGGTCGGCAGTCCTAGCCCGCTTCCCTTGTCCTTGGTAGTGAAATAAGGTTCAAAAATCTTATCAATGATATCCTTCCTGATCCCTTCTCCATGATCCTTGAAGACGATCTTCACGAATCTTCCTGGCTTGAGCTTGGGGATTTCATTTGCTGAAACTTTCTCCTTTGAACATGAGATACTTATCTTGCCTCCGGACGGCATGGCCTGCACGGCATTAAAGACAAGGTTGTTCACGAGCTGGCTCATCTGGGACTCATCGGCATTTATAGTTATCTTTTCCTCGGAGAACTCGAATTCTGCAGCGACTTTTGTACCGCGCAGGGCAAATTCCACCGATTCCTTCAGGAAATCGGTTATCAAGAGAGGCTTCTTGACGGTCTTGGATTCCTTGGCAAATGTCAGCAGACGTCCCGTAAGGTTCCTCGCAAGGATGCAGGCATGCTCCGCTTCATCCAATATCTTCTGGTTCCCGGCATCACTCCCGAGCTTGGCCTTGACAACAGAAATATTTCCGAGAATCGACGCAAGGAGATTGTTGAAGTCATGTGCGATTCCCTTGGCCATGAATTCGACCGTCTTGAGGGTCTGCACTTTCAGCCGCGCCTCCTCAAGCTGTCTTCTTTCAGTTATATCGAATTCTACGGCACGGTATCCAAGGAAGGCGCCCTTTGAATTATAAAACGGGACACCGGTACATTCGGTGAATATCCTCCTGCCGCCCCTGTCGATGTTCTCTCCTGAGGATTTGATCAGAGGTAGGCGTTTCTCGACAAGCTCCTCGAAATCCTTCCTGCGCTTCGCCCTGCTTTCAGGCGAAAAAAAGTCGTAATAATATTTCTTTCCGACTATCTCCTCGGGCCTATATCCATAAATGTTCTGGACAATCTGGTTTGAATAGGTGAACATCCCGTTGGGATCCACCTCCCATATCCATTCGCCTGTGTTGTCGGCTATCTGGGTGAACCTCTCAATGCTTGCAGTCAAGGCCTTCTCATAAAGAAGGCTCCTTTCCTCATTGCCGATGGCGGTGGCAAGGACACCAAGAATCTTGTAATCGGATTCACTTGGCATGAACTCCTTCTTGAAAACTATGCACAGGGCTCCGACTGGGCGTCCCTCGCATTTAACAACATGTCCGATATAGGCATGGAGATTGTAGGTCTTGACGTTCGGATCCGACTTCGCATACGGGCTCTTGCCGAGATTGGGGACGAACATTATATCCCGGTCTCCTCCCCTCCTGATAAGATCATAGCAGATATGCCCGTCCGCATCATCCGATGCCTTGTAGTCCGGTGGCGTCTTCCACTGACCGATCGAAAAAAGTGTCTTGTCCTGGAGGTTGTTATACAGAGCACAGGTGGCACCAGTAAGCTCCCCACAGAGCGCGGTCAGCTTGTTCACATTTTCAACATAGTCATTACCGAGGCTGAGCAGGCATTGGTTTATACTGGATATCCTCTCCTCGCTCCTTTTAAGGGATGCCTCCGCCTTCTCCTTTTCCTTGACATTCTTGAGCATCTGCTTGTACAAATCATTCTTCACATTATTCCACCAGTAGATCAGCCTTATTCCGCAGATCAGGATAAGGGCGAGGGAAGTTACGGCCATGGCCCAGGCCCTCACAACAAGTGGTTCGTAGATTTCAGAGGTGTCCATTTGGGCAATCATGTACCATGGAGAATCTGGAACATGCTTGACGGCCCTCAGCACTTTCCTGCCCCTGTAGTCATAACCTTCAAAGACACCTTCGTTCTTTGTATCCTCGGTAAACCCGGAAGCGTATTTGCCTCCTATCGGCCTGCTATATTTCAATGATGCGTTCTTCGTCCTGTCAAGTTCATTCATCACCATAATATCATCGCCATGGAACCTCACAATCATCAGCTTTGCGCTCGAACTTGGGGTTGGCCACGTCTGTATCAGAGGCATGATGAACTTGGAATGGTCGACGGTAAAAAGGATCAGACCCAGACATTGCCCTGTCCCGTCCTCCTTCTTCACCATTACAGGAACTATCATGTCAAAGCAGTTCTGTCCGGATTCCGCCGAGAAATGGAAATCCGTGAACATAGGATGCCCATTCCTCATCGCCATGACCATCTGGGGCAGAATCTCCTCAACGGATTCAGCGGTCCCGAGAATGTCCGAAGAAAGCTTCAGCCTGAGGGCTTGATCATATATCCTGAAAGCTGAGAAGTCGTTTGTTTTTGCGATTGCATTCAGTTCCCTGCGCAAGGACACTTTAATCTGAGGGGAGGGATCATTTATGAGCTTTTCAATCTCCAGAATGAGATCATTTCTTCCAGACAGTTCATGGGCACAGGCAAGCCGTTCCTGTTTCCAGTCGAAAAGTTCCTTGACCTTCATTGATGCAACCGAGGAGATCTGGTCCTGGGCCTGTCTATGAAAGTCAGCGGCGGTCAGATAATAGAAGTAGAATCCTGCTCCGGAAATCCCGATGAACAGGAAGATGAAAGAAACCAGCGGCACCCACCGGTTGTTCCGATTGAATATCATTAAAAGCCCCCTCACTCCACCAAAATAAATACTACAAGACAATTATATGAATTATGAAAGTGGAAATCAAGCCTTTTACAACTTATTTCTTCACTGTATGTATGAGACCTTCCTTCTTATGGACCGCAAGAATGTGCTTTATCGCCTCATCGGCCGAATCAACAAGCTTGAAGAACTGCAGGTCTGATTCATGTATCATCTTTTCATCTACAAGCGTCGTCGCAAACCAGTCCACGAGAGGCTGCCAGTAGTCCTTCCCAACCACTATCAGAGGTATTTTGTTTATCTTGTCGGTCTGTATAAGCGTCAGAGTTTCAAGCATCTCGTCAAGAGTTCCAAATCCACCCGGAAAAACCACTACTCCAAGTGAGTATTTGAGGAAATTGACTTTCCTTATGAAGAAGTAGCGGAAGTCGATCTGTTCAGTCAGATATGGATTGGCGTCCTGCTCCATTGGAAGTTCGATGTTCAGACCTACTGAAGTCCCTCCAACGGAATGAGCCCCCCTGTTTGCGGCCTCCATGATACCCGGTCCTCCCCCTGTAAGGACTCCATATCCGTTCTCAGCAAGAAGGCGCCCCATCCTGACAGCCTCCTTGTAATTGCGCTCATTCGGCTTAGTTCTCGCCGAACCGAACACTGTTATTAGAGGGCCTTGCGAGCTCATCTTCTCGAAAGAGTCGACGAATTCCGACATTATTCGGAATATGCGCCAGGGATCTTCCTTGGTGAAATCATTGAAAAGTGCCTCTGGTTCCTTGAGTAAGACTTTCTTATGCTTCATAATGATTGTACCTCCATGCTTGCCTAGATACATTTCTAATGAAGGCATATATTATCACCAAGACACAAAGACACAAAGAATTTTATTTATTTTAGGTTATATTAAATTGCATGAAATTATCAGAGTTCGGAAGAAAATTCACTAGGAATTCAGGCATATTGCGGCTCATGGACGACCTGGGTGGCGCACTGGCGTCTGGCAGTGGAAAAATGCTGATGCTCGGTGGTGGCAATCCGGCACATATCCCGGAGGTTCAGAGGTATTTTCGCAAGCGTATGGAGTCCATCCTGGAAAATGAAAGGGAGTTTGAGCAGATCATAGGCGATTACGATGGTCCCCAGGGAGAAACCAGCTTCATTGAAGCACTTGCCAGGTTGCTGCGCAAGGAGTATGGCTGGGACATAGGTCCGGAAAACATAGCCCTTACAAATGGTAGCCAGACAGCCTTCTTCTTCCTTTTCAACATGTTTGCAGGGAAGGGAAAATATGGTGGCAGGAGGGCAAAGAAGAAGATTCTCTTTCCACTGGCCCCTGAATACATAGGCTATGCCGACATGGGATTATCCACCCCCTTCTTCTCGGCCCGGAAGCCTCAGATTGAATTCCTCGATGGAAAGCTTTTTAAATACCATATTGATTTCTCCGCGTTGAAAGCCGGCGATGACATCGGAGCGATATGCGTCTCAAGGCCCACGAACCCTACCGGGAATGTCCTTACCGACAACGAAATCATGGAGCTTTGCCGTATTTCCGGAGAAAACGACATACCGGTGATAATCGACAATGCCTATGGCACTCCGTTCCCTAATATCATCTTCACTGATGCTAAACCGATATGGAAGAACAACATCATCCTCTGCATGAGCCTTTCAAAGCTCGGACTGCCGGGCCTTAGGACAGGAATAGTCATAGCCGACAAGAAGATCATATGCTCCATCTCGGCAATGAACGCGATATTCAGCCTCGCACCTGGCGGACTCGGAGTAGCTTTAGCCTATGACATGGTTGCTAGCGGCAAGATCCTATCCATCAGCAGGAAACTGATTAGACCTTTCTATCTGAGAAAAGCTGAAAAGGCCCTATCTCAGATAACCAAGGATTTTGAGGGAATCGACTGCTATGTTCATAAGCCTGAAGGCGCCCTGTTCCTATGGCTGTGGTTCAAGGGGCTTCCTATAACTTGCATGGAGCTTTATGAAAGGCTCAAGAAACGAGGAGTTCTCATTGTGCCTGGCAATTATTTCTTCCCTGGAATGGATGAACAGTGGAAACACAAGAACGAATGCATAAGGCTGACCTATGCCCAGGATGACAGGATAGTATCTAAGGGAATCCGCATCATTGCCGACGAAGTTAAAAAAGCCTACAGTAGAAAATAGTCACTTGCCTGCATTTTTTAAAATCAATATCGCGACTATTATGATCACCACAAGCACAACAACTGTGATTATCAGCCCCGGAACCATGCTGGTCGGCTTCGGTTGCTGAATCCTGGGAGCTGACGCGGCAGGCTTATATGCTGTCTTTGGCGAAGGATCCTTGCTCATGACAAGTTTCTTTCCAGCCATACTTGCAATGGGTTTGCCTGCCAGCACAGCCTTGAGATCCTTTATGAGCATGTCCCAGGTCTCATATCTCTTTCCCTTGTCTTTGGCCGTCATCTTGTCAATTATGGCAATACAGTCGGCGGAAATCTTGGAGTTATATTCCGACAAGAGCTTGGGAGTCTTGTTCATCTGGGCATCCATCAGCATCACCTGTGACTTGTCCTGGAATGCCGGCTGGCCGGCAAGCATTTCATAAAAGACCAGACCAAGACAATACATGTCGGCGTGGAAGGTAAGCTCCCTTTCACCCATCGCCTGTTCCGGGCTCATATACTGGGGATTTCCCACCGTAAAACCCGTCACGGTCAAAGAATCTTTGCCGGGCTCGAAGGACTTTGCAAGTCCGAAATCAGTAAGCATTGGATGAACACCGCTGGCTACTAGGATCGTCGAGGGACAAATGTTCCTGTGGAGAACCTTCTTCTCCTCCCAGGCGTATTTGAGCGCGTCGGCAACTGCCATGATGATCTTGATTGACTCCTCCTGCTCAAGTTTCCCTTTCATCTTGATATAGTCGGCGAGATAGAGTCCGGTCTCGGATGCGCTTACAAAATACATTATTCCATTGTCCTCGCCGGCATCGTATGCAGGAAGGATGTTCTGATGCTTCAGCGCAGCAGTAAGCCTGACGGATTGGATGAAGCGCTGGACGGTGTCCGTGCTGGACTTCATTTCAGGAGGCAGTATCCTGATTATCACTTCCTTTTCCAGATCAGGATGCTTTCCTATGTAGAGGGTATCCCCGAGACTTCCTTTTCCATGCTCCCGGAGGATCTCAAATCTGCCGTTCAACTTATATCCCGGAGTATATTGAGGAGTCATATTGCAGAATTCCAAATGTTAACCAGCAGATTTATTCGATTGTGGACATCAGCCCCCTGGCCTGTTCCGACCAGAAGAAATCCGTTGACGATGCAATCTCCATCGAGGATTTGAGAGAAGCAAGCGCCCTGTCTTTCTTGCCGTCGGCTAGGAAAAGCCTGCCGGCGGAGTAAAGGGCTTCCCTCCTCACTGCCGACGGGAAATTCACATCGCTTCCGATCTTGGAAAACGCCTCAGCCCCCTCGTTCTTCTTACCAAGCAGTTCGAGGAGATATCCCTCGTCAAGCTTCGCCTGCCAGTAGGTTTCAGGACTCGTAGCATCCTGCGTTATATCCTTGCATATCTTCAAGGCTTCTTCATATTTCTTCTCATCTGAAAAAAGCTTTACAATCTTGAGCCTTGCATAGTTGGCTGCAGGAATTGTAGGATAGGTTTCAACAGCTTTCTGGAGCTCTGCAAGGGTTTTTGCCTTGCCGAACTCAACTGAAGCGGCGATGTCCTTCTTTCCGCTTGCCTTTGAAAGCACAAGATATACTGCAGCAACCAATACCACAGCTATTGCGACATTCAGGATCTTTTCCCAGTGGGCGACGAAGAAGTCCTCGAACTGGGTCATCTCGTCGTATGCTTCTTCTATGATATCTTCCTTATTGGCGTCTTTCTTCTTGCTCATTTCTGATTCTCCATGGTTCTTGTTCCTAGTGAGCCAGATAAGGTAGTTCAGAAGCTCCCAGATTCAACCGGAGAAGGTAAAAATAAAGCGCCCCCTGAAAAGGATGATTTCATATCAGTTGAAAGTCGAATCAAGGTTTGTCCAGATAGTAATAGGCACAACTCGACCAATCGTCGGTCCTTTCGAAGAGCCCGTATCCCTTTGCCTCCACAGCCTTCTTCATGTTGACCTTGTCCTTGCCGAGGAACAGTTTCTTTCCCGTCCCATTGAGCTGCGAGATGGAGTCAGGCCCCCAGCATCCGATCTGGTGCATCGTGATGCGGATCTCCTTGTGGAAGTAGACAGGATCAGGAATATGGAACCTGTAGAAGCAGAACTCGTAGTTGTCCTTGTCCGCAATATGGGCTCCCTGGAACATGTTTGCATACTGTCCGAGTCCCCAGGCGGTACCAATGTAATCCTCGGTGCCGGTGCCGCAAAGCGTAGGATATTTGGTGTCGCCATCGATGAAAAATTTCATTTCTCCCTCGCCCCACCATGTCTTGAACCATTTTTCGGTATCAGCTACAACCCCGATGTTGCAGCCCAGGAAGCGTCCAGCCCCTTTGACCTTCGGAAGGATTGTGTAGTCCTTCATGATCACAGTAGGGTTCTCCCTGCGCCATATCGCATGGAAATATGCGGTGTTCTCATCATGTGCATCACCGATAGTCATGTCGACGTCATAGAAGAACATTTTAAGATCCTTCTTTGAACCGTTCGTAACGACTATCTTCATCGACTTCCGGAACGGCATCGGGATGATGCAATTGAAGCTTCTTCCTTCCGGACTCGAGAAGATGGCCGATTCGAATGTAGCCATGCGCCCGAGACCATGACAGAAAAAATCACCGATCGGTGCGCTCACAGCCGGCTTTTTCTCACCATCCCAGAACATTTCTATTTTCATGCCGCGCAGCATTTCAGGAGACCTGTCACTTATGGTGATCCATATCCTCCTGACTGTTCCTGACACCCCCTTCATCTCAGCAAGGACCTTTTTCTCGCCAGCCTTCATCGGGAAACAAGGACTCCTCTTGCGACTATCAGTTCCTTTGCAGGCAACCCCCTTGCCAGCGCTGAAGTTCTCAGGACTCGCCCATCTTGTATGAATATTCGGTTCTATTTTCGAAAGATCGGATAAATTGAACATTTTAAAACTCCTTTATTTCTTATGCTTCTTCGCCCATTGCGCTTTCATCTTCTTCATTTCGGCATTCAGCTTGATCGGTTTTCCAGGGCACTGGTTCTTCTTGTCATACAACCAGTTTCCTTTGTTATCCCGGAGTACTGGCATTCGTTTTTCGACGGAAGGTGGATTGATCACGCGTGTAGGCTTATCTGAATACCAGTAGGCGACCGAAGACATCTCGTTCGCCAGGTGGTTGCCATGTCCGTGCTCTATTGTGACCTTGATCTCCTTCTGGAAACGCACCGGATTCTCGGTATGGAAGACGTAGCTGGTCTGATAACCGCCCTGGTCCCAGGGTCTTGAATTTGACGGTGACAAGGTTGTCCATCCCTCGAAGACTGAACTGCCGTTGCGGAGAAACGCATTGTCCTGCATACCCCAGGCCTGGTTCAGATAATCCTCGGATCCTGTCCCGTGCAGATCCGGTGGCCACTTGTATCCGTCCACCCAGATCATGTCGTCGCCCTCGCCCCACCATGTGCCCTGGAAATTGGTGACGGAAAGATTGCATCCGATATAATGACCGCGTCCCTTAGTCTCCAATATCACATAGTTGTTGTCCCAGGCGGTGCGTTCCTTGTTGACGATATCGGATTCAGGAGTATTGCATCTGATCTCATGGCCCCATCCACCGAATGGGTTCGTCCTACGGAATTCGGCATGGAAATATCCAACATCATCCGGAATGTCATCATAAGTCTCATAGTCAATGTAGAAATACTGACCATGCTCTTCCTTGCTTTCATTGATCAATTCAACCACAGCACGTTCCCTGAACGGCATTGGTGCGTAGCAGTTCAACGCGCACCCCCTGTTGAACTGGCATTTCGCACTGGTCGATGCCGTAAAGAACATCGACTGATATGAATTCACGATCCCGTGCCCGAGTCCGAAGAAATCTCCAAGTGGACAAAGCACGCTCGGATATTTTGCGTTGTCCCACGTGATCTTGATAAGGCATTCACGGTAATGCTTCGACTGCGTCATCCAGATATGCGTGATCTGCCCCGGACCTTTTATGTCCGCCAGCACCTTCGCCTCACCCGGCTTGATTATCCAGCGGTCGGCATTGCGTCCATCCGTATTCCATGATGAAGAACGACCGCTTTTCCTGTTTCTAATCCTGGTTATTTCATTAACTGACATAACTGCTCCTCGTTTTAATCCTAATCCCAATCACCCATCCATCCAGTCATCCACCCATCCTTAAGGATCATATGATTTCCAGGTAATCCTTGTCAGGCAGTTTCGGGAATTTTGCGTGCGGCTCGCTCTGATACCAAAAAGCTGTCGAAGACATGTCATCCTGATTGGGCAGATAACGTCCGCCTGCACGCCAACCGAGGGACTGGATTGTCACCCCGAGATCCTTCTTGAAGCGGACAGGATCCATGATGTGCCAGCGATAAAGGCTGAAACGGGTGTTCGCCTGGTATGTGCCGTCGGGACGCACCACATGCGGCACACCTGCATACGGCGTCGTGAATTCCTGATATTGCTTCGTTGCCTTGTTCTCGAAATTGTAGGAACCGCAGAAGTAGTCCTCCGTACCAGTTCCACAGATCGTCGGGAAGCATTTTCCACCATGTTCCTTCACGTTTTTCCCCACGACTCCGCCAGGCAAATCGCCATCCATGTAGAACTTGATCTCTCCCTCGCCCCACCATCCGTTGTTGTTCATCTGCCATGCCATGTAGGTTCCGACAAAATGTCCATGTCCTTTGACCCCGTCAAGGATCGTATAGACCTGCTTGTATGGCAGTGGATTGCTCCTGCGAAACTGGGCATGGAAATAGGCTGCGTCATCTGGGACATCCGTCAACGTGTAGTTGATTTGGTAGAATATCGTCATCGGTTCGAACCCGATGTTCTCCATAGTTATCTTGCAATGTTTCCGGAATGGCATTTCCCAGTAACAGTTGAAAGCATTGCCCGGATTGACACAGATCGGAAGCGATCTGATTGGCGCAAATGTGTTGAAATTGGTGTAGGCGCTTGCAAAGAAATCTCCGATCGGAACTTCCACCGAAGGCGTTGTCTCCTTGTCCCAGTAGAAGCGGATTATTGTGAAACGGTAGTTCCCGGTCGGTGTCATCCATATCTGCTGGATCGCGCCAGGTCCGCCTACATCCGCAAGCACCAGCGTCTCTCCAGGTTTTATCGAGGTACATGGACGCACCTTCCATCCGGTACCGAGGTCGCGTGAACATTTATGGTTCGGATCGACATGCCGCCCCCCCTGCCCCTTCCCGCCTGTTGGATTCTCTGCCGATATAGAACGCGTCTCTGCATTCGAAAGCCTCGAAAGATTACCAAGATTCATTCCAAGTCCGTTAAACATCTTATATCTCCTTTTTGCATTATTTTCTACTGATGGCAAATCCTGCCTTTTTAAAAACATGCCTAATCTATCTTATTTCCATTCCCAGGCAATGGATTTTATTATTATATTTTTGCATTATCTTATGATTATATCCGGCAGTGCAAATAAACACAGCCGCAATTCTGGCAAAAAGCCTTCGCAATTATATATTTCTCCCTGTTTTAAAATCGACAATCGAGAATTGAAAATCAAAAATGTCTCTGGTTCAATACAACTATGACGTAATCGTGATCGGAGGCGGGCACGCCGGATGCGAAGCCGCACTCGCATCCGCACGCCTCGGTGCAAGGACGCTCCTGCTCACTATCAACATGGACCACATCGCCCAGATGAGCTGCAATCCCGCCGTGGGCGGAATCGCCAAGGGACAGGTCGTCCGCGAGATTGACGCCCTTGGTGGTGCAATGGGAAAGATTACCGACGCCTCAAGCATCCAGTTCCGGATGCTCAACCGAGGGAAAGGCCCCGCCGTCTGGTCACCACGTGCCCAATGCGACAAGGTCTGCTACCAGCGCG
The DNA here is from genome assembly GCA_964600895.1 of uncultured Victivallis sp. Lineage (GTDB taxonomy): Bacteria > Verrucomicrobiota > Lentisphaeria > Victivallales > GWF2-50-93 > GWF2-50-93. The sequence continues at coordinate 23,769 of CAZRKP010000051.1, forward strand.
CCATGAAGTTCGAGCTCGAAAACACTGAAAATCTCATAATCCATCAGGCCGAAGCTACTGGATTCCTCGTCAACAAGGGAAAGATCTGCGGGGTTAAGACCAAGCTTGAGGAAATTTTTAAATGCAAAAGCGTTGTCATCTGCAGTGGAACCTTCCTTTCTGGAAAACTTCATTATGGTCTTTTGAATTTTCCTGGAGGTCGTGCTGGAGATCCGCCGTCATCGGAACTTTCATTCGCTCTGTCCGAGCAGCTCAAGATCCGGCTTGGCCGCCTGAAGACCGGTACACCTCCGCGCATCCTATCGAAGACCATTGATTTCTCCGACATGATCGTCCAGGAAAGCGAATCCCCGGAAGAATCATTCAGCTTCTTCCCTGAAGACATCGCCTATCCCCGTGCAATCAGGAAGGAAATGCCATGCTATCTTGTGAAAAGCACCCTGAAGACAGCTGAAATCATAAAGAAGAACCTGAAGAAGTCTCCTCTATACAGCGGAAAGATCAAAGGTATTGGCACAAGATATTGTCCGTCATTCGAAGACAAGGTCGTCCGGTTCCCGCACCATGAGACGCACCTCCTCTACCTCGAACCCGAAGGAGAGTTCACACAGGAATATTATATCAACGGAATTTCCACCAGTCTTCCTACGGATGTCCAGGTCCAGATGATCCAGTCAATCCCTGGACTCGAAAAGGCAGTCATCTCCCGCTATGCATACGCCATTGAATACGACTTCGTGTTCCCGGACCAGATCACTCGCGGACTTGCCGTAAAGGAATGGCCGAACCTCTTCCTCGCCGGACAGATCAACGGTACAAGCGGTTATGAGGAAGCGGCTGGACAGGGACTCGTAGCCGGACTCAATGCTGCGAGATTCGCAAACGGGCAGGAACCATATGAATTCGGGAGGGAGACAAGTTACATAGGCGTGATGATCGACGATCTGGTCACCAAGGAGATCGTCGAACCATACCGCCTGTTCACCAGCCGTGCGGAATACAGGCTGATACTGCGCCAGGACAACGCAGACCTGCGACTTTGCAGGATCGCCCACGACCTAGGTCTCCTTCCATCTGCGAAGTTCGCAAAATTCACGACTTACTCCGAGCGGCTCTCCGACATGGAAAAGAATTTCAAAAAGGAGAAACACGACTCGCAAGTAGTCTTTGAACATCTGAAATCACTCGGAGGAGATATCAGCGCAAAGATCGACTTCCCATTGCCCGGACTGGATCTTTCACAGTCTGAAGACAAACGTATTCTCAGGCAGTTGATCATCTCCGCTCATTATCATGGCTACATCGAGCGTGAGCTTAAATCAGTGAAGAACCTGCAGAAGCTGGAGAGCTGGAAAATACCTGATGACTTCAATTACGATGCAGTGGCAGGACTCAGGAATGAATCGAGGATGAAACTCTCAAAGATCAGGCCATCAACACTCTCCCAAGCCACCCGAATCGACGGAGTCACCCCCGCCGAACTCACACTGCTCCAAGTGCATCTGAAGAGACTTTTCAGGTAAAATCTCTGTTCCAGGATTTTTTTAATGCACCAGCTCGTACATCTTATCAAATTCTGCTTGTGTGCCACCGGTCATGATGTAGATGCCATCCCTGCCGATCTTGTCGAGCATGGGTTTCAGCTCTTCCGGCTTGACACCTATGATCTGCACTGATTTTCCGGCACCAAGAATCTTTTTGTAAAGATCATACCAGCGTGGATGGCTCCCATGCTCAATCCCGGCCTGAGGCGTCCATTCTATGGCGTCAAGCTCCTTGATCGTAAGAAGTGCGTCGAGATGGCACATCGCCTGTGTTCCGTCGAGATGATACAGTGAATTGTCAAGCCACCTGCATTGTTCTGTGAGGCATGGCACGACAAACTCCTTGAACATGTCAGGCGAGAACATGGCCGAGGCATCGCACTGGAGTTTGGCGGTCTTGCCAGCACCCCAGATTCGGAATGCGGCCCAGGATGAACTTCCATCGTCAAGTTTGATGATGTCATAAATGCGCTGATATGCCTCGAACCAGACCTCATTGATCTCCCGAACCTTCTGCTTTACCCATTCGGGACGCTCAATCAGGTCGAACATCAGTGTCTGCGGATCCCGCAGGGATGAAAGAATGTCTATGTTTTCGATGAGATCAGGTGCGCCTGCCATGTATTTGCCCTTGCTGAGCTTCGCGCATTCTTTCATGGTCTGTTCAGTCAGCTTCCACCATTTGTTGTTGGGATCGAATTTCAGCGGTGGAAGCTTCTCCGGTTCAGGCTCATTCATCATGCAAGGCTCGAACCAGACGGTCTCCTTTGAAATTCCAGGTTCGCTCCCGATCAGCAGCGCAAGGGAGCCAGGTCCGAAACTTGTATCGCTGACAGGAAGGATGTCGGCACCGTAATAACCTTCGGATACCCGGAAATGGTTAACTTGGGCACGATGTACAGGATCAAGGTAGTATTTGTTGATGTCAGGAGCTTCCACCTTCTTGACCTTTTCCACAGGATGTACCGCCTTCGGAGCACCCCAGGAACTGATCACTACTCCTTTGCGGTTCCAAAAATCACTGAAGTTCTTTTTCGTATCTTCCCAGTTCGACTTCCATGAAATTTCAGACATATCGCTCCCCTACGATTTATTTTTTGGAAAATTGCCATAAGGTATATCGAATCATATGCAACTCAAGTGCTCTTTAACGGAGCGCGGGTTTTCATACCCGCGATTTTATTAATTGGCGGACTGGAAAGTCCGCCCTCCTTTATAAGACAAGTTTTAAATAATACAATGAAAATTCCATCAAAAGTGCATTTTGTAGGTGCCGGCGGAATCGGTATGAGCGGTCTTGCCCAGATGCTGAAATGGCTCGGGTGCGATGTCAGCGGCAGCGACCGTGACATGGACAAGCCAGAGAATGAAAGGATAATCGGTTCCCTCAGAAAATCGGAAATAAGGCTCTACCATCAGGACGGTTCATACATCAAGGATGGCAAACCTGATTTTATCGTGTTCTCCACCGCCATCGAAAAGGACAATCCTGACTTCAGAGCCGGAGAGTCTGTCCCAAAGATTCACAGGGCAGATGCCCTTGCTGCAGCTATCATTTCAATGAAGGATGTAACCTCGATCGCAGTCACCGGCACCTGCGGAAAGACCACTGTCACTTCCTGGTTAGCAGAAACCCTCTTCCGAATGGGACACGATCCCGTGGCATTGTCCGGCGGGCTCATAAATTCCTTCTCATCTGCGAACTTCGCAGGAAATTTCCGTCCCGGCAAAGGTAAGTATTTCGTATATGAGGCTGATGAAAGCGACAAGAGCCTTCTAGCCTTCAAGCCGGACTATTCCCTGATATTGAACATGGGTAACGACCATTATCCCATAAGCGAACTTGTCGAGGTCTTCAAGAAATTCACTGTGAATACCGCAAAGGGAGTTGTCATCGGCGATTCGGTAAAGGTAAATATCCCTGATTTTATTCCTGGAAAGATCAAATGCCTGAGCTTCGGTGAAGCTAAAACCGATGAATGGCAACTTGTCTCATACAAGATCGAGAAGGGAAGCCCTATGGCTGAAATCTCAAGGAGCAACTCAAAATCCGTGAAGGTAAAGTTACCATCACCGGGCCGCCACAATGCCCTGAACGCTGTCTCTATTCTCGCCGCCATCGATATCCTCGGACTGTACAATAAAGGATGCGAGGAGCACATCTCATCCTTCGGCGGAGTCTGGAGAAGATTCAACATCAAAGGCAAAAACAAATCAGGCGCACAAGTCATCGACGACTACGCCCACAATCCCGAAAAGATAGCCTCTTGCATCAGGACCGCACGTGAAATAACCGATGGCAGGATCCTGGCGATATTCCAACCTCATGGATTCGGACCGCTGAAATTCATGAAGGATAATCTTTTCACCGAAGTCGAAAAGGCACTTGGCGGGGATGATCAATTCATATTCCTGCCAGTCTATTACGCTGGCGGTTCAACTACGTTCTCCCCGACTTCCGAAGAAATTGTCTGCGAATATCTCAAGAAGAGTGAAAAAAAATACCTTGCCTTCGCAAGTCGCGATGAAGTTGAAAAACATATCGCCTCCGAGGCTTCAGCAAGAGATACTGTGCTGATCATGGGTGCACGTGACAATTCCCTCTCTACATGGGCTGAGAAACTTGCATCGAACGCTTTTAATTCTGTCAGGTGCCTTAGCATCTGACCTTGGAGTGCTGAAGCGAAGGCTTTGCGCAGGTTCAGCTTTGTTCACTGCGAAGCATCGCTTCACAGAAGAAAGGCGGCATCTACGTTCCACTCCGCAGCCGCACTCCAAATTATTCTCACGAATCAAAAACCTTAGAAAAAAATAAGGCGCGGGAAAATCCCGCGCCTTATGAATGAATCTGCATGAAGCAGTTATTTCACTGCCGCCATGGCCTTCTCGACAAACACCTTGAAGGCTTCCGGATCCTTGACTGCGACATCCGCAAGAACCTTGCGGTTCACGTTGATGTTCGCTTTCTTGAGTCCGTTGATGAACTTGCTGTAGGTGGTGCCCAGTGCACGGCAAGCGACGTTTATACGGACGGTCCAGAGGCTCCTGTATTCGCGCTTTTTCTGCTTCCTACCGATGAAGGCGTTGGCGTCGGCCTTGTCGATCGCGTCATAAACTGTACGGATCTGCTTGCTGCTGGCGCCGTAAAACCCCTTCGCTCTTTCCAATGCGCGTCTTCTGCGCTTGCGTGAAGGGACTGCATATGTTACTCTTGGCATTGTAATGTCTCCTGGAAATAATTGTTGACCTTAATTGGACTGGAATCAGACTCCGTATGGAAGAGCCGACCTGATTCTTCTCATTTCGGTGCTCCTGACCTCATTGCCTTTGCGCAGACGACGCCTGCGGTTAGCACTTTTTCCGGTCTTGAGGTGTCTGGATCCGGCCCTGAAATGCATGAACTTGCCGGTCCCCGTCATTTTCACGCGCTTTGCAGCACATTTCCTTGTCTTCATCTTGGGCATCGTTTGTCTCCTTTTTTGTTTTCATCCGCACATGCTTCTGAAAAGGCAGATGCCAGCCATTTTCAGTGATGCGCAGGATTGAAGTTGATGATAATACTCCTGCCAATCAGCTTCGGGGTGTTCTCCGCAATTCCATGTCCCTCAAGGTCCTTGACGACTTTTTCCATTATGCCGAAACCAAGCTCCTTGTGGGCCATTTCACGCCCCTTGAACATCATGGAGGCCTTTAGCTTATAGCTCTTCTTCAAAAATTCAATCGCGTGATTGATTTTTATCTGATAATCATGAGGGTCGATATTGCAGCCGAACTTTATCTCCTTCACCTTGTGCTGGTGCTGGAGTTTCCTCTGCTCCTTCTCCTTCTTCTTCTGCTCGTAGATGAGCTTCCCGAAGTTAATGATCCTGCAAACCGGAGGATTCGCCTGGTCCGCGACAAGCGCCAGGTCAAGCCCGGACTGTTTTGCGAGATCAAGCCCGCGTTGGAACGTCATCACTCCGAGCTGTCCGCCATCAGCCCCGATCACACGAACTTCCCGACCGGTAAGGAACCGATCGCCGATTTTTACTAACCTAGCTATGAGCAGGCCCTCCTATGTTATTAAATACAACTATATAAGTTTTAAGTTTCATGTTTTAAGTTTTAAGTGTTAAGTAGAAGACAAACCATGAAATCTCTCTCTTGCTTAAAACTTAACACCTAAAACTTAAAACTAATTTCAGAGTTTCTCTGAAATCTCCTTTTTCATCTTCTCGATGAGAGTATCGACCGGGATCGCTCCTAGTTCCCCTTCCCTGCGGCTCCTGACGGACACAGTTCCAGCGGCGACCTCTTTTTCGCCGATCACGGCAATCATCGGGATGCGCAGGTTTCTGGCATCCCTGATCTTCGCGCCGATCTTCTCTGTACGCAGGTCATAGTCCACCCTGAATCCAAGCTCCTTCAGCTTGTTTGCCAATGCAATCGTCGCATCATGCTGCTGCTCGGTGATCGGAAGTATCCTTACCTGTTCCGGCGCCAGCCATAGCGGGAACGCTCCGGCACAGTTCTCAATCAAAATCCCAAAAAATCTTTCAAGCGATCCGAACAGCGCACGGTGCACCATGTATGGCCGGTGCTTCTGTCCGTCGGCCGCAATATAGTTCATGTCGAAACGTTCAGGCAGATTGAAGTCGAATTGGATTGTCGTAGTCTGCCATTCACGCCCGATCGCATCCTTTACCTTCAGATCTATCTTCGGTCCGTAGAACGCTCCACCCCCCTTGTCGACCTCGCATTTGAGTCCGCATTTGCTGACGGCCTTCTCAAGGGAGACAATGGCCTGGGCCCAGCGTGATTCCTCACCGACCGCCTTTTCCGGACGTGTCGCAAGATACGCATTGATTTCATTGAAGCCGAAACACTTCCAGATATAGAGGCTGAACCTCAAAACACGCTCGATCTCATCCTCGATCTGTTCGGGTGTGCAGATGATGTGTGCATCATCCTGAGTAAATCCCCGGACGCGCAGAAGCCCATGAAGAACTCCGCCTTTTTCATAACGGTAGACGGTACCGAGTTCAGCCCAGCGTAGAGGAAGTTCGCGGTACGAACGGTTCTTAGTCTGATAAACTTGTATGTGGAACGGGCAGTTCATCGGCTTTACATAGTAGTTGTTCTTGTCGATCTCCATCGGCGAATACATTGCATCCTTGTAGAAGTCAAGGTGTCCGCTGGTTTGCCAGAGCTTCGATAGTCCTATGTGCGGCGTGTAGAGCAGCTCGTATCCGTTCTTGTAATGCTCCTCGCGCCAGAAGGTTTCAATCGCGTTCCTTATCCTTCCGCCCTTCGGCTGCCAGATAATGAGTCCGGGACCGACATCTTCGGCGACAGTATAGAGCTCTAGTTCTTTTCCAAGCTTGCGATGGTCGCGTTTCTTCGCCTCTTCGACAAGATTCAAGTATTTGCGGAGTTCCTTGTCGTTTGCGAATGCCGTTCCGTAAACGCGCTGGAGCATCGGATTGGTCTCCTTGCCGCGGTAGTAGGAACCTGCAATAGTAAGAAGCTTGAATGCACCGACCTGTCCGCTGTTCTCGACGTGTGGGCCACGGCAGAGGTCGACGAAATCTCCGCACTGGTAGAAAGAAATTGTTTCGCCTTCAGGAATATCGGCTAGACGCTCAAGCTTGTAGTTCTGCTTATCCTTCCTGAGCATCTCCTGTGCTTCTGCACGCGAAAATTCAAGCCTATTGAAAGGCAGTTTTTCTGATACGATCTTCTGCATCTCAGCCTCGATCTTCTCAAGGTCTTCGGGGCCAAGACGGTATTCCATGTCGAAATCGTAATAGAATCCGTCGTCGGTGGATGGACCGATGTCGAACCTGGTATCAGGATACAGCCTTTTCACGGCAGCAGCCATGATATGTGCACAGCTATGGCGCAGGGTCTCTTGGGGAAAAGCACTCATGACAGGAAAGACTCCCGTCTGGAACCGGTCTGGTAGGAACTGCAGAAAATCATCTTAAAAACTATGAATCCTCATTCTGTTAAAATTGAATTAGAAATATAGTCCATCCACCTATTTTTGCAATACATCCTAAGTTTTTCACCTGTAAAACACCTAAATCTGCAGTTCTTCCTGTATAGGCGGTGGATTGATTATATCCCTGACCGGAGCGAAAGATCTCCTGTGGATCGGGCATGGGCCATATTGCTTCAATGCCGCAAGATGATCCTCGGTGCCGTATCCTTTGTGCCTTTCAAAACCATATTGCGGATATTTATCCGCATACATCATCATGATTTCATCCCTGTGGACCTTTGCAAGAATGCTTGCCGCGGCTATGCTTGCGGATTTCGCATCTCCTTTTACGATGAATTTGCATCTCACTGGAAGATTCGGGACTTCGAGCCCGTCAACAAGAGCGATCTCGGCTTCAGGAAGCTTGAGAAGGACGTTGCGCATGGAAAGATGCGTCGCCTTGAGTATGTTGATCCTGTCTATCTCCTCGGCCTGGACCTCGCTGATAGCATATCTGATACCAGGAAGATCCAAGATAAGCTTGCGAAGTTCGCAACGCTTATCTTCACTGAGCTGCTTGGAATCATTCACAGGCGGGATGTTTGAGCCTTTCGGAAAAATCACTGCAGCTGCCACGACGGGTCCGGCAAGAGGGCCTCGTCCAGCCTCGTCCACGCCTGCTATAAAAGTAGTTCCCGACTGCCAGAGCTCATTTTCAAACGCCAGCAGTCCGGAGTCATTTGATAGGAAATCAGGCCTTGGTTGCTTCTTCTGCCTGGGCATCGTACCTCTGTTCCTTGAGACGGGCGGATTTTCCGACCTTCTTCCTGAGGTAGTAGAGTTTTGCGCGGCGGACTTTTCCGTGCCTGTCGACTTCGATCTTGTCGATCCTGGGCGAATTGAGAGGGAATATGCGTTCCATTCCCTGTCCGAATGCGATCCTGCGGACAGTGAATGTCTCGCTGATTCCGGAACCTTTACGGGCAATGACTGTTCCTGCAAAGACCTGGATACGCTCGCTGTCGCCTTCCTTGATCTTCGTATAGACCTTCACTGCGTCACCCGGAACGAACTCGGGGATGTTCGACTTGCACTGGCTTGCTCTGATCTTGTCCATGATGTTCATATCTTCAATCTCCTATGTATTTTTATTTTTTGCCGGCTTCAAAAGGTCCGGCCTGACTTTCCTTGTTTTCTTCAACGCCTGCTCTTTTCTCCATTTTTCTATCTCTCCGTGGTTCCCGGAGAGCAGGACTTCAGGCACGTTCATCCCCCTGAACTCCTCAGGCCTTGTATACTGGGGGTACTCGAGCAGTCCTTCGCTGAACGACTCGCTCACTCCTGATTCGTCCGATCCCAGCACTCCCGGCATGAGCCTGACCACTGCATCCACCATCACCATCGCGGCGAGGTTTCCATTGGTCATCACATAGTCGCCTATCGAAATCTCCCTAGCCCTGAGACCTTCTCGAACCCTTTCATCAATCCCTTCATAATGGCCGCAAAGGAATATCAGGTGCTTCAGCTTCGAAAACTCCCTTGCCATCCCCTGGTTGAACACTTCGCCTCCAGGAGTCGGCAGTATCACCATCGAATCAGCCGTTCTCAGGCTTTCAACCGCCTCGAAGATCGGCTCGCACCTCATCAGCATCCCCGGCCCGCCACCATACGGCTTGTCATCAACCGACCTGTGCCTGTCGTGCGTGAAATCGCGCAGGTTCACGGTGTTTATCTCGATGATCTTCCTCTTGACCGCCCTGGCTATCACGCTTTCGGCGAACGGCCCGAAGAACACCTGAGGGAAAATTGTGATGATGTCTATTCTCAAATCACTCAACAACCTCGACGGAGAACTTCTGTCCTATCCTTCCGCCTGCACCGCTCACAAGAGAACGGATCGCCATGATGGTCTTGCCATTCTTGCCTATGACCTTGCCCATGTCTTCCTTGGCGCAGGTGATCTTGATAACGGTGGAATTCTCGAGCTTATCGCTCTGGATTTTGACGGCGTCCGGCTGATCGACGAGGGCTCTGACCACGTAGTCAACGAAATTTTCGAGGTCGCTGGAACCCCCAGAGGATTTCCTGTCGCTTGTCTTCGCCGCCGGGGTTGAGGAACTATCCTTCTTCCCGAGCATCTGAAACAGTTTGCTTAACACGGTGGAATTTCCCTTGGTTTAATTCAGCTTTTCTTCTCTTCGGTCTTGGGCTGCGCTGCGGCCGCGTCGCTTTTTCCGGCCTGCTTGCGCGCATAGTTGATCATGCTCTGAACTGTCTCAGAAGGCTTTGCCCCCTTGGAAAGCCAGTACTCGATCCTTTCCATGTTGATCTTGCGTTCACCCTTGACCGGATTGTAGGATCCGACTTCCTCGATGAAATTGCCGTCCCTCTGGTGGCGGATGTCTGCGACTACGAGACGGAAACGGGGCTCGTTCTTGCCGCCCACTCTCTTCATTCTGATTCTTACCATACTGTCCTCTTTTTACCGATATTTGTTGTGGTCGTCCATATGCGCATCCCCCGGTGGATTCTGCCGGGCCTACGAACAGGCGTCAACAGCATCATATTTGCCTGATCCTATCCCGAATCTGCAACTCAAATCCCGTCCAGACAGGACGCGTCCATAAAGACACAGGGGGCATACTATAATGCATGTCTCCCTTAGTGCAACAGGAAATATGAAATTTGTGATTTGAAACTGGAAATTGGGATTTTGAGGCTAATATCTGGCAACTTGTAACTTGTAACTCGAAATTAGCGGAATTCGCGGTCCTGGTTACCTTCAACTAATTTCAAATTCCGAATTGCAAATTGCATGAAGCCTATGGCGAAAACTCTTATTTCTTAAGGAGTTTCCTGAAATACTCGATGGTGTGCTCCAGTCCCTCGTCGAGTGGAACTTTTGGATGCCAGTCGAGGATCTTCTCGGCCTTGGAAATGTCGGGCTTGCGCCTGACCGGATCGTCCTTCGGAAGTGGCTTGTGGACAATCTTGGATTTGGATTTCGTCTGTTTCAGGACCTTCTCGGCAAGTTCGATCATGGTGAATTCGCCTGGATTCCCGAGGTTGATCGGACCGGTGACCTCATGCGGAGTGGCCATCATCTTCACGAATGCCTCGATCATGTCGCTGACATAGCAGAAACTGCGGGTCTGGGAACCATCGCCATAGATCGTGATGTCTTCATTCTTCAATGCTTGAACGATGAAGTTGCTGACCACGCGACCGTCATTGATCTGCATCCTCGGTCCGTAGGTATTGAAGATGCGGACGACCTTGATCGATACCTTGAGCTGCCTATGGTAGTCGAAGAAGAGGGTTTCAGCACAGCGTTTTCCTTCATCGTAACAGCTTCTCGGGCCAATCGGATTGACGTTCCCCCAGTATTCCTCCTTCTGCGGATGGACGGCAGGATCTCCGTAGATTTCGGAAGTTGATGCCTGCATGATCGGGATCTTGAGACGTTTCGCCATACCGAGAAGATTGATCGCACCGAGAACGC
>CAZRKP010000052.1:0-34735 GCA_964600895.1 uncultured Victivallis sp.
TTCAGCTCATCGAAGACTAAATCGCGATCCTCGGCTCTTATATAGGCGCCGGTGATGCAGTAGCAGATTCCAGCCTTGCTCCAGATACGTTGTATAACGACCCTGGTGCCCTTCCGGTACGTCAGGCGTATCTCTTTGCCCATGGTGAAAGCGGCAAGGGGCTCGATGCCCTGCATGCGGAGGCTGGCAACCACATCCGCCAGTTGCTCCGCCAGGGGCTTGCCGTCATCCTGTCCGGATACGACGGCAATGACGGCGCCGTGGCTGTTGAGTTCGACGGGCCTTGCATCTCCGGCGGCAGAGATCATGCACATTGATGATGCAAGAACCATGACAAATGCCATGAAAGTGGTTCTCATACGCTGTGCCTCCTTGTGTTCGCTACTTCACATTCCTTTTCATCCTATCCAGCGATTCGCATTTTTCCACGTCAAGCGCCACGGCGTAGTTGCCGTCGCCGATGTCCATGAGATCGAGGACGGTGCCTTCGACATATATATCCTTGGTCTTGTCGATTTCCAAGAGCTGTTCTCGCGTGATGAAAGCGCAGACGGTTATCAGCGAGCCTATGATAGCCTTACCTCCCTTGTCTACGTCCTCCTTCATGCTGACGACGTAACCCCTGCACCTGAAGCGCTCCCCTTTGAAATCGCTTCTCGCCGCGACCGGGTTTGCAGCAATCTTCTTGAGTATCTTCACGCTGTCGTCCTGTATCGATAGCACATCTTCATTGGTCAAGGCGACAGTCTTGCCCTTGTAAGCCAGGGGGCCGCTCTTCTTCGCCTCAGGCGGCTTCACCGCCTGTTCCCTTGTGATGCCCAGCTTCTTGAGCGACTCATCCGAGAGGTCGGCTGTATTCATCTCATATCTTTTCATTCCCGAATCGTAGAAGACGAGTTTTCCTCCATCCAGGGAAGTTATCTTGACACCCTCGTAACCTGTACCGGACACCGTTGTGATCCTGCCGCCGCCCTTTATCTTGGCGAGGCTTGATGCCTCAAGCTGCGAATAGCAGATTGTGTCTGTCCCGGCCGAATGTCTTACAACGGCCTTGATCTCGTCGGATGATAAAACCTTTGTCCCGGTGTATAGAGTGCCACCTGTCTTCAACAGGGCGTCAGGATTCTTGGCTTCTATGTCCTTGGCCGCCTCAAACCTCTTTCCCGTCCTGGTGGTCTGGTAGGCGGACTTCCTCCCCCTTACATAGTCCTCGACGAACTTTTTCCTCACGGTTTCGGTGTCACCGCCCGAGAACCTGATCTTGTCATCGTCGCCCAGATCCGTTCTTGATATGACGCTGTCGCCCACCTTGACCCCGCCGCTGGACGTCAATCCGCGGAATTGCCCCCTGACCGATTGACCGATCTTCGATACCACGACGACCTCGTCGCCGAACTTTACAGGCTTATATTTCTCCTCCGCGAGTTTCGCACCCTCCTGCTTTGCAGCGTTCTCGTCGAAAGCCGGATACTTGGAGTCGAACTCCTCAAGCGTGGCATATGGCGGCTTTGCATCCGCTGCCATTACTGGTTGACCCAGAGCTGCAAATGCTGCGATGCATCCTGCAACCAAGAATGCACGACCGGTATTTCTCCCATTCATATACCCTCCTATATGCTTTTAGCTATCTTTCTTTCCTATGGATTATACCCAAAATACGGGTGGATTTAATCATGGTATTCCCGCTGCAATGCCCGTTCCCAGATAAAGACTGTGCGCATGTTCATCCTTTCCGCCGCTTCCGTATTTTATGAACGATGAAATACAGGATTGCCGGGGGTGTCAGAACCCAGAATGCTAGGTTGAGCAGCCACACGTCCTGCCCGAAAGGTTTTGTCAGCACGAACAGGAGCACTATGATTCCGTCGACAAAGGCATTCAGCTTCTTTTCCTGGCAGGCCGGGCACGGGATCCTGATGTCGATCTTGCCCTTCCCCTTGCATTTCGGACATATCCTCTCGGTCTTCCCGTCTCCGCCGCATGCCTTGCACCTTGCGACAAGATACCTTTTGCCGCTGCCGCCGCATTCGCTGCAGGTGGAATAGATCTTCCCCTGGCTGTCGCAGTCGGGGCAGAAGTCATTTATTTCAGTATATCCTGTTCCGTTGCACTCGGGGCAAGGCTTCCTGCCGCACGAGCAGAGGAGCAATGCGCAGAGCAGCATCAATATCCAGATCTTGATCTTCATGCATTCCTTTCAGGATGCGGGGCAATCATCCCCGTCGCCATTGGTTTCAACCGGATCCCGTATTATCTTCCCTGAAGCCGCGCTGCCATGCCGGCCCGTAGTCACGCCACAGGGTAGTCGCTATCAGCGTGACCATGAACAGGACGGGATCATATATCAGCGCCGCTACGACCACCGCCCCCATGGCAAAACTGCCTCCGTCCATCCCCAGGCCTGTCTTCGCCCCGGTGCTTATGGCATGCCTGCCGACCAGCACGGCCAGCATTATCCAGAAATTTATGTATAGGCAGTAGATCACGGCTCCGATGCCGATGATGTCGAAAATGTGGTAGGCGAACATTCTTACAGGGGACACTGCGCTTCCTCCCTAATTTGGATCCAACAGCTGGTGGAGATGTGTCCCCGGAAATAAAGAGGGCGACATTCCAATTGCCGCCCAACTGTGGCACGCCAGTGCCAGGAAAAGCTAAACAAAAGGAATGCGCCCAAATGTGAGCGCATCCCAGTGTTATTGCTTTTCCCATTGTAAATCTGGCGTTTTCAGTTGGGAACAACACGCTGGTTGCGTAAAATACGTTTTGTAAACTTATCTGTTCATTCCGGAACAAACCTCCTTGGTTGTGAAATTTCCGTTCCGGATGGGGAAAGATACTTGCAGTATGCTGTTTTGCAAGCAATCACCTGCTTGAAGCTTTCCAATCAGAAGGTAGAATACGGCAACTGCCAATTATGGATGAATGAATACATTAAGGAGGGCTCAATGACGTTTAACGATGTAATTTCAAGGCCGTTCCGATGCAACGTCTATATGGACTGGCTTAACTTCAAAATGAACGGTGGCCGGGATATCAAGTTTGACAAGCTGTTTGAACACATTCATCTCAGGGGCGGCAATGTGAAAATCGCTAATTTCTATGCCCCGGAGGCCGAGGATGAAAATCAGAGGAGATTCTATGATGCAATAAGACGGTCGGGTTTCAAAATCGAATACATAGAGGAAAAGGGGAGAGGCCATTCTGGAAAATTCAACTGCGACACAATGATGGCCGTGGACATGGTAGCACAGGCCGATGGCATTGATGCCGTATATCTGCTTACGAACGACTACGATTACATTCATCCAGTCAGGTATCTCCGGTCACGGGGCATACGGACGCTTCTGATTCATGCTGAAAGACCATCAAATGACCTTCGAGATGAAGTTGACGAATGGAGGATGTTCAAGCAGTTGGAGCTTTGAGCAAGGGACACGTAAGTGGTAATATTAGGCAGTTGAAATAAAAAGGGGCCGCTCATCACAGCCCCTTTCTTTTCTGTTAGATCAATGATATCAGCTTACCTGCTTGGCGACCAGCTTGGTCATGTCGAACATCGATACCTGGTCCTTCTTGAAGATCGGCTTGAGTTTTGCATCAGCATTGATCATGCGCTTGTTCTTCTTGTCCTGGAGCCCGTTCTTCTTGATGTAGGCCCACAGCTTCTTTGTGATCTCGGTTCTCGGAATCGCTTTTGCGCCTACGACCTCGGCCAGCAGAGCGCTTGGTGTTACCGGTGCCATGAACTTCGAATTCTTCGCCATGATTTCCCCCTATGTTTGTGTTTTGAACTGCTTCAATAATAGCAGTGGGGCGTGAAAATGCAAAGGAGACTGCTTTCAACCGATGTGGATTTGCAAACCCTAGGTTCCGGATTAATTTTCAAGGACGCATCAACCATGGAATGGAGCGCCCATGCTGAAATATGTCGTACTGCTTGTCATCCTCGTCATAGCTGCAATAGGAATAATAGCCGTCCTCATGTCGGCGAAACGCCGCAGGGACTACGTCAGGAGACCGCTGCTCTCGCCTGCTGAACTCAGCTTCTTCAAGGTGCTGGAACAGGCCTTGGGAGGCAAATACAGGATATTCACCAAGATCCGGCTGGCCGACATCATCAAGGTCAGTGGCGAGGTTGAGAAACGGGAAAGGCAGACAGCCTTCAACAGGATACAGAGCAAGCATGTCGACTTCGTGCTCTGCGATCCCGACGACCTTGCAGTGTATTGCGTCATCGAACTTGACGACCGCTCCCACAACGCCGGTGACAGGATTGCCAGGGACGAGTTTGTTGACTCGGCGTTGGGGTCGGCGGAAATACCGATAGCCAGGTTCGCAGCCAGAAGGCAGTATTCCACCGAAGAGATAGCCAAGGCCCTGGATGAACTCGGCAAGAAGCAACAGACAGAAAAGGTCGATTCCATGGAAGCCCCAGTATGCTCGCTGTGCGGTGCGCCGATGGTGCTGAGGACTGCCAACAAGGGCGAACACGCGGGCAAGCCGTTCTATGGCTGCAGCACTTTCCCAAAGTGCAAAAATACGGCGCAGTACCTGAGCCTCAGGGACACGAAACTGATGAAGAGCATGCTGAAATGAATACGCCATTGCAGAGCTTCAACTGCCGGCGCTACGGCCAGTGCTGCCGCTGGCACGGCTACGTCCATCTATCAGAACCCGAACTGGAGAGCATAGCCGCCTTCCTCAATATGGATATCTCCGGCTTCTATGAAAAGTTCATTATGCCCGGAGACGGTGACGGAGCCTCATTGACTGAGAACAAGGATGGCAGTTGCCCTTTCTATGTCGCTTCCCCGCCGGGATGCAGAATATACGAATACAGGCCCGAGCAGTGCAGGACTTATCCTATGAAGTGGAACATTCCGGATAAGTAGTGTTCTGGAGCCAGGGAATAATTTTCTTAAAGCAATGTGCAGGATTTCCTGCGGATTGCACCACCTATTGTTAATATTGATTTCCCTGAGCGAGCATTATGAAGAAATGCCTGCGAATTGAAGATGAAGTCTATTTGCGTTTTGACAACCTCTCCGCTTCCAGCAGGAACTTCTTCCTGTCGCCCCTGGACATCCTGGCAAACAGATCGAAAATCCTGATCAGTTCCCTGCCACTGTGCTTTTCAACGTATCTGCCTATTCTGTCCTTGGCGGGATCCGACACATACTTCCCGACATCCAGTCCGATGTCCCGGGCGAGCTTGAGCAGCTTCGGTATTGACCTGATACCGGGATTCCTCGTGCCGTTCAGCCAGTTCGATATCGACTGCTGGCTCACGTTAAACCTTTCAGCCATCTCCTCCTGTATCATAAATCCAGAGTCTCGCATGTCCATGACCATCGCCGGCCAGTTGTACTTTATGTCCACAGGCATGATCCTCCCTTTAGCGGCCAGGTGTCTCCCGGCCTTCAGTCGCGCTTGAATTGAAGTCGGCCTTAAGTTTCTCCAGCATGAGCCCCATCTGGTCGAAGTCGATCGGCGCAAAACCTTCCTCCGTGACCTTGTCGCAGAGACCGAGCCATTTCTGGTGGTCCCACTGGCCGTTGTTCCCATTAACAAAGTCCACAAGGATGCTGGTTCCGAAGAGCCTCTCCAGGTTTTTCTCCTTGGAACGATCGGAATTCCTGTTGATGTCCGCAAGGATGAACTTCCCTCCTGCGCTTTTGCCTTTTCTTCTTGCTCCCATGATGCGTCTCCCCTCTGTTTTATTCCTGAAAGAAAATAACTCTCCGCCATGATTAGACAGCAGTTCCAGAATTTTGTTCCCGGAAATGAACCATGAAGTACTTTCTGCAAGTTCCTGCCCTATTTCATCGATAACCTGGAACTTTTTTACTGTTCAGCTGTCAAAGAAAATACTTCATGTGGTTCAATCAGATAAATCAACGGAGGGAATTAATGGGAGCACCGGACGAGAAGATCAGGAAAATTGTAGCACAACAGCTGGAGGTATCTCTGGACAAGGTAACTGCCGACGCGAGGTTTGTTGAGGATCTGGGAGCTGACTCCCTTGACCAGGTTGAACTAATTATGTCGCTTGAGGAGGAGTTCGGCACCAATATTCCGGACGATGATGCCGAAAAGCTGCTGACAGTCGGGGAAGTGATCAAATACGTTGAAACCCGCCAGTGGAAATGACGACCGAACTCCGAACGATGCTGGATTTCCTCAGGCATCTGCACTAAAGTTCATGCCTTAATGGATAACGAACCTGAAAATAACCTGGATAGTTCCGCACTATCTTTTCGCGAGCCCATCCGCCCGCAGTTCCGCCTGTTGTCGGTGGCGATTCTATTCGGAGCCCTTCTAATCCTGACATCGGCCGTTATACTGGCAATTGTTCCGCAGATCGGCTTCACGCATCTCGCCTGCAAGATGGAGGAGGATGCACTGGGAAGCTCCCTTTCGCATGCGCGTACGCTGGTCAGGGATCTGCAGATATCGTCCGGCATTCTCAAAGATGACGGGGCGGGAATCATGAATATAAACGTGCCGGAGCTGAGAAAACATCTCCAGGCGCAATCCAAGGACAATCCTGCAATGCTCTACGCAATGGTCGTTTCCTCCGGGGGAAGAATACTTGTCCATACATATGGGACTGCAGAAGGCCTGCCTGCCTGGGAAACGACAAGGAAGGCTTCTCCTCCCCAAGGTTTCTTTGCTGAATTCCCGAACGGACGCTTCGGATTCAATGAGTTCGTATATGAAGTGCTCGTTCCCTTTGACGCCGAGAACTGGAAAGGCCTGGCATTGGTCATAGGCATTTCGAAGAAAAGGATTGAAGGACATATCAATGAAGTCCGCAATGAGATGATTTTCCGGATGTCGATGGCTTCAGGACTAGGGCTGATTGCCCTTTCCATCCCGGTGATGGGCCTGCTGTATGTCCTACGGCGATACCGGCTGCTTGCCAGACGTTCACAGCAGGTCGCCCACATGGCGCAGATGGGCGAAGTCGCCAAGGGGCTGGCACATGAAATCCGGAATCCGTTGAACTCGGTAAGGTTCAACATCAAGATCATCGAGGAAGAGCTGGACCGTTTCGCCCCGCCGGAAACGCAGGAGGTATTCAAACAGATTATCAAAAGGACCGATGTCGAGATAGGGCGCGTGGATGAGATGCTGACCGAATACCTGAACTATGTCCGTCCAGCCCCCATACAGACAACTTCACAGGACATTAATGCTGTTGCGGAAGAAGTCCTTTCCCTGCTTGACTACGAGTGCCGCCGGAACAAGATTACCATCCATCGCGAATTCACAAAGGATCTGCCAAGGATAATGATTGACAGCAAGCAGATCAGGCAGGTCATCCTGAATGTTGTCTTAAACGCCCAGCAGGCATTGCGTCCTGCAGGAGGCAATATTCGTGTGAGGACATTCCCCAGAGGGGATACGATTATATTGGAAGTGGAAGATGACGGCCCCGGCATCCCTGAAGAAGACCAGGAAAAGATATTTGAGCCTTTCTTCACCAGGCGCGACGGGGGGACGGGCCTGGGATTATCCATAGCAAGGCGTCTGATGGACAACCATGGCGGTTCAATACATTGCCGCGGCAAGACAGGCCGGGGAGTTGTCTTCTTCATGATATTCCGCCCCAAGGCTGCAAAGATCCAATGAGAAAGAAGAACATGTCATGAGCCAGAACCGGGAAAAAGTGCTTATCATAGAGGATGAACAATCATCGCGTACGGCCATGGCCTCGTACCTGAAACATAAGAAGCTTCAGGTTATGACCGCATCCAACGGGAACGAGGGGCTGGAGTTCATGGACAGCGAAGTATCCGTTGTCATTACTGATCTGAAGATGCCCGGCAAGGACGGAATGGAAGTTTTACGCGAAGTCAGGAGCCGATATCCGGATACCGGGGTAATTATATTGACGGCATATGGTGAAATTTCATCGGCGGTCGAGGCGATGCGCCTTGGAGCCGCGGATTATCTGACAAAGCCCGTGAATCCGGAAGAGCTGCTCATGAAGATTCGCCGGATATGCGACAAGAACAGCCTTCAGCGCGAAAACGGTGAACTGCGTCGGCAGCTCGATGAAAAGAACAGCTTCAGTGAAATCATCGGCATATCCCCCGCGATGACGGACGTCTTCCAGAAGATCCGGGCCATAGCTCCTACCAGCAGTACGGTCCTTATAACTGGCCCGAGCGGAAGCGGAAAGGAGCTTGTTGCCCGTGCGATTCATCAGAACAGCCCGAGGAAGGAAAAGCCTTTTGTGGCGCTGTCGGGCGCTGCTCTTCCTGAATCGCTTGTGGAGAGTGAACTGTTTGGCCATGTCAAGGGTGCATTTACCGGAGCGGTTGAGAAAGTAGTGGGCAAATTCGAGGCGGCTGATGGAGGAACCTTGTTCATTGATGAGGTTGCTGAGTTGAACCTTTCAATCCAGGCGAAACTCCTCCGCGTATTGGAGGAATACACGTTTTCACCAGTAGGAAGCAATATCTCCAGGAAGGTCGATGTCAGGATGATTTTTGCCACAAACAAGGATCTCGGAGCCCTTGTGTCGGAAAAGTCATTCAGGGAGGATCTCTACTACAGGGTCAAGGTGATCAACATCCAGATACCGGCCTTGTCTGAAAGGCGTGAAGACATCCCGATTCTCGCCGACTATTTCATAAGGAAGTTTGCTGTCAGGCATGGAAGGCAGGAACCGGTCATTACCCGGAAAGCTCTCGAATGCCTCCGCCAATATTCCTGGCCAGGCAATGTCCGCGAACTCCGCAATTACATGGAGAGTGCAATCGTCCTCCTCCCGAAAAAGGAAATATCACCGGAAGATCTTCCTCCAGAGATACGGACGGTTTCCGCTGATGCAACTGCAACGGCCAGCATCGGACATCATCCAAAGCTGACGCTTGAGGATCTTGAACGCGAAGCCATCGAAAAGACCCTCCGCAAGTTCGGA
This sequence comes from uncultured Victivallis sp., assembly GCA_964600895.1. Classification (GTDB taxonomy): domain Bacteria; phylum Verrucomicrobiota; class Lentisphaeria; order Victivallales; family GWF2-50-93; genus GWF2-50-93. Next base: position 8,936 of record CAZRKP010000052.1, read on the forward strand.
GGTAACCGAACAAAGGCCGCCGAAAGCCTCGGGCTCAGCGTCCGCACCCTCCAGCGCAAGGTAATCAAATACAATATTACATCTTAAATACTCTTACGCTTTCTGCGATATTTCCCCTCTCAGCGAATGGGAATTAGACTCGATAACATCAGAAGCGGAGGAGGCCTTCGGCATTCTCCTTGATCCAGAACATTCCCGCGCCTTTGAGCCTTGGGCCTTTGAAGGTGCCAGATGATATTCCTGCTTGTAACTAATGGCATCTAAATTATCTTTTGGGATTGTAACGAAACAAAGTTCCCTTCGTCTTATCAATATGGAAGACAATATAGACAAAGAATGCCTGGAGAAGCTGATTGAAAAATCACGGTCTGCCGGTGACATGGATGCACTTGGCCGGATATATGAGCATTATTACCCGAAGATACTCAAGTACATGTATTACCGGAGCAACCGTGAGAGCTATGAGGATCTGGCGGCGGAGACGTTCCGAAAAGTTATTAAGAACATCGGCTCGCAGGAAGGGAACTTTGAAGCCTGGTTATACAGGGTAGCCGAGAACACGGTCAAGGATTTCTACAAGTCGAAAGGCTTCAAGTTGAGACTTGAGGAAGGGCTCAAGGAGTCAAAGGAGGTTCCCGGAGGCAGTTCCGAGCTTACGAAGACGGAGATGAAAATGGATGTCTACGGAGCACTTGACAGGCTTGACGAGGAAAAGAGAAGGATAGTGACGCTACGGTTCATCCAGGGGCTGAGTTCGGAGGAGGTCGCCGAAATAACCGGCAAGACTCCTGAGGCGGTGCGAATAATGCAGTTCAGATCGCTGTTGGAACTGAAGAAGATTATGACAGAAGGAAAGGTAAAATGAAGGAAAAGCTGGAAGACATCCTGGACAAATGCCTTGAGGACATCGCCAAGGGCGGAAATCCTGACAAGATTCTTTCTGTATACAAGGATCATCCCGAATATGAGAACCTCAAGGATGCCATCCATATGGCATTGGAACTGGGTAAGCTGGAAGATCCACCAGTTTCCAAGATTCCAGAATTCCACCTTCTTGCAGCTGATTCCGGCAGCAAGCCTGCCGTCAGAAGAAAGATAATTCCTTTCCGCATGATCACTCGTATTGCTGCGGTGTTCGCAATTGCATTCATTCTTCTCGCGGTCGCGGTACAGGCGTCTGACGATTCAATACCCGGGGATTTCCTCTATCCTGTCAAGCGCGGTTATGAGAAGGTCAGATTCACATGCGCCATGGGCTACAGGAACAAGGCAGAATACAAGATGAAATGTTCCAATGTGCGTCTGGCAGAAGCCCTAGCGCTTGTGAATAAAAATGGAAAAGCAGATGCCTCCCTCTTCAACTCCATGTTCGACGATTCACGGTATACCCTTGAAAAGGCCCTCTCAATGACAGGAAAAGACAAGGATGAACTGCTTTATCTTACTGCCAGCAACATGAGGAAGCAAAAGGAAGGATTATATCAGATATACATGAAGTCTCCAGAAGACGGGAAGTCGGAAATCTCCCATTATGTCTGTGCATGCGGCAAGAGGGATCAGCTTATGGAAAGCGCTTTCGGGATAAAGATATCTATCCCGTCCGGAGAAGGCTGTCCGGCAATGAGCGAGTGCTGTGACTGCGCGGCAGGCCGCGAGTGCAAGGTGTCAGCAGATGAAATAACCAAGCTGAAGAAAACCATACAGATGTCTGCATTGAAATAATTCCCACACCTAAGAATCTTGATTTGTTGAAAGCATTTTTCCCTAATCTTCCTTTCAGATATCAGGCGGAATATCATCATCCAGTTTTTTTACATGTCACATGTAACATTTCTCATTTCCGGTCGTCCTTACTGGCAAAGAAGGTTCTAGAACAAGGAAGCAAGAAGGAATTAGACCATGAACTTCATAATTCGTCTCTCTGTCGCAGTAATTGGAATTCTGATGATGATCATCCTGTTGGTCGGGTGTCACGGCGGTCATCACTGAGTCCAATGGTGAGGAGAAATATAAAATGCAGCTTCAACAACAAAAAGGAAGGAACAAGAAGTATCAATGACACCCCCCAAAGCATGGCCGGGGGCCCCGGATGAACGGTCCTGCAGCTCCCGGCATGCTTCTTCAAATAGATAGGCATGTGTAACGTTTTAAGATTTCAGTCGTCTTGATATGTGAAGAAAGGAGGACAGCAAAATGAAAGCTAAAACAGTTTTATCAGTCATTGCAACTGGAATTATCCTTCTGGCCGGAAACTTGAACGCCCAGGAGGCAGCCAATCCGAATCAGCAGGAGAAGGGAATACACTCCAGAGTCCAGATAAAGGATCCCATCACCGGCAATTACATAAACAGGAGGTACTATGTCGATGTTGGCGGCAAGAGGATTTTCGCGAGCGATTCGAAGAGCCTTGACGAACTGAGGAAGGAATCCGGGAAGTATCTGAAGGAACTTGAGGACAAAGGAATCGTCCTCCAGAAGCTCTCCGACATCCAGAATGCCGTTGGCAAGGCACAGGTCACAGACCCCATTACCGGCAACTACATAAGCAAAAGGTACTATGTGGACATCGGCGGCAAGAGGATTTATGCAAGTGACTCACAGAGCCTTGGCGAGTTGAGGAAAGATCCTGTGAAATACCTGAGGGAGCTCGAAGCAAAAGGAATAATACTTGAAGATGTAGACTGAACCTATGGATAATTAACTCAGTCATTAGAACTAACGATAAAATCAGCAGATAAAGTTCGATAAACAAATGGAGGATTAAGGTCATGAAAAAGAACATCGTGTCGGCAATCGTAGTATCAGGACTCCTTATTCTGGCGGCAAGCCTGTATTCGGAGGAACAGATTAAGCAGGATTCCCAGGAAATCAAGCCTCAGACGCTGTGTCCGATAATGGGCAACAAGATCAACAAGAGTCTTTTTGTCGACGCCCAGGGCAAGAGAATATATGTCTGCTGCAACGGCTGTATAGGAACTGTGAAAGCCGATCCTGCAAAATACATAAAGGATCTGGAAGCCAAAGGAATTACCCTGGAGGAAATCCCGAAGGACAAGGCCGCCGCCGGAGATGCCAAGGCCGGTGCTCCAAAAATGGAACACAAGGGAGGGTGTTGCAACTGAAGCACACGTCAGGGTAACAGGTGGTGTTTGCCCGAAGGATTTTGAAAACAGGATAGGCCGAGATATGGTATGCAAATGGCGTGTACAATTTAGTGAGAATTGATCGTATTAGGAGAAAACCATTATGGGAAATAAACTTCAGATATCCATGGCGTCCTACGTAGCATTGGTCTCTGCACTTATAACAGCCATAGGCATGGGTGTTTACGCAGTATATCAGTTCTATTCTCATCCAGGACATACTGTAACTGGTTTAGTTCTCGAGCACGGCTGGCACGTTATTGTCCTCGGAGCCCTTACCTATCTGGTATCATACCTTCTTTTTCATTTCCAGATAAAGAGACCCATCTCGGCATTGTGGCTGAAATGCTATGCCATGACGAAGGGCTACGAGGAAAACAGCAACATCAATTCAAGAATCAAGGAAATACAGGATATAGCCGATGCAATAGACATGCTTAAGATACAGCTGGCAAAAAGCAAGGGCGCCATACAACAAGAGGAAAAACAGAAAGAAGGGGGCTGATATGAAGAAAGTTTTGAAGAAGACAGCGGTTCAGACGGACATCAAGGCAAAGACTGAAAAATCTACATCCGTAGAGGATGCCAGATCGAGCAATCTGAAAAAACTGGCCAAATCCGGCAAACTGGAGGAATTTGTCGAGAAGAATCAAGGCAGATGGGATCACCAGAACTGGCTTGCGCTGTGCGATGAGATTTCCCGGGAAGGCTATGCTCCTGTTGATTTTGACCAAGTCGGTGTTATTCTTGAGCAATATAAAGCCGTTTATTTCTCAGATTTAAAGTAAACAAACATAAGGAGAATGCAGTCATGAAAAAAAGTATTGTTCTGGCAATTGCCGCCTCTGGAATCCTTTTTCTGACCGGAACACTGATCGCCGAGGAAGCCGCCAAGCAGGAGCAGCAGGCGAAGAAATTCCAGACGGAATGTCCAATTCTGGGAGAAAAGATTGACAAAAGTCTCTTTGTTGACTTCAAAGGCAAAAGGATCTACGTCTGCTGCGCCGGGTGCATTGAGAAGGTGAAAGCCGATCCGGCAAAATATATAAAAGAGATGGAAGCAAAAGGCATTACTCTGGATGAGACGCCGAAGGACAAGACTCCTGCCGACGCTCCCAAGGCTGAGACCAAGAAAGGAGAGCATGCAGGGCATTAGAACTGATGCCTTGAAGAGGGAATAAAATCCGGATCCGGAGGCCAATATGATGAGACCCATTAAATGCATTGGATGGATCATGCTGATGGCATCAGCCGCGGCAATATTCCTTTCAGGCTGCTTCGGCATCCAGACCCAGGGCGAAAAACAGGCTCGGGGCGAAGCCAAGTCGTTGTCGGAGGCATACCGTCCCGGTGATCGCAAGACGACGCTCCCCGTGCTTGATAACAAAGTAACTCTTTCCACGTTGCTTACCTATGCGATGCTGAATCAGCCGAAGGTCGAGGTGGCCTACTATGAGTATCTTGCATCGGTTGAGAAGATTACCACAGAGAGATCCCTGTCCGATCCCAAGCTCACGTTCCAGATGGACATCACCAATGTGATCAGTTCCATAATGCCCGGACTCATGCTTGATGTTCCCTGGCCGACCAAGCTTACTGCACGGGCAGCAGTGGCTACTGAGGAGAGCAAGGCGAAATATTACCTGTATGAAAGGGATGTCCTGCAGACGGCATACGATGTGAAGAGAGCCTATTACAACCTCCATTTCCTCCAGGACCGCATCCGCATCAATCGGGAAATGCTGGCGGTAGCAGGAAAACTTGAGGAGAGCGCACGGACGCAGAATGAGGCGGGAAAGGCGACATTGCAGGATGTTCTCCGGGCGCAGATGGAACAGGAGAGATTGAAGACCGAAATAGCCAATCTTGAAGATTCACGGAATCCCCTCCTGTCCAAGCTCAAGGCGGCCCTGGGCATGACATATGAGCAGGAAAATCCGCCGATGCCAGCAAAGTTCGAGCCGACTGTCATGGATATAAGCTCCGACAAGCTTTATGCGATAGCGATGGAGCGCAATCCGCAGCTGAAATCCATGGAGGCAGAGGTCCGTGCGGCTGACGAGGGAATCAGCCTCGCCCAGAAAAGCCGGTTGCCGGATTTCACGATCGGCATAGAGGCCGACGTCAAGGCGGCACCGGTGCTCTGGAGGCCGAGGTTCGATATCACACTGCCAATCTGGCTTGACAAGATCGCTGCCGAGATAGATGCCGCACAGGCAAAGAAGCAGGCTTCATCGGCAAGGTTCACCTCAGAGCAGATCCAGCTTGCCGTGGAATTCGCCGACAAGTCATACATGTACCGTGAAGCAAGCAGGAACCTGAAGCTCCTTTCCGGCGGACTTATAGCCAAGGCGAAGCTTTCCCTTGAAGTAGCCCAGGCGGCATATTCCTCCGGAAAAACTGATTTCATCAACCTTATCGAGGCGGAAAGGACATATCTTGAGTTCCAACTGGCGGAAGTGGAGGCACGGCTGCAGTGCGAGCTTGCGCTCTCGGAGCTTTCACTGATCATCGGAGAAAAGCCTGAAAAGGCACCGATCCCCAATAAGCCTGTTAAAGAAGGAGCGGACACCAAATGAAAATCAAACTTGCATTCTTTCTATTATTATCGGTGCTAATATCAATTGCGTTCCTTCTGCCGGGATGCGGCAAGTCCGGCACATCCCACTCCGGGATGACCGTATCGGATAACTCAAAGAAGCAGAAGTTCCATTGTCCGATGCATCCGACATACATAACCGACAAGCCCGGCGACTGCCCCATCTGCGGAATGAAGCTTGTCCCCATCAAGGACGAAGCGGCAGGTCCTGCAAAAACTGCATCATCCGCTTCCTCCGCAAATGTAAAGATTGGACAATATTTCTGCCCTATGCACCCTGAAGTTGTCAGCGACAAACCAGGATCCTGTCCGAAGTGCGGCATGAAACTCGAACTGAAAAGCTCTGATATGCAGGCTGACAAGGATTCAGGACGAGTCAGCGTCACGCTGTCCCCGGAAAAGAAACAGATGATCGGGCTGCGGACATCGAAAGTTGAAAAGAAAAACCTGTCGATGACCGTCCGCGCCACGGCGCTGGTTGAACACGATGAGACGCGCCTTGCGAAAATCGCACCCCGTTTCAATGGTTGGATACGGTCTCTGAAGGTAAATTTCACTGGTGCCCCTGTCGAGAAAGGACAGCCCCTTTTCGTGGCATACAGCCCCGAACTTCTGGTTTCAGAAAGGGAATATCTTCTTTCCCTCAAGAACTATGAAAGTCTTAAAGACAGCACCGATGAGGAGCAGAAGACTTCCGCGAAGAGCCTACTGGAGTCGGCAAGGAAAAAACTGTATCTTCTGGAAGTTAGCGACGAGGAAATTCAGAATCTGGAGAAGAGCCGTACCCCTTCCGACGAACTTCTGTTCCGTGCGCCTTTTGCGGGACATGTCATTGGAAAGACGGCCGTGGAAGGAAAGGCATTCATGTCAGGTGAAACGCTCTTTGAAATTGCCGATCTTACCCATCTGTGGCTGAGGGTGGCGGTATTCGAATATGAGATGCCCCTGATCTCCATAGGTCAGGACGCGCTGGTGACGTTCCCGTATCTTGGAGGAAAGAATTATCCTTCAAAGGTAACATTCATATATCCGCATATTGATGCCCTGACCAGGCGCGGAGAGATCAGGCTGGAACTGGATAACCCCGGACATCTGCTCAGGCCCGACATGTGGGCGAATGTGGAGATTGTCGTTCCTCTCGGCGAGAAGCTTGTCCTGCCTTCGAGCGCGGTCATCGACACCGGCAAACGCTTTGTCGCCTTTGTAGAAAACGGCGACGGGCGTCTGGAACCAAGAAATTTGAAGATCGGAGTGAAGACGGACGATTACTACGAGGTGCTTGACGGTGTCAAGGAAGGAGAGAATGTGGTGACACGGGCCCTTTTCCTGATAGATTCGGAAAGCCAGCTGAAGGCGGCAGTATCCGCCATGGGCGGTCATGAAGGACACAACGAAAACACAGGGAACAATGCACAGCACCCAGACAAATGACAGCTTCATTGAAAGAGTGATCGAGTGGAGCGCCAGGAACAAGTTCATGGTCTTCATGCTCATTGGTGCGCTCACTATTGGAGGCGTCTTCTGCCTGCGCAACACTCCTCTTGATGCGATACCGGATCTGACGGACGTACAGGTAATTGTGTTCAGCCAGTGGGAAGGCCGCAGTCCGAATCTCGTCGAGGACCAGATCACATACCCGATAGTCACAAAGCTCATAAGCGCTCCCAACGTCAAGGTGGTCCGTGGATATTCATTCTTCGGATATTCATTCGTCTATGTGATATTCAAGGATGGCACCGACATTTACTGGGCCCGTTCCCGCGTGCTGGAATACATGCAGGGGCTTGGAGACAGCCTGCCCCCCGGAGTGACGCCTACGCTCGGACCTGATGCAACAGGAGTCGGCTGGGGTTTCCAATATGCCCTCGTCGATAGGAGCGGAAAACACGATCTTGCCGAACTGCGCTCCTTCCAGCAGTGGCATCTGCGCTACTGGATACAGAGCGTGGAAGGAGTTGCGGAAGTCGCAACCATCGGTGGATTCGAGAAGCAGTACCAGGTTGATATTGATCCCGACAAGCTCATCGCATTCAACATTCCCATCAGCAAAATAGTTTCATCAATCCGCACATCGAACAACGACGTCGGCGGACGCGAACTTGAGCGCAACGGCACAAGCTACCTGATAAGGGGAAAAGGATATATAACCTCGCTGGATGATCTGCGGCTTGTTGTCGTGGGTGCGGACTCGAATGGTACCCCGATCCTGCTCAAGGATGTTGCGCGCAGCATCCAGTTCGGCCCGGAGATGCGCAGGGGGGCCGGAGAATTCAACGGGGAAGGAGAGACCACCGGAGGCATCGTGGTGGTCCGCTTCGGACAGAATGTCCTGCAGGTGATCGACCGCATCAAGACAAGGCTCGAGGAAATCAAACCTTCACTGCCAGAAGGGGTGGAGATTGTCACGACATATGACAGGTCGGATCTCATCAAGCGTTCCATCAGCACGCTTACAAGGACGATAATCGAGGAATCCATCATTGTCTCGCTGATTGTAATAGTCTTCCTGCTGGACTTCGGCGGAGCCGCACGTGCGATAGTCACACTACCGATAGCGGTCACACTGGCGTTCATCCCGATGTATTTCATGGGGCTTACCGCCAACATCATGTCGCTTGCAGGAATCGCAATAGCGATCGGGGCACTCTGCGACGAGGCTGTCGTGATGGTGGAAAATGTCCATAAGCATCTTGAACATGCCCCTCAGGGGCTGACTCGCAAGCAGAAGCAGGAGATAATCATTACGGCATGCAAACAGCTTGGCAAGCCACTGTTCTTCGCCCTTCTCGTGATAACTGTGAGCTTCATGCCGGTGTTCACCCTCGAATCGCAGGAAGGAAGGCTCTTCAAACCGCTGGCCTTCACCAAGACGTTTACGATGGCCTGGGCGGCATTCCTTTCGATCACAATAGGTCCGGCCCTCATCGTGCTGATGACCGGTGGAAAAGTGATTCCGGAACACAGGCACCCGATCAGCCGGTTCCTGCACAAGATCTATTATCCCTGGGTGAGCATGCTGATGACAAGACGCCTCCTGTCCATTGCAATAGCTATAATTCTGGTCGCATCGTCATATCCTATATATAAGAAGCTTGGCTCGGAGTTCATGCCACCTCTTAACGAAGGGACAATTCTCTATATGCCGGCATCCCTACCAACAATGTCGATCACCGAGGCGACACGAGTCCTCCAGATACAGGATCGCATTCTCAAGCAGTTCCCTGAAGTCCTGTCAGTCCATGGAAAAGCTGGACGTTCGGAGACCGCGACAGATCCCGCGCCTTTGGAGATGTTCGAGACAGTCGTACAACTGAAGCCGGAAAGTGAATGGAGGCATGTACCGCATCCTCGATGGTATTCGGGTTGGGCTCCGGAATTCGCAAAAAAGGGGCTCCGTAAAGTCTGGCCTGACACCAGGCCTATGAGCTGGGACGAACTTATCACGGAAATGGACACAGCCATGCAGATTCCAGGCCAGGTTAACGCCTGGACCATGCCCATTAAAGGTCGTATCGACATGCTTACAACCGGCATAAGGACGCCGGTAGGAATAAAGATTTTCGGTCCTGATCTCGACGAAATCCGCAAAATTGGAGAACATATCGAATCGGTCATACGCGAGGTTCCCGGTACGCGCAGCGTCTTTGCCGAGAGGACCACCGGTGGCTACTACCTTGACATAATTCCGAACCGTGCGGAAATCGCAAGATATGGCCTCAACGCCGAAGATGTCCTGATGCAGGTGGAGACATCAATTGGAGGCATGCCAGTCTCTCGGACCATCGAGGGACGCGAACGCTACACTATCAACGTCCGCTATAGCCGCGAGCTCCGCGACGACGTTGAAAAGCTCAAGAAAGTCCTTGTACCTGTAATGACTGGTCTGCCAGCAGAAGGTGCCTCTCCTTCAGGCGAAATGACTCAGGGGACTGCAAAGAAGAGCGCCGTCCTCCAGATTCCCCTCGGACAACTCGTGGATATCAGGACGGTCAGCGGCCCTCCGGTAATCCGCAACGAGAACGGCTCTCTTGCAGGCTGGGTCTATGTTGATATGACCGGACGTGACATTGGCAGTTACGTTGAGGAGGCCAAAAAGCTCGTGTCGGAGAAAATAGAGAAGACAGGACTTCTGCCCGCCGGATACCGGCTTGAATGGTCGGGACAGTATGAACACATGCTCCGTGTACAGGAACGCCTGAAGCTTGTCCTTCCTCTTACGCTCATACTGATCTTCATCCTGCTGTATCTGAACTTCAGGAGCATCCCAGAGACATTCATAATCCTGCTGTCGATTCCATTCGCGATGACGGGGAGCATCTGGCTGCTGTGGCTGCTGGACTACAACCTGAGCATCGCGGTCTGGGTGGGAATTATCGCCCTTGCCGGGCTTGCCGCACAGACGGGAACTGTAATGATAATCTATCTTGACGAGGCGTTCCACGCCTACCAGAAGGCTGGGCGGATGAAGACGCAATATGATCTTTTCGAGTCAATCACATACGGCGCTGTACAGCGTGTAAGACCGAAGGTGATGACTGTCTCCATGATCACGCTTGGTCTTGTACCCGCACTCTGGGCGCATGGTGCCGGCGCGGAGGCGATCCAGAGGATAGCCGCGCCCATGATCGGAGGCCTTATCACCAGCACAATCCTCACGCTTGAAATAGTTCCTGCAATCTATTCGATGTGGCGTGGCCGCCAGGTCGAATGGGTAAAAGGACCGAAGCCTCCGAAGAAAAGCTGGGAGCAGCTCAGCGAGCAGTTCGTCGCATGGGAAAAAGAGCAGCATCAGGCTAAGATTTCAAATCAGTGAAGATCTTCAAGTAAAAGCTTTTGAGTCAATAAGGACAGAAACAAGGCAGAGAATTGACAGAGGTTGTCCAAGAAGAGGTGCATAATGGATGATGCAAAGAAGGATTCACTGTATCGTTTGCTTGGAATTCTAGGTCTTGTTCTGCTTTTGACTGCGACTTATCTGGTACACAAGGACAGAGACATTGCAGTCCCAAGCGGCAAACATGACCATGCCGACCCCAGTCAGCACGGCCATGATATTTTTGCCAAGCCTCTGGAATCAAAGGAAAAAGAGCTTGTCCCCAGCGGAGAATTGCGCGGTGGTTCGCGGATCGTCCAATATGAGGCCTTCAAGTTCGGATTCTCTCCTGATCCGCTCGTGGTCAAGAGCGGTGAAAACATCATCCTGAAGGTGAAAAGCCGCGATGCCGCCCATGGAATGATGATCCCTGAAATTGACTTCAGCGCCGACATTCCGCAAGGGAAGGAGAAGGAGGTGTCGTTCAAGGCACCAATCAAACCAGGAAGTTATCCCGTATTCTGCAGCGTTTTCTGCGGAAGTGGACATGGCGAGATGAAAGGAACGCTGGTCGTACTGCTCGCCGGAGACGAGAGCCATGAGTAAGACATCTTCACCGTTCGTGTTCCTGAAGAATCCGAAGGTTCAGGTGATATTGCTTCTCTTTGCGCTATGTTTGTTTGCAGTCTTCAAAGGAAACATCGAACCTTTGCCTGCCGTCCCAATGATTCTCCTGGCCGTTCTGACGGCGGTTTTTGCGGAGCTCGCAGTCTTCGGGAAGGTTTCTGCCTCCTCCATTCAAAGTTCGATTATAAGCGGGCTAATCGTCGGCACCCTTATTGCACCGGGAACCGACATGAAGATTGTCTGGTTCGCCTCAGTTGCCGCCATCGCTTCCAAGAAGCTCTTCCAGGCGGAAAATGCAAAACACATTTTCAATCCTGCGGCTTTCGGCCTGGCAGTCATGCTGCCGCTTTTCGGAAGCAGAATCAACTGGTGGGGATTCTCATCCCCGTATATAGTCATTGCCGCAGGCGGCTTCATCCTTTATCGCATGAACAGGCTTTCCATGGTCTTTTCATATATTTTGTTCAGAATGCTTGGAGCGATCGTTACTGGTGCCGCGGGATTTGGGCTGGAGGCCCTTGAGCTGCCAAACCTCTTTTTTGCCTTCATCATGCTGATAGAGCCGAAGACATCGCCGTCGCCCAGGACTCATCAATGGATTTTCGGCGGACTGGTCGGCATTTTATCGGCAGCATCCGCCCACCTGCTTCCGTCCGCGGAAGGGGATCTGCTTGCACTTCTGGCGATGAATTTCCTAAGAGCATGCAGGGGAAGGTGATCGTTCCGGAGAATATCGCAATGGAGACTCCAGTTCCGGTCAAGGCGCATGGCAGCTATTTCACCCTTGCAATCAGGATGGCGATGTCGTCATCCTGCGGCATTTCGCCTCCAAACCGTTCAACTTTGTCCAATATGAGACTTACCATCTCCCTTGGTCGCAAAGCAACCCCTTTCTTACAGGTTTCAATCAACCGATCCACGCCAAACTGATTTTCCTGTCTGTCGCTCCGTTCGGTCAGGCCATCTGTGAAAAACACTAGAATATCTCCCTGAGAAAGATTTGTTTCACCCTCGCTGTATTGCAAATCCTTCCTGGGCAGTATGCCAAGTGCCGGACCGCCGATGGAAAGCTGGATCGGATCCGCACCGGGTTTGAGCAGAAGAGGAGAAGGATGTCCTGCACTGCAATATTTCAGGATCCCGCTTTCAGGAAAATAAAGAGCACAGAATAGGGTCGCAAAATTCCCATAAGGAAGATATCTCCCCAGATCAAGGCTGATGCCGGCCATAGATTCCGCAAGCCCAGACCGTGCATCAAGGTGATGCTCCAGAAGCACCTTGAGCATTGTCGTCGTGAGGGCGGCTGGCACGCCGTGTCCAGAAACATCGCCTACAATGATTGCCCAGGCACCATCCTTCAATTGGAGAATATCGCAGTAATCACCACCAATCTTTTCGCAAGGTATATATCGGAACTCATGTTCCACTCCTGGTATTTCCATCGCAGCAGACGGCAGGATGTGCCTCTGGATTTTGGCCGCCTCCTCCATTTCACGAAGTTCACTGGCTTCAGCTTCCGCGAGCTTCCGAGTCATTTTACCCAGGGCATCGGATATGACTGCAAACTCGTGCGTCCGTTCCCGTGGGAGGACAACATTGAAGTTACCCTTGTCTATTTCGGATATTGTCCGTCCAAGCACGGTAGCCGGCCTTGTGGCCAGGAAGTGTATGAGCATGTTAACTATAATCAGCAGCACGAGCGTGGCGACTACGATTGAAATGCCTGATGCCAGATGGAACTGGGACAACTGCCTGTCCATATCCGATAAATCGTCCGCCACACGGACTGTCAGTCCCGCCTCTCCTGTATTTCCGATCTCTTCAACATTTACTACAATACGGCTGTTACGGTATGGAAGAACATTTGTTCCGCATGGTGCCGACAGCAGAATCGTTTCCAGATCGTTAGGCTTGTCCGGCATGCCCCTGCCGACAATGGTGCGGCCTCGTTCGACAATGACCTGATGCTTCGGTGAACCGTGGCTTGCCATGGACATACAGAAATGAACTGTCGCTGCCACGATCTCCGAATCGCTTTTCGCCGGATCAATATCCCGGGACAGGAAAGCAACCTCCTCGGTAAGCCTCTTCCGCTCCTGTTTCAGCATGGCATCCTCAACCTGTAGCTGCTGGAGGTGAAATGCCGCCAGCATGACCACAATTACAGCAGCATTCAGAGGAATCAAAAGTTTCCATTTCAATCCCATGACGTACTTCCTTTAGAAAGATGACAGATGCGCAGTCTTACATGAACCAGTTTAAATTGGCCCCTTTGATAAACGTAATCTGCCAGAGGTATATATCAAGCAAAGCTAAGCAGGCAAGGTGTATTCAGATTTTCTCATCCTTCTACATCAGCATGCGAAATGGATGCCTGAAGCAATGCCTATGGGAATCTCTCCGTTGCCTCTTAGAGCCGCCATTGTGGCGGACTCAGAATCCACTAGAAGGCTGTAGAGCTGAAGGTGGCTGAATAATCAGGTTCCTTGGGAAATAAATTAAACAAGTCATTTTGTGCATCATGTTTATCTTATTTATTCTCTGATAGATATGGTGTTTTATTCATATTTCCGAGAAATGTCCTTGACAATATCATGAATAACCGATATTTTATGATTGTTTAATATTTTGATAAACATATAAGTGTATTAAGAAATCAACAATAATGACCGAAAACTGGAAATGAATATTTTAAGAACCAAAGCTTCGTACATTATTCCTCTCACGGGTAGAATCTATTCTGTCCGATGTTGCTGTCCTGCCTGCTACATGTGATCCTGTCATCATCTTTTTGCAATTGATCGATCAAGAAAACTATAATTACGGAGAACCAAAATGAAATTGTTCTATTTTTCAGAAATCAGAAGGAACCTTAAGATCTTAACTGCCTCAGCGGTGCTTGCCGTGACCGGTCAGGCCTATGCCACAAACGAACTGATAACAAATGTGTCCTACGATCCGACCAGGGAGCTTTACGAGCAGTACAACGCGGCATTCGCAAAGTACTGGAAGGAGAAGACTGGAAACACTCTTTCAGTGCAGCAATCGCACGGAGGCTCAGGCAAACAGGCGCGAGCGGTGATTGACGGCCTCGACGCGGATGTTGTCACCCTCGCACTTGCAGGCGACATCGATGCAATTGCGGAAAAATCAAAGCTGATACCGGCGGACTGGCAGAAACGTCTTCCCGACAACAGTTCACCTTATACCTCTACAATCGTCTTCGTTGTAAGGAAGGGCAATCCAAAGGCGATAAAGGACTGGAATGATCTTGCAAAGCCGGGTGTGTCGGTTGTTACTCCTAATCCGAAGACATCCGGCGGTGCAAGATGGAACTATCTTGCCGCCTGGGGATTTGCACTCAAGAAGGAACTTGGAGATCTCGGAAAGATCAAATCCTCTCCTGATTCTGAGGAAGTCAAAAAGGCGCAGGCAAAGGCCAGGGAGCTTGTACAGTCCATCTTCAAGAACGTGCCTGTTCTCGATTCCGGTGCGCGCGGCTCAACCGTCACCTTCGCCCAAAGGGGGATAGGAGACGTGCTCCTGGCCTGGGAGAACGAGGCCTTTCTTGTGCTGAAGGAGTTTGGCTCCGACAAATATGAGATTGTTTCACCTTCCATAAGCATACTTGCCGAACCACCGGTCACCATCGTTGACAAGGTCGCCGACAAGCATGGCACCAGGAAGGTCGCCGAGGAATATCTGAAGTACCTCTACACTCCAGAAGGACAGGAAATAGCCGCGAAGAACTTCTACCGCCCGCGCCTTGCGGAAGTCGCAAAAAAATACGAGGACAAGTTTTCGAAGATCGAACTGTTCACCATCGATGATGTCTTCGGCGGCTGGAAGAAGGCGCAACCGGAGCACTTCGAGGACAAGGGCGTGTTCGACCAGATATATAAACCGGCTAAATAGGAATACAAAAGAAGGCAGGGCGACTCTCTCCGAGAGAGCCATCCCTACCTTTTGGAAATGAACTAATGAAACTCGCAATTAAACAATGGTCTCCTCTTCCCGGATTCGGGATCACGCTCGGGTATGGCGTACTGTACCTCAGCCTGATAGTGCTGCTGCCGCTTGCGGCGCTGGTGGCGAAAGTCACTTCTCTGACATGGAGCCAGTACTGGGACATCGTCACAGACGAGAGGGTTGTGGAGTCATACAAGCTCACGTTCGGCGCATCATTTGCGGCGGCGCTTGTAAACGCCGTGTTCGGATTTGTTGTCGCCTGGACTCTTGTGAGATATGAGTTCCCCGGCAGAAGGATCCTCGACGCCGTCGTCGACATGCCGTTTGCAATGCCGACTGCAATCTCCGGAATAGCACTCGCAACGATTTATGCGCCTACAGGCTGGATCGGATCCCTGCTTGCGCCGCTTGGCATAAAGGCTGCGTTCACTCCGCTTGGGATTACGATAGCCCTGATCTTCATCGGACTGCCTTTCGTTGTGCGCTCAGTCCAGCCGGCCCTGCAGGAGCTTGAAGCTGAGCTGGAGGATGCTGCGAGAAGTCTGGGAGCAACACGCTGGCAGACATTCCGCCGTGTAATATTCCCTTTGCTCTTTCCGTCGCTCCTGACCGGATTCACTCTCGCATTTGCCCGTGCTCTCGGTGAATACGGATCTGTTGTATTTATATCCGGAAACATGCCGATGAAGACGGAGATCACGTCTCTCTTAATAATCTTCAAGCTTGAGGAATACAATTATGAAGGGGCTGCGGCAATAGCAAGCGTGATGCTCCTGATCTCGTTTGCAATACTTCTTGCCATAAATTCAATCCAATGGTGGTTCAGCCGCCGTCACAGGGGGGCATGACCATGTCTGCCATCAATTCAACCAACACACATCCCGGTCTTACTGGCGGTGGAGATCCGCCAGCCGTGAAGTGGACATTGATCTCGGCCACGGTCTTATTTCTGGCGCTGTTCCTGCTGGTTCCTCTTGCTGCGGTATTCGCTGAAGCGTTCCGTAAAGGCGTATCCGTCTATTTCGCCAGCCTGAAGGACCCCATGGCTCTTTCCGCGATCAGGCTGATTCTGCTGGTTTCTGCAATAGCCGTGCCATTGAATGTCGTATTCGGGCTGGCCATCGCGTGGGCGGTATCGAAATTCAATTTCACGGGCCGCAGCTTCCTTGTCACTCTTATAGACCTGCCATTCGCGGTATCTCCTGTAATCGCAGGTCTCGTATTTGTGCTTCTCTTCGGGAGGAACGGCTGGCTTGGTTTCTGGCTGACAGAACATGATTTCAAGATAATCTTCGCCATCCCCGGAATCATTCTCGCCACCACGTTCGTGACTTTCCCGTTCGTGGCGCGCGAACTGATTCCTCTGATGCAGGAACAGGGCAGCGACGAAGAGAACGCAGCAATATCCCTCGGTGCAAGCGGTTGGCAGACATTCTGGCGCGTGACGCTCCCGAACATCAAGTGGGCTCTTCTCTACGGTATCATACTGTGCAATGCGAGGGCCATGGGCGAATTTGGCGCAGTGTCAGTGGTGTCGGGACATATCCGCGGGCACACGAACACCATCCCGCTGCACGTGGAGATCCTCTACAACGAATATAATTTCGCGGCTGCGTTTGCCGTGGCGTCCCTGCTGGCGCTTCTGGCTCTGGCCACGCTCGCAATAAAGAGCCTGGTCGAATGGAAGAACCGCCAGATACTCGAGGAGGCGGCATCTTCAGGAATTTCAGGAGGGATATCATGAGCATTGACATAAGAGGAATAAGCAAGACATTCGGTGCGTTCAGGGCCCTTGACAATGTCGATCTCAAGATCCCCGACGGCCAGCTTGTCGCACTGCTTGGACCTTCCGGATCCGGTAAGACGACTTTGCTCCGTATAATCGCGGGGCTTGAGACGTTCGACGCAAATCCCGGTTCGGAGATACGTTTTCATGAGCAGGATGTCGCCGGCAAGGACGTACGCGAACGCCAGGTCGGATTCGTGTTCCAGCATTACGCCCTGTTTAGGCATATGAACGTCTTTGAAAACATCGCATTCGGGCTGAAGGTGCGACCGCGCAAACTCAGACCTTCCAAGGAGGCTATCAACGACAAGGTCCATTCCCTATTGAAGCTGATACAGCTTGAAGGCATGGAAAAGCGGATCCCATCACAGCTTTCCGGAGGACAACGGCAGAGGGTGGCGCTTGCAAGGGCGCTTGCAATAGAGCCGAAGATACTTCTGCTTGACGAACCGTTCGGGGCTCTCGACGCACGAGTCCGACAGGAACTGAGAAGGTGGCTCAGGAGGCTTCACGATGAGATACATGTGACAAGCGTGTTCGTCACTCATGACCAGGAGGAGGCCCTTGAAGTCTCAGACAGGGTGGTTGTCATGAATCACGGAAAGATAGCACAGGAAGGAACTCCGGACGAAGTGTTCCACAGGCCCGCGTCCGAATTTGTCATCAACTTCCTGGGCAATGTGAATCTTTTTCATGGAAGAGTGGAAAATGGCAAGGCCGTGTTCGGTTCGCTTGTCGTTGATTCCCCCGATCTGGCGAACGTAAGCATAACTGACAATTCAGTAAGGCTTTTCGCGCGGCCGCATGAACTCGACATCAGCCTGTCCGATAACGGAGAAGGCACAATAGGAGCAAAAATACTCAGGATACAGTCGGCGGGGCCGGTCGTAAAGATCGAGCTCGAAGGACCGGGGAAAAATCTCCTGAACGTAGAACTCTCGCATGATAGAAGAAGGGAACTCGTGCTTTTCGAGGGACAGGAGGTCTTTGTGATCCCGAGGCATGCAAAGCTGTTCCTTGACGACTACGTGATATGAGGAATGAAACTACAATGAAATATCTGGAAGACAAGAGATACAAGAACAGGCTGACCGACTACCAGCTGAAGAGCTGCTGCCGATGCCGTCACATCGCGTCTGGAACCTGCTGATCGTCTCGAAATAGAATGGAGTTTTAAACGATGGAGGGCGGACTGGAAAACCTGCGCTCCGTTAAAAAAGGAAATGAAAATGAAATTGGATTTGAAAATAACATATGGATTGGCGGTGATGATCTTGCTTGCCCTTCCGTCTCCTTCGCAGGAGACAAGGGAGGTCAAGGTCATAGAGGACCGCGATCAGACGTACATGACATCGAAAGTATATGAACTGAAGAACACCTTGTCTGTGGACATCACGCCGTTCGTCCTGGGTGCCGTGAAACGCTACTACAAGGAATCCAGCGTTGAAAGGATGAGCGACAAGGCGAACAACCGTCAGCTTCTGACGATTAACATGCCTGTCTCCCTTGTCCCGTATATCGACGATCTGGTCGACAAGCTGGACAGGCCGAACGGCATCAAGGACGAGAAGAATTCCGTCGTGCAGAGCACTGGGATAACGAAGTTCGCATACAGTCCGAAGCACCGGGCTTCTATCGACATGCTGCCATTAGGTCCGACTGTCGGAAGCGCCGATGGCTCGTACTTTTTCGACAGCGTTAGCAATCTTTTCTACTGGAAGGACTCCAAATCCAAGGGTGAAGCCGCGCTGAAATGGTACCAGGCCTTCGACAGGCCGGTTCCACAGGTGGAGCTCGCTATCAACGTCTATGAGATCAACGACAATGATGTCAAGGAACTCGGGATAGACTATCTGAGCTGGAAGAACGGCCCCGGGGCGAACCTGTTCAATGCCAACTGGGACTTTGCAAACATCAAGACGTTCACGGACGTGTCAAATCCCGCGAACATAACTGATATTGCAGGCAAGGCATCCCATGTCTGGGGCGGGTTCCTGGTGGCACCCAACATAGACGCGACCTTCATAAGGCTCCTTGCCCAGAAGGGCAAGGCGAAGGTTTCGACATCCGGCGCATTGACACTGGTAAACGACTACACCCATGATCCCGGGGTGAACAATTTCGCGCAGGCGAAATACAAGATCCGGTTCAGCCCGAACTACCAGAACATCCAGAAGGACAAGGATCAGACGGTCTCCGTTGACCAGGTCGCCAACGACTTCCAGTTCTACCTGAGGAAACCGGCGATCAACTTCAACGGGGCGATTGGAGACAAGGCGGTGAATCTGAGCTTTGGCTGGGAGCTGTTCATCCTTGACACGGTGGAGGAGACAAGCAAGGGCACGCCCGTGCAAAACATCAACACGTTCAGATCGTGGCTCACCCTCGCGACGGGAGCAGAAAAACTGCTTGCGACATATGACCGGGAACACGAGGTAAGCCAGTACAGCGGCATACCGTTCCTGGGGGACATACCAGTACTCAAATACCTTTTCGGGGCCGCAGAGACATCCAAGGCCACGACAAAAGTGTTTGTGACCGTCTCATCCAGACCTATTACTCCGACCGAGAACTTTTCGGAATGGTCGGGAAAGGCCTTGACCGCAAGGCAGCTGATTGAAGCAAAAGATGAAAAGAATGAAAAGGAAAACTAAAATGAAGAATAGCATGATAAAACTCATCTTGCTGTTTTTTTTCGGAACGCTGGGATTCCATTCCTGGTCCGGAGAGAACGTAAGCGGGATACAGACTCCGACGGCCGCGCCGAACGGTAGCCAGATACAGACACACCTGAGGATCGATGTGAAGGATGACACGAAGAACGTCCATCTCATTTCCTCGACCAACAATCCCAACATACTGACGAGGGCGTATGTCCTGAAGAATGCCGATCCGTACGAACTCCTCCCTTATTTCAGGGAGGCGGTTACAGCGGAACAGATATCGGGCGACAAGGCCAAGGTGGAATGCATAAAGTACAATGACGGTACAGGAGTCCTGATCGTCTCTGCCGAGGACTACAGGTTCGGGAAGCAGAAGCACGGGATGGGCTTCGACGAGATAGTCGCGGAGCTTGACAAGCCCGGAGTGACTTCATCTTCCGGAACCATAGGTTACGCCTACTTTCCGAAATATGTCCCTGCAAGCTGGCTTGCGGAACAATTAAGGAACGTTGGCCTGAACCTGCCGGACCAGAAGGAACTACAGGGTGGCAAGGACAAGATTGTCGTCGACAATTCCCTCAATGCTGTTTTCATCTACGTTCCAGCCTACCAGGTGAAGAACGTAAACGAGATGATAAAGCAGTATGACGGACCTGTCTCCGAACTCAAGGTGAAATACACTGTGTATGAGATCGACGCCGAAGTCGACGGAAACCTCGGAGTTGATTTCCAGGCTTGGAAGAACGGACCGGGGACGGACCTGTTCACGGCGGCAAGCCGTTTCGGCAAGCAGTGGGATTTCGCGAACAACTTTGTGAACTATCCCTTCGTGAACAAGTCGCATTCGCAGTTCATCCATTTCAGCCCGAAGTGGAACAGCAAGTACTTCGATTTCCTTGAGGCGAGATCCAAGGCGAAGGTTATCACCCGCGGGGAGGCGAGCATAATGAACAACCAGGAGGCGAGGATCGAGGCGACCACCAGGTTGCCCGGCTTTGTCAACGGTAGCAAGCCTGCGGACATCAACGTGGTGAGCTATATCCGCCTGAACGATCAGCGGATCTACGATTCAACGGTGACTTCCACAATTCCTCCTGATGCAACAGGCGGGAATGACGGGAGGTATCGGCTGAGCGCTGTGGACAATAACGGTGTAACTGTGACGCTGACCCAGGCCAACCATGCAATCGGAGCATTTCCAGGAATTCCTTACAGGGGAGATCTGCAGATAACAAGGCTTTTCGATGGAAGCAGGTATTCCTATACGCTGGAGCTTAATGAGCAGGAGGCTGCAGCCCAGGGAGTAGTATTTGCAAGACTACCATACCCGAGAAACGGAGCTGGAGCCCTGCCTGCAACGCCTGAGAACGGGGATCTCCTCGGATATAAGGTTAACGTATTCAATGTCAAGCTTGAAAGACTGACGGCCACGCTTGGCGGGGTTGGCGGAGGCGGTGCAGCACCGCAGGAGGCGTTTAACTATTCGTGGGTGACATACGACAAGTATGACAGCTCGGAGAACTTCACGATCGGCAAGGATGCTGGCCTTGATACAGCCATTAACGGATACGGATTCCTCCTGAGCCTCAAACCTGTCGTCTGCGAGAACTCCAGCACTCTCAGCATAGCCATGGTCAATACCAGCCTGATAGGATTCCAGGGCAACGGCACTCCAAGAACCGCGAGAAGCGAAGTCAGCACCCAAGTCATCGTGAACAACGATGGCAGCGAGTTCGTGATAGGAGGAGTTGAGAAAAAAGCACTGGTCAGGAGCGTGAACAAGGTTCCATGGCTGGGAGACCTGCCGGTCATCGGCTGGGCTTTGTCGAGTGAATCGGAGGTTTCGAAGAAATCCCAGATTGTCGCAGTGATAGAGGCTGTTCCTGCAAGACCTGACACCAAGACTCCTGAGCAGGTCAACAAGGAGATAGCTGAGATCACATCAAACATCGTCGATTCAGGTGAAGTACTGAAGGTCGGTTTTGATCAGTATCTGCTGGACAAGGAAAAGAAAGGAATCGATCCTCTGCCTTGACGGAGAAGCTCCCGTGCCGGAGAGATCCGGCACGGGACGATTTTAACTTATGAAAAGAATAAAAATAGAGGTAAATGGAAGAGCCAGGACTGCTGGCGATGGAAACAGCATACGGGAACTCCTCGCAAAATGGAAACTGTCGGACACGAAGGTTGTCGTACAGGTTTCCGGAAGAATCATAGGCCCGGAGCAGTTCTCCACCGTGAAAGTCAGGGAAGGCGACTGTCTGGATATTGTTTCATTTGTAAAAGGAGGATGATTATGAAAATCTACAGCGACATCACGAAAGTTGTGGGGAACACGCCTCTTGTGAGGCTGAACAATCTCACAGGCGGATTTGATGCGACAGTGCTGGTGAAGCTTGAGTCGATGAACCCGCTCTGGAGCGTAAAGGACCGAATCGGCGTCGCCATGATCGACGCGGCGGAACGCGAAGGAAAACTGAAGCCCGGCGGGACGATTGTCGAACCGACAAGCGGAAATACCGGCATAGCCCTGGCGTTCGTATCTGCAACGCGCGGATACAAGCTGATTCTTGCAATGCCTGAAACCATGAGCATTGAGCGCCGCAGGCTGCTGAAGATTCTTGGCGCAGAACTTGTGCTGACTCCGGGCGACAAGGGAATGGGTGGCGCTGTCAGGAGAGCCGAGGAGATACAGAAGGAAATTCCCAGTGCCTTCATGCCCCAGCAGTTCAACAATCCTGCAAATCCCGAAATCCACAGGAAGACAACTGCGGAGGAAATATATCGAGATACCGACGGAAAGGTTGATATGATAGTTGCCGGTGTTGGTACCGGAGGAACAATCACAGGAACTTCTGAAGTCCTGAAGGCAAAGATCCCGGGATTCAAGACAATTGCCGTGGAACCGGTAGACTCTCCAGTGCTCTCCGGAGGAAAACCCGGGCCACACAAGATCCAGGGAATAGGAGCTGGATTTATCCCCGGCATTGTAAGGGAGGATCTCTTCGATGAAATAATTCAGGTCCGCCATGAGGACGCCGGCAAGACTTCACTACGTCTGGCGAAGGAGGAGGGAATTTTGGCTGGTATCTCCTCCGGAGCGAATGTCTGGGCTGCCCTGAAGGTCGCAAGCAGACCGGAAAACAAGGGCAAAACGATCGTCACGATAATCTGCGACACCGGCGAAAGATATCTTTCGACCTGGTTGTTCCAGGATGTCTTGGAAGATAAATGAAAACGACTGAGGTGCAACAATGAGATTTGAAACACTTTCAATTCGAGCAGGACAGGATCCCGAACCGTTGACAGGATCCGTGATCGTTCCGATCTACCAGACCTCGACTTTCTTCCAGAAGTCGCTGGACAAGTTCGGTGAGTATGAATATTCACGTTCAGGGAATCCGACGCGCAAGGCGCTTGAGACAGCAATCGCCTCCCTCGAAGGAGGAAAATACGGTCTTGCATATGCCTCTGGCTCGGCTGCAACTGTCGGGGTATTGCAATTACTCAGACCTGGTGACCATGTCGTGGCCGGCCAGGATCTCTATGGCGGCACATACCGCCTCCTTGAATCTGTATACAAGGTCAACGGTATCGAGGTGACCTATGCAAACACCTATGATATTGATGAATTCAGAAATTCGTTCAGGAAAAACACCAGGATGGTCTGGATCGAATCGCCGACCAATCCGCTCCTGAAAATCTCTGACATTGCGAAGATCGCAGAGGTCTCGAAGTCACACAATGCCCTATTCGTCGTCGACAACACATTCCTAAGCCCGTATTTCCAGAAGCCTCTTTCCCTCGGAGCCGACATAATCGTCCATAGCACCACGAAATATGTCGCCGGTCATAGTGACATCATCGGGGGAGCCGTTGTCACATCAAACACCGAGGCCCACACCGCAATGAAGTTCTATCAGAACGCAGGAGGAGCGGTTCCTGGAACACTCGATTGCTGGCTCACGCTGAGAGGATTGAAGACCCTTTCGATCCGCATGAGGGAACACGAGGCAAATTCCATTTATCTGGCCGACTGGCTGCAGTCGCATCCGAAAGTGAGGAAAGTCATCTATCCCGGACTTCCAAGCCATGAACATCATGAGCTTGCTAAAAAACAGCAAACTGGATTTGGAGCTGTTGTCAGCTCATACCTTGACGGAGGATATGAAGAAACGAAGAGGTTCTGCGAATCGCTGAAAATATTCATGCTGGCGGAAAGTCTAGGCGGTGTTGAATCGCTCATCTGTTATCCTGTCAAGATGTCCCATGCCGTCCTTTCCGAAGCTGAACGCCAGCGGCATGGCATCACAGCAAACCTTGTACGTCTGTCAGTTGGCATAGAAAACAAGGATGACCTGAAGGAAGACATCGCACAGGCGCTGGAAAATATTTAACAGCCACCGTTAAATCTTAAGCCTTGCCAAATATCGAAAGGTCCCATTTGTCATGCCAGCGGAAATGCGGACGGAGAAATCCTGCCGGAGCCTTTTTGAAGAACAATGGCAGCCAGACATGGCGTGAATCTGCATGATCGCCTGGCTTCCAGATATCGGCCATGAAAATGAAAGCTCCCGGTTTTTCGGCAACAGGCAGGACAAAAGTACTCTGTCCTCCCTAGGTGGCAATGGCGCTGTCTCCAAGGCAGGAATTTCCCAGTCCCTTCCGGTGTTCAATGGAATCCTGATGGATTATACACGTGAAAACAGGACCATGTCTTATCAATATTTTAATCATGTTTACGGCGAAAAATGCCAAAAGAACTTAAGAATAATATTTCTGTCTGCGAAGTGTTTTATGTGAATGAGAAGAAAGATGAATGCCGTTAGGAAGGCGATGAAGCTCGATGAGATCATCTCCGTCCTCGCCAATCAGTAAAGTTTTAGCCTGATTAATTCAACAGGTTCCCCTTCTGGCTTTCATCGGTACGACATTTTGTCCGATTTGATTCGTGCCAGCCAAATTGTCGTACCATTCCATATCTGCGGTTTTCCAGCCCAATATTTTTTAGCCATTGCATCATGTTGCATTCGTTGATGTTGCAACATGTCAAAAATTGCCGCTATCCTGCTTGGCATGACTTTTGCTAATCTTGTAGCCCGTCAAAATAAATAGCATTGCAGGCACCGGTGGCTTAGAACATCAGGACAAAAAAGCAGAAGATGAGCAGGAAAATCCTTTTGGTAATGGCTGACAATAAAAAAGAAACTCTGGACATCGTGAACTACCTTGAAGAAAGGGATTGCGAAGTCGATCTGGTAATTGATCCTGAAGAGGCATTGAATTCCTTCCAGGAAGAAGACTATGATGTTGCAATACTGGATCTCGACATGCCCCATCTGCATCTGCAGGACTTCCAGCCGCAGCAGAGGTTCACAAACAGCCCTGTCAGGACAATAATAGCAGTATCCATGGATCGTTCATGTCTTCTATGCCAAGCTTCAGAATGCGGCGTTTCGAGCTACGCGATTAAGCCCTTGGACAAGGAATGGCTGTACCGTCAAGTGGCTGAGGAATAACAATCGGAGAACAAGATGAATGTAAAATATGCTGTTCCATTGATAGTAACCGGAGTTGTCATGCTGGTGCTTGTTCTCATATTGCTCGACTATGCGCAGGAGAAGAAAGGAAAAGCCTTGAAGAATGAGAAGGACCGCAGGATTGGAGACGAAGTCGTTGCAACATACGTCGGCGGGGAAATAACTGCAGGCGAGCTGCGCCGGTACCTGAATGACTTCGCCATGCGCGAGGGCAAGCACGAGGTTTGCACGAAGCATGGATCCGAGCACACGCAGTGCTCCATGGACGAGGACTGCGAAAATCATCCTCTTGACTCGGTGGAGTCATACCGGATGATGCTCAAGAAGCTTGTACTGGAAAAGATGGTTAACCGCTGGATCTCCGAAAAGGGGATGGCTTCCCGCAAGGACGCCTCCCACAGGATCAAGCATCTTGTCGAGGAGATAAACCTGGAGTCCATCGCGGGGGAAATGCATTCGGACAAGCTCAAGCCTGACAAGGTTGAAATGCGCCAGTACTATGAGGAACACCGCGATGAGTTCAAGGATCGATCATATGATCAGGTTGAAAAGGATATCGAGAGCCGTCTTACCGCAAAGAAGCAGAGCGAATACATTCCGAAGTATATAGAGGAGCTCAAGGCCAATGCCGTAATCGAGAAGAACTATGATCTCCTGAAG
>CAZRKP010000053.1:0-34296 GCA_964600895.1 uncultured Victivallis sp.
CTGATACGCCTGTTGATGTTGAAAGGCCCACCACTACCAATGTGACCACCGATGTGAATGTCCAGGTGAGCAGCGAAGCCACCGGACAGATCGGCGGAGATGTGATCGAAGGGCCTTCGACTCAGCTGCCGAACGTTCTGATGGTTGCACCGTCAAGCTCATCGCTGATAATGCCCGGACTGATGGCTGGCAGGGGAACTGCAGGCAGGAGGACCGCAATTGGTAAATATAACCGTGGTGGAGCATCTGCAAGCTCTCTTGAAAGGTCCACGACCAAGGGCCTCAACTGGCTCCGCGACCACCAGAACGCCGACGGATCATGGGGCGAGGCGGCAGACAAGTCTCCTGCATTGACTGCTCTTGCTACTCTTGCATTCCTCGCACATGGCGAGACACCAAGTTCGCAGGAATACGGCACATGCGTCCTCAAAGCGATAAGGAAACTCATAGAGTTTGCGAACACCGCAAACGCAGACGGGCTTATCAAGAACAGTGGGCGTGGATACGGGCACGCAATGGTCGCATATGCCCTCTCAGAAGCCTTTGCCCTTACAAAGATTCCGATGATCGAAGAGGCGATGAACAAGACCATCACCAGAATAGTCACCGGACAGAATTCACTTGGCAGCTACAATTATGACTACAAGAATGATCCCGACAAGGAAAGCAATGGTGCGCCACGAAGCGATCTTTCCGTGGCCGGCTGGAACTACCAGGCACTGAAGGCTGCTTTTGCTGGTGGATGCACAGTCAAGGGGCTTGAGACCGCAATTGAAGTCGGCAAGAATACAGGATTGAAAAAAACAAACTATGTTGCCACTGGAGGATTTTCTTATACTGGTTCACCAACTGGTGGAAAGAGCTCAACTCCGACCATGGCAGCTGTCGGGACCCTCTGCCTCCAGCTCTTTGGCGAAGGCAAGTCGAAGGAGGCCCAGGACGGACTCAGGTGGATCGAGACAGCCCAGAATGGAAAATTCATGAAATGCGACTGGAAGGAATTTGCAACCGCTTGGTTCCCTCTCTACCAGTGGTACTACCAGACCCAGGCCCTTTTCCAAGGGTATTCGGGAAGTGGTGGAAACTGGGATTCATGGAACAAGGAATTCCAGAGGTCACTCATGAAGGAGCAGGAATCCGACGGGCACTGGTCTTCTCCAAGTGAAAAGTATGGCGATAAGAAAAATGAAGGTTCGGAAGGGCATATCAAGAGCAAATCACCCCTCGATGTTTACATATACTCGACATGCCTTTGCACGCTGATGCTTGAGGTTTATTACCGCTATCTGCCTACGTTCAAAGTCACATCTTCTGATGGCGGAGGAGGAGATGGCGGAGCTGCAAAGAAGGAAGCAAAGGACGAACTCAAGATAGAATAGACTGCAGGTTGGTGAATTCCGGATCTTGTCACTTCGTCTTCTTGATGAAACTTGGACAGTCCTCCATTGGCTCCACGTTCTTCTTGTGGAGTTCGCATCTCGAGAGGAAGGGGTGTGAAACAAAATGCATGCAATCACGGCAGAAATGCTTCTCGTCGTCGCTTGATTCTATCTTCGGGCCTTCCTTCTTCTTCTCTGAAAGAAGGTTTTCCAGAGCGGAGAACTTCCTGCTGGTGTCGACTGACTTGGCTTTCTCGTCCTCCATGTCAGCGATCTTCTCGGAACAGCATGAGCATGCAAGGATGTCCCCGGTCTTCTTCCATCCGTCCATGAGAGTCTTTTTGACGAGGAAGCAGTCCTTCCCGCAGTGCGGACATTTCATCTGCTGACCTGGTTTCATAATGAAACTTACTCCGAAAATTTTAAAAATACAGATCGCGTTCTCCGGAATCCCTTATCTTACTGAGACGTTCCAGGAGTTTCTTTTTCTGCGGACTGTCTTTTATCCTCTTTAGTTCTTTTGAGATCAGCTTATCGCCGACCTTCCTGGTGTCAGGTCCGGCATAGTCGACGAGATATTCCTCGAGCGTAAGGAGGGCGTTCGGAGTGCAGAACTTCTCGATGAAGCCCGGGATCGCATACTCCATGAATATCTGCCCGGTTCGTCCAGCACGGTAGCAGGATGTGCAGAAGCTCGGGACGTATCCATTGTCCATCAGATCGCGGAGGATTTCCTCCATCGGTCTTACATCGCCGATCTGGAACTGCTCCTTATTGAGCTCCTGTTCGCCTTTCTTCGTGTATCCCGCGAGCTCGATGCGTGTGCCAGCATCAATCTGTGACACTCCGAATCCCATCACTTCACGTCTTACCTCCGCTGTCTCACGGGCTGTTAGGATCATGCCGGTATAGGGAACAGACAAACGTAGTATGGCGACAAGGCGCTTGAAGTTGTAGTCGCTTACGAAATATCTTTCATCAAGTGCGACACCGTGAGCGGGACGTACCCGAGGGAAGCTTATCGTGTGCGGTCCGACACCGTATGTCTTCTGGAGATGCAATGAATGTGTGACAAGACCGAGCACCTCGAACTTCCAGTCATAAAGGCCAAAGAGGGCGCCAATCCCCATGTCGTCGCATCCGGATTCGAACGCGCGGCTTAGCCCGTCAAGACGCCACAGGAAATCGCCCTTGTGGGTCTCGGGAGGATGCATCTTTGCATAGGTCCCATGATGATATGTCTCCTGGAAAATCTGGTAGGTGCCAATGCCCGACTCTTTGACCTTCTTGTATCCGTCATGGTTCATGGGGGCGGCATTTATGTTGACTCGCCGTATCTCGCCATGGTCCTTTTTTATTGAATAAACAGTCTTGACCGTATCGGCAATGAAGTCGGAAGTGTAGTTTGGATGTTCGCCGAAGACAAGGATCAGACGCTTGTGTCCCTTCTCTTCGAGAGCTTCGATCTGTGAGACAAGTTCGGACTGGTTCAATGTCTTCCTGACAGTCGTCCTAAGGCTCCTGCGGAATGCGCAGTAGACGCAGTCGTTCACACAGTAGTTGCCGATGTAGAGGGGCGCGAAGATGACTATGCGGTTCCCATAGACATCTTTCTTCAGCTGGCGTGCGGCATTGAATATCTCTTCTACAAGTTCAGGGGATTCTGCTGACAGGAGAACTGCCGTCTCATCGACCGATAGAGGTTTCTTCTCCATGGACTTCGCGACGACTTCGCGGACCCGGACCTTGTCCTCCCTGATCCCCTTGCATAGGGAATCAAGCTTTGCATCGTCTATGAAATCGACGGCATGCTTTGATAGTTTTTTCTCCATTCGCCGCTTAGTTCTTTACTTTGCCTTTGAATGATAATGCGTATGGAGAAGTTCATGCGACTTGTGTCCGAGGGGTTCCTTCAGGAACTCCTTATATATCGCCGTGACGGCGGGATTGTCGTGCGACTTGCGCATCGGACGTCCTTCGTCTTCCTTGTAGATGGCCTTGATCCTGGCCTTGCGGACATCGTTGGTCGTGAGTCGGGGTTGTCCACCACCTCCAATGCATCCTCCGGGACAGCACATGACTTCGATAAAATGCCAGCCGTGCTTGTTGCCGGCGGCGACGAGATCACATGCGTCCTTTGCATTTGATAGGCCGTGAGCAACTGCGACTTTCGCAGTGACTCCGTTTAAGAAACTCCATTCGGGCTTGCAGTTCTCGAAGGTGACTGATGTTTCCTTGAGTCCCTTGAGCCCCTGGACAGGCTTGATATGGAGCTTGGCCATAGGCAGTTCGCGGCCTGTGACAATTTCATATACTGTCCTGAGCGCGGCTTCCATCACTCCACCTGTGTTGGCGAAAATGTCTGCGGCGCCGGTTGACATTCCCATCGGAGCATCCTGTTCGCCATCTGGAAGGTTCACGAAATCAATACCGGCCTCAGTTATCATCCTGCCCAGTTCGCGTGTTGTAAGGACATAGTCCACATCCTTGAAGCCTGAAGACTTCATCTCCTCGCGGTCGCATTCGAATTTCTTCGCCGTACATGGCATGATCGAAACGACAACTATTTTTGACGGATCAATGCCTTCCTTCTGTGCGAAATAAGTCTTTGCAAGAGCGCCGAACATCTGCTGTGGCGACTTGCATGTCGAAAGGTTCGGAAGAAGCTGAGGATGGAAATATTCCATGTAGTTGATCCATCCTGGTGAACAGCTTGTAAACATCGGCAGTGAGACATCCTTCTTCTCGACCAGGGCCGCCTTCAGACGGGTAAGGAGTTCGGTGCCTTCCTCAATGATTGTCAGGTCGGCAGTGAAGTTAGTGTCGAAGACCTTCTTGAATCCAAGACGCCTGAGGGCTGTGACCATCTTGCCGGTGACAAGTGTTCCTGGCTCAAGTCCGAAACACTCACCGAGAGCGGCACGTATCGCTGGAGCAGTCTGGACAACGACGTACTTGTCGGAATTGTCGAGTTCCTTCCAGACATCTTCGATCGCATCTTTCTCGAATATCGCACCGACCGGACAGACTGCGGAACACTGTCCGCACTGTACGCAGATGGCGTCGCAGAGGTTTTCACCTGAGCCTGCGCCGATGACTGTATCGAAACCGCGGAGTCTTGGTGCAAGGGAGCCGACGCCCTGTACATCCTGGCAGACGCCAATGCAACGGCGGCAGAGCACACACTTGTTCATATCACGGACGATGGCAGGGGTGGACTTGTCGACAGGCATCTGTTCCTTCTCATAAGGGAAGCGTACTTCAGAAATGCCCATGCTCTTGGCAAGACTCTGGAGTTCACAGTCATTGTTTCTCTTGCAGGCATTGCAGTCCCATGGATGATTTGCAAGCATGAGCTCTACAGAAAGCCTTCTGGCGTCACGCGCAAGTTTGGTGTTTGTGCTGACGGCCATTCCTTCAGAGACCTTTGTCACACATGAAGGCTGAAGGGTTCTGGCGCCTTTTATTTCCACAAGGCAGACACGGCAAGAGCCGGGACTTGAGACACCGTCAAGATTGCACAGGGTTGGTATTCTTATGCCGGCCTTTGCAGCGGCATCAAGCACAGTCGTCCCTTCATCCACAGACACCGGGACATTGTTTACGGTCAGATTTATCATTTAAAAAACTCCTTTTTTATATTTGGATGAATGGATGGTTGGATGAATGGATGATTGGGTAAAAACTATACAGAATAGTATGAGTTGCTTTCCCTTATCATCAGACTGTCATTCCAATCTCCTTCATAACTTTTCTTTTCAAGTGATTCAATCAAGTTTAATAAACCATTCTCAAGCTTATATGCCAGTTCATCTATTTCATTGAATTCCTCAGTTGTCAGCTGACCTGCCGCATGATATGCATGCAGCCCGGAAACTGATTCACCTATTGAACCTTTGACAATATTCAGGAAATTCAAATATTCCTTGATTGAACGCCTGCAATATCCTTCAGCTATATTTCTATGAATCGAGTCGCTGGATGCAATTGCCTGGGAAGATACCCGTTTCAGTTCAAAAGGGAATTTTTCGAAAATCTTACATGTCTGGACATAATATTCTATTGCATCAAGCCAGACTCTCAGCTTCCTATATCCCCTATTTATATTCTTTCTTTGTTCGAATTCCATTTTTTCTCTCTCTTCATGCCCACACATCCACACATCCACACATCCATTCATCCATTCATCCAACCATCCAGTCATCTTTCACACTGGTGTTAAGACTGTAAGGTCTCGCTGAACGTGCCTGACAGCCGGCTTTGTGTTCTTCGTGTCGATCCCCTTGCTGATTTCATTCCTGAAATAGCGGAGCGAAGACATTATCGGTCCGGCGGGTGACTGACCGAGCGGACAGAACGCCGCAGACTTAAGAATCATGGAGATCTCTTCTAGGCCATCGATATCATCATCATACGCCTTGTTCTCCTTAAGTCTTCCGGTGATGTCCTTCATTATCTTAAGGCCGTTCCTGCAGGGATTGCAGTTTCCGCATGATTCATGGACGAAGAATTTCATGCATGAGTGGAGGAAATCGTTCATGTTTACAGAATCATTGACTATGAGTATCGCACCGGAACCGAGGACATGTCCATTCTTCTGCATTGCATCATAGTCGAGAGGCACATCGAGCATCTCCTCGCCCAGTATGTCGCCTGCAGTTCCACCGAGTTGAGCGAAATGGAACTTACCGCTCTTCATGCCTCCGCCGTAGCCATAGATGATCTCGCGGAGAGTTACACCTGCAGGAACTTCGATGAGGCCGGGACGGTTGATGTGTCCGAGCACGGTATAGACTTTTGTTCCCGGAGTGCCGGGTGTTCCGAACTTCTTGAACCAAGCGGCACCATTTCTTATGATAGGAGGTACATTGGCGAGAGTCTCGACATTATTCACATTCGTCGGTTTTCCGCGGAATCCGCACTGTGCAGGGAACGGGGGCTTGAGGCGTGGAAGTCCGCGTTTGCCTTCCATGGATTCAATCAGGGCCGTTTCTTCTCCGCAGACATAGGCACCTGCGCCTATCTTTATCTCGATGTCGAAGTTGAACGCACTGCCGAATATCTTCCTTCCAAGGAATCCGAGCTTGCGGGCGTCATCAATAGCCTTCTGGAGGCGATTGATTGAAAGCTTGTATTCACCACGGATGTAGATGAACCCCATGTTCGCGCCGATCGCATAACCACAGATGGCCATGCCTTCAACGACCTTGTGGGGATCACCTTCCATTATCAGGCGGTCCTTGAAGGTGCCTGGTTCACCTTCATCGGCATTGCATATCACATATTTCTCCTTCGACTTTACAGGAGAACAGAAGCTCCACTTTAATCCGGTAGGGAATCCCGCTCCGCCACGCCCCCTAAGTCCTGAATCCTTCACAACCTTGATCACATCTTCCGGCTTCATTTCAGTGACAGCCGTTCCGAGTGCGAAATATCCGTCGCGTGCAATGTATTCCTTGATGTCCTCGGGATTGATGACGCCGCAGTTGTCAAGGACGATCCTACCGAGTTCCTGAAGCTTGCGCGCATCAGTCTCTCCAGACGGAATCGAAGGCTTTTCACCAGCAAGGATGAACTTCTTGCATTGGCGGCCTTTGACGAAATGTTCCTCGACAATTTCTGCGACATTCGCAACAGTTATGTTGGCGTAGACGACATTGTCTGGCTGGACTGCTACGAGAACCCCGGTATTCGTCGGACCGAATGCGGCAGTTTCAACGACTGTTATCTCGTCGCTCAGACCACGTTTTCCAATTTCAGCTGACAGTGCGTTCTTGACCTCGCGAGCTCCGGCGGCGACTGTATTGCTGTCTATCGGTATTAAAACATTTATCCTTGATTTTGACATGTTATCTGCCCTCCGAGCTCTTAATGGAGTCTATGATCTGGGAAACCTTCGCGGCGGTGAGGTTCCCATAGACCTCGTCGTCGATCATCATGGCAGGGGCGACTCCGCACGTACCGAGACAGCTCGAATGTTCGATGGTGAACATCTTGTCAGGAGTAGTCTCGCCAAGCCTGACACCGAGTTTTTTCTCGAGTGCGGAGAGTATGTTCTCCGAACCCATTATGTAGCATGGAGGGCTGTCGCAGAGGCGGATGATGTGTTTCCCGCGTGAAGTTGTACTGAACATCGTATAGAATGACAGTGTGCCAGTTATGTCGGCCACGGTGATGCCCATTTTCCTGGACAGTTCGTCTATTGCCTCCTTGTGTATGGAGTTGTCACCGGACGAATCCTGGATGTCATGCAGTATTTGGAGCAGGTTCTCCCGATCGTTGCCGCGTTTGTCGACTATTTCAGAGACGGTCATTGTCATATTCTCCAGTATATATTATAAGGGTTCGGCAATGTATAAGGTATTGTTAAATTTTTCAATTCTTAATTCAAGAAAAGTCGTCAGTTGAGAGTCGTCAGCTGGATTGGAAAGTGTTAGAGTTTTCTTGCCTGTGGCATGGTGTTG
Source organism: uncultured Victivallis sp. (assembly GCA_964600895.1). GTDB lineage: Bacteria > Verrucomicrobiota > Lentisphaeria > Victivallales > GWF2-50-93 > GWF2-50-93. The sequence continues at coordinate 7,844 of CAZRKP010000053.1, forward strand.
ATAAAAGATTTATTCTTTATCCTGTCATTGCTGTCGAAATAGATAATCAGGCTGGCTCCATCGCCCAGGGTTGTCCCCGCACTCATTTCATACTTGCATTGCCATTCGCATATGATGGCATTGTCAGCCGGGATGTTCTTGAATGGTCTCCTAGATATTTCGCTGATAACTTTTTCTTTTGTCATGCCAATGGCAAGTTTATCGCCAAATTTTGTAAAGTCCTCAAGGGAGCCCCAGTCAGGATCAGGCAGAATTGTGAATTTGGTATCAGGATTGTTTGCAAGATTATCTATAATCATGATTTGATCGCTAATAAAACAAATCATGGACGGGGATCGGAATATGAAAAAACTTTTCCGGTAATCATTTTGGTCTTTAAAGAACAGCTTTCCTCCGGTCCCCAGATCATAGCATTTTGCATAATACCTGTAGTATAGACTGCTCATGGCGGCGAGTTGATAATGCGGATAGTTGAGAATGCCTGAAGCCATGAAATAATAATAGGATATCCTATACAGTGATTTACTCTGGGATAATCTGCCGGCAATCATCTCCATCGGCCCAAAAGCAAGCAGATAGGCGACGAAAACGGAAACTGTCCAGATGGCTATTTTCTTCTGTTTTCTCATGAGAAATAAATTGCCGGCTGGAAGCCGGTGCTCCATTAATAAGACCACAGACGAGACGTCTGTTCCACATTCTTCAAGCAAATTTCCAATTTTAAGCTACGAGTTTCAAGTTGCCAGCGCGAGATATTTTTTTACTCGCCGTTTCTCCGGTTCGCCGATACGCCGGTTCGTTCCTCGTGGCCCGAGTTACTTCTTAAAGTCCTGCCTGACTTCCTCCCTGAACTTGATGTCGGTGAAGTATCTGTAACCGACTTGGGCAATGGCCTTGGAGGCATCCAGCATGGCGTTGAGCGCAGACTGGCTTTTTGCGGCATCTGCGAATTTCGTAGAATGCAGGGGAATGCTTTCCTTGGGCGATATGCCGAAATAGACGTGCGTACCTGGCACGACATGGGAGACATCACCGAAGTCGCTCGATGCCCTGCTGCTCCTTTCTGAAATGCCAGGATCCATACCGAGTTCCTTGGCGACACGGAAAAATTCATCGTTCAAGGGTTTATTTACTTTTCCGGACCTGTATCCTTCCTCTCCGCTTTTCACCTCGCATGTAGTTCCTGTCATGAGAGCTGCCCCTTGGGCTATGTCGCGGAAGCGTTTTTCCATCTCTTCAAGGATTGAGTCGTTCTCAGCCCTGAGGTAATAGCTGCATGATGCATGCTCTGGAACAATGTTCGGTGCGGCTCCACCGGATGTGACTATTCCGTGTATCCTGCTTGTTTCCGGAAGATGCTGTCGCCATGCGTTTATGCCATTGAAGAAGAGCATTACCGCGTCGAGTGCGTTGCGTCCTTTCTCCGGAGCGGTGGATGCATGGGAGGATCTGCCCTTGAAGGAGACATCGAACCTTATGACAGACAGGAATCCGCGCCAGAGTAGGGTGCGTGAGGATGGATGTGCCATTATCGCAGCATCGATACCCGTAAATGCCTTCCTCCTGACAAGATACACTTTCCCGCCTTTGCCTTCTTCCGCTGGGGTACCCATTACCATGACAGTTCCAGTGATTTTTTCCTTCCTGAGAGTTTCCGCAAGGGCATTGGCGGCACCTATCGAGACTGCGCATATGAGGTTGTGTCCGCATGCATGGCCTATTACGGGCAGGGCGTCATATTCTGCAAGGAAGCAGAAGGCCGGCTTTCCTTTTCCGGCTTTCGCGAGATAAGCGGTGGGAAGCTGTGCGAAAGGAGATTGGACATTGAATCCCATTTTTGACAGCAGTTGGACCTGCCACTGGCAGGCCTTTACCTCCTCAAGTCCTTGTTCGGGATTTGCATGGATGTCAAGGGAAAGTTTCTTCAGCAGTGATGAATTTCTGTCGACGCTATTTGAAATTGCAGTGTTAATGGTAATTCCCTCCTGATTCGAAGTTTTGAATGACTTGCGGCCCATACTCTACCCCACAAGTTCTGAAAATTCAATTATCAAGGGAATCAATTGAAAATTCTAATTTCCAATCCGCCGTGGCAGACAAGTTCCAACATTCAAACTACAAGCATACCAAGCAAGAACACATCTGGGCATCAGCAGATTCAATCCAAGACATTTGGAATATGTTCGTAGTTAAGTTCATAAGAGCTTTCCTATTCTTATCCGTTTTTCACCTTGCCCTTTTATCACAACGTAGGATTTATGAAGGGGATGACATGATTGCGGTGTCAGGACATTTCAAGTGGCGTTGGATATAAAATTTTCAAAAAGGGAAAAGAACTTGAAAAAACAGGCTGATTTCGGTATATTCCAAATCTAACTAATAAGATAAGGAGAAGCAAAATGGGAGCAGTGAAACACTTAAATTCAGATAACTTCGATGCTGAAACCGCAAAGGGCGTTGTGCTAATAGATTTCTGGGCGGAATGGTGCGGTCCATGCAGGATGCTTGGTCCTGTCCTGGATGACGTCGCCAAGGATATAGGTGATGATGCGATGATCGCCAAGATCAACGTTGACGAGGCTCAGGCGCTTGCGATGAGGTTCTCGGTCAGAAGTATTCCAGCCTTGTTCATACTGAAGGACGGCAAGACAGTCCAGCAGTTCGTGGGCGTACAGGGCAAGCAGGTGCTTGTCAACGCCATCAAGGACGCCCTTAAGTGAAGCTTACTCATTACGGTATTCGCGAGTGGCTCGGAGGAGGCATAGTCTTCCTTGTCCTCATAGCTTGCTCCGTACTTGTCGCTGTCAAGATAGACCGCTCTGCGGGAATAACATTCGGGATGATATTTTTGATAGCATGGTTCGCTCTCGCGGCTTTCTTCCGAGATCCGGAAAGGAAGATCCCAGATGCGGAGAATATCCTTATTTCGCCGGCCGATGGTCATGTCAGGGACATAGAGATCATATCCAACTGCGAGGAGAACAAGTATTTCGATGGCAAGAATGCGATCAGGGTGGGAATTTTCCTTTCAGTATTCGATGTCCATCTCAACAGAGCACCGTGCAGGATGACTGTCAGGGAGAAGATATACAGGAAAGGAAAGTTCCATGACGCCCGTGACGCACTGGCATCATCTGAGAACGAAGCGATGACCCTCGTATGTGACGCAGATGCATCAGGAAGGAAGTTCACAGTCATCGTGCGCCAGATATCCGGAGCTATCGCTAAAAGGATTGTTTGTCCTGTGGAGCAGGGGGCTCTTATTGAAAAGGGTGCAAAATACGGGATGATAAAATTCGGTTCAAGGACCGAGCTTTTCTTCCCAGCAGGTCCGGATTTTGAATTGAAGGTCAAAATAGGGGACAGGGTTCTGGCAGGCACTTCCATAATGGCTGAAATGAACAAAAAGGCTTAAATGGGATGAGAAGATATTTCAAAGAGCTCATATCCAACAACAGATGGCTGAAATTTGTTCCGACATTTCTGACCATCTGCAATTCGCTGTGTGGTTTCGCCGCAATACTCTATACCCTGCATGTCTACGAGAGGATGTGGCAGCCGGAACCGGTGCTCAGGATCTGCGCATACATAATCCTTGCGGCAATGATATTCGACGCCCTTGACGGTTTTGCAGCCAGGATATTCAATGCCGCCAGCATGCATGGTATGGAGATGGATTCACTTGCCGACATGGTCACTTTCGGGGTGGCTCCCGCAGTGATCGTCGCGGTTATGGGCCATCATCTCAGGGAACAGCTCAAACCGATAGACTACTATGTCGTCTGGGTTCTGTGCGGCGTGTATATCGGATGCGCGGCTATGAGGCTTGCAACGTATAACATCTACGCTCTTTTCCCGGAGAAAAAGAAACACAAACACGACGGTTTCAGCGGTCTTCCGACACCCGGTGCAGCCGCAGGTATTTGCAGTCTTGTGATCTACTACTGCATGAAAGAGGGGGAGTTGAAGCAGATAATCAACATACTTCCATTCTATGCTGGATTCCTCGGACTCATGATGGTTAGCACAGTGCGCTACATCCATATCGGCAAATGGATACAGTCTGTCCGCAAGAGCAAGATTAGACTCGCAATACTCATCATATGCCTTGTATCGTTGGCGATATGGAAAGAATTTGCCGCAGTCGTCCTAATTAATTTCTACATCTTCACCGGACCGATCATCGAAATATTCTTGCGCATAAAGGAAAAGCGCCACCGTGACGCCATGATGAAGGCTGAAATCGGAGGGGCGTGAGCAGTCGTCAGTTGCCGGTAGACGGCCGTCGGTCGGAATTGAAAAGTTTCAAGTGTTAGGTTTTAAGTGTTAAGTAAATCTCCAAAAATGGTTCTGCTTAAAACTTAAAACCTGAAACTTTAAACAAGATATAGCGGAGCTGTTATGAAATATCTTATCACAGGCGGAGCAGGTTTCATAGGAAGCCATCTGACGGAATCACTCCTCAAGGATGGACATCACGTAACTGTAATTGACGATTATTCTACGGGTTCGCCTGAGAATCTCGCTTCACTGAAGAAGAATCCAAGGCTCGATATCGTCGAAGGCGACATCCTGAAGCTCCCAGAGCTTGAATATCTGATCACCAGGTCCGACATGGTCTTCCATCTGGCGGCCGCCGTCGGTGTTGAACTTGTCGTTCACGATCCGGTAAGGACCATTGTCACGAATGTCCATGGGACAGAAAGGGTGCTGCGTGGAGCCGAGAGAAGCCACACAAAGGTCCTTATCGCATCCACAAGTGAAGTATATGGCAAGTCGGAGAAGGCGAGATTCAACGAGGGGGACGATCTGCTCATCGGGCCTTCCACTAATTCAAGGTGGTCCTATGCGTGCAGCAAGCTTCTCGATGAATTCTTCGGCATGGCATACCACAGGGCCGAGAAAATGCCTATCGTTATCGTCAGGCTTTTCAATACTGTCGGTCCCCGTCAGACCGGGCGATATGGAATGGTTCTTCCTCGTTTCGTGTCTAAAGCCCTGAAGAACGAGACCATCCAGGTCTATGGCGACGGTGAGCAGTCGAGATGCTTCTGCCATGTCTTTGACACGGTCAGGGGATTGCGAGGGCTTTCGGCGAGCAGCAAGGCTGTAGGCAAGGTGTTCAACATCGGGAACACTGAGGAGATTTCCATGAACGACCTTGCCTCGAGAGTCGTCAGCAGGCTCAAGAGCAAATCCAAGATAGTCCATATCCCATATGAGAAGGCCTACGAGTCCGGATTCGAAGACATGCGCCGCAGGCTACCCGACACGGCATCGATCAACAAGACCATCGGCTGGCAGCCAAAGTACAACCTCAACCAGATCATCGACTCTGTAGCAGAATATTTCAGGAAGAAAAAATGAGAAGATGTCCGTGGTGCGAGGGAGAGAAGATATACATTGACTATCATGACAGGGAGTGGGGAGTTCCCGTCCATGACGACAAAGCCCTGTTTGAAAAGCTAATCCTTGACGGTGCACAGGCCGGTCTCAGCTGGTTAACGATCCTCAAGAAACGCGAAGGTTATCGCAGGGCGTTCAATGGATTTGATGCTGAAATAATTGCCAGATATTCCTCTTCCGATATAAGACGTCTGCTTGATGATCCGGGAATCGTTCGCAACCGGCTGAAAATCGAAGCTGCAATAAAGAACGCCCGAGGATATCTTGAGATAATGGAAGAGACCGGCTCCTTTGACAGGTTCCTCTGGAAATACGTGGATTATCATCCGATTGACAATAACCTGAAATCCTTGTCCCGGATACAGACGACCAGCAAGGAGTCCGACATGATGAGCAAGGACCTTAAGAAACGGGGATTCAATTTCGTCGGGTCGACAATCTGTTATGCATACATGCAAGCAGTGGGAATGGTCAACGACCATCTTATGTCCTGTTTCCGATACCGAGATATCAAGGAAATATCCAGGCGGAAGTAACTTTTTATCCTTCCTGCACGTATATTATACTGTTCAACGTTTAACCCTGGGGCTTAAGCAAAAAGTTCTTATATGTCATTTAAAATCAAAAACGCCTTCACTCTTATAGAGCTATTAGTCGTAATAGCGATCATCGGCATTCTCGCCGGGCTTCTCTTTCCGATGCTCAGCAAGGCACGTGACAAGGCTAAGAAGACTTCCTGCATAAGCAACTTGCGCCAACTCGGTCTTTCCGTAAATGCCTATGCCGGAAACAATGGCGACTATCTGCCAATGGCCGTCCGTATCGGCAGCACCATCGACGACCCCATGGCAATACACAACATGCTGGACATACAGTCCAAAAAGGCATTTGAGTGCCCCGCTGACATCGAGAAGAAATACGACGGGAAGACATTCTTCGAAAAGTATGGAGACAGCTATGAATGGAACGCCTGGCTGAGCGGCAGGAAGATGGACAAATCTGAGATCGGCGTGCAGAACCTGCAGATATCCGTCCCTATGATGGGAGATGCCAATAATTATCACGGTAAATTCGGAAGAAATTACATGTATTCCGACGGGAGCGTCAAGGAGTCGCTGGAGGTTCTCATTGAGTGATTTTGCAATAAAGGCCAAGGGAGTGAAAAAGAACTATGGTCGTTTTACCGCCCTTAAAGGCATCGACCTAAATGTAGAGTCTGGAATTGTCTATGGATTCCTCGGGCCTAACGGCGCCGGCAAGACCACGATGATTAAGATACTTCTAGGCCTTTCCATCCCGAACGACGGAGAAGTTGAGATATTCGGGAAGGACCTCTTTCTGCATAGGAACGAGATACTGAAAAGCGTAGGGGCTGTTGTTGAGTCTCCCGCTTTCTTCGAATATCTCTCGCCATATGAGAACCTTTACCACCTTACAAGACTGTCTGGGCCCGTCCCCGGGAAAAAGATCGATGAGACACTGAGCCTGGTCGGGCTTGATAGTGTCAGGGACAAGAAAGTTGGTGCTTTCTCCTACGGGATGAAGCAGAGGCTTGGGATTGCCAATGCACTGCTTCCCGGCAATAGGCTTATCTTTCTGGACGAACCGACCAATGGACTTGACCCACATGGCATCATGGGGGTCAGGCTCCTTATCAGGAAACTCTGCAGGGATTCCGGGATCACGGTATTCATTTCAAGCCATCTCCTCTCCGAAGTTGAACAGGTCTGCGATTTTGTGACGATAATCGACAAGGGTGAGAAGATCTGCGAATCGAAGGTGTCGGAACTTGTCGAGAGCCAGTCCAGGATAGAATTCAAGACACCTGATGCGGAAAAGGCCGCTGAACTGTTCAGGTCCGAGAAGATGGAAGTTCTGGAGGAAAAGAAGCATCATGGCTTTTCGATCTTCATACTGAAAGGTCATGAGAACGAAATTCCCGGGATTACCAGAAAGCTTGTTGCTTCAAACATAAATGTCATGAAAATATCAAGACATAAGGATACGTTGGAGGACGTTTTTGTTGAAATTACTGGAAAAGCTAAGACAGATTCTGTTTCTGACAGATTTTGAACTGAAGAAACTCTTCAGGCAGAAACAGGGATACGCAGGGCTGATAGTGATCATCCTGCTGGTCACTCTCTGTGCCGTAGGCGTCTACCTCAGGGTCTATCATCCCCCGCGCCACCATCATGTGCCCAATGCCTTCCTTGGCCAGGCCCTCAAGGATCTTGTCAATGGAATATCCTTTTCACTTACGGTCCTGCTGCCCGGTATTTACATCCTCCTGCCGATGATCATAGGTATTTTCGCTGCAGGATCGTTTGCCGCAGAATTCCAGAATGGTCAGGTACGGACAGTCTCCCTGCGCTCTGTTCCGAGGATGTCGATAGTCCTTGCCAAGTTCATTTCACTGTCCTTCTATTCCTATGTCCTGCTCGCAGTGACATTGGTGATCAGCTACGCCAGTGGTTCATTTATCTTCGGAGCGACAGGCGACATCCTGATATTCGGTCCTGCATTCATGGGCAAGGAGTCTGGAATCTACATAATGGACGGCTCCGTAGCCTACCAGCGGCTTTTCCTTGCATATTTCTTTGCAGGATACGCGCTGATATCGGTTGTCGCGATGTTCCTGATGTTCTCAGCAATATTCAAGAAGATGACAATGGCTGTCGTTATCCCGATGGGGGTCTATTTCACAAGCTACATCATCGGTGCGCTGCCTTTCATGGAAAACATCCAGCGTTTCCTGCCGACCCGCTACATCATGATCTGGAAATACACTTTGGCGCAGGACATAATGTGGGATGCCATGCTCACCGACGGAATCTTTCTCGGGTTATACACAATATCATATCTTATAATCGCCTCGCTGATCATGAACACTTCCGATCTCTAGCCACAGACTAATATTGTAGACATTTATTTTCTCTGGACTTATATTGATCTTACTGCCCGAAGTATGAACCCTGGGCAGTAAAATCAATATTGTCTGGAAAAGTCTGTGAAGGTCTGTGGCCATGAACAAATTCGAATGGCATGAACTTAAGTCGCGGCTTACGAGATCCGCATTCCGCTCCAAGTTTCGTCTCAGTAAAAAGGAAAAAGCTTATGTCGACGGGAAGGGGCTTGATCTTATTCGTTCCCATGCCGATGACTTCATAAGGAAAAGGCTTGCCCCTGCATTGCCGGAGAATGACGGCAAACAGACTCCGTTCCGCGGGCATCCGGTGTTCGTCGCCCAGCACGCCACTGCCACTTGCTGCCGCGGATGCCTCATGAAATGGCATTCTATCCCAAAAGGAAGACAGCTCACCGAAGAGGAAGTCAAATATGTGGTCGAGGTAATAATCAAGTGGATTGGCGAACAATTCTGATTGACAAATACATCTCCATTATTGCTCTGGAACTACGGCGTGCCATGCGTTGCCTCCTAGGTGAAGCATGGTGGGCACTACTGGACTCGAACCAGTGACCTCTACAATGTGAATGTAGCGTTCTAACCAACTGAACTAAGTGCCCCTAAGAAGCCTCATAATCTAATTTGATTTCCAAAGGTTTCAAATTTATAATAAAAGGCATCCTTAAATTATGAAAAAATAAAAGAATCTCCAGCATGGAACTCAAAGACTCAGACTTGACAGAGATGATAAGGAAGATGAACGGGATTGATATTGATCTTCCTGACCTTCAGCCCAATGAACCCCGTCTTACCCATGAACAATTCGATGAGATACAGAGACTTACCAGAAATGTGCTTCCCGACGATCTGGTCCTTGACCTCGGTAAATGGCAGGCCGCCCATGTCATCTACAAGCTCAAGGAAGTGGATTTGGATGAAAGATTGTCCGAGGAAAGGGCAGAGGAGGAAGGGAAATATATGACAATCGTCCTTATTGCGCTCTTCTGCATGTTCGTCATGTTCGCAATGTACTTCTTTACAATATTGATAAAGTACAGGCAGTAAACGGGAATTGGATTCTTTTGTTTTTTCACCTCTATCCGAAACTTACATGTTACTTGAAAGATTCCGCGGAAGCGTCAGAAGGCATGCGCCAATCCCCCCTCGGAGAGAGGGCAATGGTTCCCACTTTCGGGCCATCTGGAATGCAGCTGCGCTTGTATTGTTGGGAGAAGAAACGCCTGATGAATGTCTTTAGGCATTCTGCGATCTTCGCAGACTTGTATTTCCCCTTGAATGCGAGAGCCGCAAGGTGGAGCGTCTTTTCATATGAAGCACCGTATTTTACGATATGATATAGGAAAAAGTCGTGCAACTCGTACGGTCCAAGGATGTCTTCAGTCTTCTGGTGGATCTCCCCGGCCCTGTGCGGAAGGAGTTCCGGAGAAACGGGGGTGTCAATAATGTCGTGGAGAATCTTCTTCAGTTCAAGCGCTGAATTGTCGGCGACCCAACCGATGAGATAGCGGATCAGTGTTTTGGGAACTCCGCAGTTGACTGCATACATGGACATGTGGTCGGCGTTGTAGGTGGACCAGCCAAGCGCGATCTCCGAAAGGTCTCCGGTACCGACCACGATTCCGGCTTCCTTGTTTGCGATGTCCATCAGTATCTGTGTACGTTCACGTGCCTGGACGTTCTCGTATGTGACATCATGGTTCTTCGGATCATGTCCTATCTCCTTGAAATGATCCTTGCATGCGGCCCTTATATCTATCTCACGGAAATCTGTTCCTGAGAGTTTACAGAGTTTTGCTGCGTTGCTGTAAGTCCTGCCAGTGGTCCCGAATCCCGGCATCGTAATTGCAACTATGTCCCTGGCACTTTTACCGAGGAGCTTCATTGCTCTAAGTGAAACAAGCAGTGCGAGTGTGGAGTCAAGACCGCCTGAGATGCCTATTACGGCCTTCTTCGCCCCTGCATGTCCGAGCCTTTTCGCGAGCCCCGCAGACTGGATGCTGAATATCTCATGGCATCTGTCGTCGCGGAGGGAGGGATTGGATGGGACGAACGGATGAGGATCTATTTCCCTGCGTATCGTTCTGGGCATCGGCGGCGGTGACATCTTGACGTAGAGATATTTTTCCGGAAGTTCGTAGTCTGTCAGGGAGCTTCCGGAGAACCTGCTGTATGATATGCGTTCGCAATCCATGTCCGCAAAAAGGACTTCGCCTTTCCTGGAGAACCTGCTGTTTTCCGCAAGCATGACTCCGTTCTCGGCGATGATTGAATGACCGCTGAAGACAAGGTCGGTCGTGGATTCCCAGACACCGGCTGAACTGTAGACGTATCCGGCGATGCATCTGGCGCTCTGCTGCCTGACAAGGTCGCGCCTGTAGTCGGCCTTGGAGACAAGTTCATTGCTGGCTGAAAGGTTTGCCAGGACCGTGGCTCCGGCAATTGCGTGGTATGAGCTCGGAGGTATCACGTTCCAAAGGTCCTCGCATATCTCCACTGCGATCTTGAAATGATCGTCACAGTCGAATATGAGATTCCTGCCGAAGGGTATATCATCCTTGCCGATCCTGAGGGAATCGCATTTGAACTTCCTACCTGAGGTGAACCAGCGCTTCTCATAGAATTCCCTGTAGTTCGGATTGAACGTCTTGGGGACTATTCCCTTGATTTTTCCTCCCTGGAGGACGAATGCACAGTTGTAGAGGCGGCTCTTGTGGAGCAGGGGGGCTCCCACGATTATGACAAGGTCGGTGTTCTTTGCGAAGTTCGCAAGTTCGCTGACGGCTGCAAGTGCACCTCGCACGAGGCGCGACTGCTGGAAAAGATCTGCGCAGGTATAGGATGTGATGCAAAGTTCGGGGAAGACGGCAAGGGCGGCAGAATTCTTTCCGGCTTCACGGACAAGTTCCTTTATCCGTGCCAGATTGAATCCGATGTCGGCAACCCTTGTCTCGGGTACCGCTGCCGCAACTCTGTAGAAACCGTACATTTTGACCATCCCCGCTATTGTGCTTTTAAACTTAATAATATACATTAAAAAACACAGTAGTCCAAGACAAATCCACATGTGCTGCGGAGGGGCAGGTGAACCACAAGACCGGAAAAAAAATCATCATTGCCATTCCCCATGGTTTCTGCGCCGGTGTACGAAGGGCGCTTGAGACTGTCGAAAAGGCTCTTGAGCTATATGGCAGGCCCATATATGTGAGGCACGAGATAGTCCATAACAAGTATGTCGTTGACGATCTTTCAAAAAAGGGGGTCGTTTTTCTCGAGTCAACCGCTAAACTCCCCAAAAAGTCACATCTGGTCTTCAGCGCTCACGGAGTTCCGCCTGAAATAGAATCCGATGCCCAGACCAAGGGTTACGACGTGATAGATGCCACTTGCCCCCTGGTCAAGAAGATCCATCTTCAGGCTGTGAGCTATGCCTCTAAGGGATTTTCCATCATAATAGTGGGGCACAAAGAGCATCCCGAGGTGGTTGGGACCGCAGGGCAGGTTGACGAAAGCCACATTGTCGAATCCGTGAAGGATGTCGGCAAGCTTCCTGATATAAGGAACAAGCGGATCGCATGCCTGACGCAGACTACCCTCAGTGCCGACGATACCCGTGAGATAATCTGCGCGATAAAGAAGAAGTTCAGGGGACGGAAGATTGCTGTCCTCAATGACATCTGCTATGCCACGCAGAACAGGCAGAATGCAGTAAAGGTGCTCGCAAAGAAATGCGATGCGATATTTGTCATCGGTTCGGACAACAGCTCAAACGCGAACAGATTACGTGAGGTTGCTGTCAAGGCCGGGACAAAGGCATATCTGATAAGCGGAGATCGAGAAGCGCCTTCAGCTTCCCTGAAAGGCCTTACGCGTATCGGGATAACAGCTGGGGCATCTACTCCGGAGGTCCTGATCTCCAAATTCATTTCCTTCCTTAACAAAAAAGGCTGGCATGACATCGAGACCATCGGCGGCGAGGAGAAGAAGATCGTCTTCCGTCTGCCGGAAAGGTTTGAAAATTTGTTTTAATTTTCAGGTATTAAGTTTTAAGTTGAGGCATTTTCCTGAATTCATATCTGCTTAAAACCTAAAACTTAACACTTACTAATAGTCTCGGAATAGAATGGAGTTCCAAGATAACGGAGGGCGGGTTTTCTTACCCGCCATGGAAAGAGTGCCGCGGGTTGGAAAACCCGCGCTCCGTTGAAAAGGAAAAGCATCGAGACTATTATGGGACGACTAGTAAAACGAAGTTAATCTATAAATCTTCCCAGGTTGAACAGCCTTTTCGGATTTTCGATAAACAGCCAGTTGGCTATTTCCTCTGCGCGTTTCATGGCAATTGAGCCATCCGTGACCTTTTGTGCAAGTGAAGCAGCTACATTCTGACGCGCAATGAACTGATGACCATAAACCCCGTCGACGAAGCAGTAGTCTCCACCGAATGCGCTGATCTTGTTCGCGGGAACTGCATCGAGCCATTCGACAAGAGCACGCCTTGCGGCTTCCGGACTGATGATGTGCCCCCAGCACATGTCAATGAAGACGTTCCTGAAGTTCTTCGCAAGGCTGCCGACCTCCATTACATAAGGATAACCCATGTGGAATACGTCGAACCTTGCATTGCCGTATTCCAGGAAGATGTTTGAAAGCAGGGTCGGATTGGAATCGTAGATGATGTTGCCGTTGCCTTCCTGGAGTCCGGTATGTATCTGGAATACCAGATTGTTATCGTCGGCAACCTTGCATATGAAATGCATCATCCAGTCGCCCAGGACTTTTTCAGCCTTGATCGGAGGACGCCAGTCGGACAGGTTGCTGTCATTGAAGAATTCATTGAATGCCTTTTCCGCATCTGCATATGCGACCTTGTCAAAACGAAGGCTCCTCTGGTATGCAATCCCGCATTTCAAACAGACCACGCGAGTCTTTCCATTCATGTATTTCTCGATATACTTCCGGGTCACTTGCATCCAGTCGGAGAGTGTGTGCACAGACATACCGACGTCGTTTGCTGTCTTGCGCATATGGGCGTAATGAGTGGGACAGATGAAACCATCGACCCGCATTGTAAACACGAAAGGATCCCTTGTCTCCTTGTACGGCACTGGCATTGAATCTCGGATGGAGATGGCTATCTTCGATTTTTCCTTCAATACTTTCTTGTAATGGCCACCCCGGCTCCTTGCATCCTTGAATGCCTCGTCAAGTGTCTTGATAGTCTTGGAGTTTATGGCATCAACCCCATAAATATCCCTTGCGACAAGGGAGAGTGAACGGCCATAGCCGGTGCTTTCTGCTGCATGCCAGTATGGTTCGATGAGTTTCCAGCGGCGCATGATATCCTTCTTGCTGTCACGGGCAGTTTCGAGATCCTTTGGAGAAAGGCCTGCCGACACCAGGTCACAGGAGAAATAGTGTATGAGCCATTCGGCAAGAACATCGAACTCCTTGGGTCTGTCAGCCTCAAATGGCAGATGTTCGTGAGTGTCTATTATCTTAAGAGATCTGATGTGGTCGAGAAGAGACTCGTAGTTATTCATTAGATAATCCTTTCATAATAGATTTTCATCACGAAGTGCGCGAAGAAATTTGTTTACATATATCATCTGCGACTGGAATTTCAATAATACAAAATGGTGCAGAGGCAGGACCTGTCCTGAGTTTGTCGAAGGATGCCTGTATGGCATTCTGAATCACCAGGTAAACTTCGAACGGTATTCCTCGGCGAGGGTCTTCTTGATCTCTTCGATCTTGTCTTTTTTCGAGAAGTCGAACGTGGCGTAGTCGAAGACATTCATGTTCTCATCGGTTATGTATCTGATGCCGGTCTTGAAGTCCTTGGATGTGATGTCGAAGTCCGGACGGTAGAGCAAAGGATCGTGAAGGCCGGCGATACCCATGAAAGTATGGGCGATATTATCGTGTGAGACAGGTTTGTCCTTCCTTGACGCAATGAACTGTGCGAAATCAGCATGGGTCACGATGAACTTGTCGTTCATGTAGAATATGAACGGAACATCAAGCTCATATTTGGTCAATGCCCTGGTACCGTGTCCATAGTTGCCATCCTTCATGTCGTTCAGGTTTTCGCCATGGTCCGAGACATAGAGCATGCATGCAGGCTTCTTTTCGTATAGTACAAGATCTGCGACCCTCTTCAGGACATGATCGGAATAGCGGATGCTGTCATCGTAAGTGTCAACCATCTTGTCATTGCCATCGGTAAAATGCCTGAATGATTTCGGATACTGGTCTGAATATTTTATATGGCTTCCCATCAGATGCAGGATGATGAGCTTGCGTCCCGGTGTCGATTGCAGATAATCGGCAATGACAGGAACCGTTTCTTCGTCGAAGGCGCGTTTTGTGAGCGTGGTCAGATAGACAACCTTTTCCGCTTCATCAAGAAGGGTGGAGAGCATGTTGCGAACTGCGTATTTCGGTCGGGTAGTCACATAAAGAGTATGGACACCGCTGCCGTTGAAAATCTTCGCAAGTCCGGGCTTTGTATGTAGGGATGTCTGCTCTTCCGGAACGGGAAGAGGGGAATATATAGACATTGCCGAGGCTTTGGTGAATGCGGCGGTACTGATGGCATCGGAGTAGAGGACAATGTTTTCCGGGTGGGACTTCAGCATCTTGTCGAGTTCGGTGCTCGTTTCCCTCTTGTAGCCATAGGCTGAGAACGAGATCCGTCTTGCCGCTTCCCCGATGACGAGTACATATGTTTCGTCAGGTGGATTTCTGGGAAGGAACTCTTCCGGACATCTGTATGGAGTTTTAGTATAGTCTGAGAGTGAGATGTTCTCGTCGACATACATGAAGTTGTTGTAGAACAGGCAAATCGGGTATGTCTGCCGGATGCGCCAGTTGGTCGTGGCGAAGAGGACTGCGGACACAAGAAGGAATGGCAGCAGGTATCTTTTCCTGACAAATGTATGCCTGTGCAGGAAAGGCAGGGGTGTATCATTGACGATTATCCAGATGAAGAATGCAAAGACCGCGAGGCCGATGAGTATGATTGGGATGTTGTAAGGAGATGAAAAGAGGAATCCCATCATTTCCCGGTGGTTGGTCTCATACATGGCCGTGAGTGTCTGGTAACCGAGTGGTTTGCCGATGCCTATCTGGTATCCAATGCCGGAGATACCAAGCACCATGAATGGTATGAGATATCTCCTGTCAATCCTGAAAAGGACAATAAGGCCGAAGCACAGGCAGTAGAACGCCATGAAAGTGAAAAGACAGGAATAGTTGAAATAATGTATGAAGCGTCCGAGGCCTGGAAGGAAGATGCAGAGAGTTGCCAGCGCGTATTTCGCAAGCTCCCATTGCCTGAAGTCATTTTTCTTGTCGAAATATGCGATTATCCTGACGATTGTGTTCTTCATCGGTTGCGCGGCCATTTCTTCATTTTGCTTCATGTATCATCTTGAGGAGTTCGATAGCACCGCGGTGGTTCGGGCTGGCGGCAAGAGCTTTCCTGGCATACTTCTCAGCCTTTGCCTTGTCTCCATTTGCGAGATTCGCAGCGGCAAGGTTGACCATAAGGTTCGGATTTCCTGGTTCGAGTCCAAGCGCTTTAGCGAAATATTTCACCGCCTCGTCGTATCTTCCCTTGTGCATCTGGAGGAATCCCATGTTGTTCAATGCCCTCCTGTGTGCAGGATTAAGCTCGATGCATTTCCAGTAATGCCGTTCTGCAAGTATCTCATTGCCCTTGTACTTTGACAGGAAGACGGCGTAGTTGTAATGAACCTCTGGACTCTCGTTGCTGATAGACATGGCCTTAATGAAGTAGGAGTTGGCTTTTGCAAAATCATTCCTGGCTGAAGCCATGAGGGCGAGATTCATCAGGCCGTATGGATCGGAATCTTCGCATTCGACAGCCTTCATATAATATTTTTCAGCGGCCGGCATATTGTTCCGCTTCTCACTGAGAAGTCCAAGAAGGTTGTAGGACCTTGACCACTTGTATAAGGGATCTGAGGCCTTGAGAAGGCAGTTCTCGGCCTCGTTGAGGTTGCCTGCCTTGATATATGCTTCTCCGAGGAGTGTATAGGCCTCGGCCTTTTCCAATTCGGGATTGGTCATCGGTGAAGGAAGGACGACTATGGCCAAGGCGATGCCCGCATACGGCGCCATTTCCGTGAAGAAGGACTTCCTATTGCTTATGATATAGTCGAGAGTGAAGGCGGCGATCACAAAAATGCCCGGAAGCATCGCAAGCCTGTATCTACCGCTTGTGACAGTTAAGGTCTGGACTATCCAGAATGCAAATATGAGGATCAGGAAATGTCGGTAGTCATACAGGAATGTCCTGTTTCTCAGGTTCATGAAGATACCGGTAAGAGCCAGTATCGCCACCGCAGCGAAGGCCCATTGCGAATATCGCTGGAAAGGAGTGAAATACTTCAATGGCCAAGGATCGGCTCCGGATATCAGCTCCCGGAAGTTCCAGGTGTAAAGCGCCTTTTGGAAAAGAAGTTTCGCCCATGAGAAAGGATAATTTTCGATGAAGTTCATACTTTCGCTGAGGAAATATCGATCCTTTGAGACAAAAACGGCGGCGGCCGTCTTCTGTGCCTGCTGGTGCACTTTTGTCCATTCCGGACCTGGTCTTAGGTTGCATGTGCCATCGGCGTTTGCATTGTTCCCGAGATAGATATTGAAACCGCTGTTTGCCTGGACAGGTGCGAATTCATCCAGAACCATATAATTATATAGGAATACAGGTGCGACAGCAAGGGATGCGAAGAAGATGAATACAGTCGAACTCTTTATCTTCAAGAGGACTCCCGGCTTTGAAAAGAAAAGCAGGTACAAGCCTTCAAGCAAAACAAATGCGGCAGACATTGGGTGTGTGATGACAGCAAGACCTGCAAATAATCCTGCAAGCAGGAAAAAGAGCAGTTTGTGCTTATCTCTGCTCTCAGCAATATGTAGGAGGAGTATCGACGTGCAGAGGAGGGGGATCAGGATGACTTCACTGATGTATTCGGCCTGGTAGTATATCAAGGGAGGATATAGGATCCAGATCGCCGCGAGAAGGCCGTTCTGGAGTTTCCATCCACCTTGTATGCTTCGGAGAGCGAAGATGGCAGGAACAGCCGCGAATATTCCGATAATCAGCTGGAAGAAGCGCACATGGAAATGGTTGAAGTGGAAGATCCAGTATTCAAATGCCAGGATGAAAGGATACAGGGGGCCGTGTGTGTGAACATGACTCCAAAGCAGGTTGCCTGCCACGATCTGCCTCGCCCAGAGGTCGTATTCCTCCACGTCTGCGCCTACCGGATTAGTGAAAAGAGGAGATTCGGAGAACTGCAGGAGATAGACGGTGCGCACTGCGAGTGCAGTCAGCAGCAAGAGCAGCGCCATACATGCTATGAAAGTCGATTTCTTCATCTTCCCCCTGTCATGAGTTGGAACTTAAATTTAACACTGCAAAATGATTTTTCATACGGAAAATAAAGAATCTTGTGTTATGGCCAGTTTCATTTGAGGATAAACTTGAAACCCTCTCCATTCTTCCTGGACACGGTGATTCTACATTTATTTCTTGACAAACTGCAAGTCTGTTATATGATATCGCCCTTGTTCCAGCAAAAGGAACCTTTAAAAAGATGATACAGAGGGGGTTGCGGTCGCAATGCTTGAGAGGAAAGTCACAATAAGGAACCAGGCCGGCATACACTGCCGACCGTCCAGCATGATACTTGTCGCTGCACAGGAGTTCCAGGGCTGCAAGTTCAAAGTTTCAAGCAAGAACGGCGAATCCGATCTAACCAGCATATTGTCGCTCATTTCACTCGGTTTGGAGAGAGGTAATGAAGTTACAATTCAGGTGGAGGGCAAGGATGAGGCCGCCGCCATGGAAAAGATAGCAGGCCTATTCGCCTTTGAGTTTGATTTTCCACGCGAGTAAATGTGACATCTTGTAAATTGACCTCTTGCAGCACCTCCCAAACCCATTAAAATCCTCTGCACCGTGCATTGTATGTTTCCATAGAGCCCTCAAGGGGTTGAATATTGTGCACATGCGGGTTAAATTTCTTTTTTTAATCCATAACCAATGGCGGATTTGAGATGGTGAAGGCGTATAGGTCAGTTTTTAGCGGCATGTTCTTCTCGGTAATGCTGTCAATGCTTTTTCTTCCTCATACCCTTTCTGCATTACCCGCCATCACCAAGTCCAGCCTCAAGATAGGCATGTCTCCGAGGATCCAGAAGAACAGCTGGGCATTCCTCAACTGCTCGATAAGCAATCCTGACAAGAGCACCTATGAAGCCTACATAAGGCTTGTGGACGAGAATAACTTCATGGGACGACGGACAGTGTTCTCCGACTATGTGACAATTCCTGCCGAGGCCGTCCTCAACTATTCGACCGAGATTATGATCGAGGATTCCGAGAATTATCATGTCGAGCTTTATATAGAGGATAAGAAGGTGCCCGGTGTTGATACCATAATAATTAAGACCCTGTCCGAACGCGAGGAGCAGTTCTTCATCCTAAATGATTCGCTTACCGTATCCATGGGCAGCGTCAATCAACTTGAATACTTCAAGAAGAAGTGCTACCAGCTGACGCTCTCATGCAAAGACGTTCCATTCCATTGGTCGGCATTCAAGTCATGTCTTGCCGTAGTGGTGCTGAAACCGGATTTTGCTAATTATTCCGCGCGCCAGTTCAGGGCTATAATTGACTATGCGAAGCAGGGAGGAATAGTAATATTCGCTGATCCTGAAAGCATTCTTGAAGCCGCGAAGACTCCTCTTGCGGAGATTCTTCCTGTAAACCCGGTTCGTATAAGGAAGATCACCCAGCTGAGCACAATATCAAAGATTTTCCCGGGATTCAAGGACTGGGGAGAACTGGATCCTGTAGACTTCCTCGAATCTTATCCGAAGGAAAACTCCATAATATGGCTCAAGGAAGGTCAGTTCCCTGTCTTCTCCTGGCGCAAGACCGGGTTTGGGGAAGTCAGATGCTCAGCCGTCTCGCTGAGCGGTGACATCCTCAACAAGACAAACGCATGGGAGAGGATAATGATCTTCTTCCTGGACCACCAACAGAAGTTCAATGACACAAGAAAGATAATGGGCTGTCTTGACGAGATGACAGGATATACGGTCCCCGGAGTCGGCGTTGTCAAGAAAGTCTTCTTCTGGTATTTTCTCTTCCTGGCCCTTCTCACTGCGTCAGGACTGTATTTCAGGAAAAGCAAGATAACATTTGCGGCTTCGGTCCTGCTTTCACTGATTGTCACCGGATGGGTGTTCAACCTGATATCCTCTGGTGCGGCAAAAACCTCGAACATGCTTGTTGCAGCCGTCGAAGCAAGATATTCCCTGGGTGACTTCAGGATAACCGATGGTTACTACGGTATTTTTTCCAGAAGCGACATGATCGAAACATTCAGTGCTGATAATGAGAATACCAAATTTTCGGCAATAATCCAGTCCGGCGGCAGATTTGCCACATTTGGTTCCATGGACGATCCGTCCAAAGGGATAATGTCCAAGAGCCAGGCCGAACCAATTGAGGTACTGTCTGCATATGGCGTTCCGAAGATATACAATCTGAACATAAAATCCAACACCTCCAGGCAGGTGAATGCCATGATCACCTCAAGATGCACCCCGAGGACTGACACTTCATCTCCAGAGATAACCTATTCCGATAAAGGATTCACATTGAAGGACTGGCAGGTTCCTTCAGATATTAAATTCGACAATGCGTTCCTGGCGTTTCCCGGGAAGGTTTTTCCTCTCAAGGTCTCCGGCTCGACAATATCCTATGTCCCGGCCTCTGGAGAAACATATTTCAATGGTGACACCATCGCAATGTATATTCAGGAGGTCATTGGTTCAGGATTCAGGAATGTGAAGCCTGGCGTGGCACTTGTCTCAAGAGGTGAGCCTGACATGAAATTCGGAAATGCGGGTTGCCAGTCAAGGATCGTGAATTTCATCCCGCTGCTCGAGAAATGCGAAACTGACAAGGTCTATATCGGGCCAGAATCGATAGTGCTCTCGGCTGGCGATACTGCAACCAAGGCCCTCATTCCCTGCAACAGTTTCATTGCCCCGTTCAGCTCCCAGAACGCCGTGGACTTCAAGATAAGCTTCAGGCTACCTCCATCATTTTCGCTGCTTGTGCCTGAGGAAGTGGAGATCACCATCGACTATCTGAACGATGGTGGTTCCATCGTCATACAGCCAATGCTCATCGCCAACGGGAAAACCATTGCAGCTGATAAAAAGACCGACAAGAAATATGTTTTCACCAAGGATCTCGACAAGGTCATAAATCCATATTCCGGCGAGGGGTTCATACAGCTGAACATAAACGTCTCGAATGCAATCTCGACTATCAGCGAGAAGCTCCGCGCCAACAAATGGATCATGAAGGAGTTCTCTGTCGGGGTGAAGGGCCGGACAAGTCCCGGCGTCGCGCCTTTCTCATATTGAACGCCAAAGAGGCAATAACTGGAGTTTTACAATGATAAGGACGGAAAATCTTACAAAGGGATTTGCAAAGGACCGCGGAGTCTTCTCCTTGAACCTGGAAGTCCCCAAGGGGAAGATATACGGCTTCGTCGGCCCCAATGGTTCTGGCAAGACCACCACAATCAAGATACTCTGCGGACTTCTCAAGCCCGACAGCGGCAAGGCTTTTATTGGAAATCTCGAGGTTATTCCGAGAAATGTCCCGGAGATCAAGAGGAGGATTGGATACATGCCCGACATATTCGGGGTGTACGAACAGATGAGCGTCTGGGAATACCTCGATTTCTACGGCGCCGCCTACAAGATCCCATCAAAAAAGCGCAAGCAGAGGATAGAGGAGGTCCTGAAGATCACCGAGGCGACGCACATGATCGACTACCAGGTCACCTCCCTTTCGCGAGGAATGCGCCAGAGGATCGGTCTGGCAAAGACGCTCATCCATGATCCGGAGATACTCATACTTGACGAACCGGCCGGCGGACTTGATCCGACAGCACGTATCGAGATGCGCCAGACAATTGCCCGCCTCAGCGAACTCGGTAAGACAATCCTCCTATCCAGCCACATGCTGCCGGAGCTTTCCTCCGCCTGTGACATCGTGGGGATAATATTCAAGGGCAAGCTCCTAGTCCAGGGAGCAGTCAAGGACATCACCCGCGACCTCCAGGAGAAGATCGTAATAAATGTCACCGTTGATTCCGACCTGAACCATGCCAAGGACATACTGGAGAGGATAGAACATGTGGAGAACGTGAAGATTGCCGACGCCAACGCGCTCCAGTGCACTTTCAGCGGAACCAGGGAACAGGTGAAGAGCATATTGAAGCTCCTCATGAACAACGGCGTCATAGTGAGATGGTTCGCCGAGAACGAGGCTGACCTTGAAGACGTGTTCATGAGCGTAACAAAGAAGGCTTGAAGATCATGTTACTGACAAATCCAATATTCCAGAGGGAGTTCAGCGCGTCGTCAAGATCGCTGAAGACGAACTTCCTTGTCTGGGCCTATCTCCTGCTTCTCGCCCTGGTAATATTGATACTCTGGCCGGCAGGGGGGATACACTCGGTCGCATCATCAAGCTCAAAGCAGATATTCGCACTCTTCTTCAGCATCAATCTGACACTGATCCTCCTGATGGTTCCGGCATTCACGGCCACCTCCATATCGTGGGAGAAGGAGAACAATACCTATGACAGCCTGTTCATAACCATGCTTAGGCCCCATGAGATAATGCAGGGAAAGCTGTTATCATCGATACTTATGCTCATGATACTCGTGTTCCTGTCGGTTCCGATCGCATCCGTCTGTGCACTTACCGGTGGAATAAGCGTAGCACTTGTGATAAAAATCGTGTCTCTTGTGTTTGTGACGGCCTTCAGCTATGGACTTGCTGGTCTTGCATGTAGCGCCTGGGCCGCGAGGAGTTCCACGTCCATCGTGACAAACTATGTAGTCATCATCATATTTGCCGGAGCGAGCTGGCTGCCGGCGGCCCTTCTCAGCAACCTCATGTTCCTGCAGAGCCTGAAACAGCTCTGGCAATTCATCAGGTGCATAAGCCCGTATGACGCCATGTTCTACCTGCTTTATCCGGAGACATACCAGCTTTCGATGGAGACGATCTCCAGAAGCAATCTGATCACTCCTTATACGTTGTTCATGGCCTTCTCGGTGATTTTCTCAATGGTAGCATTCAGTCTTTTCGCGAAAGGCATTACAAGACCGAGTGTCAAGTCCAAGGCCATGCTTGGGGAGTTCTATACCGGTGGAAAAGAGGCGATCAAGAGGAAGCTCACATGGCCGTTCTATCTCATCGATCCGCTGAAGAGGAAGAAGAATATAAGCAATTTCTCGAATCCGGTGTTCGTGGCGGAGATGCGCAGCAAGCTTTTCGGAAATCCGAAGTTCATAGTGAGGACTGTCGCCGCCATATTCATCATAAGCCTTATCATACTTACCCTTGTCTCATGGCAGTATTCAACCATGCTCAGGGCCGACACCGTGAGGATCGTCGCCATCATATTCCAGATTTGCGTAGTCGCGCTCCTGGCACCGGGCGTCAGCAGCGGTCTAATTACCGACGAGATGACCAGTGGCACTTTCATGATGCTGAGGATGACCCCGATGAAGCCCTTCACCGTAATAGTTGGAAAGTTGCAGGCCACGTTCTTCTATGCGCTGATATTCATCATAAGCAGCTTCTTTGTCCTGTTCGCCATGGCTTATCTTGAACAGCAGACCGTCTTCCCTGACAGCTCGATCCTGTCACCTCAGTTCTGGAGCGAGGTTGTTCAAAGGTCGCATCAGGAGGGATGGTATGACAAGGTCTGGCTGACCTACAGGAGGATAGTGATTTGGATATTCATCCTCCTTCTCAGCACGATCACATTCCTTACCGGTGGTCTTTTCGCTTCATCGATCTCCAAGCACACCGGCATAGCTACAGCAATAAGCTATGTGATCACCGCTCTCATCTGCGTTGTCAGCATGGCACCGCTCGTACTTGGAAACAAGCTCTCATACTCGCTCTCATACTTCATGATATCTTTCAATCCGATCGCGGCAGCCGCACAGATAACCAACAATTCCCTTTCTGAATATCCGGGACTGTGGAGGGCTAACATCATGAGCCTTTCCTCATTAATCGTCCTGTTCCTGTTTGCTGCGACTCTCAGGACATGGTACCTGTTCCGTACAAGGGAGTGATTCCTGCAAAATGAAGATACTCGATAACATCTTCGAACTCCTATGGCGGCTCATGCAGATGCTGGCCGGCATCTTGTCCCTGGTCCTGAAGATCCTATGGGACATGCTGAAGGCCTTCTGGGAGTTCCTCTGCGACATTGAAAGCCTTTCATGGTTCACTGAATGGATGAACAAGGTGTTCGAGGAACTCCTTTTTGCATGGGATTCGTCGCTTTTTCTCTCAATACGCGAAGAATCCCTTGAGTTCCTTTCACAGCTCAAGGAACTTATAGACCGGTCGAAGAATGCCAGAAAATGGTTCTTCATAATCTTCTTTGTCATGCTCTTCTTCTGGACATATCCACCTTACATGTGGGGACCATGGTACTATCATGAAAGTGGCAAGGCGTCATATTATGGGACAGGATTCTATTTCAACAGGACTGCCGGAGGGGAAAGATTCGTGCCTTTCACCTACACTGCCGCCCACAAGACGCTCCCGGTTGGAGCGACTGTAAAGGTCGTCAACATGGAGAACGGCAGGACTGTTTATGTCCAGATAAACGACCGCGGTCCTTGTGCCGACAACCGTGTCATCGATCTTTCCAAATCCGCAGCGAAAGAACTTGGAATCTCCGAGACTGGCACCGCACGCGTGGAGATCTATACCCGGAAGAGATACGGAAAGTAATAAATTCCAAGTTCCAATCTCCAAAGTTCAAACAAATCTCAAGTTCCAGACAAGAATCCTAAACGAAGATAAATAAAAGGACCCAAAAGAATTGTTTTCATATTGAAATCTGTTTGGAGTTTGGTTTTTGGAGCTTGGAACTTACTTGATTATCCAGGCTTCCCTAACAAGTTTCGAGCGCCAGATGTCCTCGGGAGTGGTGTTCTTAATGTCAAGTTCCGGTGCAATGTCTATTCCAGCCTTCATGTAAAGACATCTTATGAATGCGGAACAATAAAAGGATTTAGGCTGCTGAAGAGGATTCTTGATGTTGCGCAACCTGGGATGCTTGAGCGCAATAAGCGTTCCAATCAGTTCGCGCAAAGAATATTTCGTCCGGCCTGCTATCAGTTCAAGACCGCCTGCGATGACTTTTGTAACCTCATCATCCTTGAGGCCGAAATCGAGCAGGGCCAGGCTCGAATAGAAACTGTCATCATGGTACTTTGACACGGGATTTTCCTGGGCTCCAAGGCGGATCATCTTGCGGTGCATGTCAAGGTCGGACTCAATAATCCAGAGATTCCCGTCAGAACGTTTCTCGCCTATAAGGAATGTATGAGACCACTGCCCCCATTTTTTTTCAGGATCGAGATGCCTCTGGGCTCTGGCTATAACATGATCGATCAGTGTCTCTCCACCGGCAAGTCCAACCATGCCCGGCTTTGCGAATTTCGCAAGGAATTCCCGGTTGCTCATTGTACGCTGCATCTGGTTGACATTCATTTGTAAATCCTTGTGGATCGTCAAGAAGCTCACATTGACACAATGGTAAAAAACTGGGGACGGGTTATCAGCCGAAAAAACCCACAGCCTTCTTGTCAGCTTTTCTTATAAAAACCTGAAGAGTCACATTGCCATTCTTTGTTTTAAATGTGACATCGTAGATAAGGATCTCATCTTTGAGATCCTTGTGTATTCCCTTTGACTTGTCTATTTCCTTCAATGCTAGGATTTCAATTTCCTGCCTTCCGTTTTGACTTGCAACACCTTCAAGTCCCGCCTTCAAGCTGTCATTGTCCTTAAGAAGTTCCTTCCTGTCATAAGAAAAAGGAACTCCGGACAGTTCCATAGCTCCCTTTACGTCTCCAGAAAATATCTTCCTGGTAAATTCCTTGGCGGTATTTTCCGCCTTTTCATCAGCAAGAATTGACGCACAGGACATGACAAGAAGAAAAACAGGAAGAAGGATTTTTCTCATTTGGAATCCTATCGTGTTATTTCCGTGCCGACACCCTTGTCGGTGAATATTTCAAGCAGGAGTGAATGTTTAATCCTGCCATCGATCATGTGGACTTTGCCGCAGCCTGCGTTGATCGCATGGACCGCGCTCTTCACCTTCGGGACCATTCCACCTTTTATCACTCCGCGGCCGATGAGCTTCTCGACTTCATCGGTCTTGACGGTTGAAATGACGGTGCTTTCATCCTTGGAATTCTCGAGGATTCCGGGGACATCGCTCATGAACACAAGCTTCTTCGCCTTGAGGGCTTCAGCTATCTTGCATGCAGCGATGTCGGCATTGATGTTGTAGACCTGTCCTTTCTCGTCGCAGGCGAGGGGAGGGATCACTGGTATCGTGTTGTCATCTGCAGCCTTCTCGATCTGTCTGGTATCCACATGGAACACGTCGCCGACAAAACCGATGTCCAGCTTATTTCCGGTCTTGGGACAGGCAGTGAACATCTTTTGGGCCTTAAGGAATTTCTTACCGGAGAGCTGGTGTCCCTTGCCACCGGCTTCCTTGATAGCCTTGACTATCTGGGGATTGATCTCGTTATGGAGCACATCGTCGACCACGTTTATAGTCTTGTCGCATGTGAAGCGCAGTCCGTTTATGAATTTCGTTTCAATGCCCAGCGAAGTAAGCTTTGCACTGATGGCATCCCCGCCTCCATGCACGACAACCGGTTTCATGCCGACACATTCCATCAGGACAATGTCCCTCATTGCGCTCTTCATCAGCTCCAGTTTTTCCATGACGCTGCCACCGAACTTGATGACAATCATCTCTCCACGCAGCTTCTGTATGTAGGGAAGCGCCTCTATAAGTATCGCAGCCTTGCTTATATATTTTTTCATATTTTAATATTCCTTTTATTATTGAGCTTGCCCTCTCTCCGGCACTCAATAACACCGGACAGTTGGCGCTCCGTTGAATCAAGTGTGATAATCTGCGTTTATCTTGAC
>CAZRKP010000054.1:0-33977 GCA_964600895.1 uncultured Victivallis sp.
GCTTGAGGTTGCTCAGGCAGACGATGCTCTTTGCGGTCTCCTTTGCCCTCTTGAGTGCGGGTAGGAGCAGGGCGATGAGGATTGCGATGATCGCAATTACCACGAGCAATTCAATAAGTGTGAAGTTTTCTTTTAACAATCTCATCTTCAAATCCTCATATTTTGCCTGTGCTATGGATATGTCTCCGTGTGACCGTCCCAGTAGACCCTGTTCGCAGTATGTCCGATGTGGCGGCGGTCCGCACCGCAGTTCCAGTCGCCGGCACGGTATCCATTGGGTATCGATACTGCCGAATCCTGCAGCCAGGAATCCTTCTCCGGAGACTTTTTCCTCATGACATTCATTTGTCCTGAACCGGTGAAACTGGCTGTGAACGCACAGTTCCTGCCGTCCCAGTTCGCGTGGGGTATGGCCACCGCCGATGGACAGTAGAAGATATTCTTTACATCCCCTACGGTAAGCGAGCCTTCGGAGGGGGTGTATGTATAGGGCGGCAGATAATCGGAGATCTTGCTTTTCCATGCCCATGACGGATATGGTGCCCAGCCTTCATTGAACTCTATATATTCGCTGCTAAGGAAGAACAGCTGCTTGAGATGGTTGTTGCAGACCATGGCCTTTGCGGCATCTCTCGCCTGCTTCAATGCAGGCAGCAGAAGCGCTGCAAGGATCGCGATGATGGCAATCACTACCAATAGCTCGATAAGAGTAAAAGACCGATGCTGGATGCTAGATTCAGGATGCTGGACTTTCAAACTTGATTTCCTAGTTGAGCAATAGTTATCCAGTATCCAGTATCCAGTATCATGCATCCTGCATTTTGTATCTGTAACTTCCCTTCTCATGCCGGCACCTCAACCTTTGAAGTTTGAGGTTCCCTGTCGAATTCTAATATGAGACCGGAGGACTTTAGAGATGAGAGGATTTCCGGTGTCGCCTTCTCAAGACCCCCGCAGGAATTCCTTATCACCAGATGGTGCATCGAACCGGAAGGCGACTGATCCGTGTCACCTTTTGCGAGGGCGATCGCATTCCTGATAAGCCATTTGCCGGGATATGAATAATCGTCATAGATGCTTGTAAGCGGAGGATCAGAGAACCGTGCCTCATTCGTGTTGTTGCAACCCATTATTGCGAAATCAGCAGGTGCCGACAGTCCAAGCTTCCTCATGGCCGTCATGAATCTGATCGCATGCAGATCATCATGGCAGACCACAGCCAGTGCCCCCTTGTATCTGCTCCATTTGAGGGCGAGGGAGTCCATATCGGCAAGAGTTCCACCTACAAGGCCGCAGATGTTTTGCAGATCCGAGCGGTAGGCGAATGATGTATATGCACCAATCCTCTGCTGCATTATTGTGTCGTATGGAAAATCTGGACCAAGCAGCGTGATTGTCCCATATCCCAGCATTTTGAAATAGCGGCATGCGGCTTCGGTCTGTGCGACTGTTCCGCGTCCGAACACATCCTGTTTCTCGAAGCAGTTCCTTTCCAGGCCAGGTATGAGGCTTGGAATTGATACCGGTACAGGGGACTTCCTTATGAAATCTGCAAGCTGGCCGGAGAGTCTCAGCGGGAACCAGGGGATGATTATCGAAGAGCATCCCTCGGAATAAAGCCTTGTTGCTTCCCTGAGAGCCTCATCGGAAAAATCCTTGACATATGAATATCTCAACTCATGGGATTTTTCAGAGGCGAACTCATGGCAGCTCCTTGTCACCAGAAGCGCATATGGATCGCTTTCCGAATGTATCAGCATTCCGAGTCTTTTCACATCGGAAGGAGAGGACATGGACTTGAAAGCGGTACGGGAAGAGGAATCACTGACGAAGGTACCGCTGCCGATAATCCTGATTATTTTTCCGTTCACCACGAACGGTGCAAGAGCTTTTCTGACGGTAAGTGCGTTACAGCCGAAAGTACGGGCCAGTTCTCGTTCCGAGGGAAGTTTGAATCCAGCCGGAGACTGTGAAATAAACTTCTCAATCTCACTGAATATCTTCTTGTATTTCAACTGTCTTGAATATTCTATCATCATTCTTCTCCTGTTTCATCACTAAATCAATTATATAGCACTTATAAAGCATTGTCAATAGATATCTTAAAAAATAAATGTAATAGTTTGTTGATTAAGCAGATATATAGATGGTGCGGATGTCATAAAAGTTATGAAGTGGATATGATTATAGCAGAAATTTGAAGCTCCATATTATGGAAGTAGGCAGGGATATACCCCATATTAATATTGGGATTTCAATATTTAAATTGTCTAAAAAAGAACTATTATTATTGTTGAAAAATCATTATAAAATATGTAATAATTACCTAAATATTTATTTAATATAAATTCCAACGAAAGGAGCTTTGGAAAAAAGAATCAATGTTGATTTAATAATTTCCAGTTCCAAAAAAGAAAGGAGAACAAAAATGATCAGGTTGACATCGGTTATTTGTCTGGCAATTGCCATGATTGCGATAGTTGGGTGCTCAAGCATACAGGTCGCTCCAAAGGAATCCATGAACGATCAGAAGCTTGCCGCCGGTTCTGAACAGAATGTCGCTCATGTCAACGCTCAGACCTGGGGACTCTACGTTCTTTCCATTCCAATACTCACGGGCGATACTGAAAATGAGGGAACGATGGCCGTGATGAAGGACACGGTAAACGTGAAGTCCGTCGTGAATATGGCTACAAAGAAAAGCAAGGAGCTGGGAGCAACAAAATCCCTCGACATGGTCTCCTCGGCTTCAAGCATCTGGATATTCCCACTGTTCGTCGTGTTCCTGAGATCAACTGAGGTGTCGACAAATGCGGTGAAATAATCCGCGGAGATTACAGCTGAAATTATTCAGTGGAAAGGGACGTTTCTTAGTCAATGGACTGGAACGTCCCTGTTTCTTTCCTAATGCCTTCTAGGATTAAATCACCAGTCCTAATTCAAGCACCTTGACCTTCAGATCGGCCAAGGCTTCTTCGGCATTGGCTCCTTGCCCGATGAACTGGATCTCGGGATTGTTTTGAATATAGGCGGCAAGACAGAAACGGTCATTCTGCACGGATGTGCTCATGCCCAAAATATGACCGGACATGACAAGTTCCTCAAATCCTGCAATTGTCTGGGGAGCTGCAGGCGGTGGTGGAGGTGCAGAGGCAGGCATCTGCTGGGGCATCTGAGTTGATGTGGCAGACATCTGTGTCGGACGGTTTTGGGTATGAAGTACTACTCTTGGCTTGATTTTCAGCTTGAGGGAGGTTTTTCCGTTTTCGCTCATTGGCGTAATCCTTATCTTTATTGCACCCCCTCATTTTTCATCTTGATATGTCCTTACTTCTAACATAACGATTCAATATGTCAAGCGGAATTGATCTTCGAATCCGATCCTGCCGCATCTTACCGGCGACTGTCGACTGACGACCGACGACTATTTGACTTTCAATTCCACCGCCGACATCGAGTGCGCTGGGAAAATGTAGGTGAATCCGGACGCTTCTGTTTTGATCTCCTCACCGGAAAGAACCTCCTTCACTGTTTCCTCCCTGACATTCACCGATTCGAGAGAAGGTCCATTCACCGTCCAGATCTTGGCGGATGATACGGAAACGCCAGACACCTTCACCGTCGTGGAGATGTCGTTCAGCGTATGCTTGTTGAAGACAATAAGGTACAAGGTCTTTCCGTCAGCGGAAAGACTCGAGCTTGCTGTGAGCATGGAATATGGCGGACGCTCCTCGACAGATTTGATTTCCATATCCTTCACTGCGACTTTCGCATTTGCAGTCATGCCTGGTTTTCCTATGAAGCGCCAGACCATGACGACCCCTTTGCAGTCGTTCAAAGTCGAAATTTCGCCTGAGAAATCCTGCCAGTCCTTTGCATCCACAAGTCCGTGTATCCCGATGGCAGATCTTGTCTTGTCCCATCCGCGATCGTCGCAGAGCCCGAGACCGATGTTCACCCCGCCGGTATCTCCCTCTATCTTCGCCTTGAATGAAAAACGGTATCTTCCTGGTGTCAGTTCCACATGCGTGATCTCAGGATATGTTTCGCCGGAGTAACCTTTCAAGTCCGCTACCATGGCATCTTTGCCTTCGGAAGCCCAGGCAGCACCTTTTCCTGATCCGCCCTTGATGTCAAATCCAGTGATCTGCAGCGGCTTTGCCGGTTTGGAGCGCCTCGGGTTGACTTTAAGACAGCCTTCGAAATCGAGTTTCGGGGCGTCGATCTTCGTCTCAAGGACATCCTTGCCGAAATGCTGGGCCCAGAGCCGCAAGGTATAATAAGCCGGCTGTTTCTTGTATTTGTCTCCTCTTCCCTGTATAAGGCCCCAGTATCCGTTCACGAACTGCCAGTAGTTCGCCATGAGGATATTGTGCTTCGGCTGCATGAGTATGCGGATATAGTCGGCGACAAATAATGCGCCACCGAATGAAAACCGATATGGAATCGGCTTGTCCTGGACGAACGATGCATTGTATTCGGTAATGGCGATTGGCACGTGCCGACCGGTATTCTCGAAAATGATACGATTATATTCCGAAAGCATCTCGTCAAAATCGTCTGGGCCGGCCATGCATGCACGCATGAGCTGGTCCGCCGGAAACTTGTCACCGCCATCCTTCCATAATCCAACCTGGTACGTGTGGATTATGATGAAGTCGACGCAGTCCTTTGTCAGCTGGCAGACCGTCTTGTTCCAATTGTCATACGGACCTGTGCCTGTGCCCATATGGGCGCCCATCTGTATTTTCGGATCAACCTTTTTCATTAGTTTCGCACATTCCACGAACCATTCTCCGTACTGCTGGGCATTGTATTTCTTGAAAGGTTTCACATCATGATTCCCGTGGTCCTCTTCATTGCCCATCTCAAAGTATTTCACACCATAGGGCTCCTTGTGCCCCCATTCAGCACGTTTCATCGCCCATGGATGATCAGGTGTCGCCGGGGCGTTGCAGTATTCGACGAGTTCAGCCTTGTCAGCAGGTTCACCGACATAGAAGGCGACGTTTATGAGCGGTTCGGCATTTATTGCACGGCAGTATTGGATATATTCATCAAGACCGAATGCGAACATCGGGCGTTCGGAAACTGGGCCGACCGTTTTCTTCCAGTCGAAATTGTGCACCAGGCATCCGCCGGGCCAGCGCATGACCGAGGTCCCGATATCCTTCGCCAGCTGGACATTCATAGGTTCCGGAACCTTGTTCTTGACATCCCAGAATCCGTCGCCGTTGGCAGGCCTTGATTCCTTGCTGAAGATGTCCTTTCCATCCGCCGCCTCAATGTTCTGACCGAAAAGCAGCGGATTCATCTGGAACACAACCTTCTTGGCGTCTATTTCAATGCTTCCCTTTTCCGTTTTTTTTGCCGGGAGCTCATCGGCAGAGACAGCTATATTGAAGACCATAGAGAGGACAGCTGCAGTAATGATCCGGGAGAGAGTTATGCTTGTCATGAGAAATCCTTTATAAAAAAGCTTTTGATGATGAACTGTTACAATACACCGGCTTGAAGTTAATGAAAATCCATCCCCCACTGAATTTTCTCCATGGATTACTTTGCACTGATCACTGATTTTGCATGTTTTCACAGGGAATGTATATTGCCTGTCCTTTTTCAAAGTAAATGAAAACTGTTATAAATATTGAAATTAATGGAGGAAGCCATGTCGAAAAGAATTCTGAGCCTGTTGTCCTGTCTTTTGTTCATTACCCTTGCCGCAGGTGCCGCCGAATATGCAGTCCGCGGGACCACCGACAAGGATGTGGCCATCTACAAGCCCGGCGAGAAGATGGTGTTCACACTTTCTGTCCTTGAAAATGGAACTCCTGTTGCCGGCAAAACCCTGAAGTGGACGCGTACCGGTGATGACGGAAAGACGGAAAAAGGCGAAGGGGTAGTCGATGAAAAGGGATTGCAGGTGACGACCTCGATGGACAAGCCGGGATTTGTCCGTATCCAGGCAAATGCATTCGGGGAGGACGGCAAGAACCTTCAGGGATTTGTCGGGGGATGGGGTGCCAACAAGAACGGAAACATCTTCTTTGACGGCGGTGCCTGCGTGGAGCCTGAAAAGCTACAGGCAATCGATGAACCGAAGGATTTTGACGATTTCTGGAAGAGCATGAAGTCCAAACTGGCGGAAGTTCCGGTAAAAGCTGAAAGGAAAGAGGTGGAAAGCAAGAATCCAAAGGTCAAGATCTATGAGGTGAAAGTCGACTGCGCCGGCCCAAAGCCGGTGACGGGATATCTGAGCATTCCGGCTGACGCCAAGGAAAAATCATTGCCTGCCTATGTGCAGTTCCATGGCTACGGGGTCAGGAAACACACACCGCCGGGATCTCCGAACGACAAGGCCATTGTCTTTGACGTGAACGCCCATGGAATGGACCTTGGAAAGGATGATGAATATTATAAGAAACTGCAGGATGATCTGAAGAATTACTGCTTCAAGAACGATGAGAACAAGGACCGTGAAAAGACGTATTACTATGGCATGGCTCTGCGCGTGATGCGTGCACTGGAATACGTCAAATCCCTCCCGGAATGGAACGGCAAGGAATTGCAGAGCAATGGCGGAAGCCAGGGTGGACTGCAGGGATTGTGGGGAGCCGCCCTGGACAAGGACGTCACCTCCAGCAGCATCTGGTCACCATGGTGCTGCGATTTTGGCGGAATCACGGTGGGCAGATTGCGCGGTTGGCGCCCGGATTACAATGAAGCCCTGAACTATTATGATCCGGTGTTCCTGGCAAAACGCATCAAGTGCAAGGTCCATCTCATTGCCAACTACGGCGATTATACGTGTCCACCCTCCAGCGTGTGGATAGTCTACAACAACATCCCCGGTGAAAACAAGTCCATGGAGGTCAAGCAGGGGTGTACGCATGGTTATGAAATGAAGAAGTGTATGAGGTATGTGATCACCCCGAAGGAGATCAAGGACGTCGGGGAGAAGAAATAGACGTATCTGTGACGTGATTGCATGCTTGCCGGATACCTGTGGTGTCATGGGCTATCTCTCTGCTGGCAAATTAGTTATGATTGCCAGGCACTGGCAGTTCATAATTGATTGTTCAGAAAGACGTGCAATTTTCAGTTTTGCGTATATATTGGGGTGCTTTTGAACAAACTTAAAGTACTAAATTAACATAGGGGGAACCTAACATGAAGAAGATGAACATCATCGAGATCAAGCAGAAGGCCAGGAGCCTTGGACTCAAGCTTGACAAGTCAGCGAAGAAAACAGAGATCATCCGCGCTATCCAGTCTGCCGAGGGGAACAGCCAGTGCTTCGGCACGAAGATGGTTAATTCCTGCAAGCAGGATAACTGCTGCTGGCGTCCTGACTGCCTCGAGGCATAAGGATCCAGTCCCGGAAACTTGACTGATCCCTGATAACTGGTTACTTCTTACTTATCAGTGCTCACTGTTTACTGATTACTATCTTCCCAATCCTCTCCGCGAGGTTCGTGCCCATTATGGCGTACCCGTATGAGCTCGGGTGTAGCAGATCTCCTGTCAGTCCGGTGAAATCATCTAGGATCTGGGATCCGGGTATGAAATGAAGGTTTGCGGCTTTCTTCTTCTTTACCAGTTCGGCAAGGATCTTGTTGAAGGCGTCTTCCCGTTCGGTGCTGAGGTCGGACTTGTCCGTGAAGCCTGGAGTCCTGCAGTTGGGGAATAACCCGATGATCATTACCGGCTTGCCTGTCTCAGTAAATCGGTCGATCAGATACGCTGCGCGTTTCCTGAAGTCTTCAGGGGTGAATCCACCACGCATATTGATGCCAAGTTCGCAGGTCGCAAAATCCCATTTGCAGCCGTCAACCAGGAAGTCCACCATCTCCTTCTCAATATGGCATGCGCCGCCCAGTCCCTTGTTCTGCACCTGGACACGGAGCTTGCGGGCCGCAAAATGAGGATATCCGTCAAGGTTTGAATTTGTTATGGAGGAACCATATGCCAGCCAGTTGAATTTTGGCTTTTCAGCCGCTTTCGGAGGACGTATTGCATAGCCATGAGGGTCGATTCCATGAAGGCAGAAAGTCGCGCCCCTGTTGAAGACAAGACGCCAGACGTCCGATGAAAAACCTCCTTCATTTATCGCCTTGCTGGAGGTGGCCTTGAAGGAGTCTGGCGGACTAATCCTGAAATTATGGACCCTGCCTGGTTCAACTGGCAGGAGCTGGTGCAGGAAGTTCCCCTTGAAAACCCTTATTTCTCCCTTCTCAGTCAATTCCGGCCTGCTGCAGGCGACAATAATATCGATGTTCGGAGAAGGACACACGAAACGAACTTCGCAGCCGATTGAATCCATGCCGACAAAACGTGCACGGTCATTCAGGTGGTTCCTGACCTTCTCCGGTATGCGCATGAAACAATTGTCCCCAAGTCCGGGAACCTTCTCAATTCCTCCGACATTGTAAAACTCAACATTCTTCAGGTTCATTTTTCCTTCCTTATGCTTTGAATGCAGTAAATCTATTAATAATCCTCTTCATGTAATTACTGTCCTAAATGATTCCATCGGCGTCGGAATCGGTATCGGAATCGTTTTCAATTGAACTCATTTCTCGATACCGGAAGCGATACCGACCCCGATACCGATAAAACAGGTCTCAAGCAAATTTCTCACATGTAAACCTACCTTTATTTAGGACAAGACTGATTTCATGTAAATAGAAAAAGTCTATGCCTGTGTAAGTCTGTGGCAGAACATTCCCGTTGAAACTCATTCAAACAGTGCCATCAGGCTGTCAGCGAACAGTTTCATTCCTTCCGGACATGGATGGTTGATGTTGTTCGACATCAGCGTCAGATACGGGATCCCCTGCCGCCATAACCTGCCATAACGCTGGGCGCCGTCCGCAAGAGCCACATTGTTCTTCACGGCGAACTCGCGAAGAGCCTTCACATACTCGCGGGGATCATTGTCAATGTCTCGCTGGCTGCTCAGGCCCATCCAGTCGGGTCTGACATAGTGCGGCGTCAGCAGAATCATTTCGGTGCCCATGGCCTTGAAGTCTGCAAGGAGCTTTGAGTAGCGTTCATCAACTTGGGCACTCTTGAGACCTGCATCGTTAACGAATTCAATCACCACAAGATCCGGTTTTACTGCAAGCACCTTCTCCTTGTAGTTGTGTACCGAGCCTGGCGGTTCGGCTAGATACTGGCTGGTGTTGTGTCCGCCCCAGGCCTCAGTGACAAGTTCTATCTTTGCTTTCGGGAATTTCTGCTTCAGCCTTGAAACAAACTGGCACTGCCAGCGATCCTTCTCCTTGTCAGGAAGGAAACTGCCATCGGTGACGCTGTCACCCCACGCAAGGATCTTCAGGCTGGTTCCCTCCTTCAGCGCCTTTACCGTCTTCGGAAGCAGTTTCTCCGCCGTTCCTGCGAATTTCGCAGAAAGTTCCACAGGGAACTCGTTCTCGAGGATCGGGAATATGTTTGAGGAGGCAAGTCTTTCTGTCTTTCCGGGAGGCAGATAGATGTTGGCGATCCGTGTTTCGCCTGAAACCAGTTCCGGAACCTTCGGAAGAGAAACATGCGGTGTCCCGGTCTTCAGCAGAAGGGATTTTCCTGCGGCGTCAATGACAATCGAATCAATCCTTTGCGGAGTGTATTCGTAGCTGATGAACACAGGTTCGCCGGCCTTGATCTTTCCTGTTGGGAGCCGTCCGATGCCGCCCCAGTCAAGGTCCCCGTCGAAGTCCGTACCTTTGGCAAATGATTCGTTCGGATCATCCTGCTTTTGCCTGATCTTGAGCGACTGCGGATCAAGAGCGCCTTTCACGGTACATTCCTGCGCCTTCAGTCCCTTGAGCGCAACGCCCTTCTGCCATCCGCCCCAGGCCTTCGAATTGAAATCCGGCAGTGAAGGATACTTTTCGTCAGTGACCTTTACAGGTTCAGATGGTTTTATATCGAAGTCGGCTTTCAAGCCCTTGCCGGGCACACTGACACTGATCCTCCAATCGCCTGTTATCTCGGTTTTGATGTTCTGCTCCTGCGCCATACCGCCTGAAACTAATCCCATGACAACAACTCCCGTCGTAAATAAAGTTTTCATGTTTTATATTTTCCTCATTATTACTAGTCGTCTCATAATAGTCCCAATGCTTTTTCTCTTCAACGGAGCGCGGGTTTTCGAACCCGCGGTACTCTTTTCATGGCGGGTAAGAAAACCCGCCCTCCGTTATCTTGGAACTCCATTCTATAATGTTTAATACTGGAATCGGACTTAAAAATATCCGGTTCGCCAGAGTCGCTTTCACTATGGTTCAGATTCCCAGGTCCACGAGATCACTTTGGCATCAATAGGTGGTAAACCTTCAATCAGTCCATCATTGTTCTTGATCAATGGAGCCGGTGCTCCCGGTTTATATTTGACAACCAGGATCGTTCTACCGTCCCGATACCTGACTTCGCTGGCTGTGTCCATCGCCCGAATGTCGTAAGCTGACTTCCGACCAGTAGACTCGGCGATCAGCCTTTCGGCTTCAATACGCGGCATTCCCTGGGTGAGCCTCATCGAACGGAGAGGAGATTCCTGCACCTGGGCCAATTCGCACCCGACCATCATTAACGCCGTAAGAATAACTGTGATCGCCCGAAGCATATGAAATGATATAGATGAAATTCCTGTTTATCTTATCTTAAAAGATGCAGAATGACGCCAGAAAATTTGATTGCTAATATATGTGGTAAAACGGCAAAGACAATGCGGTTTTGACGAGTTAACAGACCCCCTTCACTTTAACAGTTACGAAGTGTTGGCCGACGACCTGGCTTCGCTGAGATGCTACGCCAAGGCAAGCTGACGACTGGCAACTGACGACTGACGACCTTTTTACTGGTCGCACCAGGATGTTCCCCTGTATCTTTCATCGCTTCCATAGTGGAGGCTTTCGACGTGACCGTCGACGAAGAGGAAGTTGCCGTAGTCCCTGGTGATGGCGACCCCGGGGCTCTCCCTGTCAAGATGGTTCGAATAGCTCGCGGTTGACGCGTTGGTCGTCAGATCCTGTGCGATTCTGTAGTTGCTGAACGACTGCTCCCAACCGAAAGGATCGTGGGGTGGATTGACCGTCGATATCCTGCGGGGCCTGCGCGGATCCCAGTAGCTCGGGGGTTCCTGTCCCTCGAAGACGTAGTTCCATCTGGACCATCCGCTGAACCTGAACCCGCAGTCGATACCGCTCTCCTTGTTGGTGAAACTGAATTTTGTACCGACAGGACAGTAGAGGACCTGGCCCCAGCTGTCAAAGTCGACATTGGTCTCCTTGTTTGTGATGTATGGCCTCAGGATGGGCCAGAATTCGCAGATCGGGTGCTGGACGTCGTCAAGTCCGTACACCCACCAAATACCGGCGTTGAACGGGGGAAGAAACTGGTCGTAGTCACCTGCATATAATGTCGCGATCACTCCAAGCTGCTTCATGTTGCTGGCGCAGAGGATCTCCTTCGCCCTTTTTTTTGCACTGTGGAGCGCAGGGAGAAGAAGTGACGCCAATATCGAGATGATGGCGATCACTACGAGCAGCTCGATAAGGGTGAATGCATTTTTGACTTTTGATTTCCGACAGGTGATTTTCATATGGGCTCCTCCGGACATGGTCGCATCTGAAGAATGCGAATATTTTTGTTTTTTTTATCTTGCATCCCTTGATTAGGCTCTTTCGTCGGGTATTTTAACTTGTCTGATAATCAGATAACTGAATATACGATAGTTTGAGCGGAGGGAATTGTCAATGGCGGATCAGCTGAAAAACCATATTTTGTCAAAGAGCGAACAGGCGAAGAAATACCTGCTGGATGAGATCCGGTCCCGCCGCTATGCACCAGGCACATGCATCCCGTCCGACAACGAGTTCTCGGAAATGCTCGGACTCAGCCGCAGCACCGTACGAGAAGCCCTCTCTGCACTTGTCAGCGAAGGCTATATCGAGAGGATCCAGGGCAAGGGAACCTTTGTGATCGAACGTGATTCTGGAAAGAAGACATCGGGGATCATAACCGTTGTCGCACCGGACGTCAGGAGGATGAAGGAGGATGATCCGTTCCTCGGACTTGTCCTGAGAGGAGTCCTTTCGGGAATTTCCAATCTGGGACAGAGCGCCTGCCTCTCGACTTTCAGCGGTGAAATGAGCTTCAGGGAGCATGTCAGGAAAACAGGACTGACTCCATCTATGAAACAAGGAATAATCTTCGCCGGCTATTCCGTCACTCGCGAGGATGCTGCCCTTCTGAAGAGCGAAGGCATCCCGGCAGTCTCGATCGGACGACCGCTTGCAGACGAGATCCCGTATGTGGAATGCGACCATTTCAACGGGGCCAGGAAGATCACGGAAGAACTTATCAGGATGGGGCACAGGAAAATATCCTTCTTCGACAATTCCCACCATGTCGCATCGTTCCAGGAACGGCGCCGCGGATGGATGCAGGCGATGAGCGATGCAGGATTGCCTGCCTCACCGCGACTTCTCGGAGAAACTCATTTCTTCGAGGCTGAAGAGCTGAGGAAGGAACTTAGGAAATTCCTCGAAGGTGTTGACTGCACTGCCTTCATTGTATGGGGTGATGTTGCCACTTTCACTGCGGTCGAAGTGCTGAGGGAGAGGGAAATAACGATCCCGAAGGACATGTCGCTCTACATGTATGATGGTTCCCAATGGGTTCATCAGGCGGCGGGTATCAGGATCAGCATGGCGACCAGCCCCGTCTTTGAGCTTGCATCCGGAGCAGGAAGCATGCTCCATGAGATCATTGACGGCAGGAAGAAGATACGTACAAGGCTTATGGACATCAGGTTCACAGAAGGAAAGACTCTGGCGAAGCCGAGGAGATAGAAAGGATTATTTTAGAAGTAAATAATTTTTTGATGAGTTCTACAGGGGAGAACGAATCTTTGGACTGCGGCAGCCCTCTGCCGCTTTGAATTTCGCTGAAGGCGTAGAAAAAATACAAAGTTTCCTATATAAAAACAAAAGCGGCACAGGGGTGCCGCACTCCAAAGTCAGGCCAAAGCGCCTGACGTAAATATATAAAAAAGACATAAGCTTCTGAAAGGATGACAATGAAAAACAAATTCTTGTATCTCTGCTTTTGCCTTGCTGTCATGTTCTCCTCCATGGTTTCAATGGCTGAATCCATCGAATACCGGGCGGAGGGTTTCTTTGCCTCATCGGATGGACGCATCAAGATCCATCGTGAACCATGGTTCTACACGATGCACCTCGACATCGACGGCAAGAACGCCGTCAATATCGTCGGTCCCATACTCAATCCCGGCTACCAGCACCTCTCCCCGGAAGGCACGAAGATCGAGCTTGATCGTGAAAAGAGGCAGCTAACCGAGTCCGGCACAATCGACAAGATCAAAACTTCCTGCAAACGAACCGTCAGCGAATTAAATGACGGCATCCTCGTGAGAATGGAATATGCAGATGCTCCAGCTGAAATAAAGGAGGCTGCCTGCCGTCTGATAGTCACGGTAGATGATTTCAAGAACAGACGCGTCAGATGGGATCCGAAGGGCGATATGAAATTTCCCGTTGACAAACCGACCGACACGACCTTCCTAAATGACTGGAAGGGAGAGAACAACAATTTCCGCTTCGAACTCGGTAACGGACAGGAACTCGGTGTGAAGATCCTGTCACCGGTGAAAGGTAAACTGTTTGCCGACTGTCGCGCATGGAACGAGAAGAACTACCACTTGCAGCTTACATTCTCCGGAAATTCCCTGGTTTTCTTCTTATGCCTATTGAAGCCTGAAGAGAAGTTTCCGGATGTGGATCTGGCGAAAGCGGCTGAGCCAAAAAAGCAGGAGACGGCAGCACCTGTCAAAGGCAATCAGCTGAAGGAGGGCTCGAGCTTCGAAGTAGGACCTGACGGAGTCCGCCCATACTCCGCATACAGCTGGAACGAGAAGATGGCAGATCCCGGAGTGCCACCGGTCTTCGACACCAGCACCGCAGTTCATGGTACGACCAGCCTTAAGCTTACTGCGAGCGATCCAAAGAAGCTGCACAGCCCATATAACTTTGCGTTCGTCTGCGCGATCTTCAACCGGATCCAGCTCAAGCGTGACTGCAAATACACTGTTTCTGCCTGGATGAAAACTGACAAGCCCGGACTTAAGGCCAATATATTCTGCGGTGAGGAGAGCTGGGGAGGAAACAACTGGGGTGCTATCCCCGTGACCACCGAATGGAAAAGATATTCGTTTCCGTTCGAAACAAAGGATTTCAAGAAAGGACGTTACTGTCTTACCTGGGTTGGAATTGATTCTCAATGCAAGGAAGGTTCGCTTTGGATCGATGCCGTGCAGGTGGAGGAAGGGGATCTCAGCGATTTCCAGCCGTCGACAGAGATTGAATACGGAGTTGAGGTTTTGAACAAGGAAAAACTTTTCGATAGCGGATCACCGTGCAAGGCTGTCCTCCGGGTACGCAACAACGGGAAAAATCCTCTTGACGGCAAGGTTGATTATGTGATAAAGGATTACTGGGAGAAACCGGTGTCCACAGGTTCAGTTCCGGTGCAGGTCAAGGCAGACGGCAATACGTCATATGATCTTGACTTCGGAAAGCTCCCATGCGGATATTACAGGGGATCTTTCACGGCATCGACTGGAGAGGTCGAGGAGATCATCTTCGGCGTGTATGTGCCACAGCCGCTCGAAATGCTCCCGGACGACTGGCCACTCGCCTGCCACAACGATCCGATGCCGATCGTGAGGAAGCTTGGATTCGGCGCGGTCCGCGCTTTCGGAGTATTCCAGTTTGCGAACATCGCACCTGCGGAAGGCAAGCTCGATTTCTCACAGCCCGACCGCATGGTCGAGATGGCTGAGAAAAACGGACTGAAGATCATGCCGATCCTCGGTGATCTGATGTGGCCGTACTGGGGACACGCGCCGTCGATCCCGAAGTATGCCCAGGAGAAGATGACCGAGAACGCCATCGGCGGAAACAAGCTGCGAGTCCTCTGGCCGAAAATGGATCTCTGGAAGAACTATGTCCGAGCCCTGACCAGCCATTACAAGGGCAGAGTTGATGCCTGGGAAGTTCTCAACGAGCCGAATCTCTGGATGACGCCCGAGGAATATTTCCCCTATCTCAAGGCAAGCTATGAGGCTGCAAAGGAAGGTAATCCCGACTGCAATGTGGTTGGCGTCTGCGCCACTTCGGATTTTGCGGGCAAGCCAGGAACATTCACCGACAACGTGTTCAAGCAGGGCGGCACGAAATATTTCGACACGCTGTCAATGCACCTTTACGACACGAATCCGCCGGAACGGACCATCGGTGCCGGTTCGGACGTGATGCTGGAGACCTGGCGCAAGATCATGAAGGATACATATGGCAAGGATACTTCTGTCTGGCATACTGAAAAAAGCTACATCCCCCGCGAACTCGCGTATTCACGGCGCAAGGTGAACGTGCCTGTGGAATACTGCGACGAACCTCAGTTCCTGATTCAGAACTTCAAGCTCAAGGCCGAATACATGCTCAGGGAGACACTCCTCAATGCGATTGCAGGAGGAAAAGGAAAGTTCTTCTGGTTTGGACAGTTCTACTACGATAGCTGTTTCATCACGATCCGCTACCATCAGCCGTATGGACTCGATCACACCGAGTTCGACCAGTCGCCAACCCCGGAACTTATCGCCGCGAACGGTCTGGCGCGAATGCTTACAGGAATGTCGCATGCGTTCCGCCAGCTTTCCTGGGGCGACCTGAACCGCTGTTCTGTCTTCACCGGCGAGAAAGGCTCTCTTGCCGCGATGTGGAACTGGAAGGCCGGAGGGAAAGTCGCAATTCCCGTAGGGAAAAACAATTTCACGCTCTCCAATTTCTTCGGTGAACCGATCAAGGCAGTTCCCGATGACAAAGGAGAGATCGTCGTTGATCTTGACGGCGCTCCGAAATATCTTTCACTTCCCGGACAGAACGGCGAAGCTGCATGCACACTCCTGAAAAATGCGCGCTTGCTTGATGCGGCGGTTGATGTCATCAGCTCGTTGGACGTTAAGGGCTCCGCTCCTGCTCTCCGCCTGAAATTGCGAAATACGCAGATAAGTCCGCTATCCGGAACTGCGGAATTCGCAAAGATTCCGAACGGTTGGAAACTCGAGAAGCAGTCGCTTCCAGTTTCCGATTTGGCTCCGGGCGCTGTTACGACTCTTGAGTTTCCGGTAACGGATCTCCAGCCACAGCCGGAAGGGGCGGAAGCTCTTTCCGTAATCAAACTGGGAACTCTGCATACGGAGAAGAAGGCGTGGATACTTCCGTTCCGTTCTCGTGAAGAACTGATGAAACTTCTTATTCCGCCTGATGAGGCAGTTGCTTGTCCGGTGAAGGAGGGGGAGATCAAGATCGACGGTGAGCTGTCCGATTGGTCCGATGAAGAACCGATTTGTTTGGCAGTTGAAAATACCGTGAAGGAAAAGGCCGACTTTGACAGCTGGCAGGGGGCGGCGGATTGTTCGGTCATCACCCGCATAAGATGGGATGAAAAGAACCTTTATATCGGAGCGAAGGTCTTTGACGATGTCGTGATGCAGAACCGTCCTGCGAAAGAGGCATACCAGTGCGACTGTCTGGAAATTTTCCTCGACATTGACGACAAGGATGCCGGGACCGACCGCACGAGCACTGAGGACTACCGTTCAAACGCCGACGATTTCCAGGCGCTCTTGGCTCCGGCTGGTGACCGCGCACAGCCTACTGCGTGGTGGATGCAGCTTGACGGCGATGGCGGAACTAAGATCGCTTCAAAGACATTCAAAGGCGGATATACGCTCGAAGCTGCAATACCTTGGTCGGCATTCAAGACCTTTACGCCTGCAAAAGGGAAGAAGATCGGATTCAGCTTTGCCTTGGACGATGCGGACAAGGATTACAAGCGCAAGAGCGTACTCGTATGGAAAGGCGACACCGCCAACTACAAGCGCCCCGGCCAATGGGGCAGACTGCTGTTGAAGTAACGTCTAAGCCTCTGGGAGCCGAGTGAAACGAGGTTACCAGAAGGCGATAGTTATAATATTATTTCTTTGGTGGTATGCCATATGTTCTTTGATTAACCATTGTTGGAATTACTTTTGATACAACTCCATCTTTAAAGTGTATTTGTATTCCTGAATAATTAAAACCTTCTTTAAGATCATCATGGTTTCCATGGTATACCCAAGCATCGTCGTTTTTGCCAAGTTTCATGTCTGGGGGCTTCCCAATTTTTGCAATGACTTCTTCTGGTTTCATTCCTATACTTATGCTTTCAAGATGAGCTTGGTAATTAAATTTGGGAGATTGTTCATTCTTGGGGGATTGATTTGAAGTCTCGCTTTTCTTATCGCAAGATGAAAATAAAAATATCAAAAGAATAAATATAGTGTTTAAAACCCTCATATTATATCCTCTATTTATAACGTCCCAGCATATCCGACAGCTCCAGGCTGTTCGGAGAATGCCAATGGTTAGGCTTTTATGATTATGAAATAAAACTACTTATAAAAAGTAATGTAATTGAATCATTGGACATCATGAAATAATATATGTTTCCTGCAAATCTATTCTCTTTTGTTGTAATTGTTATTAGCTTTTTTTGCAAGTCATAACCTATGCCTGCTATCTTTTCAATTTTTATTGGATTATCTTCATATGTCTCCAGGATATTCTTATCTATTATGAAATTATTTGATTCTATGGATTTTAATATTTTTGATGCCTGTTCATAGCTAATTTCATCGGGTAATTCTAAATCAAAAGATATTTTGTCTAATTTAAAGATTCTTTTTATAACGATTTTTAATCCCAAAGAGCTAAATTCTTTTTCAGCATTTGGGAAAAATAAATAAGTGGCAGTCCTAGAAATAAGATATGAACCTACTGCTTCTCCTTTGAAATGAACTTTTACACATATGTCTGGTCCAGGATGTCTTAACTGCCCGACATAAATTTCTTGAATATTCCCATTATATTCCTTTTTTGACAACTCAATAATTTTAGCCTTATGTTTTTCATTAAATATAATTTTATCAAATACATTTATCGGGATTTCCTTGTCTTCTGCTAGTAAGGTAGAGAGTAATACTGC
Source organism: uncultured Victivallis sp. (assembly GCA_964600895.1). Classification (GTDB taxonomy): domain Bacteria; phylum Verrucomicrobiota; class Lentisphaeria; order Victivallales; family GWF2-50-93; genus GWF2-50-93. The sequence goes on from CAZRKP010000054.1 coordinate 18,109, forward strand.
TTGGAGAATAAGAAACATAAGTGCAGGAAATAATGTATTCTTATAAATAAATGATTTCATTTTGTAGTTCCTTTCTGTGCCTAACGTCCAAGCCTCTGGGAACCGAGGGTAGCGAGGTTACCAGAAGGCGCCTGGTTAGGTTTTATTCTTTTTTAGATAAAACTTATGGTCTTCGAATAATCTAAATTCCTTTTCTGATACATCATCAAGATTAACGTCCAAAGGAATGATATTATCAGGCGACGTATCACACCAATGATCTATCAGTTCCAGCTTATAACCGCTTTCAAGTATACGCATTAATACACGGTATAATTCGCATGTTGCATCAATTTCATCCTTATCTTCCTTAAACCATGATTCAGGTTCATGGAATCCTAGCGAAAGCGATTCGGGTAGAAGATGCCTGAACGTACAACTACAACCTGATTTAGAGGCAACATACCATTTGTTTTGATTTTTTAGAAGGGAATAGCATAAAACAGAAGCGGGATCTGCAATCGGTTCGAATTTAACTAAATCAGAATTGTATTTCTTTAGATCGTCTGGACTATCAGTAGAAATGTATACAAAATTACACATTTATTTTCTATACCTAACGCTCTCCTATCTGCCGACCTGCGAAGGCAGGTTGGCAGAATGGAATATAGTTAGGCATTTCTCTAGTTTAATGGTGTAAAGTATTTCTTGTTTAGTTTTGGAGCTTCATTCTTGTTGCTAGAATAAACATAAGAGTCAAAGGCAAAATATATACTTACCTGCTTGTCCTGATAATTTAGATTGTCTTGCATTTTAATAACGTACATTGTCCGATTCTCAATCAGATTAAAGTCAGAGGTTTGCACAGAAACAATCTCAAAAACAGTACCCTTGGGCAAAGTTTCTCTTTTTATGACTTCAAAACCACCTATGCCCGGTTTGGGCATCACTAAGACATAGGCAACATTCTTTCGATTGTTATTTTCCGCAATACTGCATGCAATCAAATCTTCGTTTGTTTGGTATTTATTTCCAATTATCCCGGAATACATGGGAAGAGAGCTTGAATCGTTCATTTGTGTCTGGCAACTGCATAGAGAGAGAGCTGAAAATATAAGTAAAATATTTGCATGTAAAATTTTCATTTTATCTATGCCTAACGCTAAGGCCTCAGGAAGACGGCGGAGCCGGATTACCTGAAGGCGCATTAGTTATATTGTTATTTTGTTATAAATACTCATTCTTTAATACCAGCTTCATTTAGCTTTGTCGTTGGGGGTTATCTCGTAATAACGCCTCCTTGGCTCGTACAAGCTGGAAGATGGGATGCTTATAGTGCGTGGAGCATCTTCAGGTGGTGATTTTCTTAACTCCTTTATACAGTATTCAACTGCACCCTGAATATAATCGTGAAACTCTTCGCTTGCCATGCTAATCGTATATCGTGAATAATATATCTCAAAGAGTTTATTTCCAGTTATGGAATCGGTTGCAATTATTTTTGCAGATTTAGGAGGGAAGTACCATGACAGCAGAAACTCATAATGTCCACCTAAATGCGGTGGGAAAATAAGGCCGTCAGTATGATCGCATGTTAAAATAAATTTGTCATCTTGGTTTGATTTTGGTGTGTTCCATATCAATCCGCAGTATTGGGCACCTCTTATTGCACCATTACTTACATAGTCGGAGGAATGTTGGTCGGTCCAATATTCTTGATTTTCAGTAGAATTGAAATCATCCCCTTTGTACCTAATATTTTTGTGTTCGACACTTTCTTGTCTGAAAGTTTTATATTTATTAAAATTACAGGGATAGAGAACTGCCTCGTATGTTGTGCAGGAAGACAGAAGCATTGCTATGAAAAGTTCGACGGCAACAAGACAGATCTTGTTCATTTTATGTGCTCCTGCTTACATTATATCATACCTTGTTCCTGCCCGTTCTACACTTTGTCATAGGGGCTGGAGATGGGTGATAGATAGAGTTATGCTATCCGCTTTTCCTTATAGAAAAATATAACGCTAAGGCCTACCGAACGGTACTCCGTTCGGTGAGGCCGTCTGGTTATGCATTTATCTGGTTTTAATTGATCTTGAAATCTGTTTGTTTATTTTATCTATTCTAGTCTTTGCTTTCTCAATCAAATACTCAAATCCCTTTCCCCATTTCTTAGTCTTGTTGGTTTCATGATCCCAAAATAGGATTGTATCGGCAAGTTGTGATCCATCTGATTCAAGAACAAGTTGATTTCCTGTATCTCCACTAGCAATTCCAATTAATTTCGAATCCATGTATGACCATCGTCCTTTTGTATTCTCATAGCCTATATGGCTGCATGTCTTTCTTGGTTCATTTGGATCGAAAACAGGATGTAGCTTCCATCCTCCTGGCAATTCTAGTCCATTTGAAATCTTCAGTACCTGTTTCAGTCCCTCAGGAAAGCGGAGATTCATTTCGGCTTCTGCCTTTAAAATCATTTCATCTGTTGCGCCTAGATTCATTTTATCTCCTTGCATAACTATGTTTATATGGAATTCCTCTTTTTACGGAAAACCAGTTTTTTGAGAACATGTCAATTGCGAGAAAAAACAAATCCGAGTTCAAAATTGCAACAAAATGCCAAATTACTTAAGAAAAAGTCATCTTTTGCTGGGTTTTATCCATGTTATATGGAATTCCATATAACAAAAGAAATTAGTTATTAATATAAGCGGTGAAACTTGGAAAGGCAAACGCTCTAGGTAATGGAGTTTCTCCTTGAAAGAATGAGAAAGGAGGGACTTTTCATTCTCCAGTGAGGAAGCCTGCTGGCGGGACGTCGAAGGTTCCGCGTTTCCGCGGGATCTCGGGCAGGGGATCTCCGTATTGGATTGCCCCGGCATCGGATTTCTTATCAGTCTTCTCAAAGCCAGTAAGAGTTTTACCGGTCAAGGCCCCCATATCAATTGAGCGACTTCTGGCCGGACTGTTTTCCTTGAGCCGAACATCATTTTTCTCAGCATCGGTAAAACCGGGATCCTCTTCAAGCCAGAAACTTTTCTGGTCTACGCCTTGATCCAAGGCGATGGCCTTCGCCTTGTCCCAGTCTGCATTCTGTCCGCGCCTGACAAACACATTGCCTTCCCCGTGCCAGTTGGGTTTGAGGTCACCGCCGGACCACCAGCGTTCGCACCAGAAGATATTGTTCAGGAACCAGTAGTTGGGGGTGCCGATGCCCTGCACCTTGTTGTATGTGATCGCCGATTTGCTTGTCGAGGTGTTATGGTAGACGAAAACCTGTGCCGGAAATTGCGGAACGAAACAGCGGTAGTCCTCCTTGTTGCCGAAAAAGATGTTGCGGTAGGCGTACAGAGGCCCGCTCTTCACCGTCTTGATGCGAAATCCGCAGCAGGTCTCCTCGATCCAGTTGTCATGCCAACGGCAGTTCTCCTCGGCACCGTTGGGCTCGAGCCCGTCGTCCGCGAGGCGGAATATGCGGTTGTGATGCACGTCGAGATCTTTGTTCTCTCCGACTTTGCCAGTGTCCTCGATGCCGTCCCAGTGGTCATGGATGTAATTGTCGTGGATTGAATGTCCACCCACGGTCGCATGGATCTTGATGCCTATGCGGTCGTAGAACCCGCCTTCCTTGACTGCGAGCCAGTTGTCCCACCATCCGACCATCCTCGGGCTTGCGCCCGCGTAGGGATCCTGCGATATCTCATTGAAACGGACTGTGCACCGATCTGCGCCCTTACCGAGATAAACTCCGTGATCAGTGATCTCAATACGACAGTCTTCGACAACTGAGCCAATGGAACGCTCGATCAGAACTCCCTGCCAGGCATTGCGGATGGTCAGTCCGCGAACAACGCAGCGGTCAACACCGTTTACAGTGATTGCGGGGAGTCTCGGCGCGACCGTGATCTTCATCTTGCGCGGATCAAGTCCGTCGCGGATCCGCAGGATGAGCTCGTGGCGTTTCTCAGAATACATCGTCAGCGCCTTCACGCCCTCCCAACCCGAAGGAAGTATTCCCTTCTGGAAAATGATCGGCCAGGCCCAGTCGGGGGTATAGACATTTTCGGGAACTACGCCAAGTGCATCCTTGTTCTTGCCGCGCTCCAGAACCTTCTTCACATTTTCCGGATCAACGCGCTTCTCATTGAGTATTGTCACGATCTTGCCGTCCACAGTTACGGTGATGACCGGTTTCGCCAGTGCCGCCTTGAAGACACCGGGACCTATGTCGTCCGCAGGCTCCCATTTGAGCTCTATTGGTGATGATGCATCCAGTATCGAGCCTGTTTCACCCTCGAGAGTTACGGGATACTTTGCGATTCCGCCCTCGTTGAATCGGACGCGTTCCTGGTAAACTCCGGGCATGAGATGGACGGTTGTGCCAGAGACGGCTAGGTCAAGCGCCTCCTGTATTTTATTTATTGGATCATCCTTGGTTCCCGAGGCACCACTTTTTCCAGAAGGAGAAACGAAGATGGTTGAAACCTTCGGAACAGCAGGCTGTTTCTCTTTGAGGCTTGCATCAGCAAAGGAAATCTTGGAACCGACATGGGCTTCGTCCTGAAAATAGCGGCATAGGACGGAAATGACATCGGCATTTTCAGTGTCGAAATTAATGCGTAGGGTTTCCCACTCGGTACCGGTGTTGTACCCGCTTGAAATGCGTTTGAGCTCCTTTCCGGAGGCATCCAATAGCTTTACCATCAGGAGGGCGGTATCCTCTTGGCTGGCCTTCACCTGTGCCTTGAACGTGTAGTTTGTGTTCTTCTTAAGAACCTTGACGTGCTGTTCGACGGCACCGTAATTCTCCTGAGATGATTTCACCGTGAACGTAATAACAGTCCTCTTGTTGGTTTCCGACGGCGCTTCCAGTGTCCACGGCTGGGAATCCTTTTCGATGCTCCAGCCCGCCGGTGAACCACTGTCTTCCTTTTCAGAGAAACTGCCGTTGCGGAGTATGTTTCCATCATCCTGTGCGCATAGTGCTCCAGGAAGGAGTTTCATAGCAACGAGAAGTGGAAGCAAATACTTTTTAAGTTTCATATGTTTATCCCATGTAGAAAATTTGAAAAATTCAAAACATATTGAACCACGCAATCGGCAATTGTTCAAGAGAAAAGGAGAGTCTCTGTGGAAGTATAATTATTATAGGCTGACGACTGACGACCGGCGACTGACGACTCCTGTTGCTTACTGCAGATATTTTGACGGAGTCAGTTTTCCAAGGCGGCTCTTGCCGAAGTCATAGTTGAACAGGGAATCATTCTGGTCGTAGACCTGCCATAGCATCGAGTCGTCGGAATGATCGTCGTCCCTCTGGGTGGGTGTCCCATGGAGGGCCTCGACATGTCCGTCTGCAAGCAACGCGTTCGATGATTTGTTGTGAGTGAAGAGGAAGCTCTGGCTATTGGCTACCTGCAGGCGCCAGTAGGTCGAGCTCCAGCAGCACTGCTCAGGACTGTGTGAATCCCAGTTTTCCGTGAGAACACCGAATCCTTCCGGCCTGACAACCTGCGTGAGCCTGACCTGTGGAAGGAGGTCCTCGTAGCCGGCCGTGGATTCCGCGTGGTTGGTGTTGATCAGGATTTTCCACCAGTTGCCGCCGGCGTTATAGGTGATGCCGCACATGCCATAGGTCAGTGTGATCTTCTGGTTGTCTGAGGAAAGGTATCCGATTGCCGGACAGTGGATGAGATCAAGCGGTTTCACCTTGTCAACATTTGAGCTGTTGCCCGGATCGGGAAGCTGTGGGGAACCGAGAAGAGTTCCATTGACATAGGTGTTCAAGGCTTCCGGCCAGCGGAATTTCGGATAATAGTCGTTGAAGTCGCCAGTATAGAAGGCGAAATTCAGTCCAAACTGTTTGAGATTGTTTGTACACACGCTTGATTTTGCAGTATCTCTGGCATTCTTAAGGGCAGGAAGCAGCATTGCCGCGAGTATTGCAATGATGGCGATTACGACCAATAGTTCGATAAGCGTGAATCCGGATCTTTTCTCAATTCTCTGCATTACTTTTGCCTCCTTGATCCCCCACTTTAGCCCCAATTATACTGCAACCGGTTGCAGATGTCAAGAGGCTTCATCCCTTTTTACAAAAAAACAGTGTATGTGTCTTTATTCCACCGATTTTGGAACGGATCCCTTTGAGACCTTGAAGGAACGGAGCTGGCATGGCCTCAGGTCGACCTTGAATTTCGTGTCTGTCGCCTTCACTTCCTGACCCGAAGCAAGATCCGTTACAGAACCTGGTGCCTTGTCAAATACAAATGAGAGAGATGAAGTCTCCCTGCCGGTGTTGACCGCGTAGAACCAGGTTCCGTCATCAGTCGACAGAGTTCGTGCCTTGACAGTCTCGGTCGAGCCGGAAAGATCCGTGAACTTCTTCGCGGGCAGGGCCCTGTATGCCCTTGCGAATTCCGCAAGTTTCTCCTCGGCTCCGCAGGTGCCGATCAGGAATCCGCCCTTGGTGAATCCAATGATGTCATTGTATTTCAGAGGGAAGATATAATGCTCCAGGAAGCTGTTGATGTTGGGATTGAGGGTTGATACACGCCAGCCGTGCTCTGTAAGCCACGGAGCCTTAAGCGGATTGCCTTTACCACCATACCAGTTGCCCTCCCTTCCAACGGCATCCTCGAAATAACGGTCATGCATGTTTATCCATGGGAAATTTGCAGCGTTCAGCATCGAATAGAGCCCGGGCTTCATATAATCATCGCGGATGAACTCGCGTGCCTTTGCGACCCATGACACCCCGGCCATCTGCCTGTAGTCCGACGGATAGATGGTCTGCGTGAGGATTATGTTTGGAACATCCTTGTAGTACTTGGCATCGATCCCGCTTTCCTTGTCGATGATGTCCGCGAAATCCTGTTGTTTGAAACGCTTGTCTCCGGAATGGTCGCTGAGAGTGGGATTGTAGCTGCAAAGCGACAATTTCAGATCCGGTCTCTTTGCCGCCATTTTTTTTGCGATAGCCTTGTACCAGTCTGCGATTTTCGCACAGCGCCAGTCAATCCATTTATCACGGGCGTTGGCCATCAGCCAATTGTAGTAGAGCTTGCCACGCAGGGGATCCTTGCGGTCGACATCCACCTTTACTCCCGTATCCTTTTCAAACGCCTCGATATTGTAGTCGTTGTATCCTGCCTCTATGGCCCCGAACCACGGGATCGTATGCTTCGTGAGATGCATGGTGATCCCCTTGAAGGCTGGATTGCTCCCATAGAGATCAAGCATCTCGTCGATCTGGGCGTCAACGAATCCCTGGACCACCGGATGAAGGGGATTGAAGTTGGGAGGTGTCCCGTGCCAACCACCCGGATTGGGCTTACCGTCGGAAAGGATCATGATCGGAGTATTGTGAAGCGAGCCGTCGGCGACGGTCTTGGAATTGATGATGATACCATCCGGCACCTTGATGTTCTGCAGGTTGATCGCAGGCATGAATCCCAAGTTGTTCTCTGCGAACTTCGCAAGTATGCAGCCGACATAGTTGTCGGGATGCGGTCTCGGCTGGTATGAACGTCCCATAGCCCCCTGGTACCAGACCGCGGGATATGAAAGAAGGTTCTGCCCGCTCCACTTCATGTATGCGATCATCCTGTCGAGTGTCTCTTCGTATTCGGGCATGAGCTGGCGGACAACGCCAAAGTCAAATCCCACGGAAGGATCTTCGAAGTGGATTCCGACGGTGCGCGTCCAACCATCGATCGGAGCCGGTTCCTTCACTCCCGCATCCGGCAATCCGCCTGTTATCGAATAAATTCGGAGTTCAGAGACTGCGGCCGGACCTCCGGCGCGCGCGGTCATGAAGATGAAAGCATTGTCCTTTGTCCTCGCCCAGAGTATGGAACGGTGCGTGAGTGTCTTCATCGAAAGAGGATACTCGTCCCCACAGAAAACTCCCGTCTGCAGTCCATAGTCTTCGCCCGGGCTCTTCGCGCTCTGTCCGAGCATCTCAATCGTACGGACCTTGTCATCGGGATAATCCCATTCGACGAGATATGGAACTCCGGCGGCAGGAAGATCGACTTTCACTGCGAACCGGTCATTCTTCTTTGATCCAGCCTCGAAGTATGTTCGGCCGTCAAGCGTTCCCTTTGTGCATTCGCCGATCGCCACGAAGCGTTCCGGCGGAACTCCTTTTACGAAATCAATCGTCTCGATGAGCTTCGTCTCAAGTTTTGTGCCTGCAGGTTTCAGATAAGGATTGGTCTTTCCGAGCGACCATATGCTTGCGAACTGCTCGGGACCGCGGCCAGTATTGACGGAAAACTTGTACTCGCCTTTTTCTCCAGTCATGACCTTTGAGACAAACTGCTGTGTTTTTCCGGGCTTGAGGTTTGAACCAGCCTCCTTGCCTTCAGCCACCGTCGTTCCCTTTGGATCCTGGATCTTCCAGGAACACGCGGTTGAGGCATCCTGACCGGAGATGTTTTCAAGGCCCCACTTGAACTCGATGGTGTCGCCGGTGATGCAGTAGCCGGTCTGGTAATTGAGTTTCATCGGAGCGGTTGTGCCCATGTCGGAGAAAAGTTCCTCCTGGGAAAGGGCCTTGTCATAGATCTTGAACTCGTCGATCAGACCGTCAGCCTTGGCCTCCTTTCCTTCCTGTGAACCAACGAAGAAGGAAGCGAACTTGTTCTTGAGAGAGGAGAAGTCGTTCGCTCCCTTCTTTACGTTGAGCGGGGAATTGCCGTCGCCCGGCATGCCTGCGGCAATTCCGTTCATATAGATGCAATGGCCCTTGTCGATATCCCAGGTCATTGCAAGATGTACCCATTTGGTCTGATCAAGGCCCTGATTGCCACCGATCAGATATGTGTCGTTGATGTCGCTGATGTCACCCCTGTAATGATGCCCCCAGAACCAGAACCACAACGCTCCGGAACCGTGGCGTGCATCCTTGCCGGGCGCTCCTTTGGGGAACGGCTCGGAGAAAAGGCAGTGCCAGTTGGACCTGTCATCGCTCAGTTGCTCGGACGCACGCCAGTTGGGCTTGAACCAGAGGGTGACAGTTCCCCTTTCCTGGTTCAGGTTGCCTTCAGTGGAATATTCAAGGAGGGAGTTTTTCGCGATAAGCACGGCTTTGCCCTTGACGCCATCTGCATAAGTAAGGTTTTCAGCCTTGATAGGCTGGGCCTTACCCTTGGTGATCGCATCGGGATTTCCGTCGAAAGGAAGCTCGAAGATCGGCTTGGGTGCTTCACTGGCATAAGCAAGCATCATGGGAATCATCATGACAAGGACTAAAAAAACTCTCCTAATCTTATTTCTCATCTCGCTCTCCTTTGAATTCTCTATGGTTTATCTTGTCGTATAAATTTTATTGCTCTTTTTTATCCGGAGTATTTGCCGGAACTGTTTCAGCTTTCACTTCCGCGCGCACCGCAAGATATCCCCAGACGAACACGTTCGGAGCCCAGGAATCTACGACGAACTCATCCATAGACACATACATGTGAATGTCGAAGAATGCCTCGGTCAACGGCCAGTCATACGGATTCGGCCAGCAGTTGTTGGGCTTGTTGAGGAACAGGGTGATCGGCCAGTCCCAGAATCCGCCCTTCCAGTGCCAGTAGTCGAGATTTCCGAACACCGTCAGTCCTTCTGGAGGCTGTTGTCCACTGGATCTTGAATCAAGATGCAGTGGATGCTTCACCGGATTCGCGCCGAGTCCGGTAGTGTAGACGACATTGTTCGGATTGCAGCCCGACTGGAACTGGCATGACTGCAGAACCGCCTTCAGATATTCCGGTTTTCCAGTGAGATAATGAGCACGAGCCAGCTCCATTCCGCCGGATGTCGTGAAGAAACCGCAGAATATCGGCCTGCCTTTCTCAACATTTGTCACCTTATAGACATTTCCATTGGCAAAATTCATTGATACTTCGGCTTCGCTCTCCACTGCCGCGATGGCTTTCTTCTTGAGTTCCGGATCCGCCTTTGAATCATCAAGACGAGCATACAGGAACACGGGACCGCACTGGACAGCCTTGCCCCAGATGTAATAGTCGGCATTCGGCGTGTTGAGGAGAGTGTCTATCTTGAAGATCTCATGGTACTTCTTGTCACCGGTGAGATCATATAGTATCAGCGATGAAAGATTCCTGAAATCGATCGCCATCCACAGTTCCTGGAACTTCTTTGCTGAACCGTCAGCCATCCTCTTGGCATAATCAGCCTCGGCCCAGTTGAATGCCTTGACTGCACTGTCCTCATAGACTTTTGCGAGGTCGGGCTTGATAGGCCTGAGCACTTTCGCCGCACGTGCTGCTGTCGCAGCATAGCACCAGGTATCGCGGATGTTAGGTGCAAACACATAAGCATGCTGTGTCGTGAGCCAGCTGATCTCTCCGGGACTCGGATCGCCATTGGTCTCGATGCCATATGGAATTCCGCCGTCCGGAAGCTGCATCCTTCTGAAACAGTCTATTTCGAAGAGCGCCTCCGTGATCATGTCCGGTACTCCTTCCATCGGAGGAATATTCAGCTTGAGGGAGTTGAAATACTGAGGGAATAACTCAACAAGCTCGAGCTGGGCAAGAGTGGTCTTCATGTGCGTGGCCTTGCGAGGATTCCAGTCGCCGGCATCATGGTATCCACCCCAGGCGTCCTTTACAACTTCGCCGGTGTCGCCCTTGACGGCATCAGCAAATGATTCATTACCTTTTTCCAATGCGTCATAGGTTGTGCGGGTGATGACGGTACCTGCCTCGATCATGAAATCAGCAGGTTTCTTGAAATTGGTATACGGAGGTCCGAGTTCCGGACCGCTACGGTTGTTGAGGAGTCCGCGCATCTGGACAAGGAACGCCTTTTCCCAGACCTTGGGACCTACCTCGAAAGGATAGCTGCAACCCACTCCATCCACGAAAACACGATATTTGCCTGAGGTCTTGAAATCGCTGAAGTCCATTCCGTAGACGGCGGTTCGGCTTGAGTTGTTCTGCTGGCTCGCACCATATTTTTCCTTGCCATCAATATCAAGGAGAAGCTTCACATCTCCGGAATAAACTGAATTTCCGTTCGCGTCGTCGATTATCGAGAACTTGAGGCCATCTGGGAACTTGTACGAGCCTCCTGTCCCCATCCAGAGCGAGAGAAATGCACGCTTGTCGGGGTCATCAGGACGGTATCCGATCTGATTAACATGGACCGATTCAGTCAGCACCTTCTGAAGATCGGCCTTGAACGTCACCTTGCGGCTTTTTAGGTTCACTTTTTCAACTGAAATCTCATATTCCTTCCCGGGCTGTATCTTGGAGGGAAGCTTGAGATAAATCCTGTGGCGCATCGGGAAGACAACGTGTCCTGATTGGGCCCAGTCGATCGGAATGCTCTTGCGGTGCACTGCGACAGGTTTTACGCCGTTCGCATAAGCAGGATCATCCTTTGACGTTATGGTATAGTTCGCCAACTCGTCAGCAAGGAAATCGAGAAGCTGATGGCCTTCATAGGACTCGTATGTCGTTAGCCAGTCAAGGTTTTTCCCCTGCAGCCAGCCAATAGGCTTGCCGTCCCGCGTAAGCGCAGCACGTCTTACTACACCATCAGGATATTTCTCCTCCCTCTTTACGTCGCCAGGCTTCGGTTCATATTTTGACAAGGTCGGTATCTTTATCTTTTGAGCCTCGATCACAAGCGACATGATGTCGGGGGCGACCATGGAAACATGCACAATCTCCGGTGAATCGGGGCAGCTATATCCAATGCTTTTCACCAACTGCTCACGTTCCTTGGCAAGCCTCGCCTTTTCCTCGGCGGCCTTTTTAGCTTTCTCCTCGGCTTCTTTTGCAGCCTGTTTTTTGCCTTCCTCACGCTGTGCGAGCATCGCAGCATCAGGTTCGACAAGAAGAATGGCGTCGATTTCGACATCGAGTGTGTCCTTGCTCCAGTTACCGATCAGCTGATATTGTGTGATGTGGGCGAGATCGAGAGGGCGGGGATTCTCCGGATTCTTATTGTCCTCGAGAGTGTTCGGGACCGAAAGAGATGCTCCAAACTTTGGTGTTACTACTACGAAATCGTCGGAAGAGCTGGGCAGAGTGAATTCCCAATGTCCCGAATATCCGTTTTCAACCGACATGATAAGCTTGATCGTCTTTGCAGTGTTTCCGGACTTTGTCCGAAGCTTGAGGGCAGGGGACTTGTTGGCATGCGTGCTGAGATCGAGCTTCTTGTTGAATCCTCCTCCTCCGTCGCATTTCAAGTTCTTCAGGATCAGATGTCCGTCAGCAGACTTAGTATTCTTCTCCCATGCGAGGTAGGAGAACTGGACGTTGGAACTGAGATCGTTTAAGACGAATGGTTCGGACTTCTGATCATTCTGTGCATTGGATTCAAATTGAAGGAAGAGGACCGTAGCCAGAACTGCTGCCGCAATACTGCGGCGGAACGCAAATGAGATCATTATGTTCTCCTTGATTATTTTATGAATATCCGACAGGATAACTGGATTGGCTGGATGAATTGAATCCTGGAAATCCTGTCTAAAAAGTTATTCCCATCACTCAACCCAGGTTGCCGAACCGTCCGTGAATCTGAAGACTACGTTCTTATATTTCAAATTATTGATCTTTATGAAGTCGGCATGTCCGTCAGGATATGTGGCATTGGCTGATCTGTTGCCCATGTGCCTCCACCTGATCCAATATGGATTGCCAGCGCTGCCATCGTTCACATCAGTATTATGAGCGGCCCAGGCCCCTGGTATGTCAACTTCCTTCTGGGTCACCGAGATGTTCGGCCACCATGGGTTATTGCCGTTGTTTATCCCCTGCCACCAGGCTCCGACTGCGCCAGGTTCGCTTAGGAGCGCGTATGCGACACCGTTGCCGCACTGGCATGCGTCAGCGATCAGGACGATGTCCGATGGACGCTTGATCTGGTTGGATCCATACCGTATCAGGGTAGGATCGACATTTATGTTGGGCATGAGGGTTGCGTGTACTCCGTAGCTGAGGTTGTTTGGATCGCCACCTGTCCTTGCAAGTGCGCTTGGACAGCTGAAGATAGGGGACTGCTTTCCGCCATAAGTGGTTTTCTGGCTTGTGTTGACATATTGATTCAAGAGAATTGACCAATCGCTCGTATAACCCGGGGTGACGCATGGGGGATAGAACTCATAATCGGATCCGTATAGACCTATGCCGAGTCCCATTTGCTTATGATTGTTAAGGCATGAGATGGAACGTGCCTGGTCCTTGGCCTTGTTGAGGGCCGGCAGGAGCAGGGCTGCGAGGATTGCGATGATTGCAATTACCACCAGCAGCTCTATAAGAGTGAACACGCTTTTAGAGCTTGCCTTCGCCCGTTGGGCTACGGCTGGCACGGCGAGCAATTCGATGAGAGTGAAATGATTGCTAATTGCCGACCTGTGCGCCGTAGGCCTTGCGAAGGAGGATTGCCAATTGGCGATTTTATTTTTAGATTTCAAATTGGAAATTGGAAATAGGCGATTGAAAATGATTTTTCTTTTCATTGCAGCCCCTCTCTTTTGCTATGAGAAAACCTAACGGTCCAGCATGAACCTACACTGTTCAATTGTAAAGCAATCGGTTTCATGTGTCAAGACCTGAAAAGGTAATAATGATTGCTTCCCATCACTCCCACTGGCACCATCCACCGTTGACGAACCTGTAAACCACATTCTTATATTTTATCTCAGTCATCTTGATTCCCTCCGCATGCCCGTCTATAAATGTGAAATTGCAGGTCCTGTTGCCACCATGTCTCCATCGGGGCCATGCATCATTTCCTCCACTTCCGTCATTTCTGTCAGTGTTATGGGATGCAAAGCTGTCAGGGACTACAGTTTCCTTCTGTGCAACGTCGATGCTGGGCCATGAATTCGCCGGATCAAGGCCCTGGTACCAATACCCTATGTCACTATTGTAATAGGCGGCGAAAGCAAAACCCTGATAAACCTGGCATCCGTCGCCAACTGTTACCAGGTCGGATGGGCGCTTGATCAGGTTCGAGCCGTAACGGGCGGGGGATTTCGTTGGATTGACATCTATGTCAGGCATGAGACTGTAATGGGCGGAATAACCGAGGTTGTTGGAGCTATTGGTCCTCGAGACTCCGCTGGGGCAGGAGAATACCGGGGACTGTAAGCCACCGCCGCCGTAGGACGTTGACTGGTTGGTATTGAGATATTGGTTGAGAAGGAGGGTCCAGTCGGTCGCGCCTCCGGTTGTTCTGGAAGGGGGATAGAATCCGTAGTCGGTACCATAGAGATTGAGTCCGAGCCCAATCTGCTTGAGATTGTTCAGGCACGAGGCGGAACGCGCCTGGTCCTTGGCCTTGTTGAGCGCAGGCAGAAGCAGCGCCGCGAGGATGGAGATGATGGCAATGACAACTAGCAACTCGATAAGAGTGAAGATATTTTTAATTTTTGATTTTTGATTTAGGATTTTAAAATCATCAATCATCAATTTAAAATCAAAAATGATTTTGTTCTTCATTGCAGCACCTCTCTCTTGCTTCAAGAAGTCCATGTCCACAGCATGTGTCACTGTCAAAAGGTAATGCAACCGGTTGCATATGTCAAGTGGGGAAAGGATAAAAGTAATTGAAAATTTATGCGGAGGATTCAAATCAACGGAATTCAAGTGCAAGCGCAATCTCCCCGCCGCCGGCTTCCAGAACAAGAAGGTTGTAAACGCCGTTCCGGTTTGCGAATTTCGCAGACTGCAGTTCTGTCTTCGCTTCTTTGCCGTAGGAGACAACGAAGCTTCGATCCAGATATTTGATGGTCGTAGAATCTTTTCCGGACTCGATCTTTGATTCGTTCATGCCGTCAGTGACCAAGATTGGGACCATATACCTGATCTTCTCGACGGCTTTTCCATCTACCAGTGCGCTTGATTTGATGGAAAGCTTGTTCCGGGACAGTATATATCTTTCGGTTATCTCAGACTTTGCATGGGAATATTTGATTTCGAAGTCCAGCTGTTCTGGCGACTCGGAAATTATCTTGAGGTCGTGCTTCAGTTTCTCGGAGAGTGATGCGAGGGAGACCCATTTGCCGGAAACCTGCCACTCAGGACAGATGGAGAACATCTCCTTGGGAACAAGCTTTTCATCCAGCCTGAACTTTGGAGTGGATGTGAACGGCATGCTGAGCCCGAGCTCCGCAGGCAATCCCTTCGCTTGGAACCGACCAAGTCCCGTTGAGTCATAATGAAAATCGGCACAGGTGTCGATTTCAATGTGAGTATCCTGGCATGTCGCGAAGACCTTGTGGAACGAAGGATATATTTCCAGGATATACCCGCCGATTTCAGCAGGGCACGGTGACTCCTTGATCTCATCGTCGGCAAAAAGAGATGCAAGACCGAATACAGACGCACAGAAAAGGCTGTAGACAGAATACTGGCCATACTGGTCGGCGCCATGGAGGGTCTCCGGTGGAAAACCGTTCTTTATATGGCGTAGAGGTTTCATGTCCTTCAGCCATCTTTCCACTGATTTCGCCGAGAGATGAGCCTGCCGTTTGAAGGCTCCGGAAAGAAGGGGATCTTTCTCCTTGTACCTTATGGCTTCAATCTCACATAGTGCTGCGATTATCGCCTCCTGGAAGTTGAACTGTCCGGATCTTCCTCCGAAAGGTGCGAAGCCTCCGGATGAGACGAAGAAGAGCGTCGTAATGCCTCCTCTCCGGAGTAGTTCGTCGATAAGGGGCCTGAGCTTCCAGTCATATCCATACCAGAGCGCAGCTGCAAGCTGGAGCCTTGTCGTTATGTCATAGGTGATCGGATCGTTTGGATCACGGTACATGCCGAAGGAGTTGAAATGCCTGAACTGGGCGGAAATGTATTTGTCGAAGAATTTCTTGCCCCACAGGGACTTCTTGTCTTCGGAACCGATCCCAGCAG
>CAZRKP010000055.1:0-33404 GCA_964600895.1 uncultured Victivallis sp.
TCCCAGTTATCTCCAATGTCTCATCCCATCCGTCCCTGTTGAATCCGATCTTGTCCAATGAGTGCATCAAGGTCTCGTAATGAACTGGTCCATTTGCAGTTTCTATAAGCGCCGCCGCCTGAAGATCATAGTCCCTGTCCTCGGGAACGTGCATGTAGGCGTAGAGACGCGTTGGTCTGCCCAGGAAATAGCAGACGAGATCAAGCACATGGCTGCCACCGCAGACAAGCACGCCGCCGCCAAGATTCTTGGCCAGCACCGATTTGCCTCCAGGTGGGGTATGGCATGCCCCTCCCTTGGGATTTCCACTCCACATGTCACCCCAAGGCTGGAATGCGCGAATGCTCGTGGAAAGGATCCTTCCTATCGATGGAAGCATTTCCTTACCCTTTTGAACGGCTGGAAGGAAACGTTTCATGTATGAGGTATAGAAAACCGTTCCGGCTTTTTCCGCCTTCTTTACAATCTCATACGAATCTTTGGCGTTTGTTGAAAGAGTCTTCTCACAAATCACCGCCTTTCCGGCATCTATCGCCGCAAGACACATCTCCTTGTGGATTGAAGAGAAAGAAGTGATGTTGACGACACTGACCTCTTTGTCCCTCATGATTTCCATGTAGTCGTCCGTATACTTCGCGTTGAACTTCTCCATCCATGGTCTGGCCGACTCCTTCCTAAGGTCGCACACCCATTTGATCTTAGCTCCGGCCTTATCGAGACCCGAGAAATGGAACTTTGAAATTCCTCCGCATCCTATCACTGCCGCCGTAAGTTTCATTTTATAATTCCTTTATCTTAAGTATGTCGGGTTTTAACCCGACGTTTGCTTTAATTCAGTTGACGGGTTGAAACCCGTCCTACTTGTTAGTTATTACGACCTTCACTGCTTCCTTGTCTTCCCTTGCAACCTTCATCCCCTCTTCAAGCTTCGAAAGTGGAAAGGTATGTGAAACGATCCTCTTGCCATCGACTATTCCCTTCTCTAGATATTCGACCGCCATGGGACCAAAGAGAGCAGGGGATGCGAACGATGCCCGCAGCTGGAGCTTCTTGAAATGGAATGAGTTTCCGTCCAGGGATATCTTTTCCTGCGCGCCAAACCCAAGGCCGATGAAAGTTATGATTCCTCCCTTGCATGCGATCTTCGCAGCTGTCCCGATCGTGTCAGGAGAGGATGTGACCATTATCCTGTCGATGTTGCATCCAAATTTGAACTTATCCAACTCATCCGGTTCGATGATGTCATCTGCTCCCCAGTCGAGAGCGATCTGGCAGCGAGCCTTGCGGCGTTTCCGCTGGCAGACGAATATCTTCCTGGCCCCACGGCGCTTCGCGAGCGCCACCGCCATAAGACCTATCGGACCGGCTCCCATCAGCAGTACATTCGAATCGATGCCTATGTCTGTCAGGCGGACCATGTCGATGGAAACCCCTAGAGGTTCCTGCAGGGATGCAACTTCTGCCAATATGCCTGAGAACGGAACCGCACTTATCGCAGGAGCGACGACTTCCTCGGCAAACCCGAGGTCCATGCTTCTGAAAATACTCTTGACGTCAGTGCAGAGCTCCTGCTGCCCGTTCTTGCAGGCGCTGCAGTGTCCACATGCCGTCGAAGAGTCTATCGCCACCTTCTGTCCGACCGACAGTTTCCTGACAGCCGAACCGAGTTCCAGGATTGTTCCAGCGATCTCGTGTCCGAACCGTGATTCACCCTTGTCGGAAGGATTTATATGAAGATCCGTGCCGCAGATTCCGCATGCGTCAACCTTCACCCGGATTTCATCAGCTTCGGGCCGGCGCGGAGACACGTCCTTGAATTTTATCCCTTCAGATCCCTTGAATGCTGCTTTCATTATTTCTCCTTGCTTTAATGTCAGTCGATGAATTTTGTTTTATGATATTCACTATACTGCTCTTGAAATAGGATGCCTATGGATAAAATTAGCATAATACATGGACTATTATGATATGGAAGTCAAGCTAGGACATATTCCAATCCTGAAAGATTCCATCTGGGAAAGGGAATTCGGCCCGGGGCGCTCATCTGTCCTGACACCGATATACATCGAACGCTTTCGTGGCGAGCGGACCAGGGTACCGATGGGGTTCCATAAGTTCTGGGAGTTCATATGTGTATTAGGCGGCGAGGGAAAGCTGTTATTCAATAAACATGAGGAAATCCCGATCATCGACAACCGGATCTTCCTGATACCCCCGAATGTACTACATGCGGAATACTGTGAGCAGAAGACTGACATGATATGGGTTGGATGCAGGGGAACTGCGTTCAAGGGAATTCCTACTGACAAGGTCCATCATGCCACATACTCTGATCTTGCTGCAAGATTCATGGAGCTCTGGAAGCTCTCCAGCAGGAATTATGGCCATATAGGAACAGAACTCGACGGGAGATGCCTTGATGTGTTCGGCTGTTTCCAGCGTCTCCTGAAGGAAGGTGAGATGCATCCTGAACACGACATCGTCGAGAAGGCCGTCGCGTATATCAATGAGCATTTTGCCGATGAACTCGACATTGCGGAACTCGCAAAAAAGTTCAACTGCAGCGAAGGACACTTCTACCGGATGTTCAGGAAAAGGATCGGCATGACTCCCGTATCATATATCTCCAAGGTGAGGATCCAGACCGCAGTCCAGTGGCTTGTACGTTCCGATCTGAAGATCTCCAACATCGGCGCACTTGTGGGGTACCGTGACCAGTTCTATTTCAGCCGGATGTTCAGGAAGATCGCCGGAACAGGACCGAAGGAATACCGTGACAAAATGAAAGTCCGTAGCAGTCAGAGATGATGCTAACATCCACAAAATAGGTGTTTTTATACATTGATGCAATTTGTGCTCAGACCTATTATATATGGCGTAACATGAAAACATGATAGAAAGGGATTGTTATGAAAATACACAAGGTTCCAAAGAGTCCGATAAAGTCCTCCGCAGCAGAACTTGTAGCATCAAGGTTCCGCCAGATACATCTCGACTTCCATACATCTGAACACATTCCCGATGTAGGTTCGCAGTTCGAGCCTGATGAATTTGCCGAAAGGCTTGCCGACGCCAGGGTGAACTGGATCACTCTCTTCGCAAAGTGCCATCATGGTCTTAGCTATTATCCGACAAAAGCCGGCACGATCCATCCAACACTCAAAACAGATCTTCTTGGACGCCAGATTGAAGCCTGTCGTAAAAAAGGAATTGTCACTCCGGCATACATAAGCGTAAGGGTCGACGAGAACAATGCCAGACTCCATCCTGAATGGCTCGGAAGGTTGAAGGACGGTAAAATATGGAAATGGGGTGATTCACTCACCGCCGGCTGGTACCAGCACTGCATGAACAATCCGGAATACGTTGACGAGCTTGCCGCTCAGTCTGAGGAAGTCCTGAAATGGTACGATGCCGAAGGGATTTTCTATGACATGTGCTACAATCCCAATCCCGGATGCTACTGTCCGCGCTGCTTCGACTCGATGAAGAAGCTTGGCCTGGACTTCACAAGTGACGAGGACCACAGGAAGTTCGAATTCCTCATGACAAGGGACTACACGAGGAAACTGACGAAGGTGGTCAAAGGAATCAGGAAGAATGCAACAGTCTTTTTCAATGGAAGGATGAGGCCCGATATTGGAGTTGAACTAGATGTCTTTACTCATATCGAGATCGAAGCGCTTCCGACCGGAGGCTGGGGTTATTCCTTCTTCCCGATCCATGCACGTTATGGCCGTGTGCTGCCACGTCCGCTCCAGGGGATGACGGCACGTTTTCACAAGAGCTGGGCGGATTTTGGCGGTGTCAAGACCAAGGATCAGCTTCTTTACGAGGCGGGGACTATTCTTGCCGCAGGCGCGGTGATGAACGTTGGAGACCAGTGCCATCCTCGTGGAGTCCTCGACAAGGGGTCATACCAGGTTATAGGCGAAGCGTTCTCTCATGTTGAGAAATGTGAGCCGTGGTGCAAGGATACAAAGGCGGCTTCTGAAATCGGAATAATGATGTTGCCGGCTTCGGCTGATCCGGAATATGCTGCTTCAACTGGAAACCACGGGCTTCAGTCGAATATCGACGGCGCAGGACGCATGATGCTCGAACTTAAACAGCAATTTGATCTCATCTATCCCGACACATCGCTTTCAAAATACAAGGTAGTGATACTTCCGGATTCCGGTTATATGTCACCAGTCCTGCAAAAGGCAGTTTCAGCTTTCGTGAAGAACGGTGGTGCGGTAATCGCATCCTACAAGGCGACCCTGCAGGACGGCGCATTCGCGTGTCCCGGCCTGCCGGTGAAATTCGTAAAAGACAACAAGTACAAACCATGCTACCTCGATTTAGGGCCGGTACTCGGAAAAGGGGAACCGGAGAGCCAGTTCGTATTTTATGAGGCAAGCGCGTGTGTCAAGGCTATTCCAGGCTCGGAATCGCTCGGTCGCCTCGTAGATACATATTTCAACCGCGCATATGATCATTTCTGCTCGCACAATCAGACACCATACTCGAACAGGAGCTCATATCCCATTGCGGTTCGCAAGGGACGCGTCGCATACCTTGCTCCTGAGGTCTTCAAAGCCTACCGTGAACATTCATATTACTTATACAAGGCGATCGTAGGACGGATCCTGGACGCCCTCCTGCCGGAACCTATGGTGAAAGCGAAGGTGCCTTCTGCCATGGAAGTTAGTGTGAACAGACAGGCCAGCCCGACTCGCCTCATTGCGCATCTTGTGAACTTCCAGCCTCAGCGCAGGCATATCAATGTGGAATGGATCGAGGAACTCTATCCTGTCAGGGATGTCCAGCTTGGTGTCAGGACCGGATACACACCGAGAAAGGTCTATCTTGTTCCGCAAGGGAAGGATATTCCGTTCAGGATGACAGGAGGGTACTGCCAGGTAACAGTGCCAGAAGTCAAGGCCCATCAGATGGTGGTATTCGAAAAGTAGGGCATCTTCGTCAGGAGATCCTCCTGACTTTGGAGTGCTGAAGCTTGCTTCAGCCTTGTTTCGAAGAGCTTGCTCTTCGGTTAACTGACAAGCAAGCTTGTCAGAAAAAAGGCGGTACCAAGGTACCGCACTCCAAGGATTCGTCCTTGTACAAAGGACTCATCATTGAAGACTTAAAGACAAGTAAATTACTTCTCTGCCTTATAGAAGTAATGCAGCGTCGTATCTTCTGAAAGTTTGTCGAAGATCGCGGGATCAATCTTTGCATTTGTCGGAGTTTTTCCAACACCAATCATTCCGATAGGATGGCGTCCACCCTTGAAATAGTTTTTAATTGCAAAACGCGCCGATGGAAGCATCCCTGCCGGATCCAGAATTGACAATGCAAGAATGTATTCGCCATCAGGTATTGATTCCGGCAGAGTAAGTTCACCTTCTGTTTTATAGGGTTTAGGTTCGATGTCATATGCCTTTTTCTCCTCGTTCCACTTGTCGCCAGGCATCCATTTCCTTATATCCAGATCCTTGAATAAACCTTTCCATGCGACCTCGCGTGTCTTGGGATCCAGAAGGCTCAGTTCAACCGGCCAGTTGTAATAGAAAGGAGAGGCACCTTTATTTTTGACGATGAAGCTCACACTGAACTTTTTATTTTTGGAAATCATAGAAGGATATGTCACTTCCTCAATGACAAAGCGATAACCAAATGCCATCTGGACTTCACTGGCGCCCAGCTTTACCTTGGGATCATTTATGTCGTAGTCCGCGATCCAACCCAGATGATTGCAGTGTAGAGAGTAAATTGAATCGATAAGGAAGCTCAGGTGAACTGGATCAGTCAAGGTATCGTTCGGATTGTCTCCCGGTTGAATCTTGTATTTGCCCCAGTCATAGGCTGTCTCTCCGCCAATGACAGCTGTCTTCCAGCGGTCACCAAGTCCGGCGATCCCGATACCACCGCCTTCTTTCCAATTCATCTGGTCCTGATGAGCCCAGGAGTCCCAGTAGATGCCATAATTGCTGTTTGGGAAATCCTTTGCGTGCCTGATCATGATAAGCTTGTTCTTGAAGGCGCTGTCGAAAGCTGGAGCAAGTATTTTCTGCATTTCCTCCGAAATGTCTGGACTGTGCTGTTCGCCCCATTTGCCAATGATGCCCATTTCAACAAATGCAACGCGAGGATCATTGTCCCAGCACTCCCCCAGCTTTTTCACGAGCTTTACCACCCGATCCTTGAACTGCTGGCTGGAGAAATCTCCCTTCTGCATGTCGGAAGGCCAGGCATCCGGCTTGTTAGGGTAGAGCAGCCACACGCGGGGTATCGCCTTGACATTATTTTTCGGAAAATCCTTCCATATCTCATCGCAATACTTGCGGATCTTGTCGACTCCGTCAGTTTCCTTGTCCTCCAGATCGCTCCATCTTATGTAGGTTTTCTGTAGAGATCCAAAAGGATGCTGAGGGCTGTTGCCCCGGAACCCCATCAGCGGATTCTTCAGTGCGCTTGTATATTCAATCGGCCTGATAGTGACGGCTCCTGTATCATCTGCGGACAAATTAAGTAATCCCGCAACAGCAGAAAACAGAAACATATAGAACAAGGCAGATAATATTCTCATACTTGGTTCAATCCCTAGTTACAAGTTACCAGTTGCAAGCCCATCCTACCTTTTCCACTCGAATCCGATGGCATCAAGGAATGTGCGTGCGATGACTGCGTGTCCGATCTGGTTTGGATGGACACGGTCCCAAGCGAGCGATTCGACAGGACAATGCTTGAGAATATTATTGAAAGAGGCCTGCGTGTCTGCAAAGACAGTCTTTCTCTTCGTGGCGATCTTCTTGACGATAGCACCGTATTCATCCATTCTCGCACGCATGGGCGCCTTTGGATTGGGCTCAATATAGTATGGGGCCATGAGGACGACGTTCTTTTTTGCGCGGAGAGTCGTTTCAACAAGTTTGTCCAAGGTCTTTTCATATTCATCAGGAAGGACATGCTGTTCCTTCATGAGTGGAACGTCGAACTGGCGCCAGACGTCGTTGATTCCAATCATTATTGAAACCCAGTCTGGATTAAGATCAATGACGTCGCGTTGCCAGCGGTCCTTAAGGTTCCTGACAGTGTTACCGCTGCAGCCGACATTCACTACTCTTATTTTGTAGTCTGGATACGTGGAACCCAAGAGCGCCGATACAATATTTACATATCCTTTGCCGAGGGGATCGAAGAGTCCTTCGGCCACGGGTTGGACACGTCCGCAGTCGGTTATCGAATCCCCGATCATCACAAGCTTGCTTCCCGGTTTGATCTTCATATGCCATTCTCCGTTGTAATTAACCTATTAGACAGGATCACAGGATTTTCATGATTTAATTCAACATGTTAATCCAGTTATCCTGTCAAACATGAATTTATTAAAAAACCACAGAAAATAGCATTTGAAAATCAAAAGAGAAGCACCGGAAAAATTTTCTCTCACCGAGACATGGAGGCGCGAAGGAAATAAGCTTCCAGTTCTGTGCCTTTGCGCCTCAGTGATAGAAATTCTCAATCTCCAGGACTTATGCTGATCTTCTTCCTTTCAGTTTTCAATTTCTGATTTTTCGGCAATACCACCGACAGGACGCCTTTGTTGAATTTCGCCTTGACCTTGGACTTGTCGACTCCATCTGGAATTGGTATCGTCCTGTGGAAATGACCGTAGCTCCTCTCGGAGTAGAAGTAGTTTTTCTTCTTTTCCTCCTTCTCCTGCTTTTTTTCTCCCTTGAGGATCAGTGCATTCTGATCAACGGCAAGTTCAATGTCCTTCTCATCCATTCCGGGAAGTTCCGCGGATACGAGAAAGGCATTATCTGTCTCAGAAACCTCGAACTTAGGTGAGACAAGTCCCATGTTCTTCGAGAGTCCTAATTCAGGAAATCCTGCAGTTGCGGGATCTTTAAAGAACCCTTCGAAGAGATCATTCATCCTTCGGTTCAGAGTTTCAAAGGGATGTTCAATGCTCCGGGAAACTGCCATCTCGTCTTTTCTTTTGACTGGAAGATTCTTCATGAATATCGACCTCCTTTCAATTCATGCTGTTTCGACCTTTATCTTCTTTGGCATCGCTTTCTCAGCCTTGCTGATCACGACGTTGAGTACACCATTTGCGAGTTTCGCGTTAATCTTGGAGTCATCGACGTCAGATGAAAGCTGGAATGATCTCCTGAAGATTCCATTTATGAATCCCCGGTAGATCTGATCGTGCTTTTCAGGGCTTTGCATTTCCTGATGACCACTGATGGTCAGGATCCTGTTCTCGACGGTGATGTCGATGTTCTTCTCATTCACGCCGGGCATGTCGCATACCAGGAGGATTGAGTCTTCCTTCTCGTAAATGTCCGTTGCCGGAACGAATACTGGCAAATCCCTGGTCATCTCTGTCTTTCCACCATCAACCTTCTCTATCTGATTCTCATTCTTCTTGAATAATGACATAGGTTTCACCTCCTTTCCTATTCTGACTGCACTGATATCTTTTTGGGTTTCGCGGATTCCACCCTTGGCAGTGAGACGGTTAATATCCCTCCGCTACATTTGGCAATGACCTTTCCGCTGTCTACCTCGTATGGGAGCCTGAAGGATCTTGTGAACTTCCCTATCTCCCTTTCCGCACGGTGGCAGACGACTCCTTCAGAAGGGACGTCCGCTTTCCTTTCTCCGGAGATCTTCACCTGATCGCCGTTCACGTCGAGATCCAGGCTCTTGGGATCGATTCCGGGAACTTCTGCCTTCAGAATGATCTCCTCATTGTTGGACCAGATGTTCACTGGGGGGAAATCCTCCCTGAAGTCGGCGTAGTTCTCAAAGAGGCGGTTTATTTCTCCCTGGAGATTTCTTACGCCATCAAGTTGTGTCCATGTCGGACTGCTTAATTCAGACCAAAACATACTTGCACCTCCTTTTAAAATTTTTGTTTTTTCTGAATTCGGCCATCAGCAAAAGCTATGCCAAGTAAACTTATCTGCGTTGCAACAATCTTATAATCATAATGATGTGGAATATGGAAATTGCAAAGAGGCAGATTTTAAGAAGTGTCAAACTGTCACATGGGGATTATGTGAGTGTTGAAATTTTGTCACATTTACAAATACATTTAAAATCCAATTGACATTTTCGGTGAACCTTTGATGAAAGAACTTGTCTAATACCAAGAGAGGAAAATAGAAATGAATTATGGAAGGAGGTTCATTATGGAAACGAAGAACAATATTGGCAAAGTGTTGGTTTCGATCGTAATCCTGCTTGTTGTTGCTGTATTCGTGCAAGGGTATTATCTCGCGAAGATGTATCTGGGACAGAAAAACGAGTCATCAATCCCGGATGTACAGAAAGTAGCTGATGTAAAAGCTGCAATTCCAACCCCTGTGACGGCTCAGTCAATACTTCCTCCGGTAGGAATAGCAAACCAGCTCCAGCCGACACCTGGGTCAATGGCAATGCCTTTAACACCACAATTGCCTCAATCCTTGAATCAGATTACACCGTTTGACGATTTCTTTGCGAACGGTGATCCGTTCCAGAACATGAAGCAGATGCAGGAGATGATGGACAGGATGATGGCAGGCATGGCTCCTCACAGTGGAATGGGAAATATGAACTTTGGAGCGATGAACGGTTTTTCTTCAGGAATGAAAATCACAGAGGACAAGGACAATTATGTTGTCAAGATGAAAATTCCCGGACTCGACAAGTCGGAGATCAAGACCGAGGTAAACGGAGATATGCTGACAGTCACGGGGACTCAGAAGGAGGAACTGCAGAACAAGGTCGGAAACCGCATTGTCTCGAAAAGCCACAACGAACAGAGTTTCCAAACTTCGTTCGGTCTTCCTCGTCAGGTGAAGACAGAAGACGTGAAAGTCGAATATGAGAAGGATATTCTGACAATAAGGATTCCAAAGGCCTAATTTAAGGCTTTGGAAATCTGATGAATCAGTAGTTTCCTTCTTTGCGCCAGACGTCGAGAATCATTTCATAGCGGGAAAGCTGCATGCCAGTGTAGACGCAGTTGCTAGTGGAGAAGATGTATCCTCCGTTCGGCATTCCGGATTTAAGGGCATATCGCGCTGAGTTCCTGGCTTCCTCATCGCTTCCTGTCTGGAGAAGGCCGCAGTTCACGTTGCCGATCAGGCAGACCTTGTCCCCATAAAGTTTCTTCACCTCGGCGATATCGACACCAGCCTGCGGATCCAAAGAATGTAGAGCATGGGGATTTGCACTTACAAGCTGGTCGATGATAGGCATAATGTTGCCGTCAGTATGCTTGATAGTGTAGTATCCCATGTCTCGGTATCCCTGGATCAGCTTTGTAAGATAAGGTGTGACAAACTCCGAGAACTGCTCAGGACTGAAGAAAGGTCCCGTATTCAGGCAGTAGTCGCTGCAGAGGGCGAAACCGTCGATTCCTCCCTTGCGCTTGAGTTTTTCTCCGCGTTCGAGTGCATTATTGACATTCCGTTCGGCATCGCTTTTCAGGACATCCGGTTCGTCCACTATGCGATATGAGAATTCCACCATGTGGTTACCATCTGGGATGCCATAGGTTGCATCCCCATGCATCATGATGAAATATTTATCGCCGGACTTTTCACGGATGATGTCCACAAGGAGTTCGATCTCCTCCATCTTCCAAGGATTGGGATGGATGAATATGGCGTCATGTCCATATTTCTCTGCAGTCATGATGTAGAGATCGGCAATCTCATTGCGATGGAGCTGTCTTTCCTTCTCCTCCATCTGGTCCCACTGTGAGTAATTCCTCTGTGACGGATGGATTTTTCCGAAGGCCTCCATGGTAAGGAAGAAGACCAGCTCGAAATGGGGGACTCTTCCTTTTATTGGCCTGCGTTCAAGGGCGGCTATGAATTTTTCGCGTGGTGTCATGGGTAACTCCTTATTATTTGACCGGGGGGATGGCTTGCCGGATGATTGGATGGGTAGGAATTAATTTTCACCCATTCATCCATATCATCCAACCATCCGCTTTTATATTAATGGTTTAAATTCACTAATAATATTTTAACAAAATCTTCATTATACAATTGGAAATATTCAACATACTGTGGTATAAATTCAATAATACAAGGATGGCCTGGAGCTTGGACGGGTGGATGGATGGTGTAAAAAGCGATTCATTTCCAGGTACAGGCCATCCGCTTTAGATAGATCCCTCATATCGATCTTCTTTCACAATCAGGAAATCCCATGAGCTTTGACTTTGAAGTCAATGTCCTTCCTCTGGTGCTACGGGCCGGACGCTATCCTCTTGCCGATAAGAATTTTTCTGTAAATTATCTGAACAACAACACAAATGCCCTCCATATATATGATTATAGTGGAAAGATAAGACTGGCTGGGAACAAGTATGAGATCATGCCTGGAGCGATAACCATCACCCCGATTGGAACTGAGGCCAGATATGATTTAGAACAGCCAGGTTTCCATTTTTGTACACATTTCAAGTTTGCATCGGAGAATTCCAGCAGTCCTAAAAAACTTTCCATCCCACTCTGGATGAATCTCGGGGAAGCGAAATCAGCAGCGGAATCCAAGTTCATGAACCTGATTTGGTGGATACAGCAGGCAGATGTCTCCCCGGAGGCCTCGCAGGCGGCATCGCTCGTATTGCAGGAATTCCTTGTATGGCTGCACTGGATCAACAGGGCCAGGGAGGAGAACCTTGGACGGAAATCGATGACAGCTGTGGTTGGTGCGGCTATGGAGATCGACAGGCGACTTTCACGTCAGATCAGCATTCCTGAGTTAAGCAGGACAGCCGGTCTTTCACAGAATTATCTCGCACTCATGTTCCGCAGGCAGTATGGCGTGACGATGAACAGGTATCTGATCAACCGCAGGATAGAATATGCAAAGCATCTCCTTGAATGCACGTCGCTTCCTGTCAAGGAGATTGGGGCCAGGGTAGGGATACCTGATCCCCAGCACTTCAACAAGCTTTTCAGACGGATCGCCGGCAGGAGTCCGAGCGCATTCCGGGGGAAAGATTAACCACGGAGACACAGAGAGTCTATCCATTTATAAATATTCCTAATTTTGTATTGTTCGTAATACTATGTTTATCATTTTCTGTGTAGTCTGTGTGTTCTGTGGTTAAATAAATCTTCTGATCCGTTTTCCTCCATTTCTGGCAGGCTCAAAAAATCTTTCAAAAATCTTTCTTTTCAGGCTTGAAGTTCTAATATATAGAACAATATTAGTAATAGTTCTAATATATGATATTAATGGAGAATGCATGAACAACACACTGAACAACGGAATGAGCATACTCGAATTCCTCTCGGGAAGCACGGAGACCCATTCGGTGAAAGAACTTTCCGAGAAGATGAAGCTCCCAAAGAGCCATGTCTGCCGTCTGCTGAAGACCCTGCAGGATATAGGATACGTGGAACAGGATGAACAAAGGAAATATTTCATAAGCCTCAAAATCCTCTGCTTGTCCAACGGATGCCTTCGCAGAATGGGGGTCAGGACCAGAATCCGTCCGTTCCTCTACAAGCTCGCAAATGAACTCAGCCGCGAAATCTACCTCCAGGTCCCACACAATTGCCAGTCCATGGTGGTTGATGTGGTTTCGCCTGAGGGTGTAAAAAGGGACCTCGGTCTTGATATAGGCAGTATAAATCCGATCAATTATACGGCCGGCGGCAAAGTTTGCGCCGCGTATCTGCCGGAAAAGGAACTCGACGGCTTCGTGAAAAAGCATGGGCTGAAGAAAATGACAGACAAGACGATTACCGACCTGAAGAAATTCAAGGTAGAACTAGAGAAGATCAGGAAAGAGAAACTGGCGGTCATGGATTCGGAAAGATCCCCCGGTGTCGCAGCCGTTGCTTGTCCTGTCTTTGACAATGAAGGTAATCTTGCGGCCGTCATCGGGACAATGCTCCCCGAAGGTGAGCGTGGCGAGGAAGTATGGAATAGGTTCAGGAAAGCAATATGTGATTCAGCTGAAGCCGCATCGTTCGCGCTGGGATATGCGCCGTATAAGATGAGGTAGTTGAATTACGAATAATGAACAATGAATATCGAATAACGAAGTAAATCAAAAGGAGATTAACATGGATGCCAATGAACTTAAGAACTATGCGAAGTCAAAGGGAGCCGATCTGATAGGAATTGCACCCATAGAGAGATTTGCCGGACTGTCGGCGGAAAAGAATCCGTTGTCGATCTTTCCGGAATGCAAGTCGGTGATTGTTGTCGGACGACGCGTTCTGCGCGGTGCACTCCGTGGAGTCGAGGAAGGTACGAATTTCCATTCGACATATTCGACATTTGGATACAAGTGGCTAGAGGATAATTTTCTTGCCAGGACCACCTACGATCTGACCTGCCATATAGAGACTCAGGGGTTCGAGGCCGTTCCGCTTTTCGGATACGCTGAAGATGGCATGCCGACGGGAGCTCCGGTCGCTTCGGGAAAGCCTGCACCGAATGTGATCGTTGATCTCGATTTTGCGGCGCACGCGGCCGGACTCGGAGAACTCGGTCTCGGTGGATTCTTTATCACTCCTGAATACGGTATCAGGCAACGCTTTGCTCTCATACTTACCGATGCGAAGCTCATGACGGACATGGTCATGGACAAGAACATCTGCGGCAGTTGCGAGGCGTGCATCAAGGTCTGTCCGTTCAAGGCGATTGACAAGTCGAAGATGAAAAAATCAGGAGACGGTGAAGTTTCGATAAGTTCTGCAACGGTTGATTATTCGATATGCGCATCTTGTCCGAACGGAGCAATGCAGGGGCCGGGAAGGGGAAGCCGTCCTGACAGGCTCGCGGCGATCTGCGGGAGGACATGCATGGTAAAGCTTGAGGAGGCGGGAAAGTCCTCTAACAAGTTTGAGAACAAGTTCCGCAAGCGTTCAGCCTGGATACTCGATGGATTCAAGAGGCCTGTTTCTCCGGAAGACATGCCGGACGCCTCGGATCTGGGGTGCTCGAAGCAGTATGCGAAGAGAAAGTAACTTTTATAGGAGCGCTGGCGTCTCGCCGGCAATATATATAAGGAAACACAAATGAAACTCACATCAAAGATGATAAAGGAAGCGGCATTCAATGCCGGCTGCGGGGATATTGGGATAGCGAACATCGAGCGTTTCAAAAATGCCCCACAGATGATGCATCCGCTGAATATTTTCCCCGACTGCAAATCGGTGATAACGATAGTCCAACCAATTCCGCGCGGTTCATACAGGGGAATAACCGAGGGTACGCACTGGGCGAACTATACGTTCTATTCATATAACAAGCTTAATACGCTGTTCCGTCCGTTCGTGACTTACGAGACGGCCTGCTTCATCGAAGACCATGGATTTGAAGCGGTGCCCCTCTATCCCGGGGTTCCAGAAAGGCCCGGACTTCACAAGCCTGTTGCGGAAGGTCGTCCTCCTGCGGAGATCAATATAAATGTCCGAATAGCCGGAGTTGCCTGCGGTATGGGCGAGATTGGATGGTCCAAGGTTTTCATCCATCCGAAATTCGGTCCGCGCGTCAGGCTTGGGACTATCCTTACGGATGCAGAACTTGAGCCGGATCCCCTGATAAAGCCCAATACATTCTGCAACAAATGCATGCGCTGTGCAAAAGACTGTCCCGGAGGGGCGATACCCAAGCCTGAAGACAGGCCTTCAATAAAGATCAAGATAGACGATGTCGAATATGAATGGGGTGATGTCCATATGGGGCGTTGTACACTTACTCATCACGGTCTCAACTGGGAAGCGTCACCGTTCCTCAAGAAGGATATGCCCGGATTCAACCTGGATGTCAGGAATTCCACATTGTCAGAGGAAGAGGCATACAGGATGACATATCCGATGGCACAGTCAAAGTGGTTGCCCAATCCAGAATTTCCAACCGACAGCGTCATGAGCTACTACAACCAGATCAAGAGTCACACAAGCTATTTTGCGATTTGTGGCGCGAAAGGCTGCATAAGATCATGCATGGACAGTCTGGAAAAAAGGAAGAAGATAGGGCAGTGCGACTTCTGCACGAAGGTTTCTCCTCGTCCGGCATGGAAGCTGCAGCGTCCGGAACTTGACCAGACCGGTGGAATAGCGGAAGGCAAGTTTCCGGAGATGTTCAATGATCCGGATCCGAAACCTGGCACATGGAAGTGAGTGGAACGTAACAAGTAAAATTTTTAACCACAGAAGACACAGAATTTAATAATCAGTACTTTTCCTGTATTAAGATTGCGGAGGAAAACGTCGGAGTGCGGTAACAAAGTTCCGCTTTCCTTGCTGGCGCTCCGTAATCAGGTATTCTCTCGCCTGCGGATTTCCTTTCCGGCCCTGATCATGGCCAGATAGCCCTCTGAAGGGACGTATGCCGGGATTGAGTTGCCGGAACCGAGTGCGTAGCCATTCGAATTCTTGCGGAATCGGGTGGCGGACTCAAGGACATATTCATAAATGTCATCGGGCTTCATCCTGCAGAGGCGGTCGGTGTCTACACCGCCGAAAAGGCCGATTCTTTTTCCATATTTGGATATCCAGTCATCATAAGGTGCGATTGCATCCTCGTTTGAATGCTTGGCGTCTATGCCTGCATCTATCATATCGTCCATGATGTCGAATATGCATCCGCATGAGTGGAGCAAAAATGGCTTTCCGGATGCATGTATCACCTTGATTATCCTCCTGTATTGGGGGACGACGTTGTCTATGAGAGTCTGTGGCGCCATCAGGGTTGAAGTTTTGAAACCCATGTCATCACCGATCCTGCAGACGGCGAAGGCATCTCCATGACGCTTTATGAATTCTGTCCAGATCGCGACAAGATAATCCCCGATTCTCACGAAAAGTTCTGAGAACGTATCAGGTTCGTCGGCCTGGAGAAGGCAGAGGGACTCGAAACCGACAAGATCCTCTGCTATCTCGAACACTCCGTTCCCTATGCCACCGACAGCCTTCATGCCCGGAGGGAGGGTTTCCTTCAACGCCATGAATTGACTGTCCACCGCATCCCAGTATTTCTTTGGAAACTCCTTCCAGGGATATTCCTCAAGTTCCCGGCGGCTGTGTATGGCGCCGTGCTTGCTATGATCACCAAGAGCACCGGAATTAGGCAGAATTGCCCGGGCACTGCACTCGAAGGAGACCGTGTCGTATTCCTGCTGGAGGAAAAAGGCGTTGTAGTTTCGGAAATATTCCTTTACATCCTTCTTGTCACCTCTGATAAGGTCCTTGAAGTTCTTTCCGGTGATCATTTCCATGGATTCCGGATTTATGATGTGCTCGTAGAACGGGAGGCGTGCAGGTCTTTTGTTCCTGGCTGCACTCTCAATATGCCTGTAGTCCGGAATAAACTTATTCATCTATAAATCTCCTTTATTCTGACATCTGTTTCATGATATGGCTCATAAGCTACAATGGAATAAAATCTATTCTTTCGCTAAAATGATATTAAAATTACTGTTTTATGATATTTTAAGTTGCTATTAAATATGTTTTTACGATGAGCAGAGCGAATCCGTTGGAGTGCGCAGACGGAATTTCCATGCAGTCTGCGCTTTTGATATGCCGCATGTCCGAAAAAGCAAGAGCGGTGACTTTGTCACACGCACTCCATCGGTCAGGCCGAAGCGCCTGACGTAAGATAGAAAAGACAGGCTAATCAAGTGATATTTATGAACCCACATAACCATCTTAAATATGCCAACAGCAGCGGTTCGGACAAGCCATTTGAGCTTGTTTTCCACAACGTGATCCGGCCGGAGGTGAAACTCCACACACATGATTTCATGGAGATCTTCCTTATGCAGGAGGGAAGATGCATCCATAATGTCAACGGCGAGGAGCTTGAACTTGCACCGAATGACTTCGGATTTGTCATGCCTGAAGATCTCCACGGATACAAATGGATTGAGGAAAAGAGCTACAGGATCGTGAATCTTGCTTTTCCGCCTGACTGTCTGGCTCAGATCTTGAAAAGGTATTTCCTCGGGAAAGATCCGCTATGGGGAACTAGGGTTGAAAGGAAACGCATACGAAGGCTTTCCGCCGAGGACGGCTCATGGCTTGAAAACGAGTTCAGGGAACTTCGAAGGGGACCTCAGACAAAAATGGCACTGGAGCATTTCCTGCTTTCCTTGATCCTAAGGATATCACCTTCCTCTGAAGGGCCATTCGAAAATTGTCCTGCATGGCTGCGTGACGCGTGCATCCTGATGTCGAAGCCAGAGAACTTCTGCAAGGGGCCCAGGCATTTTGAAGACTTGTCCGGACGGACATTGGCTCATATTTCGAGAGTTCTCAAGGACGCAACAGAAAAGACTCCGGTGGAATGGATTACCGAATGGAGGATGAAATATGCTGCTGAAAGGCTGTTGTCATCCAACGAGCCGATACACGAGATTTCCTCCAGATGCGGATTCAGCAGTCTCGGACGCTTTTATGATGTCTTTACATCCTGGCATGGAACTTCTCCGCGCCGGTTCCGACTGCGAAGTTCGCACGCGTTCCCGGCGGGAAAGTAATTGGAGCGCCGGCGTCTCGCCGGCAACTCTTGAAGAATGTGGTACAGGCCTTTGGCCTGTAATTTTCTTCATTCCCCATAGGCGAGACGCCTGTTTCACATTCCTATTACTGCCGGCAAGATGCCGGCGCTCCGATATCTACTTTGTTATTCCCGGCCAGTTGTCTGTCCTGAACGGCGATGCCGGAAGATCCGATGAATTGTAGAGGTTGCAGTTTGGATTTTCAGACCAGCCATAACGTACGGCTACCGGCTTGGAAACCTTCGGACTCGACACGACAACGGTTTCACCTTCAATCACTGCATTAGCCCAGACAAACTTCCTGTCTTTTCCAGCGATTTCAAAACTTTCGAGATGCTTTCCATGAGCAACAAGTCCGCCTCCGATATGATCGAATTTTATGCGGATCTTGCCGTTTTCAAGTTTCATGGATTTATAGATAGGACCGGAATAGACCAAGTTCTTATAGCCATAATCTTTTGCGAGCGCCACAAGAGCGAGACGCAGTCCGACGTCCTGCTTGTTCTTGGGATGTATGTCGTTTGCCTCGCCGATGTCGATAATGACAGCCATTCCTGTCTTCGGCAGCGATAGAGTCATTGTCTGCGCCTCGCGAAGTTCTGCCCAGGTGCTTTCTCCTGGCAGATGTTTGTATGGCTGATAATTTGCGAGCTGTACGAAATAGAACGGGAATGGCCCCTGAGCCCATGATTTGCGCCAGCTCTTGATCATCAATGGGAAAAGTTTCCTATACTGCTTTGCCCTGTCTGCATTGGATTCTCCCTGATACCAGATTGCGCCCTTGATGCCGAACGGGAGTAGGGGCTTGATCATGTTGTCATATAGGATATGCGGTGAATTTGGATTTCCCTCTCCGAGAGGAGGCGGGGGCTGCGGAGGGATAAGTCCGAAATTCGCCTCGAGCTCATATTTCCAGATGCCGGGAAGTTGGATTGGCTCAGCATTCTTCTCCTTTGAAGGATAAAGCCTCATTTGTGCCGGCGTCCCGATGAAACCGCCATGGTAAATGTTGCTGAATACACGAACCGCAATCAGATTGTGTCCAGCCTTAACAAGGTTTCCCGGAACGGTGTATATGCGCGGAGTGCACCAGGCGTCCGGACGCTGCTGCATCGTGATGCTTCCAACGCGCACTCCATTGAAATAAGTCACATCAGACTTATCGAGCGCACCGAGGCTTAGTGTCAGCTCCTTGCCTTCCCAGTCAGCGGGGACATCTACGACTTTGCGGAACCAGAAAATTCCACTGTGAAGGTATCCGGCGCTCTGCCAGTTCCGAGGAAGTTCCATCTCCTTCCATTTCGATGTATCAGTATCCGGATTCTGCCAACCTTTCTCCTCGCCGGCATTGACTGTGTCCTTGATGTCATACTTATCAGCCCACTCCTTCTGCTTTGATTTGATCTCCTTCTGGGCTTCATCAGGATTTCTGATGGCATACTCATAATCCTTGACCACCTTGCTGAAGAATGGATCTGCCTTTAATGCTTCCGGACTGGTCCAAGTCTCCGCACATGTGCCGCCCCAGGCGGTGTCTATAAGGCCAAGAGGGATTCCGGTCTTCCTATGGATCTCGCGTCCGAAGAAATATCCAACTGCGGAAAATCCTCCGATGTTGTCGGGTGTGCAGACGAACCATGATGCACTTATATCGCGATCCGGTTTTACCTTTGCTACATGTGGAACATGGAAAAGACGGATGTTGGGATAATTTGCAGCGGCTGTTTCCTGCGGAGCATTCTTTGTATTTGTGACTGTCCATTCCATGTTGGACTGTCCGGAACAGACCCAGACATCGCCGACAAGAATATTGCCGATTGCCGAATGCCGATTTTCGATTTTGGAGGAGACGGTCATCGTAGCGGGAACTTGTGAGATCTTCAGTTTGTTCAGGACAACGGACCATTTTCCGTCTTTGCCGGCTACTGCGAATTTTTTCTGGGAACCAAACGCCACAGTAATCTTGTCGCCGGGCTGGGCCCATCCCCATACCGGAACCTTGATTCCGTGCTGGAAGACCATGTTGTCGGAGAATATCGCTGCAAGCTTAAAGCTCATTTTGAAGACCTTTCAGTTTTTTTGGTTTGAAAGGCCGATAATATATATCCTCTGTGACAATTGCAAATTTTCAATTGATTACACATCGTTCCCAGACTATCTTACAAGGATCATGAAATCAAAATTCCTATCATCCAAGGAGTACAGACATGGCTGACAAAAAAACTGACTACACAATCCACGTAATAAGCAATACCCACTGGGACCGCGAATGGCGCTTCTGCTTTGAAGAAACCCGTCTCCGCCTCCTTGAAGTTCTCGACAAGACGATCGAACTCTTCGACAAAGACCCAAATTTCAAGCACTACCACTTTGACTCCCAGACGCTCGGACTTGACGACTACCTGGAGATCAGGCCTGAAAAACGCAAGGCTATCGAGAAACTTGTGCGATCCGGCAAACTGCTGGTAGGGCCCTGGTACTCGCTTCCGGACGAGTTCAGCGTACTTGGTGAGTCACTGGCCAGAAATCTCTTCATGGGGCACAAGGTGGCCAACAGCCTCGGCAAGGTCATGAAGGTCGGCTACAATCCGTTCTCGTTCTGCGGGCAGGTCTCACAGATCGCCCAGCTCTACAACGGCTTCGATATCGATACGATCATCTTCTACCGCGGCATTGGCGGGGAAGGCAACGGCAAGGATTTCTATCTGGAAGCCCCGGACGGCTCGCGCGTGCTCAACATCCGTCTCACGAACCGTACCCGCATGAACTTCCTCATTTTCGTGGGAGCCCCTCTCTACTTCGGAAAGCTGCCTGACGACAGCGGCAAGTACCATGTCAATGAAAAGGGTCGCATATCGCGCATCTGCAACGATGAACTTGAGGCTCGCGATTTCACGATGATCACCGAGGACTACGTATGGCGCGAAGACCTGCTCAAGGAACGCTTCGAGGACCTCTTCGAGCGGATGAAGGTGCCGGCCACGACAAAACACCTTATCGGCATGGATGGCTACGACAGTTCCGCCCCTTCCCAGTTTACGTCAAAGATCATCAGGCTGGCGCGAGAAAAGCTGGGCTACAAGATCATTCACGATTCACTGCCCAACACGGTGGCGGCCATCAAGAAGGCCGTACCGCGCCTGCCAGTAATCCGTAAAGAGATGCGTTTCAAGGGCAATACGCCAATCGGAGCCATCACGGCACGCTACTATCTGAAACAGCAGAACCGCGAGTCTGAGTTCAATTTGGTGAAACTCTCTGAACCCCTCTGCATCCTGGCAAACAAAAAGACGGGCCACGAATACCCGTCCGCTTCCTTCGACATGGCATGGAAGGCACTCCTCGCCAACCAGAGCCACGATTCGATAGGAGGCTGCTCTTCTGACAAGGTCCATCTGGATATGGAACAGCGTTTCCGCAAGACTACGGAAATTGCCAAAGCCTGGACCAAGCGTGCATGCATGAGCATAGCGAAGAACCTGGATTGCAGCTCTCTGCCGGACGGACAAATGGCCCTTACCATCTTCAACTCCCTGGCACGGCCACGCACCGAAGTCGTAGACTGCTACGTAATGATCCCAAAGGAAGCAGGCACATCTGCACCGACCCTCTATTCCTCGAACGGAAGACCTGTGCAGGCCCTGATAACAAAGGAGAAAGACTGGCCTGCCAACGTGGAGAAATTCAGCATGGATGCCCACTCCTTTGCCGACTGCACAGCATGGAGAATCCGTTTCCTCGCAAAGGACATACCCGCCCTCGGCTGGCAGACATATTATATTCGCTCAGACCGCAGCTTGAGCACACCAGCGGTTAAATCTTCTTCAGCCCCGAAGCGCACCATCCTGGAAAACAATTACCTGAAGGCGACAATCAACTCAAACGGCACCATCAACCTCAAAGACAAAAAAACCGGTCGCACCATGAAGGGGCTTCATTTCTTTGAAGACCGCGGAGAGTGCGGAGGCCCATGGCACAGCGGCGTGCTGCCAAATGACAAACCGCTCACTTCAAAGAAATGCCGCGCCAAAGTTTCGGTGATTGAGGAAAGCGATCTCGCCTCCATCCGCGAGATCACGATCAACTTCCGCCTTCCGGAAGATGTGACACCAGACGAGAAAAAGCGCAGCTCAAAGCTTATCGACAATCCTATTGTGACCCGCGTGATCCTGAAGAAGCACAGCGATATGCTGGAATTCGAAACCACCGTTGATAACCGTGCAAAGAGCCACAAACTGCGCGTGATGTTCCCAACCGGACTCTCAAAGGCCAAGACGGCTGAGGCTGAAGGCCAGTTCGACGTGGTCTCTCGTCCTATCGTGCCCATCGATCCGTCAGACAAGAATCTCCCAGCGGGCGATCATCTGCCCGGAACACTGCACGCGCCGGCATCAACACATCCTCAGGTGTCTTTCATGGACATCTCGGACGGCCATAACGGCCTGGCTATTGTCAATAGCGCGATATCTGAGTACGAAGTTATCAATGATCGTTCACGAACCGTGGGCATTTCACTCCTGCGCACGTTCCCCAAGCTTAAAATCATGAAGATCTTCATGGATGCAAAAGGTGGACAATGCCTCGGCAAGGGCACTTTCCGCTATGCGCTGGTCCCACACAGGGGAACATGGGTCAAAGCTGACCTGCATCACCACGCGGCCTGCCACAACGTGCCACTCAAACCGCTCCAGTTCCTGTCTGACGGCAAACCGGGTAAACTTCCTCTGGACTACTCTTTCCTGAAGGTTGAGGGCGTCGTTGTGGACTGCATGAAGAAAGCAGATCGCAGCAACAGCATAATCGTGCGCTTCCATAATCCGCTCAAGATACCCGCGAAGTTCAAGCTCTCCTGCGGACAGCCAGTGAAGTCGGCCTTTTCATGCAACCTCAATGAGGAACGCCGGAAGAAGCTGAAAGTCACAAAAACAAGCCTCATAGGCTCAGTACCAGCTGGCCGCATCATGACCATCGAGCTTGTGGTGTAGGCTGCGGATTACTAATAGTCTCGAAATAGAAGGGAATTTCAAGATAACGGAGGGCGGGTTTTCTTACCCGCCATGGAAAGAGTGCCGCGGGTTGGAAAACCCGCGCTCCGTTGAAGAAAAAAGCATCGAGACTATTATGAGATGGCAAGTAAGGGGAATGCCCAGAAGAAATACGCACGCTGAAGTTTACCTGCCTCTGGCAGCGCCTTCAGCGACCAGGGCCGTGAACTCCAACGATTGAGAAAGGATTCCGAAGGAGTTTACAATTTTTTAATTGTGTCTTATCTTAAGAGCATTCATGGAACTTATTAAGGCATATCTTCCAGATAAACTCCGTCTGCCTTTAGTTTCTTCTGCAATTCTTTGATGTTTACTCCTCCAAGATTCTTGCTTTTGTCCAGTGCCATGGCAGCGAGTGTGCCGACGCCTTGGCCCATGACCATGCAGTGGGTCTGGACACGGACAGACGAATGGGCTTCGTGTGTCGATGATGCGCAACGTCCGGCGACGGCAAGATTAGAGATGGTTTTATTTAGGCACATCCCAAGAGGGATATGATAACTTGTGCCGGCTTCAAGCATGTTCCGGCTGCCACGATCAGAGTAGGTGGTATATCCCGTTCCCTTCGGATCATGTATATCGATCATCCAGACGCCGTGTCCGATCGCATCATTGTGTTTCACTGCGTCTAATACCATGTGCTGGTCGAGAGTCTTCAGTCCAGATGTGCGGCGGGATTCGCGGACACCAAGAGCAAAACCCGTTTCCCTTACTGATGCCTTTGAGTAACCTGGGACTTCTTTACGCCAGAGCTTTAGATATGAGACAATTTTTTCATGCGCCTCATAGGTCAGTTCCGTGAGTTCCTCCTCGTCGAGAGGATTTCCGGCTACAGGAAGCATATTCCATAGAGTTCCATTCTCAGCATTCCTGAGATAGTGAGCCCCGTTGCCTTCATTGAACTGCGGGAATTTTCCCTTATTGCGAAGTTCGCGCATAAGTTCAACAATCCTTTGATTTTCCTTTAGGCGCTCTTTTTTCAAAGAAGGATCTATCCCATCAAGGGAAAAGATAAGTGTCATCCCTTGGACGAGTCCATCAGATTCTCTTCCGTAGCTGAAAGGAACTCCGGACTTTGCAGCAAGATCACCGTCACCAGTTGAATCTATGAAATATTTTCCGGTTATGGCACGGCGACCGGACTTCGTGTCGACAAGCACGGCTATGATTTTCCTATCTTCGATGATCGGCTCTCCAGCAGCCATATGGCACAGGATTTTTACGCCGGCCTCCTTGAGCATCCTGTGCCAGACGATACGCATGCCTTCGGGATTGAACCAGTGGGTTTCATGGGCATGCGGATACTGAGGATCTTTCGCGATCCATCCCTCTTTCTCCGCGCGCTGGGCGGATTCCTCGACAAGACCGTTTATGACTACCTTCTTACGGTCACTGCGGTGCCAGCCGTTTACGAGGGCATTGGTCGCCATACCGCCGACAGTCGGCCAGCGCTCGATCAAGACTACTGACGCGCCGTGGCGTGCGGCTGAGACGGCTGCAGCTACTCCTGAGCATCCGCCCCCGCAGACGACGACGTCCGCTTCGGTGAGGACATCGATATTAGATGCCGGTATCTTGATCTGCTTGCAGGGCTTATTCGAATTTTTCATAATTCCTCCTCTTGTTTGGCATTATTATAGGATAACTGGGCAGGGAGACAACATTCCGGGCAGGACAATATTTAGTACCTATATCTTGAATTGCCGGCAAGGATGAAGGATATTTAGGAAATATCAAATATTACTTTATCTT
Source organism: uncultured Victivallis sp. (assembly GCA_964600895.1). Lineage (GTDB taxonomy): Bacteria > Verrucomicrobiota > Lentisphaeria > Victivallales > GWF2-50-93 > GWF2-50-93. The sequence goes on from CAZRKP010000055.1 coordinate 24,325, forward strand.
CGATTTGATAAAAGGAGCGTGGGTTTTTTAACCCGCGAGGCGGACTGGAAAGTCCGCCCTCCGTTGTAATCCAAAAAATCTATTCTAAGAACAATAGTAACAATGAAAATACAGCAGACAATCCGAAAGACGATTACCCCGATACCTTATATCGGAAAAGGAGCTGTCTTGTTCTGCGTCAAGGACAGTCCCGGCTTGATCGTCGAGAGCCACCATCATCTCTACCATGAGTTCGACTATATAATCAAGGGTAGAGGGGAATACGCCATAGGGGGCAGGAAGTTTGATGTCAAGGCAGGTGACATCGTCTACATTGGCCGTGGAATCCAGCACAGGAGGGCCAGCGATATTTCAGATCCGCTCGTGATGTGCAATCTGGATATAGAGGATTCAATGTTGACTGCCTCAGGCGACAAGAAACTCATCTGGCCCCTGTGGAAGAAATGGGACTTTGACAGCATTGAGGAAAAGAAGTTAGCCTACGCTGTGAAAACTTTGCTCAGACTTATGCCGGAGAAGATAGAGAAGGGACGAAGACTTCAGGGCAGGCAATGGCAGAAGATTTCCAACGGCCTTGTATCGGTCCTAAACAATGAATGGACAATGATTGCAAAGATTTCTCCCGGACTCCATGATCTTGCCATGAGGATCCGAACATGTCCGGAAAAGTATCTATCTTTGGAAGAAGAGGCTAATCAGATTGGATTCTCAAGGTATTGGCTGTCCAGGAAATTCCATGCCGTCTTTGGGGTCACAATGTTTGAATACCGAGATCTGGCGAGGACAGACAAGGCCATGAGATTTCTACTTGACCGGAAAGAACCGGTCAGCAAATTATGGAAAGAACTAGGATATTCCAGCAAGGCTCACTTCATAAACACATTCAGGCGTTTTGCAGGATGTACCCCCGGAATATTTAGGTGTACTCTTTAGGTAAAGAATAATTGAAAATGGTTACCGTGGATATATCTTTTCGACAATTAGGAGAATTCATGATGAACAAGCCAATCCTGAACCTTTTATCTATCCTGATATTCCTATGCTTGTCTGGATGTGTAAGCAGTAAATATCCCTGTGATGTCATTGACATCAAACAGACGGAGAAGATGTGGGCGAAACTGGAATATATTTTCACTACAAAGGATAATGTTTCCATCTTCATAGCATATAGGTTCAAGGAGTTGCCAGGAACCGCCGGCCCTAATACCATGACGGAGATATGTGAACCTGAGATTGTGGCAGTCGACAGCAGGCTTACGCCGGTTTCCCCGGATGTCATGAAGGGAGATTTAATCCGGTTTGACACCAAGACAAATACGATTGAAAAACTTGTCCGGAACGGTGTTAAAGCTGAGTAATGCTTCCCTCATGCTTCAGCTGTATTACAGGGTCTTGCCTTGATTCCACTTTTTCCAATTTCTATCCGCCAGCTGGCGAACTTACGAGGGCCAAGTTTTCCGAGACTGACTGTCCTGCCGGCAAGTTTCAGCCTTGGACTTGCTGTTCTTCCGGCAGTCTCGATGAGGCGCAGTATGAATCCCCTGCCGTAGCTTGCAGGCTTGAATGCAAGCACTGATACTCCCGCCGGTTCGATCTGCATGATGGAACCTTGGCTTGGAAGGGGACCCTTCTTAGCCGGAACAGGAAGAATTACTACTTGCTGTTCAAGATTGTCTGCGATTTTCGCAAGATCCTTGCTTCCGGGAGCGAGAACAAAATTGAACTTCAGTTCTCCGCAGTCGGCTGGAGGGAACCAGTTCTCTTTCTTGCTTATCCTGCCAGTGGTCGAATAACCGGTAGAACGGACAACTGTCACCTCCATCGAGCCGCGTCTGAGATTGAAGTTGGCGATGGAATCGCTTATGAATCCAACAGATCTGCCGTTACTGCAGTTGACTCGCACCCATCGGAGGCCGGGAACTTCTCCTGCAGGCTTCCTTCTGACGACAGCGCCGGGAACTTCGTATTCCGCGTTGGTTCCGTCCATTGGCATGAGGAGTTTCATCCTGCACCTGGGATTGTCCCAGAGGACACGGGCCGAAACTTCCACCGTATCCTGTCCGGCATATAGTTTCAGATTCAGATCGATCCGTGACTTCCTGCCTGCCAGGCGCACCCAGATCGCTGAACGCCAAGGTCCCTTCTCAAGTACTTTAACTTCCGTGATCTTCCAATTTTCGACAATCTTCGTGATATCAGGTCCACCACCGCCCCAGGAACCGAAGTCGTCTTCAAACATGGCGGCTGAAAGGCCGTTGCCTTTCAGGAAAGGTTTTCCATCCTTGATGATCTTTATGCCCTTTCTTCCGGGAACAGCTTCTATCTTGAAGATCGAGTTGCTGATCGAGTTGCTGGTTGCCGTGGACGGTCTGGATTTCGGACCCTTTGGAGCAGATGCACCTTCTACCCAGGCCATCTCGAACATGGACCATCCCATCGCGGGAATCCTTGCATGGACGACCGCGCGTTTGCGCCATGCCACTTCCTTGAACGCGTTTGCAGAATCAGTCGCAACAAGCTGGAACGGGATGATGTTCTTCTTATGGTCGAGGAACCTGACTGGAACCTCGTTTGGACGGTCTCTGTAGTCGAAGATCGGACGGGAATCGAGGCACTCCTCAAGTTCCAGATAGCCTTCATAGGCGAACGGATGCGGATTCCATGCAAGCATTGATACACCAGTAGGCATGTCTCCGGAAGCTTTTTTAACAGAAGTGTCTATCTGATTGGACAATGAGTTCAGCAGATTGAATTCCGCGGATTTGGCCTTGTGGATAACTCCGCCAACGCTTTCGATCTGCTCGTCCATGGCGCGTTCGATGCTCGAGCCGGGAAGTATGTCGTGGAATCCGTTGAAAAGAACGGTATCCCATGGGCAACTCAGGTCCGCGGGTTTTATTCCAAGCTTTGCGGAAATCGCGGAACTTGTCTTTTCCGCACGGAGAAGATGCGCCTGGGCCCTGCGGTACTGGAACTTGAATTTTGCAATTGAACTGTAGCAACCACGCATGCAGAATCCCATTTCACCGACAAATCTGGGAAGGAATCCGGCAGGCTTGGACTTCACTTCCTTCTCGAGTTCGGCGAAGAACTTGTGGAATGTCGAGAACACGACCTTCACTTCAGGATGAGCTTCGCCCCATTTGCGAATTTCGCAGATCAGTCTGCGTGTCGGTCCGCCACCATGATCGCCGAGACCGTAGAATATTCCAACATTTTTAAGACCGAGTTTTTCCGATTCGGTAAGCGCCATTTCAAGACGGCGGTTCATCTCATCGCGGTTCGTGCCGTACCATCCGAAGGGACGATATGAAAGTATCTCGGAACCACCGGCGCCGATCCACCTGAAGGCCGGACGAGAGAGAGGAAGCTGTTCCTTCTCCGGACGTGTGAAGGCAAAATATCTGATTCCGGCGGATGCCATGAAGTCCGGCATTCCGGCTGCATGGCCGAAACAGTCCGCGGCCCAGCCGGCTTTGACGGTTTTTCCGAATCTGGACTTGAAGTATTGCTGTCCGCGCATGAACTGCCGCAGCAAGGTCTCTGTCTCCGGAAGATTTTCATCGGACTGGAGGAATGTTCCGCCGACAATGTCCCAGCGTCCTTCCTTCACATATTTCCTGATCCTTGCGAATGTCTCAGGATCAGTCTTTTCAACGTGCTCGTATACGACGGACTCTCCTCGGCTGAAGGTGAGCTCGGAATCCTCGTCCATCAGATCAAGGATCGTGCGGCAGGTAATTAGTCCTTCGTTCAATCCCTCGCGCCAGTCCCATAGCCATACGGGGTCCAGATGGGCGTTTCCGAGGAAATGGAAGGTGTATTTCGGTCTTGCAGGAGTTTTCATATATATCTTTCTATTTTTAAAATTATTCTCATTCAGGGCGTAATGATATGCCATGAATGAAAATAATCAATTTGGGGATTCTCATTAATCATTCAAGAAGGATAAGGTCGCCGACCAGATCCAGCTGCTTGGAATGCGCACAGCCGAACCAGCCCATGAAGCTCTGCCGTCCGGGAGGGCCGTCGTCCTCGTTTATGATTGTGCACATACCGAGGTTTGCTCCGGGTGCGGCCTTGAACGGTGCAAGCCTGATCCATGGGATTGCGATCTCATATGTCCTGCTTCCGGTACCGTCATTCGCCTTTGTAACTTTTATGACTATATCCTTGACTTCGCCTGTCGGAGTCGTGGAATCTGCGGAATAGTTGCACCATGCCTGCGGGCCTTTAGTCCCCTCGGCCAGGGAATACTCGTATTTTCCGCCCTTCTCGCTGGATTCCCTTGAGGAATCGACGAGGATCTGGAGTCCGTCCATGTTCCATATCGCTACATCGGACTTGGTATTCACATACTTGTCGTCAGTCACGTCCGCGCGCATGTAGAGGAACTTATCGTCCCACAGGAAACGGAGTTTCCCTGAAAGATCGTCCGGCCCCTTCCACTTTGCCTTGGCGTTCTTTCCTATGACCATATACTGTCTTTCCTCTGATATGTTCTGGACAGGTGCCCTCTGCCATTCCGCCTCATCTGCTGCGAGATCCATCTTGAGCGGAGCTTTAGTTTTTGGAACACCGACGAATCCAGAGATCAGCCTTTCAGCGGTCACTGTCTTGCCGGTTGAATCTACCAGGATAGCTTTAGTTTTGTAGATGTTAAGGGGATTGAAGTTGGAGACTGAAAGTTTTATCTCTTTCCGGGATTTGGGTTCGAGAGCCAGCTTTCCTTCAGCCTGTCCGCTGATTGCTGCGGTGAAAGGGACTGCAGCCGCCTTGTTGAAGGTACCCTTCTCCATGAAAATCTCCTCGGGTATCGAGAGCGTATAGCTGACATCGTCCTTTACTGAGGAGTTGTTGCTGACAACAAGCATCAGCCCAGCAACGCCGTCCTTTATAGGTTCCGGAACGATCCTCATGGACAGCCTGCCTGTTATCGGGACAGGGATTGAAAGTTCGCCTCCCTTGTTCTTCATTGCCAGAAGAAGTCTTCCCTCCCTGGCGTCGGTGTTCGCAGGAGCCGTGACGGAGAAGCTGAGTTCCTTTCCTTCGGAACCGGTGCTTTTGACGATCCAGTTCGGAGGTGCGACTATGGAGATGTCATTGGAAGAGATCCCCTCGGAGTTCAAAGTTATCTTCGTGTCCTCTCCTTTGATCACGGGCTTGATTTCGGATACTGAGATCATCGGTTTTTCCAGTTTGTCGGCGAACTTCATGTCGGCGGACTGGAAGAAGAGCAGGACGGGATCCTCGGATATGGTGAGAATGAGGCCTTTGCCTGCGGCATCAAGTTCGGTGGAGCTTCCATCAATTCTGACAAGCCTGACCTGGCTGACGCCTGCAAGCGGGAAGAATACATCCTGGGGATTTTTCTCCTTCCATATTATCGCGAGGCACTGGTTGTCCTTGTCCCTGAAGAGGACCGAGTCAATTCCACCATCATAGATTTTTTCCTGGACGAATTTCTTGATGCAGATTCCGTTGACCATGTTGTAGTAGGCGACGGCCATGAGCTTGGGGCTGTAGAAACAGTATTTCGAGCTGAAGACGTCGAAGGCTTCGGAGTTGCTTCCGACGTTCTTGCCTGTGGGATCGGGATAGTATATGTCGAACCAGGACATCAGCTGTCCGCCCTCGGCGAAGAAGACCGCGAACTTCTTGATCATGTCGCGAGTGATTGAGATGTGGCTCATTCCTTGCGCGTTCAATCCGATCTCGGTGGACCAGATCGGTTTCTTACAATTCGGATATTTTTCAGCATATGCGGCATATCTCTTGAAGATCGTGCGCATTGTGATGGGATCCTCATAGGTATGGAAATCGAATACATCGAGGTAGTTCTGGAATCCCTGCTTGAAGAATTCCTCCGATGTCCCGCATGAGGTCCCTATCACAGTGATATTGGGATCCGCCTGTTTCACGCCCTCGTAGACCGCCTTGTATGCGACGAGATCCTCCTTCACCCTTTCGACATCTCCGTGTGGCTCGTTGCCCATGCGGACTCGCACCGGTACTACATCCTTGAATATCATGATCATGTTTTTTGCACCCTCGCGCAGGGCGGTCTCGTCGAATTCCTTGTAGTTGCCGTTGTGGTATTCAATTGCGTGCACGGGACCGCATCCGAGAACTGCACCCATACCGAGTGCCTTGCAGTGCTCAATTCCCGGAGCATAAGGCTCATAAGGGGCCTTGGCTCCCCAGCCGCTGAAGATGCCGCACCATCTGAGTCCGAGACGGTCGGAAAGATAGAAATGATCCTTCATCCTGTTGTCCCAGCTGTTCGAGACGAACGGGATCTCTGAAGGCTTGTAGTTCTTCGACACAGGCTTCGGAAGAAGGGCGAATGTTGATTTTTCCCTGTACGGCGGTTCGTCTGCGAATTCCGCAGTTCCATGGATCTCATAGTACTTGCCCGACTCCAGTTTTATGGAGCTGAAATCTAATTTCCCCTTATATATGGTCTTGGTATTGACCTTCTCGCCCGGACCGAGTCTGATCTTCACGGGCTCCGAATATTCCGCGCCCCAGTAGTCGGAGATGACGCAAGACAACTCGTGGTTCTCCTGAGCCCATTCCTTCCTGCACTCAACGATCACTTCGAACGCGAGCTTGTCTCCGGGATAGAAGATGTTGCCCAGAGACTCAGAGGAGAACTTGATCGCGGCAAAGATGCTTCTGGACTTCGGGGAGGGGTAAAGATATTTTGCCGAAAGGTCATCGATGTTGAACTTGCCATTAGTCTTGTTCATGACGGTCCGAAATCTTGCCGTGACGGCGCCCTCTGGAATTTCCACGGACTTCTTGAAGAGTTTCCATTCATTTTTCCCATAAATTATCGCAAACTCCGTCTTGTCGAGCACCTTGCCGGATGCGTCCATCGATTCAAGCGTGATTGCACCGTTATATGATGAGTCTGGGGAATATAGGGAAGCCTTGTAGGAGACGGCGAGTTCCCATACGCCTTCCTTCACCGGGAACGGCTCCATCTCCAATGATGTCGCATCATCGACATTCTTCTCGGTCCTCTCGAAGAGCAAAGAGCCCTTGCCCTTGCTTGCCTCCTGCGTGTCGATGGAAACTTTTCCCTGTACCTTCCAGTCCTTCGGAATTTCTTTCATGTCCTCGAATCCACAGTTGAATCCGTCATCGGAGATAGCTGATGTCTGAAGGATCAGGAGAACTGACAATGCTGCGGAGAGAAGTTTCAGTTTCATATGGCATCCTTGATTGGGGTTTAAAAAAAATACAATGAATACAATACATCAACAGGTTGGCAAGTCCAATATTCAGCAAGTGTTTTTACAGGGGAAAACATTGTCTTTTCAACATGATCCCGTTGAAAATGCATGGATGTCGCCCGAATCTGGAGAGAAAGGTGCCCCTTATGCTTATTCTATCTTCAACTCGTCCTTTGCATCCTTTTTGGCGGCGCCTTCCGCTGCGGGTGCGTCTGAACTGCTGACCTTGAATGTCGGCAGGTAGCGGTAGTAGACCTCGAGCATGAGCGTGCAGAGGCACGTTGAGTAAATGAACTGATCAAGGCCTTTCAGATGTCCTTCGCCTTCACCGTTCTTGTTCTTGTATTTTTCCACCGGGGAGGTCCAGTGCCCGTCCGATTCCTGCTCCTTCATAAGCGCCTTCTGGAACTCCTTGTTCCATGTGTCCCAACTTCCACCGCTTCCTGAATATCCCTGGAAGAGTGCCTGGGTCTGGTAATACCACTGGTAGAGCGAACGGGCGTCGCCCTCCTGCCAGTCGCACTTCATGTGCTTTCCATTCTGCGCGGTCTCAATCCATCTCAGTCCGCTCAGGGCTTCCTTTGATTTTCCCTCACCGAAAAGCTGGAGGCAGAGTGTTCCTACAGATGTCATTGTCCCGCTTGCTCCCTTGCCCCCTGTGGGAGTTCCGCTATATGAGAAACCGCCGCTGGCGGCATTGTAACTGGTTTTCTTGAGGCCAACGTTCTTTCCAACCTCGATCGCTGTCTCAAGTCCCTTGACCGTGCATCCGGCTGCAAAAGCGGCTTTCAGCGCCTGATAGTTCCAGCCCGCCACTGAAAGATCGCTGCGTGGGCCGCCATCGGACTCCTTGTCAGGATCATTCTTGTAATTGTAGTTATATGATCCCAGGATGTTCTGCCCCGTAACTACCTTTGTTATTGTCTTGTTCATGGCCTCTTCGATCATCGGAATCTTGGTAAGGGCAAATGCTTCCGAGAGAGCATATGCGACCATCGCATGTCCGTAGCCGTTTCCTGGCTGTGCAATGAGACCGTCGGCCTTGCCGCTGTTCGCGAATTCGATCAATTTTCTTATAGCCTTCAGTACACATGTGCCGTATTCCTGTGAACTCGGTGTTTCGCCATGTGCGAGGAATGCGAGTGTCGCGAGGGCTGTCATTGCCGGTGAATGTCCGGCGTTCTCGCCCCATGACCCGTCTGCGTTCTGGTGATCGCGGAGCCAATTGAGACCTTTTGTAGTGGATCTTTCAAGCGAACTCGCAGATGCTCCGCCACGGTTGTATTTTCCAAGGGCGGTCCTCCTGCCTGCAGTTCCTCGACCGGCCATCAGTCCGGGCATTATCAGCGATGAACTTGACGGCGCCACCATCAGCACGTTAGGCAGCTGCGTTGAAGGTCCTTCGATCACATCCCCGCCGATCTGTCCGGTGGCTTCGCTGCTCACCTGTACATTGACATCGGTCGTAACGGAGGTGGTGGTGGGCCTTTCAACATCAACAGGAGTATCAGTCACTTCCTGTGGTGTATTGTCTTCCGGAGGTGGAGGTGGTGGTTCGGGCAGCTTCTCGAGCTCCTTGTTGTCGATCTCCATAACTGTGACTTGGACTTCCTTGACCTCTGGCTTGTCGTTGTATACCATCAGCGAGCAAAGAAGGGAAATAACTACAATGTGAGCAATGAAAGAGATGACTGGTCCGGTAAGATGCGCCTTGATATCCTCAAAGGTTATCTTCTGGGCCGCCATGATCTCTTCATAGGAAGGACCGCTGAGGATCTGCTGTTCCTGCGGAACCTGATCCATCATCTGCTGGTCTTCTGGCAACTGCTGATATTCCTG
>CAZRKP010000056.1:0-33371 GCA_964600895.1 uncultured Victivallis sp.
AACCTGGCCAAGTTCACTCCTGAAGAAAAGAGTTATATAAATACCCTCAATGCATCTTCCCTCAGGGCAATCCTGCAGATCGAACAGGTTCCGTCAAGCGATATCGTCTCCATCAAGGTCAAGGGAACATATCCTGCGGTCACCAGGGCCATCGCAGACGTTGTAGCCATGTCGTACAGGGCTGATTTCTGGAAATCCAAGACGAAGGATGCCAAGGACACCAAGACGTTCATCGATGAACGCCTGCAAAGCGTCAAGGACAATCTGGACAAACTGAAGGACAATCTCCAGAAGTCCTCCGAGGAAAACACCTCTTTCGGCGACGTCGAGACCTACAAGAAGCAGCTCACCGAGCTCAGGCTTGAACTCGACAAGCTCAAGGAGACCTACCAGGATTCGCACCCCAAGATAGAAAAACAGAAGAAGCTCATCGCATCGATAGAGAACCAGCTTTCAAAGATACCGCAGAAGAAGCAGACCTACGATGACAACCTCGCCGAATGGGAACTCAACCAGAACCTCCGCAAGAGCCTCGGTGAATTCGCCCTGAAGGCCGAAATCGACTACAAGGCCAAGAGTGAGAAGTCCAAGGACGAAATTCAGCTCATCTCGCTTGCGGCGACACCTTCGAAACTGAGCCCAAATGAAGTCATGAACATCATCGTCGGCAGCCTTTTCGGACTCATCCTCGGACTCATCTATGCTTTCGTATTTGAAGGACTGGACACCTCCATAGGCAAGATTGAGGACGTTGAAAGGATCACCGGCCTGCCAGTCATAGCACACATTCCCCTGATCGGAGGCAAGGAAGTTCACAGCTCCTTCCTCAAGCCCCTGAGGTTCTTTCTCAAGCCTTTCGCATCATTAGTTCCTTTCACAAAACACGAGGAGCCTCTGGACTTGGACAAGAAGGTTCTATTCAATTTCGATCCTCTGTCCGTCGTAGCTGAAGCATACAAGACCCTGCGCACAAACATCCAGTTCGCAATAGGCACCGGGAAGAAGTCTGGAAATGCAATTGCAATAACCAGCGCCAGCCCGAGGGAAGGAAAAACACTTACCGCAACGAACCTGGCTATCGCACTGGCCCAGATGGGCAAGATGACTCTCCTGGTCGAGGCCGACATGCGCAGGCCAAAGATAGCAGACCTCTTCAAGATAGACAGCAAGCAGGGCTTGAGCGACGTCCTGATCGGCACGATCAAGGCTGATTCAGCTATAAGGTCCACGGCTGATTTCCTTATGGGAGACATCGAATGGGACAAGCTTCTTGGCAGCCAGGGGATCGACAATCTCCACATCATGACCTGTGGAACAATCCCTCCGAATCCATCAGAACTCCTCCTCTCTTCCGAGTTCAGGGAAGCCATAAGCGACATGAGACAGAAATACGACTTCGTCATTATTGATACTCCGCCAATACTGCCTGTCTCCGATGCAAGCATCGTAGGCACGGTAGTCGACGGAACTGTCCTCATCTACCAGTCCGATACCACCTCGCGCCATCTGCTCCTCCGCGCAATTCAGAATCTCAAGAAGAACCAGACAAAGCTCATCGGAATCGTGATCAACCAGCTCTCGTTCGACGTGGTCATGATGAAGACAGGCAGATACAAGTACAAGGATGGCTACGCGGCCTACGCAAAGGAAGAATAAAACCGATTCATCCTTCCCCTCCTCTCACAGCTCAAAGCCCGGGTAATTTCTGGAATTTGTATTCCGTTTGAAGTTTGAATTCTGGATTTTGGAGCTTGCAGCTTCAGTATTTCTGCAGCAGTTCAAGCATCTTCCGGTCCAGCTTATGACCTCTGAAATCCTCGTATTTCACGTCCTTGCGCCCGCTGTCAAGTATTCCGAAAGTACCTCTGAAGTTCCATAATGCCCAGCCCCATCCTGCTTCCTTCCAGTTGATGAGGCAGTCCTCCATCCACCTGAGAACCACGGCATGCGGGGTCCTGTTGTAGGCACCCCATTCCCCGACCATTATCCCCACGCCCTCCTCTTCCAGCTTTTTCCATGGCTCGATGGTCTGGGTCCAGAGCCATTTCCTATCGAGGACGTCCTCGGTATTGACCAGTTTGAATCCGGAAGTGCTGAGATCAAGCCGGACCGGATTCCTGCCCCAGAGATGTTCCAGCTTGATTTTGAATTCCATATCTCCGCCAAGGATTCCAATTTCATTGAAATACATCCAGTCACCAATAGTATTCTCAAGCGAGATCTTCTTCGTACCGGAAGGAATATCCGCATTAACTTCCAGATCATAGGTGTTCTGGTACTTCTCATATTCCGGTTTGTATTCCGCCATCTTCCACTCACCCTTCCCTGGTCCGCATATGAACTCACGGCTGAACACGATCTTGTCGTCGGCTTTCACAACAAGCTTCGACTTGTCGGACACCATCTCCAGTTTAAGCCTCAGCTTCATCTTGAAAGGCATGGTGTTGCTTATCACGAACGGAGCCTGCAGTTCCTCCTTGTCCGGACCGAAAATGATTCCTGTCAGATTCGTCTTCGGCCATTCTGGCATCGCCATTTTTTCGTAACCGCCCACCCATTCCGCCCTGTAGTGGGAGAGCCCGAATGGAATATATCCCCTGCAGGACTGCGCCACCTTCAGCTCCTTGATCTTGAAGCACGGCCTGGAACCAGCGCTCAGTCCGTCGGAAATAATCAGCCTTTCCGGATCCTCCTTCCTTATTGCATCGCAGACCGTTTTTACCACCCTGAAATATTCATCGTCAGTGACCCCGGAAGGCTCATTGAAAAGGTTGAAGCTCAACCGGCTGTTCGGTATTCCCTTGTACCTTTTTGCGAACATCGTCCAGTGCCGCACACATGCATCGAGCGCCTCATCATCCTCCCATAGGCTGTATTTCTCAGCAGGTTTTGCCACAGTATATCCCGGAGCCCGATGGAAATTGATGCATACATGGATCCCGTATTTACCTCCCCATTCGACTGCCTGGTCGATCTCCTTCAGCACTTTTTCATTGATCTTGTTCCAGTCGTCGTCCACGATCCAGATCCTGTAGTCCATCGGCAGCCTGACAAAGTTGAATCCAAGCTCTGAGATGAGCTTGAAGTCATCCTCCTTAAACGCTTCGTTCGCCCATTCAAGATTGAGCTTGTCGGTAAGATTGAATCCGCGCCAGCGCGGAAGCTTGTCCCATGACGCCTCAGGCGGCGCCTTCTCCTGCGCTATGCAGAAAAAGGACAAGGTTGCTATAAATATGAAAATCAGTTTTTTCATATATTCTCCATCGGATAAGATAACCTCTGAAGACCGACAAGCAATGGCCTTGTCATTTCAAAGCGAAACAGGGGCTTCGCACTCCAAAGATGCTGCGCATCAAATACAATTTATAACGAGACGATATTTTATGTTTTACGATGCCGCAGGCATCCGCGGGAGTGCGCAAATGCAGTTTGCGCTTTTGTCTTTAAATTTTTCTACGGATCGCTGGCGTCTCGCCGGCAATATTGATAGCCGATTTGCTTTTCCTGTCCTGTATGGTTATTTATATATTGTCATGGAACCTGTTCCACAGAGGTCTTTTCTCATGAAAAACTGTTTTTTAATCGCCTTGGCTGTTTTATCATCCGTCCTGACCTTATTCCTAACCTCCTGTTGCACCACCCAAGATGTAATCGCATCGGAGACTCAGGTTTATCACGGGGAAGTCTTTCGCGTCCGCAGCCTAGACTATTTAAAACAAAATCAGAACGACGATGGTTCCTGGGGCCAAGATTCCGAACATCACGTGGGTCTTACTTCAATCTGTACCTTCGCATTCCTTGCCTATGGAGAAACTCCATCGTCCCAATTTTACGGCACTACAGTTCTCAAAGGACTTAAACGTCTCCTCGCGTACGGAGAGGAACGCGCTAAAGCAAAAAGCCCTGATTCCCTCTGGGGAGCCTGTGAAAACAGTCTGCTTCTCTGGACGCTTTCGGAATCCTATGCCATGACAAGAATCCCAATGATTGAAAAATCCGCCAACGCATTGCTTGAAAAACTAGTTGCAGATCAGGCGCACCTAGGATTCTACAATAACAAAACTGAAAATGACCTCATTGTTGCCTCTCTTACCTTCCTGGGCATTAAAGCTCTATTCATCTCAACAGACGATGAGACTGGCATGAAGCTCGAAAAGTTCATATACGAAGGTCTCGACTCATTGACAAAGGACTATTCCCTTCCAGACGGTTCCTTTGCACGAAAGAAGGGGGATAAGAATTCGGATTTGCTTGCCACCAGCATGGCTATCTTCAGTCTCATATTCGGCGGGAGAAGTAATGATCCTACTGTGGGAAAAGGTTACAAATGGCTCATAAACTACAAGGCTTCAAATGACAAACCTCTTTCCATCGACTGGGATAATCCTCCAGATGGGAACTGGGCCCCTCTCCGATGGTATGCAATGACAGAAGTTATTTTCAAAACAGAAAAAGGCTTTGGGCCAAATTGGCGTATCTGGAATGAATCTTGGAGACAATTTATGAATGTTCAAGATAAAAACGGAAGTTGGACAGTTCCCGTGCCTGAAGGCAAAGGCTTGTTCAGCAAATCAGATGGCACCTTATGGTCAACCGCTTTGATAACCGGTATATGGGCACCGAGGAAATATATGCCGACCTTCAAAGTCCAAGTCAAAAAGGAAATGGAGGAGGAAGGAAGGAAAGCCGACGACAGTTTAATAATAGAATAATTGAATTTTCCCGATAGTTGAATATACTATAGGCCTTTCGCCGAAAGGATTAATGTAGCCGAGTCAAGACACACTGAAGTGTGAACTCCAAACTTTTGGAGTCCAGCCTTTAGGCTGTCTTTTATTAACGACACCTTGACCTGCTAACATTACAATTAAACTGCTGGGAGCAATACAAGATGTCGGACATCAAGGCTGTTTTGAAGGAGATGATTGCGAGGATCGCAAGGCATGAGATAAAGATAAAGGTCACCCCACTCAATAGGAATATCAAGGAACTGAAGCTGGCCGGAAGACAGATGCAGAAGATCATCGCCAGACAGCAGAAGGAACTTTCAGCCCTTTCAAAGAACATACTCCCTGAAGACACGATAACGACATTGTCCCCTGAATCACTTGAAGGGAAAAGACTCTCCCCGAAGCTTATATCGGCCCTTCGCAGAAAGCTGAAGCTCAGCAGGAAGGATTTCGCCCAACTGATCGGCACGACATCCAACACCGTCTTCCTCTGGGAGAACGGCAAGGCCAAACCCAGATCCGCCGCCAAGGCCAGGATAATCTCCATAAGAGGCCTTGGAAAACGACAGGTCAAGGAAATCCTGAAGACGGCGTCAAAGCAGTAATTACTTTCCAGGACCTCAAAGGTATTTTATCGTTTATTTCAAAATGGAAACCCGGAAATCCTACTTCTCCTTTTCCTTGACTTCGAGAAGTATCTGGCATTTTACGGTTTTAAGACCATCAGATTTTGGAAATCTTCCCGTTATGTCAATGATTCCACTGGCCTTATGGTAGGTTGTCTTAAGGTCTGGAGCACTATCGTCCTTGACGGACATATTTGATATCTTTATGCTGTCGGGTACAAAATTCAGCCCCAGCCGCCTGCGAATTTCGCAATATCCGCCAGGCACCCCTTCAAGCTGGATATCGACCTTCTGTTCCTTCTCGTTCACTTTCGCCTCGAACTTCCTGATGCCGTTCTCCTCCTTCTCCAGATTTCTCGAAGATATCCAGTCAAATCCGTTCAACTCAATCTTGATATCGGAGTCGGTCCGGGGATAGAGAAGGCGGATGTTGGACGATTCCAGTTTTGCCAGAGGAATGATCACATACTCCCATTTCTCCGGCTTGATGCTCAAATTGCACACCAGGCTTCCATGCTCAAACGTGAGAAATACGCTTTTCGGTGTACTGCTGTGGACATACAGCCAGAATCCAAGTCCGGCAAGCGGTTCCGGAAGGCTCCAGCTCTTCACAGACAATCCCACCCCGCTCTTGTCCTTGCCAGTATCAAGCAGCTTGGCAAAGCTTATGAAAACACTTTCCTTTTCATCCGGAACAACATTCTTTATATTGTCCAGAGTTGCGGAAGTCGCAGCCTTGACCTCTGACTGTATCTTCTCCTTCAAGGGGCCGAATGCCGCACATTCCCCTTTCGCCAGTCGCGCGTGGTTCAGGATCGGCGGCGGCATCTGGTTCAAAATACCCAAAACTGTCTGGAGATTTATCACCTTGTCCTTGGGAACAATAGGTTCCGGAAGCTTGTCGCCATTCCTTACAGTCTCCTTCGTTCCCTCCTTTGCAACCCTTATATAATGGAATACTCCCTGTGGCAGTGCAATATCAAAGAGTCCGGCATCCTCACCTGACTTCGGAATCTCCACGGCCTGCTTCTCAGGCATCTTTGTCTTTGCATCAGGCATCGCACCGTCATATTTTTCCATGACAGCCTTCCCATTCCATGGCAGAAGCATACTGATCTTCATTTCCCTTCCCGAACGTGAGAAAACAATACAGGTCGCCGAACCATCATCAGTCGATGAGGCAAGATAATGGACATCATCCGGCAACGGTTCATCGGATGCCGTTTTTACCGCACATGGCAGCATCCTGCTCCCCTTTGCGTACAAGTTGCACAGGAAAGGGAGAAGGAATGTAGGAGGTTTAAGCTTGAAATCCCGGTCAACAAGGAAGGTCTCTCCATTGTGCCACAGATCTTTCAGCATCATGGCCGTTAATGAATGTTTCGGGGCATCGAGAAGAACTGAGAGGAAGCTGAACGCATCCTTCTTCTGCGCATCCTCAGTATCGGCAAACCTGTACATCAGGATGCAGGTGTTTAATGAATTGTCCTTCTCCGGCTCCTTCTGGAGAATCTCGGAAAACAGCTTCTCCTGTTCCGAAGCACAGAAGTTGACAATGTCCTTGGATGATAAAATTTTCTCCTTCAGCTCAGCCGGCAAATCATCTGTCACCTTTGAAGGATCTTTAATATCAGGAGTTCCTTTTTCAGCCGCAGAGGAGGAAATTTTATAATCGAAATATTTTCTTATACTGGAAGGATACCTTTCGGGATTTTCGAGGCAGAGATAAATCGGCTGTAGGCTCTTGAAGTCATACTCGCTTATCCGGAGGAACCTGAGCCCAACAGGATTCATGCTTGAATTGAAAAGGTCGAGGATGTTCTCTTCAGCTTCATGCGCAGTTAGCGGGATTGGTATCCGGACAACCTTGAATGGCCTGCCCAGGCTTTCATTAGCCAGACGCTTTCCATTGTATGTTATCTGGAAGGAATCCTTTGCAGTTGGCTTACCAGTAGTCGCAATCCTGAGCTCCAGAAGCAGATTCTTCTTCTGTTCACCGAGATAAATCCCTACATGCTGTCCCGGCGCGATCGAATCCGGCGGATTCTCCCCGTCCTTAACCTTCACCGCATCCCCAGGGGTAGTTCTGGCTCCTGCATCACCTTTGAAGAAAATTATATCCCCGGCATAAGCTTGATGGGAGAGAAATACAAACAACAGGAATATCTTGAACATACTTTTGGACGCCATTTAGGATTTTCCTTATTCATTCCTACTTATCATGGCGCTTTTTCTTTGGTTTTTCATGAACCTCGTCACCATTTTTCTCTCTATGAAGGATTTCTCAAACACCAATGATTACGCCGCTTCTCATTTCATATCAGTCACTTACCTAACATGGCACCTTCTTCCCCTCGTCTTCCCCGCCTTTTTACAAAGAAAAATACTCTGTGCCTTTGTGCCTCTGTGGTTCATTAAATATCCGGGCTAATCTCAGTTATTCCTTCTTTCTTGAATTGCTCTCACAAAATTCGAAGAACTTCTCCATTCCCGAAGTGGGCTTTTCAGAATATAACTTGCAGAACTTGTCATATTCCTCCCTGGCAATTGAAACCTTTCCCTCGAAACCAAGATCGGTTATCAGCCTATGGTGGGCAAGACGTGAATAGTAGCCCTTCTCCTCGCTTTCCGAGGCCATCTTAAGGTATTTCATGGCATCATCGGCCTTTCCATTGGCTGAATAGAGGCATCCGAGCGCATAACACACATGGGACTTAAGTTTGTTATCCTTGCCAGCAAACTTGAGTGCAGTATTAAACGATTCGAACGCCTCGGCAGGCTTGCAGAGGTAGGATTCGCAATATCCTCTCCTTATATAGGCGAGGCAACGCTGTTGCATGGAAAACTTATCCGAAGTAAAGCCGTTGTAGAGAGCATATGCCTTGTTGAAATACTCCAACGCAAAGTAGAAATCGGCAAGAAGCATTTTTGTCCTGTCGGCATCCTTGAAGTATTTCATCTCGTCCTGTGTCAGGTACAGGAATCCCTGCTGGCAGGCGCCACGAAGGCGGGCAATGGCATTCGGCATCTTCTTAGAGTCGATCTGGAGGAGTTCCTTGTCGAAACTGCCAGCCTCGGTAAAAAGCTTTTCGGCATCCTGGAACTTCCCGTCCGCGAACTTCGCAAAACCCAGCATGAACGCACATTCCTTGCGGAGCTCATCGGAATATGACTTGCTTGTCTTGTGATTGATTATCTCCTCAGGCTTAATCTTGCGCCTGACTACGAAATAGTCCTTGTATGATATCATTGGTTCATTGGTGACGGCCAGTTTTCCGACCTTTTCTGGAAGTGAATATAGGACAGTGCTGTCCTCGAGCTTCGATATGTTTCCGCATATTTCATAGGCCTTTGAATAATATTTTTCTGAGAGCTTCACATTGAGCAAGGTCTCCATGGAGTATTTTCCGAGGACTGCAAGTATTTCTGAACGGTAAAGACCATAAGGCTTCTCATCGACAAACTTGAGCGCAGCCTTCTCGACATCGCTGAAGCTCAGGTCGGAATCCTCAAGCTGGCACTCGAACCTGTAGCATCTGGCCGCATCCTGGAGATACGAGCCCGGACACTCCTCAATCAGGCGGCCATAGATCCCTGCTGCCCTCCTGAACTTACCTGAAAGCTGGTATTCCCTCCCTTTCTTGTAAAGCGCATAATCCTCACCGTATTCCAGGGCGAACATTGCGAAGTCAATCTCCGCCTTGAGCAAATCCAGTTTCCGCTTCAGATAATTCCAGTATTCCGTTTCCGGATTTAACTTGTCCGATGATTGCGACTTTACCTGTTCGAGGTATTTCTTTGCAGACTGATATGCCTCGTCAATATGCTTAAGAGCCTCGGTGTCCTTGGCATAATAGTGGAGGAGTTTTGAAGTATAATAGGAAATAAGCGCGTTCTCAAGGCCTTTTGTCCTGTCACGGGCAATGTCCAGCGCCTTCATCCCCTTGTAGATCTCGCCGGACGCCCCTGCCGCAAAGGAGGACTCCCCGAAGGCCTCAAGACAGAGGTGATATGGCAGCTTAATAGATTCAAGGGAGCTGAAGGTCCCGTATTTCTCAACAAGCTTGGAGGACTCATTGATCTTCTTGATGGAATCATAATACTCCGCAAGCCTTATCCGGCATTCGAGGGAGAGTTCGTCATCAGACTTCCTGATCTTCTTCTCAAGAAGGTCTGCGGCTTTCTTTCCATCGCCGGCTTCAAAGAGTTTTTCGGCTTCCGCAAGTATGTTCGGAGTTACCTTCTTGTCCTCGGAATAGGCAAAGAAGGTGGCACTTGCAAGAAGAAGCGTTGAAACAGTCCTGATAACAAAACGCATGAATACCCCCCAAAAAAATACATGCATCATCTCTACAGCGTAAAATGTTTTATAAGAACAGGGCGTAAACTAATGGAGCAACCGTATATGTCAAGCAGTATAACAGTTTTTTAGAAATTGTATAAAAGATTGATGACTGGAACGTATTTTGAAATAACTATGTTGCGGCAATAAATTACTGTTTTAGGCGTTCTATGTCCGTATTTATTGTTTTAAGGGGATTATGTTCAAGAAAATTTCATGTGTATTGATGGCGATGCTTGTTTCCTATCTGCTTCATGCGCGGCCACCCGACAAGTTCAACGCCGTATACTGGAAGAAGGTGCAGGTCCCCAAGGAAGCGAAGGCAGACTCATCCGTCACTCTCGACTTCTTCATCCCCGGCGACGTGAAGGGCTTCCTGCTCTGCGACGGCAACGGGGACGTCATCAAGACACGCATCCTCCATACTGAAGGAAGCCATGTGAGTCTCTTCTTCAACTACAAAGGTTCCGGTGAACAATGGCTTATCTTCATGAACGACGATATCGGACATGATGAGAATCTACAGAACGCATCAGGCCTTCTCCACACGGTAAAAAGAGCAAATGGCAAGATTGGCAATATCGACTCTCCTGATTCCTTCATGAAGACCTGGGCCAGTTCTGATTTCGAAGGGGCAACCTTCGAGGAGAAGGTGTTCTGCGGGTACAATCCTTTCGGCAACAGTGAGAATTCAATGCACCTGTATGAGGGGAAGATCAAGATCGGCAAGACAGGAAACTACAGGTTCTACTCCGCTTCCACCGACGCCTCTTTCATCCTTATCGACGGCAAGACAGTCGTGTCATGGCCCGGCAGGCATGATCCCTGGAAGGGGGCAAACAATGAGATCTTCGGCGATGTCAATCTGACTGAAGGCTTACACAGTTTCAAATACCTGAACGCATGCGCAGGGAGCTGGGTGTGCAACGTAGCCGGAATACTTCTTCCCGGCGAGAAGAAGAACAATGTGCTTCCGAAAGAATTGTTCACAGATGTCTTCAAGGCGACTGCAGGCCCCCTTGAGGGACGCGACGGCAAACCTGTGATCGAATATACCTGGGACAACAAGTTCATGTCGTTCTTCGATGCCACATGTATGCATGAGGTGGAATTCAATGCAGTGGTTCCATCCGGGATCCAGGCAAGGAAGATCACATGGGATTTCGGCGACGGAACATCAGGTGAAGGGAACAAGGTCTCCCACATGTATTTCAGAAGACTGACCTATCATACCACGATGACTGCGGAACTTGCCGGAGGCAGGCAGGTGAAAGTGAAGCAGGACGCCCAGATCAATTATAGGTTCGGACAGAACGAGAACGATGACAACCAGACCTTTGAAATGCTCAAGAAGTCCGTCCAGCAGGAATCTTCGTCCGGAATACAGCCCGAGGGATACGATGCCATCATGACTGCAATGATCTTCTACAAGCAGAAAAAGGAGGCTGAGGCATTTTACAGGACATCGTCACTGATGAAAAAAGCTCCTGCCAACGAACTGCTGTTCGACTTCATCGACAAGCTTGTGACCGCCCAGTGCATCGACAGGGAGAACTACAAGGGGGCTGTCGAGGTCTGGGATGCGTTCCTGCAGAAATCACAGGAACCGATCAAGTCCAGGGCCCTGCTTGAGAAGGCTGGCATCCTTGTCATGCCCCTCGGAGAGACCCAGAAATGCCTTGACGTCCTTGGCGAGATCAGGCAGGCCTCCCTCTCCGATGCCGAGAAGAGGTTGTACCTTATTGCCCAGGCCGATGCCGTCCTCCGTAAGGAAGGGCTGAATCCTGCGTATTGTATACTGGAGAATATAAAGACGAAGAGCGCACCGCCGAAGAGCCTGAGGGAAAAGCTTGAACGCGAAAATTCAATAAACGCGAAGCTTTTCCTCCTCGAGCAGAGGGTAGCCTCAGGCAAGTTCCAGGATGCGCTTGATGTGGCATCGGACCTTGAACTGGAGAAACCATCGATCAGGTTCTATGCGCCACTCGCTCTTATGAAAGGCCGGGCCTATGCAAAAATGGGAAAAAACACGATGGCGGGGACAATACTTGAGAACGCACTGCTCCTCGACATGGACGACGACACTGATGCAAAGACAAGGTTGAGCCTGGCAGGAGTATATGTCGCCAGAAAGGAATATCTGAAGGCTAAACAGCAGATTGCAGCAATAAAGAAGAGGAGCCCAGGCTCCCTTGAGGAAATAGAGGCAAATAAACTGCTTGATAAAATAAATGAAGGTGCAAAATGAAGACTGTCTTATTATTCGCAGCGCTCCTGCTCTTCTCAACTGCGTTGACTGCCGCAGAAGAAGATGATTTCCTTAAACCGGTCGGGAAACCACCGAGGGCAAAGGCTGACCGCCAGCAGGCCGGCGAAGCCCTTCCTCCTCTACCTCTTCCGGCTACACCCCTGCGCCGTTCCGAAAAGAAAAGTCCGCCAAGCCCGGCAACACTCATCGGAAAAGTCGTATGGGGAGGCTATATCGACTACAAGTGGGACGATGGACAGGTCTCAAGGGTCTTTGACTGGAACATGGTTCCTGCCGACTGCCAGCACATCCTTGCTATGGCACGCGACCACATGGGAATGGAATACAAGGTAGAGACAGTCAACCTTTCAAGCTTTGATTCCACCCCTGCCCAGATTCCTGTGCTCTTCTTCTCCGGCGGAAGATCCTTGAATTTCACCAATGAGGAACGTGAAAAGCTCCGGAGGTACATGCTCTCTGGCGGAATGCTTTGTTTCGATTCAGTTGTCGGCTCACCGTATTTTTATAAATCCGCCCTGAAGGAGCTTGCTGCAATGATCCCCGAATCCCCGGCAAGACGACTTCCCGCAGACCACCCGATATTCCACATGGTAAAGGACCAGATCAAGGCGAACATAAAGACTAAAAACGATGTCGAGCCGGTCCTTGAAGGAGTATATGTCGGTTCAAGAGTTGCGGCTGTGGTGTCGCCGTATGGGATGGGAGTCGGCTGGGACAGGGCTACCCCGGAACTGATCGCAAAGGCAGACTATTATGATCCCGGTTCCGCAGATATCCTCGGACTCAACCTCCTCGCCTATGCAGTCGGCTGGTTCCCGGTCGGAAAATCGCATTCAAGGATAGATGTATATGGCGCGAACGATGTCGTTGAGGATACGGATCCGGTCGTGTTCCCGCAGATCAGGACCGACGGTGTCTGGAACACCGAACCCGGCGCCGGCAGCAGGCTCATGCGATTTGTCAGCCGCAACGTAAATGTCAAGGCCAACTACATCAACAAGGCGATCGTCCTGGGCAAGGATCCTCTTGATTCATATCCATTCCTGTTCCTGACAGGCATAACCGAGTTCAGATTCTCCGACGCCGAGAAGAAAGCGCTGAAAGAATACATCGCACACGGCGGTTACCTCTTTGTCAGTAATTCTCTCGGGCTTTCGGAATTCGACAAGGCGTTCAGGGGCCATATGGCCACCATGTATCCCGACCTGAAATTCGAAAGGATTCCATCGGACAGCCCTATATTCCAGAAAGGGCCGTATAAGATCGATACAGTGGAATATTCACCGGAGACCAAGTCCAGATATCCGGAAATAAGAAGGGCTTATCTTGAAGGTATGAAGATTGACGGGGAATACAGGATCATCTATAGTCCGATTGATATTTTCGCTGGATGGCAGGGTGACAAGCATCCGTTGAGCTGTATGTATATGCCCGACGACTCCCTGAAACTCGGTGCGAACATCGTCTCGTATTTCATGACGCATTAAGTAAAAAGTATCATAGGTACAAAGGCACAGAGTTACAAAGTTTTTGATTGCCGACGACTGACGACCGAAGACGGTCCTCAGACTTAATAATATCACAAGGAGCTGATCATATGTCTCAATCCAGCGAAGCGGAGAAGATGGTTTCGGAGATAGCAAAGCTTTCAGAAGCTTTCAAGCAGATAAAAGGCGAGATTGGAAAGGTGATCGTAGGACAGGAAGATGTGATCGACCAGGTGCTGGTGACGATCCTCTCAAGAGGTCATTGCCTCATCCTCGGAGTACCAGGCCTCGCAAAAACATTACTTGTCCGCTGTCTCGGCGACGTGATGAGCCTCGGTTTCAACAGGATCCAGTTCACACCGGATCTGATGCCTTCCGACATCATCGGAACCGACGTCCTGGACGAGGAAGTTGGAAGCAGCAAGAGGATAATGAGGTTTGTCAAAGGCCCGGTCTTCACGAACATTCTTCTTGCCGACGAGATCAACCGTACGCCGCCCAAGACGCAGGCCGCCCTTCTCGAGGCGATGCAGGAGCGCCATGTAACAAGCGGTGGTGTCGAATTCGAACTTCCCGCTCCATTCTTCGTGCTTGCAACCCAGAACCCGATCGAACAGGAAGGAACCTATCCCCTGCCCGAGGCACAGCTCGATCGCTTCATGTTCCTTGTAAGAATGGATTATCCCGCCAGGAAGGAGGAGATACAGATCCTCGGACAGACCACCGCCAACAGGGACGTCAAGCTCAAGCACGTGATAAACGGTCCCAAGATTCTTGAGCTCCAGAAGATCGTCCGTGATATTCCAGTCAGCGAACATGTCCTGGCCTATGCCGCCGACATTGTGAGGAAAACAAGACCGGGCTCCGCCGACTCTCCGGATTTCATAAAGAAGAACCTCAATTACGGCGCCGGACCGAGGGCCGGACAATATCTGATCCTGTCCGCAAAGGCCTGGGCCGGACTGCATGGACGCATAAACGTCTGCTGCGAGGACATCAGGCGCAGCGTGCAATCCGTCCTGTTCCACAGGATATCCTGCAACTTCCACGCCGCCGGAGAAGGAATCGGACCTGCAGATATAATCACCAGACTGGTCAAGGAAGTCCCCGAACCGAACGGATAAGGAAGAATGGGTGAATGGATGATAGGATGACTGGATGATTGCTATAAATTCTTTTATTTGATTCTTCTTTAGCCCATCCACCCATACATCCAACCATCCATTCATCCGGTTAACCAAGGATTTGAAGATGTCTGACAAATACCATTTCCTTCCATCTGAGACGCTCGATGCGGTGAGCAACATCGAGCTTATCTCACGGTATCTTGTCGAAGGCTCGATCATGGGACTGCACAGGTCGCCCTACCGCGGTTTCTCCTCGGAATTCGCGGAATACAGGAAGTACTGTCCCGGCGACTCGGTGAAATATCTCGACTGGTTCGTGTATGCGAAGACCGACCGCTACTACGTGAAGCAGTTCGAGGACGAGACCAACATGAATTCATATGTCATCCTCGACACCTCGAACTCGATGGCGATGCCCGGCACGAAGAGGCACAAGTTCAACTATGCCTGCTACATGGCGGCCGCATTCATATACCTCATGCAGAGGCAGAGGGATGCCGTCGGGCTTTTCACCTACGGTGACAGCATCCGCAGCTACCATCCGCCCCGGAATTCACGCCAGCACATGCTTGACCTGCTCTCATATCTGGAGAACCTTTCCCCTGCAGGAAAAACATCCGCAGCGAAATGCTTCCATGGTATAGCCGATCAGATCAGGCGGAGATCACTGGTGATCATTTTTTCAGACTTCTTCGATCTCGACGCCGGTTTCATCAAGAGCCTCGAACACTTCCGCTACAAGAAATGCGAGATAATACTCTTCCAGATACTCGACGAGGCCGAACTCCAGCTTCCATACAAGGGACTTGTCGAGTTCGAGGACATGGAGACAGGCGAGATCGTCGAGTTCGAGAGCGAATACTCACGGGACATCTATGTCCACGACCTGGAGGAATACGTCCGCAACCTGAAGGCCACATGCGAGAAGATGAACATAATGTTCGAATCGATCAACACCAAAACCCCCTTCGAAAGGGCTTTGCTTGCGTATTTCGCAAAAAGGGAAGAAATGTACTAAGAATGATTAACCACAGAACACACAGACCACACGGAATATAATAATGAAGGATATAATATTTTTTTTGATAAATAAATCATCGGAAGATTTTTTTCTGTGTATTCTGTGTGTTCTGTGGTTAACTATTGAATTCGGGGGGATTTGATGCAGTTCGGCAATCCAATCTTCCTATATGGTCTCCTGGCGCTGCCCATCCCGGTGCTGATACATCTCTACTTCCGCAGGCACAGGATACGCGTCAAGTTCTCCACCACCCAGTTCTTCAGGAAGCGCGAGAAATTCCTCGCGTTCCGCAGGAAACTCAGGGATATCCTGCTTCTCATGCTAAGGACCCTGGCAATACTCTTCCTCGTCCTTGGGCTGTCACGCCCGATCGCGGGAGGTTTCAGCTATCTTACCGGCGGAGGCACGGACGCAATCATAATCCTCGATGACACTCTTTCAATGTGCAGGAAGAATTCCTCCGGCGATTCCGCATTTGACACCGGACGAAAGAAGGCGCAGGAGATACTCGGAGCGTTCGACGGAGGAGATTCGGTCGGAATAATTTTCCTTTCAGGAAGAAAAGGGGCGAACCTGACAAGGAACCTGCGAAAGGTTGACGAAGCATTGAAGAGCTCTTTCCCAGCAGGTTCCAGCGGCTCATATTCGGCGGCATTGAAACAGGCTGCAGAACAGTTCAAGAACTCTTCCGACAATCCAAACCGCGAGATCTACCTGATCTCCGATTTCCAGTCATGCCAGGCTCCATCACAGCCCTACAGGGACGGATCGCTCGAGGATGTAAAGGTCTATTTCGTCCCCGTCTCCGGCACAGAGGAGAACCTTTCCGTCACGAGGGTGTCTGCGGGGTCGAAGCCGAAGATGGTCAACAAGGCCATGAAGATCGAATATGATGTCGAGAACTTTGGCAGAAGCGAGCGGAAGACCGAGTTAAGCCTTGAAGTGAACGGAAAGGCGATAGAAACTCGCGAGATATCCATTCCCGCCGGCGAGAAGCAGTCAGGCGAATTCATATTCGTTCCCGTCTCCGAAGGCATGGTCTCGGGCTCTGTCTGCATAAAGGACGACCTGTACAGCATGGACAACAAGCGGCATTTCGCGGTGATGGTATCCAAGAATGTGAAGGTGCTGGCCCTGTACCAGGACGAGCTTGTCAGACCTGATCCTTATTTCTTCATCAGACACGCATTGGATCCTGACGGTTCCGCATCAAACGGCATAGGGGTACAGACCTCGACATTGAAGGAGGTTAACGTTGAAATCCTCAATGCTTCACATGTCGTCATCCTTGCGGATATCGATGTCGTTCCGGAGAAGTGCGCCTCCCTGCTATCAGCATACCTTAAACGTGGCGGGACGATAATCTCGTTCCCAGGAGCAAGAACCACATCTTCCAGCATGTCCGGTATCATGGACGCATTGAAGAAGGACGGCATATCGGCTGTCAACATCTATGGCACAAAAATCTCATTCAAGGCGAAAGGGATTACCTTCGCCAATGATCTTTCGGTCATGAACAATCTTCTCCAGCTCGACTATCTTGAATGGAAGAACCTGCAGGACATGAGGACGGACACATCCGGGAAAGTCCTCGCTTCAACGGGCGGAAAGGATGTGATTGTCGAACGTAAGATAGGTGCGGGGCGCTGGATCGCTGTAGCTTGTTCAGCCAGGAACGACTACTGCAACTGGCCGGAGCTCAAATCCTTCCCGGTTGTGATGGTGCACCTGATCGACCATGCGGCAAACGGGATCCCTGATGTCAAGGATATCATCTGCGGGAACAAGATCAGGCTTAATTCCACTTCGAATTCGATAGATGTATCCGAGGCTTCAGGTTCGACAAAGATAAATACGGTCAAAGGGAGGGCCGGCGTATACGAGGACACCTGGATTCCGGGAGTGATCACTTTCGACGGGGCCGACATAAAGGCCGCATCCCTGAACGGCGATCCAGAGGAAAGCAAACCGGAGATCATGGTCCAGGGAAGGATGGGCTCCCTTGTCATTGACCACGAAGTCACATTGCTCTCGTCCTCATCTGCCGTAATGGACCAGGTCGATTCCAGCAGGAAAGG
The DNA here is from genome assembly GCA_964600895.1 of uncultured Victivallis sp. Lineage (GTDB taxonomy): Bacteria > Verrucomicrobiota > Lentisphaeria > Victivallales > GWF2-50-93 > GWF2-50-93. The sequence continues at coordinate 17,681 of CAZRKP010000056.1, forward strand.
AAGCAGTCTCGCCGGACTGTTCTTCATCCTTCTTTTCATCATTGCAATACTTGAATTCCTGATCGCCGACGGGCACATACCATATTTCAATCCGTCCGTCACGTCCTTGAAAGGAGGGGTGAAAACATGATCTATTTCTTCCCTCTAATCCAGATATGGCTGTTCTGCCTGCTGCTGATCACCGCCGCGTTTGTGCTCTTCCTTTCAATCCGGTCCGGCACAGGACATCTCTCTCCGGGAAGGAAACGGGTGCTTCTTATCCTGCGTGCATCGATCTTCCTATGCATTGCGATCATGCTGCTTTCTCCGGTCCTGAACAGGATGGAGGAGAACAAGAAAACTTCAAACGTCGTATTCCTGGTGGACTCCTCGCTCTCGATGGGATGCCCGGATGAAAAGGACGGCAGGACAAGATATGCCGCAGCCGTCGATTTCCTCAGGGAGCGGAAATTTGCGAAACTCGCAGGATATCCCCTGAGCTTCTACAAGTTCAACGACAACATGGAGAAGATCCCCGACATTTCATCAGCCGACAAGACAAAGGTTTCCGGCGGCACTAACTTCACAGGAGCGGTCAAGCAGGTCGACAAGGACATCGGCCTCTCGGAAACAGCCGCCATCGTTTTCGTGACCGATGGCATCGATAATTCCGGATTCAGGGGCTCGGACATACAGGTGCCGATATTCTGCGTCAGGACGGGAACAGATTTGCGCAGGAGCAGGGATCTGGGATTAGATACGTTCAAATGCCCGGACAAGGTACGGATAGACGAGGAGGTCGAATTGAAGGTTCCGCTCACGCTCCATGGTTATGGCGGCAAGCAGGCTGTCGAGTTCAGCATCTTCGAGGATGGCGTTCTCAAGGAAAAGAGGAACTTGAACCTTGCCGATGGTACTTCCATGGAATCAGTGAAGCACGTCTTCAAGACCGAAGGCATGCACGTATTGAAGTTCCAGCTCAACAAGCTGAAGGACGAGGTAACTTATCTCAACAATTCAAGGGAGATCGCATTCGAGGTCGTCAAGGACGACACTGAAATAGTCCTGTATTTCCCGGAACTCTCGAACAGCTACAGGCCTTTGATGAGGTATCTTGAGCAGGGACAGGAGAAGTTCACGGCGTTCTACAAGGTGGCAGACGGAAAATTTGTAATCCGCGGCATCGAACCGGACCAGGCATTCAGGAACGGCCTGCCGAATACACAGGAGAAGATGTCCCATGTCGGAACTTTCATACTCGGCTCCCACAACAGGCCTGCTCTCAGCGACATTGAGGAAAGCGTACTTGAGAAATTCACGAGCGCAGGCGGAACCCTCATACTTCTCGGGGGAAAGGATTCCTTCGGCAACCTGCCTGAAAGTTCTCCTCTGAAAAGGCTGTCCCCATTCGTCCATGCCGATGAAAACTTCATCTCCGGCAGCTTCAAGGTCTCCGTGAATGACGCGGAGAAGAACAGTTTCACCGACAGGATCCGCGAGATAATAGATCGGAATGCTAAGGATCCGGAATTCCTCCTGAAATCCGTGAATGCGGTGAAACAGGTCAAGAGCGGTGCAAAGGTCCTGCTGTGGGCGGACTCGCAGGGTTCGCGCATCCCCCTTGTCGCCGTTCAGAACTTCGGGAAAGGCATGGTCATCGGAGTGCTTTCAAACTCCTTCTATCTCTGGGGAGGGATTTCCTCGAGGAACGACAACTTCAACGACTTCTGGAAGCAGCTTGTGAATTTCGCCCAGACCGGGAATGAAAGCGACATACTCAAGATATCGGTGAACAAGACGGAGCTTGTCCCCGGAGACAGCCTCGATGTCGAAGCGACAGTCAGCCTGCCGGAGGGAAAGGATGCCGGGGTAAAGCTGAATGCAGACCTGCTTGATCCCTTAACAGGTACAGCAGTCTCATCTTCGCAGATGCAGAAAAGGGGCGGCTTCTACAAGAGCTCGTTCAGCTCCATCAAGCCCGGCAGATACATGTTGAAGGTCACGTGCGCAGGCAAGGACAAGATACTGCGCCAGAGGTTCAAGCTTATTCTTTGCGGGGAGACCATAAAGGAGGCGCAGGATGTCAGTTCCGAGATGTCAAAGTTCCTCGACTATTCCACTGGAAAACACATCTACAGCACAGAGGACCGGGGAACACTTGAGAATGACATACTCGCCAGCATGTCCAAGAACAAGATCGAGAAGGAGGAACGGCTTGTATTCGAGACGCCCTGGTTCTTCTTCATATTGCTCTTCCTCCTCATCGTTGAATGGCTCCTGAGACGGAGGTACAACCTTACATGATCAAAATATTCCGCCACAGACATTTATGGGCATATGCAGGCATGGAAAGACATAAACAGATGGTTCGAATGACGTATTATATGTAGGAATTTGGCATGAAAACACATCTTAACATATTTCTTGGACTGATGATGATTTTGGCGTTTTCGCTTGCCGGAGCGGAGAAGGAGCCGGAGAGCGCGGAAGCTATCGTCACTATGAACGACGGGACGGCCCTTTCCGGAACCCTGACCATCATCGGCTCGAATCCACTGACCATATCTCCCCAGAAGGAGAAACGCCAGAAACAGTTCCTTTTCCAGGACATCGTCTCTATAGAGAACAAGGTCGAGACCTCGGAGATGCTGAAGCCCTGGGTATACAAGGAAGCAGGAAAGACCGAGAAGTATTATTTTGACGAGAAGGAATATCCATTCATCAATTTCCTGACCAGGATAACCTTGGTTGACGGTTCGGTTGTGACTGGTCATATCATCTCTGCGGCGTTCAACTTCAAGACAAGCGAAGGAAAACAGAAGATCTTCCTCCAGCGCCAACTCAAGGGGGACAAAGGACAGGAGATGAAGGATGTGACATATCCCTCAATGATACAGTTCCCGGGCAACAAGGCGAAGGATGCCGCCCAACTCAAGGGAACGGTCGAAGGTCTTGGCAGACTCCTGAAAGTTTCAGCTCTGGATGTGGACAGGGAGCTCGTATTGGCTGCAAAAGTTTCCGAGGGAAATAAGTTCGATTTCGGCAACCTGCTACCCGGGAGATATGACATCTATGTCTTCACTGACACCCATGTCCTTGCCGGATTTTCCGGAGACATCCCGTCGAACATCAAGGAAAAGCGCCCCTTGCAGGACGGCGATTTCGAAGCTATAAAGAAGGTGTTCCCGAAGACTGACGACTTTTTCAAGGTGAATGAGAGATGGCTTCTGAAGCTTGACGGCTCGAAGGATTACGCAAAGACTCTCGCATACAAGCGCAGGGCGGATTATGTCGATGACATGGGAAAACCTGTGCACAACGTCCGCGTATGGCACCTTGAAGTGATGACATGGCATGTGCCGGAAAGCGAATGGCAGTTGGACAAGCGTTTTATAATGATACGCCACAAACAGCAGGAGGCTTCAGAGAAGAACAGGAAGCTTTTCATAGCGCCATCTCTTGGGGGCGTGAAACCGGGGACAGAACTGAAAATAAACGAGGAATTGATAAATGGCGACAAAGGATTTATACAGAACCTTGAGTAGGTTCGAGCTTGTCGGGAAGCTCCGTCAGGCGGTGATCCTGCTGACGGCTGTACTGTCGGCGGACATCCTTGTGCTGTTCTGTCTTTTCTCACTCGACAACATCCTGAATTTCAATACATATGTCCGGCTCATCTTCCTGGCTGTCATTGCCATATCCAACATTTCCGCGATTGTCTGGATAGTACATCTATTTGCGTTCAGGAAGGACAATCCCAGGAAGCTGGCGACAGGATTCGAGAAGGAGAACGGCATAGAGGACAACAGCATAATCAACGCGGTCTGCTTCAATGAAAGCGCCGAGATACAGGATTCGCTGAAGGATCATTTCATCGGCAGGGCCACGGAACGGTGCAGGTTGATCAGCCTGCACATCTCAAACATTTTCAAGAACAGGAATTTCATCGTCCTTTCCAGGATCCTGATAGTCGCCGGCCTGCTGTTTGGAATATATGCGGCAGCATTCCACAGGCACGCGGAGAACGCCCTGCTCCGCTTCATCAATCCGTATTCGCAGCTTGCGTCCCTGAACTACACGCAGTTCAATGTCATGCCAGGAGACATCAGCATCGTCGAAGGCGACACCTGCAGGATATCCTCCAATGCAATGAGGGCTGGTGAACCCGCAAGGGAGCTTTCACTTGTCGTGAAGAACCAGGATTCAGTGGATTCCTATGAGATGCAGAGGGAGAACACCGGATTCTCCATGGAGCTCAAGAACATTGCATCCTCGATGAAATATTCCGTAAGGAGCAGGCACGAATCAAGCAGATGGTTTGCGATAGACGTCATAAAGAAACCCAGGCTGGAGAACATCTCCGTTTCCGTAAAACCTCCAGCATATACAGGCGAAAAGGAATATCCGCTTACCCAGCTGAAACGCAACAACGAGCTCCTGAAGGATTCACTGCTGAAGATCTCATCCTCTGTCTCCAAGGGATATAAGTCAGGCTTCTGCGTTAACGGCAAACCTGTCTCGGAATCGAGCAGCTTCGAATACAGGCTCTCTTCATCTGCAACACTTTCGGAATGGGTGAAGAACCCACGGGGGATCGAGAACAAGGAGGCCTGGCTGGCGGAGTTCACCGCTGTCGAAGACAAGGTGCCCGAGATAAGATTCCTCAACACCAGCACAAATATCGAACTCCTGCCCGGTGAAAAGATGCCTATCCAGATCCTGGCCGAGGACGATATCGCTGTCAAGTCGATCGACATCTGCATGGAGACCCAGCCTGAAGAAAAGATCCTCAAGACCTTCAAATATGATCAGAACAGGAAGAGCTTGCGCGAGGTCTGGGTTCTCAGCGCCGACAAGTCGGTCTTCGCGACCAATGCATCATACAAGATAGTCGCAAGGGTGACCGACAACTTCCCCGGCGGCCATGTCGGAGTCACACAGGTCCCGCTCAACGTCCATATCGTGGACAATTCCAAGATCCTGTCGGAAATAAGCAGGAACGATGCAGAAGGGAAGCTCTATTCGTTCCTGATGAGGGCGCTCACAAAACAGAAGGAGGTTCAGAACCTGCTTGGCGGCAGGATAAAGAACATAAAGGTGAAGAACGAGCTTGCACAGGTGGAAAGCGGACAGGATAATGTCCACAAGCTCATTGAATCGGCATCGGCCACCGCCGCTGAACTCAGGAAGAGCAACAGGATCTCTCCAGCGATGCAGACCGGCATCGATGAAGTCAAGAACGGCATTTCAAAGCAGATCCTCGCTGAGCTAAAGGATGCCTTCAATGAGAAGAAGGGTGAGGCAAGGATAATCCTGAACAAGGTCATACTCATGCAGGGACAGCTCATCGCGAAGCTCGAGGAGCTCCTGAACCTCATGGCACTCGGCAGGAAGGAGATGGAGGCGAAGAAGGAGGAGTCGAAGGAGGACCAGCAGGATCTTGCGATGCTCGACAAGCTGAAGACATTGAAGAAGGATATCGACAAGTTCCAGGACGAACAGAAGGCCCTGATCGAAAAGACCGAGGAACTGGACAAGAAGAATCCCGAGGACTGGACGAAGGGCGACGAGGAACTGCTTGGAAACCTTGCCGCGAAGGAGCTTGATCTATCCAAGTTCTTCAAGGCTGAATTCAACGACCTGTCAAAGCTTGGAAGACAGGATTTCTCCAATTCGAAGATGGCACAGGACATCATCGGAATGTACGAGGAACTGCAGAAGGCCGGAGAGGCCCTCCAGAAGAAGCAGACCATAGAGATCGCCACGTTGAACGAGGAAGGTGCGCTTACTTCATCGGAATCCGTTGAACAGAACCTTGAACGCTGGCTTGCGGACACTCCGGACAACATCAAATGGAACGCCGAACAGGGAGAAGGCTCTCCTGATGTCAACTTGACCGACCTGCCGGAGGAACTGACCGACATAATGGGTGACCTGATAGAATCAGAAAAGGACATGACTGAGGACTCGCAAGACTCCACAAACTCCTCGGCTTGGGACAAGGACGAAGGGCTGGGTTGGGGCGTAAGCGATGGAAACATCAACAGCTACCAGGCCAAGGGTATTACCGGAAACGTCCTCCCGAACAGCAATGAGGTGCAGGGCCGTTCCGGAGAGGGACGTACCGGAAAATCCTCAGGGCAGTTCGTCGGCGACACGGCGATCGGCAAAGGTGGCAGGGAGACACCTACACGCCTTACGGAATCCCCCTTCGAACAAGGGACTATCAAGGATACTTCAAAGGAACCTCAGGGAGGTTCCACCGGTGGAGGGAAACAGTCCGGAATAGGCCATGAAGGACTGCGGGGCAAGACCCCGGACAATAACAGGGATCTTGAACAACGCTTGCCAAACCAAGTTGAGATGAGACAGAAGGCCGAAGCTCTCGTGAGAAAACTGACCGTCCAGAACCTTCCTACCGGCGATCTCGAGGAGGCGATCTCGAAGATGGAACAGCTTTCAAAGTACGCCGCCCAGGGCAAGGGACTTGAATTCAAACAGGTCAGGGATGACATAATGTCCTCCCTTATAGATGCGAAGACCGCGGTCAGCGCAGCCGTCAAGTCCGATGTTGACAAGAACAACCAGAGGAAGAAGAAGGGGAATTTCTTCAAATATAATGGAAATGAGAGTACTCCGTCCGGTTATGAGGATACCGTTGAAGCGTATTTCAAGTCCCTGGCGGAAGGAGAGGAATAGGGAATGGATGGCGGGGAAGAGTAATCAGTAACCAGTAATAAGTGGCCAGCAAGTATAAGTCAGAAAAAGCAAGAACAGCCCTTACGGGCTTGACTACAAGCTTATTCAATTCCTGGAATTGGGAATATGTTTGTAGTTAATGTCGTAAGACATGTTCTGGAGTTAGATATGAAAAAATCAAATTACATATTAAATATCGCTTTTCTTTTTGCAACTGCTTTTCTTGTCATGTCTGCGCTCATCGCCGCAGAGCATGAGAATCTTATCAAGAACGGCAACTTTGACAAGGGAGAGAAGACTCCCGACAACTGGGAAAAGGCGAACGGCCTCACTTCGTTTTATATCAATGAGGAAGGCCGGGGACGCATCGTAAAGATGGATTCAAAGGTCGACCGCAAGCAGGCTCTGGACTGGATGAAGAAATTTAAGGAGGATCCGGATGCCGTACCGCCTAAGCCGGAATACCCGAAGAACGATCTGGGATCGATCGGCTCTCAGGAGGGAGTCATGCTTGACTCCGATCTTATCGACGTGAAGCCCGGACAGAACTACAAGCTTACAGTGGACTATAAGGGTCCTTCAGCGCCAATAGTATTCATAAAAGGATTCATGATGCACCCGCTCAGGAAGGAGCTTTCCGACAGGTATCAGACAAGGCTTGTCCCGGAAAATCCCGACAAGGACAACTGGAAGACTTATTCAATCGGCTTCAATCCCACGGCAAAGTTGCAGGATGTGATCAAGATGAAAGTTAGGATATATGCCTACTGGCCTGCCGGCACATATTACTTCGACAATATCAAGGTCGAGGAGATCACCGCCGAGGAGATGGAGGAGCTGTTGAAGCAGAGGTCCGTCGTCCCTGAAAAAGCACCAAAGAAAAAAGATTGATTAACCTACAGTCTCCTGCACTCACCCAGTTCCACGAATAGGATGGTTTTGCCAATGGAAGAAGCCGGGATTCCGAGCATTCTGGAAAGTATCTGCTGGTACATCTCAAGCTGTGGGGCATAGCTCTCCACCGCCTTCTCAATGTTGCCGGGCATGCCCGTCTTGAAATCAATTATTTCAGCAGAAATGATCTTTGCACCTGCTTTATCGCGGACGATCACTACTCTGTCAAATGCACCGCTCACATGCCTGTTCTCAAGCATCATCTCGAATCTCCGTTCGCGCCAGAGTTCGACATTCTTTCCTTCAGGTCTCGAGAAGACCTTTGCGGTCTCACCGGATTTTAGCGCCTTCCTGAATATTTCTGTCGCCCTCCTGATCGTATCTGCTGAATACGGTGGCAGAGATCTTGTCCATTCTGATTCAATTACGGCAGGACTGCCTGAATCCGTCCATTCGATCCTGCTGAAGAGTTCATGCACTGCACTTCCAAGTTCCAACGCCGTATTAAACCTGAAGAGCTCAGATGCGGAATGCTTCCATGTTTCAGAGCCGGATGGGGTCCGATGCGAAATGTTCTTGTCAAAGGAGAATTTGAAATTCGAGTGATGTCCGATTTCGGTACTCTTCCTCCTCGGTTCAGATTCAAACCAGTCCTTGATGCCGTCGGCATACAGGATCCTGACACCTGCAACCTTCTCATCGAGCCATGACCTGTCAATCCTTTCTTCATCGGATGCAAGTGTTCTCCTGACGATGTCGCAAAGATGCACGCTGCTTCGTCCTGGCTGGTCTGCAAACATGTAGAGCGCCCTCCTCGCCCTGGTCATAGCAACATAAAGGAGGCAGAGGTTCTCATAAGCCGCATTGCTCTCCTCCTGACTGTAGAATTCATCGAAGGCTGGTATCTTCCCGGCAATGTCCCTGGGTGGCATTTCAAGGCACCATTCCGCCTCATGTCTTTCATTCTTCTTCATCCTGACACCTCTCCTTGAAGAGGAAAAGATCCCGCCCCTCGATGATTTCAGCTGAGGGAGGAATACTATGTCGAATTCAAGACCTTTCGCCTTGTGGATGGTCATTATCTGTATGGAGTTCGCGAGCGACGCCGAAGGGATCTCAAAATTCTCGACCGCGCTTATGAAATCATCGCAGGACTTGTTCCCGGAGGCGTCAAATTCCTCGCCAATGGCCGCAAGCTGGTCCATCCGCCTTATATGGAATATGTCGTCCTTCCGCAGGATGTTCTTCGAAAGCATCAGCATCTTCCAGCCGTCGATGAATTCGGAGAATCCGATCCTCTGTATGGTTTCAAGCTGCGTCACCGCAAATTCCGCTGTGTTCCCTCCTATTATTCCGGCAAGAGGCGTCATCCCCAGGTATTCCCTGCAGAACTTATCCCCGGGATGAGCCGAAAGCTTGACTATGGCAAGCATCGCGGATACGATCATGTTGTCGCAGGGATTCCTGATCCCTTCCAGGGTCACGTCAACTTCCTTCTGTCTAAGCTTCAGCGCATCCGCCAGGGATGACCCCATCTTATTGTCCCTGACAAGTATTCCCACCGACAACCCCCTCTCAAAAGGCCTGATCCGCCTGATCTCCGAGATGATCACGTCCGCCTTCCTGTCGATCTCCATTGGTTCCTCATCCGATTCCGATGCTGGAACATCGATGAGCGCTGCAAATCCCTGATGTTTCTTCTTGAAGGAATGCTTATTCCAGTGAAGCCTTTCAGAAACCTCTCGCGGAATCTCCTTCGGAAGCCCCAGTGCCTCCCCTGAAGACACTTTGTCAAAAACTCCGTTTACGACGGCAATGATCTGTCCGGAAGACCGGTAGGAGGCATTGAGCGGCGTAGTTTCGATGTCTCCGTAGCTCTCCCTTACATAATCGAAAAGCCCCGGTTCGCCGCCGCGCCACTGGTAAATAGATTGCTTGACGTCTCCAACATAGAAAAAGCTCCTTCTTCCACTGTCGTCCTGCACGATCTCCATTATAAGGTTTGAGATCACATTCCACTGTGCTGAGCTTGTGTCTTGGAACTCGTCGAGGAGCCAGTGATCGAAATGTCCGTCAAGGCGGAAACCTATGTTCAACATCATATCCTCGTGCCGCCTCTTCCCTTCTGCACCGCCTGAAGTCAGACATGCATATCCCGTCGACAAGGCAAAAAGGACGTCAGAAAAGCTGAGCCTTCCGGTATACCTTATGAGATCCGAATACCTTGCCTCATACTGCTTCAATATGTTATATATGCCCTTCGTAGTATGAGCCGCGTTGTCAAGATGGCATCTGAGGATGTGGTTCCACAAGGTCCTCAGGTGTGTCCTGGCTTCCTCGGGAATTGTATAAGGCGCCTTCCTGTTCCCTATCCTGATTTGAAGCGGACCGGAACCTCCAAGGAGATCCACCAGGTTTCCTGCGAATGCGTTAAGTTGTGCGGGCTGTGGATTGACCAGCGTGCATGCCCTTGCACTGGAGATGAAAGATTCCATCTGTTTTATCAGGGCCTGTTCTCCGGTATCAGCTATCATCCGGGAAATTCTCGTGCAGTTTTCCTCAAGCTCCTTGTTGGTAAGCATGGAGAGGCTTCCATAAAACTTCCTGCCGACGATCCTTTCGACATCGCCCCAGAGGCCGTATTCGGGCGCGTCCAATACCGTATAGAAGGTGCTGTCAATGAAATTGTCCATCACGGTCTGTATCGTCTTAACTTCCTCTCCGAATGTCGCCTTCTTGAATTCCTCCATGAAGATGCGCCCCTGCTCCTCCCCGGGATTGAACAGGATACCCTTGAGGACATTCATCTTCATCTCTCTGGCCTCCCTCTCGGACTGGATGCTGATCCTTCCCGAAATACCAAGTTCATATGGGAATGCAGAGAGGACCGAGAAGAAAAAACTGTCCAAAGTGCCGATCCTTATGAGATGCGAGGACATGATCAGCTTCCTCAGGATGCCCTTCAGTTCTCCGATGGAAATACCCTCGAATCCCTTTGTATCCGCCAGAACCTTGAAGTGCTCATTGCTCGTAATGCATTCAAGCAGTCGCACGACGATCTTGTCGAATATCTCCCCTGCGGCCTTGTTGGTGAAGGTCATTGCAATTATCTTTTCCGGAGGAACACCGCGGTACATCAGCCTGATATAGCGTGAAGCCAGCTGATATGTCTTGCCGCTGCCTGCCGACGCCGAGATCACTTCGTTTTTGAATTCAACCTTCACCTGGATTTTCCTCCGCCGCTTCCGGGATCAACGCATTTCGTGGTCTCATATGGGAACATCCATCCGGAGATCTCATTCTCAACCTGTTCCGCGGGAGGCCAGAACACGCCATTCCTTATTCCTGATATTATCTCTTTCACCTTGTCCTCGGCCGAGTCCCGGAGAGAATCAAGATCCTCCCAGATTAGTATCTTTGTGGTTGAAACCGCCTTGGGCATGTTGAAATAACCGCATTCCACCGAATCGAAGCCGCCCCCGATCTTCTCCCTGAGGAATCCGTCCATGTCAAAAAGGATCCGGTAGAGGGGAAGCTGGAGATCCACCCACTCACCTCTCTTGTAATGGATTTTCTTCGGATCCTTTCCGGTCTCAGATGTCTTGTAGTCGAGGATACGGACCTTTTTCAAACCTGCATTGTAGTCTATCCTGTCGATCTTCCCAGTGACGCACATTCCTCCGATCTCGATGCCTTTCTTGTTACCGAACGCATATTCCACATCAATGATCTTCCAGCCCAGCCCACGCTGTTCGGCCTCCGCCTCCGCAGCCTTTCCGAGCCTCTGCAGCAGCGAATACTCCTGTATCAGCAGCGGAACAGGCAGGTCATCTCCATATCTCTTCCTCAGGAGTTCCGAGGCCTTCCCGCATATCGCCTCTGAAATCAGCTTGGCATCCGACGACTCGCAGGCATGAAGTTCTCTGAGAGCGTCATGGCAGATGTTCCCGAACTCCATCGGATCCATCTCCATCTTCTCATATTGTTCTTCATGCATTCTGGCAACATGCTTCAGATAGAACCTGAACGGACATTCCAGATAATCCTTGAATGCTGTAACACTTATTTTCAAGAGGGGACCGCTCTTCCAGTCAGGCTTCAGCTTCCATGCCGGCTCACTGTTCGCAGGCTCGGGAGGAGGACGCATCTGAGTCTCCCTGAAAAGCTTTTCAACCCTCTTCACAAATGCATCCTCGGAACACATGAAAAGAATTCTTGACGGCTTGATTGGTTTCTCGTCGAAATCCTGCCTGCCGACGATTATCCTTACATTCCCATTTTTTTCCCTTGAATTGATTATCGAAGCGAAAATGAAGAGATCCCTGGCGAACCTTCCTTCATTGTCGCGAAGCCCAAGCCTAGTCCTCATTGAATTGGGAAGAAACACGTCGCCTGTTATCGAATCCGGCGCGTATCCTTCATTCATTCCCGCCAGGATCACTTTCGAAGCCTTCTTCCATGGCAGCTCCAGCCAGCCGGATATCTCCATCACCTCTCCATGCGCCTCAGGATAAATGTGGCATTTCTCAAAGAGCCTGGTAAGGAGCGCAAGCTGCCCATCCTTTGAAATCTCCATCGCCCTGGACGCTTCCGTATCGAAGGATTCCAGTATCTGTTCCAGGGCCTTTCCCGCCTCCATGAACTCCGAATCGTCGGCAGATCCCACCGGATCCAGACTCCTTTCGCGGAAAACCTGGGCGAGGAACTGCCTTACGAAATCCGGTATGGACTTTGCTTTTTTGTAATCCCTGACAAGCACCTCAAGTGATCTGATATAATTCGCCACAAGTTCCACATTCCGTTCCGACCTGCTCGCTCCGGCGAAAGATTCCTGCAGCTTCTTCGCCTGGTCAAATGAGAATGGAATGCAAGTGATCTTGAATTCATCCAGCGCGGCAATGTAATCCGCGCATTCCTCCATGCCGCATCCCGTAAGATGGCGCAGCGCCTCAGGAATTCTCGCAAGGGATTCAGCATGCCTGAACTCCTTGTCCGACAGGAACGAGGCAAGGGCTGTGACAATGTTATACAGACATGTCTTTTTAACTGACGTTCCCGCGGGATCCCCCACATGGAACTCCTGCCCCTGCAATGATGCGTGCTCCTCAAGTTTTTCCTTGATGCTCTGGAAGAGATTCTGGTTCACGGCCGTAACTGCAAGGTCGGAAACATCAACTTCATTCCCGAATGAAGCGATCTGCTGGATCACCTTGTCCGCCTGATCCTCCTTTGTAAAGGCGCAGACCAAATCCTCCATTTCTACGTCCAGGTTCACCTTGCTCCACTTGTCCGGGACAGTCCTCCCCCACTCATCGAAGAAATCCTTCATGCCGACAGGGGCGTTGATCCATACCGATACCGGTGTTGCGGTTCCAAGCTTCTGAAGTTTTTCAATCATAAGCGGAAGTGGATCTGGCATCCCTACAATGATGATCCTGTCAAATTCCTTCGGCTCCATGTCAGATACATGTGCCTTCTTGGCATATTCAGGATCTTCAACGCCGCTCCCGCGAAGAACTGCCAGATATTCCTCCTCAAGAAGAGCAAGTTCGGACCATCTTTCCGGCTCATCAAGATTGCTGTTCCTGGAAACATCACTGATCGAAAGTCCGTTTTCACCAAGCACTCGTCTTAATCCTGCAAGCAGTTCAGCAGTCGACAACGCCCATGGAAAATCCTTTCTGGCGGAACTTACTGGAAAAAGAGCTGAATATCTCTTTGGTTCCATACCGAGAAGGACTTTGGACCATGCTGAGAGAATCTCTGTTTCGGATGCGACCTTAGATTTTTCCTGGAATGACAACAGGAACGGTTCTGCCGTCAATATCCTGGGCGGAATGACATAGGATTTCCTCCCGGAAGCCATCATTGCCAGTTCAGTCCTGAGTTCGCGGCTTGCACCGCTTGCGGAAACAAGGACAAGGCATCTTTCCAGGTCGAGTGGACCTTTCCTGGGATCCCAGCTCTCTGCGAACTTCGCAGCGGCGAGTTCAACCAGGGGCATGTCCCAGCCCAGGAAAACTTTCTCAGGATTACAGCTTCGCATCAACGATCCACCCCTTTGCCTTAGCGGATTTTCTCAAAGACACTTCTGAAAATTCAAGATGCCTTGCGTATGATTTCTTTCTTCAATCCTGATGTAGGGTTCGCCGTCCCGGCGAAGATCCTTGTCCGAGACTTGTGCGCCTATGGAGCACGGACAACTCTACATCTTTTGATCTGCAACGCAACAGTTGTAAATTTTTACAGGTGCACTTACGACATACTATAGTGGGCACTGAAAATTGAACAAGTGGCGAAGGTACAAGTGCCGTCCCTGATGGAACATTTCTGGAGATGAATCTGCATCTCAGTGCAACTTGCCAAACCAGAATGAGCATATATAGTCGTTCTCTTATTGATAACCAAAGAGGGGAATTATGAAAGCAACAAGTATTCTCAAATCCATCGCATTGCCCAGCGCTCTCTGCCTGTCGGCATTGTCGCTCACCGCCGCGGAGAACCAGAAACCAAATGTCCTATTCATTTCGGTCGATGACATGAACAGCGATCTCGGATGTTTCGGAAGCAGGCTTGTGAAATCGCCATCTATCGACAAGCTCGCATCGCTCGGAGTCCGTTTTGAACGCACATATTGCCAGTTCCCTCTCTGCAGCCCCAGCCGCGCCTCGCTCATGACAGGACTCAGGCCCGATACGACAAAGGTCTTCGATCTCAAATATCATTTCCGACAGGAACTGCCGGATGTCGTCACCCTCCCCCAGATGTTCAGCAACAACGGCTATTACGTTGCGCGTGTAGGCAAGATCTACCACTACGGCAATCCGGGCGAGATCGGAACGAACGGCCTGGACGACCGCGCATCCTGGATGGAGCGTTTCAATCCCGCTGGCAAGGACAAGACAATGCTTGAGCCGAAGGTTACAAATTATACCGGGAAAAGAGGACTTGGTGCTGCAATGGCATTCCTGGCTGACAAGGATGGCAAGGACGAGGAACATACCGACGGCATGGTCGCTACGCAGGTCATAAGCCTTATCGAAAAGAACAAGGACCGTCCATTCTTCATTGCGGCCGGTTTCTACAAACCTCATTGCCCCTGGATCGCCCCCAAGAAATACTTCGACCTCTATAATCCGGAGAGTTTCTCGCTCCCGAAGATCACCGATGATACTCCAAAGAATTATCCGGAAGCCGCACTCTCCTCGACCAAGCCGTGGCCGTATCTCGGAGTCAAGCAAGATCAGGCGCTTGAATGCAAGCTTGCATACTACGCGACCATCTCCTTTGTTGATGCCCAGATAGGAAGACTAATCGACGCACTCGACCGGCTCAAGCTCAGGGACAACACAATAATCGTGTTCTGGAGCGACAATGGCTACCATCTCGGTGAACACGGGCTCTGGTTCAAACAGAGCTGTTTCGAGGAGGCGGCACGCGTCCCTCTAATAATCTCCATGCCCGGAATGAAAAGCGCCGGCAAGTCCAGTATGCGGACGGTGGAATTTGTCGACATATATCCTACACTGGCTGATCTTGCAGGATTGAAAGCCCCGGAAAACCTGCAAGGGAAAAGCCTGAGACCGCTTCTCGACAATCCTGAAGCTGCATGGGACAGGCCTGCATTCACCCAGGTCCAGCGAGGGCTGGATGGATTCCCCGGACATAGCGTCAGGACGGAGAAATGGCGTTATACGGAATGGGATTTTGGTGCAAAAGGAGTTGAACTCTATGACCATGACACTGATCCCCAGGAACTACAGAACCTTGCCGCAGATCCGAAATATGCGGAAGTCGTAGCAAAAATGAAGGCCCTGCTTAAACAGAACCACCCTCAAAAGGTCCAAGGTGGAAAAGCCGATCCGGACACTAAAAAGAAATATACTGATTGAGCACTCATCAATATATGAATATCCAAAAATTGGGAATTCATATAGACTTATTGATATTTTGTCTTTTTAATGGAGTTGCACTGTTATCCGACAGGGCGCTTCGCGAATCCTTGACCTTCCCGAGACCCGCAAGGCGTGCTCGGGACGCTCATCCATATCAGGCATACCGCAGAAAAGGGAATCTGGAGCATAAGGGAGTTGAACCCTTGACCTCTTGCATGCCATGC
>CAZRKP010000057.1:0-29819 GCA_964600895.1 uncultured Victivallis sp.
TCGGGAACCGGTTCCAGAACCTCCAGAGGTAATGGTGCTTCTTCTCCTCGTCGTTCGGGGCGGCTATCGGCACGACCTCGTACCCTCTCGGGTCCAGGGAATGCACCAGCCTCCTGATGTTGCCCCCCTTCCCTGCGGCGTCCCAGCCTTCATATGCGATGATCACAGGTATGCGCTTCCGGTAGATCTCGTGTTCGATCTCACGCAGGCGCTTCTGCCCCTTTTCAAGCCTTTCGGAATACTCATCCTTCGAGAGCGAAAGCGAAAGATCCGCCTTTGCAAGGAGGTCTCCCCTGCCCTTCCATGCCCTGACACTTTTTTTCACATCTGCGGATTTCGCGGCTTTTGCGAGACCTGTGTCAAGTGCCGAAATTATTTTCCTGAAGATGGCAAGGGTAGCTGCCCTGGTATCGGCTGTCTCGACTATAGTCCATGGAGCATGATGCGTGTCAGTACGCCTGAGCATCTCCGAATAGGCCTTGAAATATTTCCGGTATTTGCGGTGGCGTGCGATGTCACCCTTGGAAACACGCCATGCCGTGACCTTGTCCGCGAGAAGCTTCCTGAACCTCTTCTTCTGCTCCTTCTTGCTTATGTGGAGGAAGAATTTGACTATCACTGCACCGTCGTCGCTTAGCTGCTTCTCGAAATTGTTTATGTCGGCATACGAGCCCTCGGTTTCGGTCTTGGAGATCTCCTTCTCCACCTTGTCAACCGTCAGCCTCCGGTACCAGCTCCTGTCAAATATCGATATCCTGCCCTTCTCCGGGGTCTTGGTCCAGAACCTCCAGAGATACGGCCTGAGCTCCTCCTCCTCGGTAGGGGCAAGCGTCGAATGGACATTGTATCCGCGCGGGTCGAACGACATCATGAGCTTGTTGATGAGAGTGCCCTTGCCCGAAGCGTCCCATCCCTCGAAGACGATTATCACCGGCAGTCCGGCCCTGATGGACTCACGCTGATGTTCACCGAGTTTCAGTTCCAGCCCGTCCAGCGCCGACTTGTAGGCGGACTTGTCCATCTTTTCAACGGATTTTGCTTTACCCAGAACGGCCATGTTAGCCCCCTGTTGCTTTTTAGGCCTGATTGTTCGGGAACCTTTGAGAAAGTTCATCGGCCAATGAAACTTTTCCATTCCCATGCTGTCTATAAGGATAATAAGTTATTATCTCGCTTTAAATTATAGGAGCACATTGAAAAGTTAGATTCAAAATACATATTTTCAATTTACACACCCTAATTACAGGTAACACAATGTTCAGAAAAATATCATCGGCGGGGTTCCTCGTGAACCTCCTGCTCGCATTCGTATCTTTCTCTCTCACCTCATTTGCGGCCGAATCCACCAAGGACCAGGAGATAATCGCCAGGATAACGGCGAACATCTTCGCAAAGGACCACTACCGCCAGCATCTCCTCAACGACGAGATATCCGAACAGCTCTTCTACGAGTATTTCAAGATCCTCGACCCGACACACCTGTACTTCACCCAGGAGGACATCAGAACCTTCGAGAAATACAAGACCGAACTCGATAACATGCTCCTCGACGGCGATGTCACCTTCGCCTTCGAAGTTTATGCATACTTCCTTAAAAGGGCCGAAGACTGCAGGAATCTTGCCGACGAGATAATCAAAAGCAAGCTCGATTTCACAACCGACGAGACATATACCGTCGACCGCAGCAAGGAGAAATGGCCTGCGGACCTTGAACAGCAGAGGGAGCTCTGGCGCCTCAAGATAAAGAACGACATCCTCTACTTCAGGCTCATGGAACGCGCCGAAAAGGAGAAGGCCGCGGAAGACAAGGCCAAGGGCAAGGAGAATCCTGATGCCGCAAAGGAGAATGCAGAAAAGTGGGACAGGGGTACCCCGGAGGAACGCGTCCACAAAAGACTCACGAATAGCATAAAATATTTGAAGGACAACGATTCTTCCGACATCCTCGAGCTCTATCTCACCGCTTTCGCCAACATTTATGATCCCCATTCCGTCTATATGTCGCCACGTACCGTCGAGGACTTCAACATCCAGATGAAGCTCTCTCTCGTCGGCATCGGCGCCACCCTCACAAGCGAGGACGGCTATACAAAGATCATAAACATCATCCCCGGCGGTCCTGCGGACATCGACGGCAGACTCAAGCCCGAGGACAGGATCATCTCCGTCGCACAGGGCGACGCCGAACCGGTGGACGTCATCGACATGCCCCTCTCCAAGGTCGTCAACATGATCAGGGGAAAGAAGGATACCGTCGTCAAACTCACGATACTCAAGGGTGAAAAGGGGATACACGCAATACCAGAGGTCATCACCCTTACTCGTGACACCGTGAAACTTACCGAGCAGGAAGCGAAGGGAGAGGTCAAGACCATCAAGATGCCCGACGGCACCGAGAAGAAGATCGGCATCCTTACACTGCCATCATTCTACGTGGATTTTGAAAGCGCGTCAAAGGGCAACGAGGACTACAAGAGCTCAACCAACGACGTCCGCAGGATCCTCGGTGATTTCAAGAAGGAAAAGGTCGAAGGCGTCGTCCTCGACATGAGGTCCAACGGCGGTGGCAGCCTTTTCGAAGCGATAACTTTGAGCGGACTCTTCATCAGGAAGGGACCGGTCGTCCAGGTCAAGAACCCATCAGGTGCCGTCGACGTCAAATATGATCCCGACAGGGGCATTGTGTATGACGGCCCCCTCGTCGTACTCGTCAACAGGCTCAGCGCTTCTGCTGCAGAGATCTTTGCCGGCGCCATCCAGGACTACGGACGTGGCATATTGATCGGCGACAGCCACACGCATGGCAAGGGAACCGTCCAGACCATCTACGACCTCGACAACTTCCTCCGCCACTACGGGCTGAAAGGTTCCGCCGGCGCAATAAGGATAACGACATCGAAATTCTACAGGATAAACGGCGAGTCGACGCAGAACAAGGGGATCAAACCTGATATTATCTTCCCTTCATATACGGACTGCATGGATATCGGGGAGCAATACCTGGATCATTCGCTTCCATGGGATACCATTGATCCTGTCAAATTCGACAGCTATGCCGACCTCCACAAGTACATCCCCTTACTCAACACCAAGTCGCTGGAACGCAGGACCACGGAGACAGGATTCAAGATACTGAACACCAACATCGAGCGTTTCAGAAAGATAAAGGAGCAGAAGAAGGTCACTCTGAACGAGGAGAAGCGCTGGGAGCAGTACAAGGAGGAGAAGAAGATCTCCGAACAGCAGTGGGCCCTGATGCGCCTTGAGAATCCATTGAAGGACGATGAGAACGAGATCAAGCCTGACAAGTCAAAGACGGATGAAAAGAAGTTCAAGGGAAAAGGGAAGGACGACAAGAAGTTCCAGAACGACCTTTTCCTGGACGAGTCGGCGAAGATCCTCTGCGATTACATCGGCCTCCTGAAAGAACCCCAGGCTGATGCAGCAGCAGCAGTCCAACCCGCCCCAACCCCGGCGAATTGATTATATTGAACAGGCACAGAGGCGCAAAGAATAATAGTCGCCAGTCGTCGGTCGTCAGTCCTTAGTAATCGGCCTGCCCTTTGAAACCCTTGGGCGTAGTGGGAAGCTTGAGAGCTCTGCGAGTAAGCGAAGACTGGTGGTGGGGGGTGGATTGTCACTGACGCTCCAGTCCTTCGGCCTGGCGGTCGCTCGTTGGAAACTCGCTCTCGAACCAGGTGGTTCTCATCCACCCCAGTTGTTTCATATACAATAATGGCCTGCCAGGCGTAGTTCGGAGCTTTATAAGGTGGAATGCACGGCTATGTAAGGAAACTTCGTCGTGGCAGTCTTCATTCTGCGCGTTGCTCCGAACGAAGACTGGTGGTGGGGGGTGGATTGTCGCTGACGCTCCAGTCCTTCAGCCTGGCGGTCGCTCGTTGGAAACTCGCTCTCGAACCAGGTGGTTCTCATCCACCCCAGTTGTTTCATATACAATAATGGCCTGCCAGGCGTAGTTCGGAGCTTTATAAGGTGGAATGCACGGCTATGTAAGGAAACTTCGTCGTGGCAGTCTTCATTCTGCGCGTTGCTCCGAACGAAGACTGGTGGTGGGGGGTGGATTCGAACCACCGAAAGCATAGCTAGCAGATTTACAGTCTGCCCCGTTTGACCGCTCCGGAACCCCACCAGTTCATTTTTGATTTTTGATTTCCGATTTGAGATATAGCATTTACAAATCGAAAATCGCCAATCGGCAATTTAAAATGTATCTGGAGCGGGTGATGGGAGTCGAACCCACGTAGCTAGCTTGGAAGGCTAGAGCATTACCGTTATGCTACACCCGCAATTCCGTTTCACAGGCGCATAAATTAGTATAGCCTTCACCTTTTTCAAGAAATATCTTTATTTTAAAGGAATATTTCAGCTAAAATACCGGAAGGAGATAGCATATTGAAACAAGTTACTGATTACTGCTCACTGATTACCTCTGCCTTCACCCTTCACCTTTCACTTCTTACTTCCCCCTTCCGTCTTCTGACTCCTGTCTCCTGTCTTCTGTCTCCCATTTTTCTTTGTGCCTTTTATAACTTCCGACTTCACTGATTACTGATAACTGTTCACTGATTACTCCTGTCTTCTGACTCCTGACTTCTGACTACACTGCTCACTGCTCACTGATTACTTCCACACTGACTTATCCACTTCTCAGCCTCTTCATAGGAATTGAAGCATTTTATTTCCCAGGGGATGTTCTTTGCTTTCGCAATCAGTTCGAACATTCTTGACAGCCCATATTCGGCAGTAGTGCTGGAGACGACTGCGGTCATCCTGCGTTTAGTGGCATTATCCTTTTGCCTGACGAATTCCACAAGGTTGCGGACATCTTCAACCGTCAATGAGCCCCCATTCAAACTGCGTTTGTCGTAAATCAACTTTTCAGTCGGATTCTCATAAAAGGATTTAAATGCATCCAAACGTTCTTTATAATCTACCTCTCCAGAAAGAGTCATGATTGTGAGATTTGATTCCGGAACTGATTCTGAAGTAATGGGCATTGCTAGATCCCCCCGATATTAACGTTAAAATTTTGAGACATTATACCAAAAATGGATTAGCTTGTCAATACTTTGGTAATAAATTTTCTTTATTAAAGCGCAAGTCCTTCATCCATAATGCATCTACGCCCCCCCTCTTCACTTTTCTCTCTTCACTCTTCACCTTTCACTCTTCACTTCTTACTTCCCCCTTCTGACTGCTGTCTTCTGTCTCCTGACTTCTATTATCCTTTGTCCCTCTGTGCCTTTTATAATTAGTCTTCAGTCGTCTGTTTTCGGTCGTCAGTTTTCTTGCTTATTCATATATTCTGTCTCCTGACTTCTGTCTTCAATACTTCATTCACTTCCCACTTTTCACTCTTCACTTTTTACTTTTTACCTTTCACTCTTACTTCTATATTCTGACTTCACTCTTCACCTTTCACTTTTCACTTCTTACTTTTCACTTCTCAGTGATTACTGTTTACTTCTTACTGTTTACTGATTACTGTTTACTGATTACTTCCCCCCGCCCCCTCCCCTCTTACCGACGACTGACGACCGACGACTGCTTATCCCCCTTCCCCCCTTGCCCCTTCCTCAATTAGTGGCATAGTATTGAATACCTTTAAAAGGAGATGACCGTCAATGAATTTCCGTATAGTCCTGCTCTTGATATTCTTCACTTCGCTCTCGCTTCATGGTGCCGACAATATTACCCAGCACGGCATCAAATGGTCTTTCGACAAGGATTACAAGACAGGCAAGTTTGCAAACGGCGATTACTGGGTACTTGGTCCGGTGACTATCGTCGGGATCACCACCGACCTACACGCACAAGGTTTCACACCGGGCCCTGACGATGACGGTTCAATGCTGAATCCCGGCGGAACCGAAAAACAGGGATACGACGGCTCCCTGAATTCTTACCGCAAGGAACTCAATGCCGCCTTGATAAATGGCAAACGTGTCGCTCCCGACAATCCCCTCGTCCTGAAACCCGGCTCATCCCTCGTATCCATGGTAAGCTGGCTATACAGGTCGGAAACTGATGCCGAACCCGGTATCCCTGGTTTCAACGGACAGACCAAGGCTCCGCGCCCCGTCACGCGTTCCGGAGCCGTGCTCACCGTGCTTTCTTCACCGCCGCCCGACGGAAGTTTCCGTCCGCCATACTGCGGCAATGACAAGACCGTCAAGTTCAATATCAAGAACATCGACACTTCACGCCTGAAGAATCTTGAGCCTGTCCAGAACACTCCTGACCCGGCACAACTCGTGAAGGAATTGAATAAGCCCTGGATAGACAATGTGCACGAATTCCTCGGAGCAATGGTCCATCCTTCCGAAAACATGCCCAATTACGGCAGGGAGATGGGGAAGATCATTTGTGAAGCGGCCCTGCTTTTGAACCTTGACTTCACTAAGCTTCCCGGACAACCGAAGAAGGACGAACTCCTGATACGGTTTATACAACTCGGAATCGACTTTGCAGGTATTGCCGATGCCGGCGGCGGTTGGCCGGCGAACGGAGGACATGGACCAGGAAGGAAACTTCCTATCCTCATGGCAGGAGTGCTCCTCAAGGATGACCACATGATGAAGGTCGGCGAATGGAAGACCCGTTTCCATGATGATGAACAGACTTTCTATGTGACAAAGGACTCTGTCGAAATTACCAACAGCAAGAAATGGAATCCCGATTCGCGCGCAAAGGACAAGGAACCATACGAGGCCAAGGATATCGGAATGCCCGAATGGGGAATCCGTCACGCCAAGGAACCTGAGACCGACAACCGCGGCTGGAACACGCCTTACCGTGACATCAACGCCTCTGTAATTCCCGGCATGGCTCTCGCCGCATCCATCATGGGCTTGCGCAATGACTGGAAGCATGAAGCATATTTCGATTATGCCGTCCGCAGCATGGACGAAAACCAGAAACGCGGAATACGAAAGGGCACGAACACGCCTGACCCGTTCGTGATGAAGATGTGGGAGAAATACAGCTCGCAGTTTGGGCTTGTCCCGAAAGGCAAATGAGTTCAAGATAACTGCTCTTGTCACCGCAGATGGACGCAGATAAACGCCGGGAAAACAGCTTTCACCACGAAGAATACAGAAGGTCACGAAGGGAGAGCTGGCCAAAGACTTACACTGACTTCAGCTCAAATTCCCCCTTGCGGAATCGGCTCTCCTCTGCGCAGGCAGAGGGGAGATATGCGGAAGATGCAGGAAAATAATAACGTGTTTTTATTCTCCTGCCATTTCCGCATCACAGGGCGAACACGTTCGCCTGAGCCGATTCAACCCGTTAGGAATTTCTTCGTGTGCTTCGGTTTCCTTCGTGGTGAAATCCAAACTTGGTGCCTTGGTGTCTCTGTGGTTAATCTCTTAGTCTGCGGAAAGTCAGTGTAAGTCTGTGGCTGATCATTCCCTACTTCTTCAGATTCCTCTTCAACCCATTATAGACCATTTCCGTGAACCTATCCGGATTGAGGAACCCCTTCCCCCACACCTCGTCATATGCAGCCGTCGGCTTCAGGGCCTTCACCTCTTCAAGGCTCTTCCCCTCCTCTATCATCTTCGTCACCTTTGCACTGATGTCGGACAGCATCGCTACGAACGCCTCAAGCTTCTTCTTGTCGGACACCGGACCGTGTCCGGGAATGACGATCGTCCTGTCGTCGATGTTCTTGAGGATCTCCTGGTCGGCGGCTATCATTCCGTTTATCCAGCCCCCGGCATCGACATCTATATATGGATAGAGCCCTTCGAAATAGAGGTCTCCCGTATGCACGACATTCGCCTTCTTGAAATAAACGACAGTGTCGCCGTCGGTGTGTGCCTTGTCGGCCGTCGGATGGACCAGCATTACATCCTCTCCGTTCAGGTGGATCGTCATTTCGTTCTTGTAGGTGATCGACGGCAGTCCGATCTTAGGGACAGGCGGTTCGCCGCGCGAACTTTTCTGTGTCCCTGCACGCCTGCTCATCTCGGCATGTCCGATGATTGTCACCCCATTCGATCCGAAGAACTCATTTCCGCTGGTATGGTCGAAATGCCAGTGGGTATTGACAAGATACCTGATGGGCTGCTTTGATATCCCTTCAATGATCCTCTTGAGCTCCTCGGCGAAATCCTTCTTGTCGGTGGAATCGATCAGGAGGATGCCGTCATTGCCGACAAGAATCGCGCTGTTGGACTTCGTCCCCTTGAACGCGTAGATGTTATCAGTCAGCTTTACAGGTTCGACGCTTATCTTCTTCTCCGGTTCCTGGCCGCATACGGCGATCCCGATGACAAGGAGGGATATGAAAAGCAGTTTTTTGAACATGGGAGGACCCTTTCTGTTTGAGTCAACTAACCTAATTCAACTCAAGCCACATTCAAGATTCTAGCCACTGACTTTCACAGACGCACACACAGACTTGTAAATACATTCTCGCACGGAGCCACAAAGCACACAAAGTTTTAATATTGCCTTATTGAATCGGCTCTCCTCTGCGCAGGCAGAGGGGAGATATGCGGGAGATGCATAAGAATAAAAACATGTTTTTATTCTTATGCCATTTCCGCATCACAGGGCGAACACGTTCGCCTTAGCCGATTCAAGTCAAGCAAATCCCAATCTGCGCACATCTGCGTTAATCTGCGATTGGATCACTTCGTGAGCTTCGTGCCCTTCGTGGTGAGAATTTCTTCCTCTGTGCCTCTGCCTGTCCTCCGTAACGCCTTGGCAGAGGAGGATGCCTATTGCCTTTACCCCCCGCCTACGGTTTTTTTTCGGAATCCATCTTCTTCGTCTCCTCGCAGGACTTCTTCAGGAACTCAAGGATCCTCGATGAGGACATGGCGAATCCGGCGGCATCAATGTTCGCCTTGAACTGTACGATCCCGATCACGTTACCCCTTTCATTGAAGACCGGACCTCCGCTGTTCCCGGGATTTATCGCCGCATTCGTCTGGATGAACTCTATGTTGTTGATAACTCGCTTCGGATTGCTCACTATGCCGTTCGTCATCGTACAGCTGAGTATCTGGTTGCCGACACCCGGATTGCCGATGATTGTCAACTCGTCGCCTGTCTCCGGACTGTTCTTGGTGTCAAAGTTAACATAATGGGCCTTCTCGATCCCCTCGACCTTCACGAGCGCCAGGTCGAGAAGCGGATCCATGCGGACGATCGTCCCCTTGAGTATCTGCGGCTTGTCCTTGTCCTTCTTGTCATTGAATATCGCAATCCTCGTCTCAAGCTTCGGGTTCATGCAGTGCGCACAGGTTACAACGTATCCCTTGCTCCCCACGAAGAATCCCGTCCCGAAACCGTTCATGTTGCCGACGACGACAACTGTGTCCATGAATTTAGAGGCGATGTCCTTCTTGCTGAGCTTTGTCATCAGCGCCGGAGCACTGAGCGACTCCAGTTCGCTTTCCTTAACCGCGATCTGCTTCCCTGCATCCTTCATCCTGAGCGTAAAGAATGACGGTGAAGCGATGTTGAAGGCCTGATAGACGCTTCTCTTCTCATTTGAGACCTTCACAATGACTGACTCATCTATCTCCGGCTTGTCCTTCGGCGGAGACCATGTGATGACTCCCGCTTCGGAGATGGACATCCCGGCAGGCCCGGACTCCAGCTGGTATTTGACCTTCCCGGTCTTGCTCCTGGCCTCAACCTTGTATGAATACTTCTCCCCGGGCACTGCCTTCCTCACAGGTGACGAAGTAACCGCGAGATAATCGTCCTCGGCGCCTTCAAGCAGTTTGTCGAGACTGAACTCCACGAGCCTTATTGAACTTATCCCAAAAGGTATTATCGCAAGCGTGCCGTATTCCGGACTGCATATCAGCCGCTTGTCATTGGTGAAATCATCCTTCGCCACTCTCTCGGGATTCATGTCGGACAGCTTCAGGTCGCCTATCTTGATGGCGGACTTTGATTCTATCGACAGGTGCAGCCTGATCGGATATTTGGCACCGGCTGATTCCTGGGGGATCATATATGACTGGGGTATGGAGTAGCTAAGGAACATGTCACTGTTAAACGCCGGAACATATGACGTGTCCTGCTTCCATTTCTCCGGATCCAGGAACCTCATCCTGATGTCCAGGATCCCGCGCCCTGAAAAGAAAATCTTCCCGGACTGGGCGGGTATGACATGTCCGAAGTCGGAATGCCCATGAAAGTAGTAGGGATCCGCACCGTAAATCAGCACATCCCCTCCGTTCGGACTGTGCGAAGTCGCCCATATCCCGTATGTCCTTCCGTCAGCCGACGCCCTCGCATGCATGACATCGCAGAAGCTCTGGACGTAATCGGTTGAATTCGATGCAGGAACCAGTGTGTCAAGGTCGAAGAACGCATATCCGGCCCGATCCATCGCCTCAGTCCCTTTCGCCCAGTTTACGAGCAATGGTCCGTCCGAGGCGTATCCGAGCCCTATCTCCTTTATCAGTACGGGCACCGGAAGTTCCGACTCCTTGATAAGCTTGTAGTCATCCCTGCCAAGGTTGTAGATGGAGATCTTCCTCGACAGCTTCTCGGCCACTGCAAGCTTGTCCATACACGCAGCCATTGCAATGTCCTCATACGGGGAACTGATATACTTGACAATATTCTTCTCCTTCATGTCGAACACGGCAATCTTCTTCAGGGACTTGAGATAAAATATTATGTAGCGCCCCCCGCCTCCGACCACCAGGTCCGCAGGTTCCGCAGGCAGCTTGATCTCCTTTACCGGAAACGCCATTTCCTTTGGTACCGCAACAAGAGTTTTCTGAGCTTTGGCGGCGGTCTTGCCCTTTGCCAGTCCGGTATCGATCACAAACGAATGGAAAATGCTCTTGCCGCCTCCATTGATCCCGACTATCACGGATTCCGCTGGAACGGCAATGTTGTCCGGACACTTCCATGTCACATTCCCGGTGCCAGATATTTCCATTCCCTCAGGTACGCTCATCGCCTCATATTTCAGATCCTTGATGTTGGTGAGAACCTTTATCTGGTAATTCAGCTGCCTTTTGGCGTCCAAAGCGGTTGGCGGCTCCGACATTACCAGCAGATAATCCGCCCCCTTCTCGTCCAGGGCCTTCTTGATGTCGATATTCCTGAGCTTGAGTGATTTCATGTCCGTGCCTGCTGTTATCAGGAGTCCGGCATCAGGCTGATAGAAAATCCTCTTTGAAAGGGCAAACGCCGTATTGTCGGTGTAGCCGGGCACTTCAACAGTATGTATCGGACGGTCAAAGTCAGTGCTGAATATTGTTATCTTCAAAGTGATCCTTGCAACGTTCCCGCTGCTGCTGTTAAAGATGGCCTGCGTCCCCAGATACATGTTCTCCTGCAGGGAAGGCAAAAGGATCATCACGACCGGAGACCTTGCAGCCGGACAGGAAAGAGGCATTGGCTTGAAGTCCTCTGTCAGTATCGCACCATCGCAAAAGAAATGCGTGCCGGTGCCCGAAGCGCTGAAGAGCGGCATCAGAGACCCCCTGTTGGTATACTCAACCTTCACGCCATCGCCTGTGATCTTCACTGAAAATGAACTGGACTGTGGTGTGGGCTTGACGAAGAATGTGCTGCCGTTGGGGGAAGATGAGATTTCGACCTTGGAATTCTCATAAGACGGTATGTTCCCAGTAACTTTCAGATCATACATTGCTATGGTTTCCGGATCAAAAAAGTTCACCTCCAGCTTACGGGCTTCCTTCCTCTTGGATACGATCAGCAGCGGAGCGGAAGGCCTGTTCCCGATCCCGAGTGCCACGATCCTGCCAAGTTCATCCTCATCTATCTTCTTGTCATATTTCATGTTGAAATCCGGGAAGTTGTAGCGTATGACTGAATTTGTTCCAGGAGATGTCAGGAAAATAGAATCGGCGCCGACTGCCATCTGCGAGTCCTTATCTGGCAAACTGATGAATTTTATCAGCTTCCTGCTTTTAACATCGAGCACCGCTATCTTCAACAGCTTGTCCATCCGTAAAAAGACATATTTCCCGTCGGCGCTGAAACACGCGTCCGAATACTCCCCTGGCAGGTTGACCGTCTCGCTATCATCGACAGGTTCCGCAGGAGCCTCTGGTTTCGGTGCAGGTTTCTGGGCAACGATCTGAGGAGCAGTTGCTTTTGCGACATTCGCAACAACAGGCCTGGGCTGTACCGGCGTCGGTTCCGGAGCTTTTGAAGGTGTCACTGTGACAGGTAGAGGTGCAGGTTTTGGTTCGGCAGGTTTTGCCACGGCAGGAACCAGCTTTTCCTGAGGTTGGACTTGTGTTTTTACCTGTGGTTTCTGATTGTATTTGGCGACTGTGGCACCTAAACCTTCAAGTGGGTTCGACGTCTTGTCGGTGTTTGCAGGCTTCGGCTGGGCGACCGCCGTGGTTTCCTGCTTCTTCACCGTGGTTTCTGTACGTTTTGATTCCGTGGACGGTTTCATGAAAAGGAAATATGCGCCGAGGACGAGCATTCCTGCCAGGATTCCTCCCATTATCACGCCCTTGAAGAAACCAGAAGATGACTGCGGATAATTTGAATCGGGATCGTAATTTGAATTTTTATTCCCGTCGGTCATGACACCCCCTCGTATTATGGTAAAATTATACCCTAATTCGTGATTTGAAGTATTCAAGATTCTGGCCACTGACTTTCACAGACTAAGAGATTAACCACAGAACACACAGACCACACGGAAATGATTTCAGTCATAATGAATCGGCTCAGGCGAACACGTTCGCCTGAGCCGATTCAAGTCAAGCAAATCCCAATCTGCGTACATCTGTGTTCATCTGCGGTTGGATCCCTTCGTGAACTTCGTGCCCTTCGTGGTGGATGTTTAGTCTGTGAGAGTCTGTGGCCGATTAACTTTATGCCCGTGTCTTGAACTCCGTGGAAGTCTGTGGCAAATTTAAGTCATGTCAAAATCTTAATTCCTATCATTTGAAGGAGAGCAACCCTATGGGAAGCAACGTCAGTCTCAGGGAAAAATTCTTTGGATGTATCGCGGGATGCCACATCGGATCAGCCATGGGGGCGGCTGTCGAGGGATGGTCCTACCAGAAGATCGAGGAGACCCACGGACTTGTCAGGAAATTCCTGCCTTATGAGCATTATGACAACGGCTGGGTCCGCGAATCCGGGACCACCGAAGACGGCGTAGAACGGCAGAAGCTGATGATAACTGCAATCATGGAAAAACAGGACAGGGTGAACGCGGAAGACGTGAGGGCTGTATGGCTCAGGGACATTAAACCCAATGCACCCGGGACAGTATCGGAGCCTTTCGAGGGAACACTTCTTGCCATGGCAAAATCCGGGATACCGGCCAGGGACCTGGGCAGGTACTGTGACTATGCCGGATTGAACAGCTTTTCCCGTTCGTGCCATCCCATCGGACTTATCAACGCGGGAGATGTCAAGTCGGCAATTGAAGATGTCCTGGAGGTCGGACAACTCTACCAGACCAGCAACAGCCGGGGACTCAAATGGGCATGCGTCACAGGCGTCGCCATCGCTTCCGCAACCAGACCAGGGGCAACAGTTGACAGCGTCATCGGGGCGATCTGCGACAACTGTGATCCTGACATGGTCGTGAAGGAGATCGACAGGGAACTGAAACACACCGCAAAATGCAGGGATATCAGGGAATTGAGGAAGGCATTTGATTCCGTTTACAATGGACACGGGATGACTTATGCGTTCAGTTTCGCCAACGAGGTCGTTACAAAAGGCGTCTGCATTTTCAAGATGGTGAAAGGGAATACGAGAGAGGCAATAATCTCCGGAGTTAACATGGGCCGTGACACGGACTGCGTCGCAGCTGTAGCTTCGGGGATTTCCGGAGCCCTGACAGGCGGCAAGTCAATACCTGTTGACTGGATCAGGCAATTGGACTATGCCACCACCTTGAACAGGACAACCAATTCATCAAGGACCTTGCGGGAACATTCCGACGGTTTGTACAATGCCTACAAGGCAAGACTGAAGAAGATGAAGGCATTTGTGAAAGCGATGGAGGTTGAATAACCAATCAGTCCCAGAGATAAGAATTTGGCCACAGACTTGCACTGACTAAGAGATTAACCACAGAACACACAGACCACACGGAAATGATTTCAGTCATAATGAATCGGCTCTCCTCTGCGCAGGCAGAGGGGAGATATGCGGAAGATTATTTCAACCACTAATCTTCTCTTATCTATCACTAACAATATTTGCCGGGATATTGGCTTTGATATAAAGCGAATCTCCCGGCAAGTTTTATCTTTATTTCTCATTAGTGTCAGATTAGTGTGGATTAGTGGTGAGAACTTTCCCCGCGTCGCAGCGTCGCTGCGCGAGTAAATCATCTTAGTCTGTGCTTGTGTTTGTGTAAGTCTGTGGCAAATATGCTATGTGCCTTTGCCCCTATGTGCCTTTGTGCCTATATTATCCCCATGGACATTTTCACCAAGAAGAAGCGCAGCTGGATAATGGGCCGGATCAGGTCGAAGAATTTTCATTCACACAGCCAAAAGAATTTTATCTCGATGGTATTCCAGATATTGACTCTGCTTTGAAGTAAATGAACCAACATTGACTGAATTAAGTTTCTCAATTGTCATCTTGGAAAGAGAGCTATTGTCCGCTACTGGAGAAACAATTACTTCCCCACTGTTCTTGAAAGAAATAAGGCCTCTATCAAAGAGGAAATCGATATTGGGGCTCATAAGGAATCCGTTCTCTCCGTCAAGTCTCTCGGAATTGGATGAATGACGCCATGGCTTGATATGGCTGGCAATCAGGTAGTTCTGGTTATCTATGTGGGTAACACGACATTCATGTTCGATTTCCAGCAAATTACTACGGAACCGTCCCTGCCCTCTCCTTGAAAGGATAATTGATTCCTTTTCAGTTTCTTTAATATCCGAATCCTTGATGTCTTTCTCAATCTTATCTTCCCAGAAATCCTTTTGTCCAAGATAAATTCCAGGTTCTTCTTTTACTGACAGTCTTTTTTGCGGGAATCCAGCAATCTTTTGAATTTCCTCGAACAATTCGGGTGAAATCTCAGCAAGATAACATCCTTGATTGCCTTCAGCTTTTTGATTCACAGGCGAATACTTCTCTGGGAATAGTTTGCCTATAACATGAAATATAGCTTTAATTTTAAGCGGGGGTTCGTAAGGTGTAAATCCGACATTGATTCGCTATCCTGATTCATCCCATACGAAATCTCCTAAGAATTCAGATGGCCTAGGTGAATCTAGGGCAAAAGTTAAAGCAATACCAACACCTTGTATGCATCCAAATGCGTAGCTGAAAATATAATCTCCGGGGGCGACCAGCCTCATATTGTCATAGAAACGATTTCTGGCGCCATTGGCTTTGAGCTTTGGAGCCCATATATAGCCGCCAGCAAATTCTTGATTGAAAGTCTGCTTATGATTTACCCACCAGTACCGCATAAGATTCCCATTTCACTGGATAACTTCAGTATTCAATAAGTTGTTCTTTCTCTTTACGTAAATATCTGTCAAAAAGCTCTTGGAGTTCTTTTATCATTTCGCTTGAAAGTTTCGGGGCCTGTTTAAAGCTACTGATTACATTATCTACAAGAGTAGTATCATTAGCGACATATATCGTATCCTTTTCTTTCTGAACCTTTTTAAAATCAATACCCCATCCAGGATAAGCTACAATGCATATTGTCGGCACAGGATTTTCGAAGTTGAATTTGCAGACGGGATGTATCTCCTTTGAAATCAGTTCCGCAGCTAACTTTTCTATCTGTTCTGAATTTTTTGATACTTGATCAAGAGGATCTGAAGTGTAACTTCCATCGGGGAATACAAGCTTTTTTCCATCATATGTAATTCTCGGGGTCCCCTTTTGGGACTTCGATTTAGCCTTCGTCTCAACAACGATTATACCGGCCTTGCCTATCGCGATGTGATCGATGTTGAATGGCTTCTTGCCATTCTTCTCTATGACAATGTCATGAAAAACCACATATCCATCGGCCCGAGCTTTCTCCAACTCTTGACCTATGATCTTCTCACCAAGATAGCCCAAACGGTCAGTTCTGATGTTTCTCAGGCTCCTTTTGGTATAAAAATAAATGAATATCAGGCATGGGGAAATGACAATCAGATTTAAACCCAAAACATGTAGGCGATCTGCTTTTCCCGGAAAAATTAAAGCATATATGAGAATAACAAGTAAGAGCAGTGGAAATGAAACTGAATACAGGGCAAAACCTATAATGTCGTCCTCAAGCTTGGATTCTAGGCTTTCTCCTGGTGAGCGCAGTGGTGGCTTGGTGAATGGCGGACGGGTGTCCTTTTTCTCGAAAAGTATTTTGCGTATTATGTTCATAATGTCGATACCTATAACGTCCGAATCCTCTTTCAAGAAGATAAAATTTATCTGATACTGATGGGGATTTCAAACATAATAACTCTGAATAGTATATAAAATATCTTAGTTGAAGAACTACTTGTTTTGACTTGTTTAATTGTGGCAACTTTGTCAGAAACGGTTACATTAATATTTTAACCATCTATGCTGACATAGGGAGGACTGAAATGGCTACTAAGGGCGAAAAGACCATTTGGGGCATACATGCTGGCAGAACAGGTGATGCTGATAATCTTTTTCTAAAGCATAATGTTATTGCTCTGGGCTGGGTGGAAATGGGTGATGTATCTTCTCTCGCAGCCGACCGTGAAACATTCAAGACAAAACTTATGAAGGTCCGGCCAGATCGTAAACCTGGTTACTATCCTACTGCAGGAGGTCAATTATTCCGTTTCATCCATGAGACCAAGAATGGCGACCTTGTGATTTATCCGTCAAAGCACGATCACCGAATCCACATTGGCGAGATTGTAGGAAAATACCAATACGATACCAAGCCGGAACCCGAATATCCACAGCATCGGGCTGTAAAATGGCTTAAAACATTTCCCGGACAAGGTTTTCCCAAGGGGCGTTATACGAGATCGGCTCAGCTATGGCTTTTTTTCAAGTCAAAAACTATGCCGAAGAATTTTTAGCAGCACTGGCCGGACAGGAACTTGTCCCATCAGCAAAACAGGATGAAACCATATCATATGTATCTGAAGGCATTGAGCAGAATACCCGCGATTTCATCCTGAAGAAACTAGCGCAAGAACTAAAAGGGCATGCGCTGGCTGAATTCTTTGCCCACCTTCTAGGTGCAATGGGCTATCGTACTCGGCTTTCACCGGAAGGCCCTGATGGAGGCGTAGATATTGTTGCCCACAAGGATGAACTTGGATTTGAACCTCCAATTATAAAAGTACAGGTCAAGAGTACGGAAAGCAGCATTGGAGATCCGATTGTTTCCCAGCTCTACGGCAAAGTCGAACATTCTGAATACGGCATGGTAGTTACTCTTGGTACGTTTACCAACCAGGCCAAAACCTTTGCAAGAAATAAAAGCAATCTCAGGTTGATTGATGGAGAAGATTTGGTTAATCTGATATTCCAGCATTACGAGCAATTCGACTCCAAGTACAAGGGACTTCTACCTCTAAAGAGAATCTATGTGCCAGAAATCCTGGAAGATGCGGAGGGATAATGGACGCAACCGATCTTTCTGAATGGCAAACACGCAAGAGGATTATTGATCCTAAACTATCTGCGGCAGGCTGGAACATCATTCGTCAAGACAAGATCAATGCTGCTATTCCTGTAATGAACTGTGCCATTGAAGAATATCCAACGTCCCATGGCCCAGCTGACTACGTCTTGGTTTCTGGAGGAACAGTTCTAGGTATTGTAGAAGCAAAGAAACTTACCCTGGACCCACAAGGTGTACTTGCACAGGCGGAACGTTATGCCCGCGGGTTGTCGCAATGTCAATTCGACTATGCTGGCCTTCGAGTTCCTTTTCTCTATTCCACCAATGGTGAAGTGATCTGGTTTCACGATATTCGTCATCCTCTCAACCGTTCAAGAAGAGTAAGTTCATTCCATACTCCTGCAGCTTTGGGAGAAATGTTGGAGCACGACTTCGATGCTTCAACAAACACACTCTCAACCAATAATCAGTGGCACTCAAAACTTCGCCCCTATCAAATTGAGGCCAATCAATTAGTTGAACAGGCTGTCACAGAACGAAAAAGGCTGATGCTGCTTGCCATGGCCACCGGTACGGGGAAAACTTTCACTATGGTCAATGAAGTTTATCGCCTCATGAAGTCTGGTGCTGGTCGACGCATACTATTCTTAGTAGATCGCCGTGCTTTGGCTGCTCAGGCAGTTCGTGCCTTCGCCGCCTTTGAACCTGAACCCGGTCTAAAGTTCGATCAAGTCTATGAAGTCTACAGCCAGCGCTTCCATCGGGAAGATTTCGAGGAAGATGATTCTTTTGATCCCAAGGTGCTGCCCACCTCGTATCTGACGGCTCCTAAAACTGGACATGCATTTGTTTATGTTTCCACTATTCAGCGAATGACTATCAACTTGTTTGGGCGGCAAATGGCCTTAGGTCTCGGTGATGACGAGAGCGATGAGGATGCGGAATCTCTCAATATTCCGATTCACGCTTTTGACGTCGTGATAGCCGATGAGTGCCACCGTGGCTATACCACTGCTGAACTTTCTATCTGGCGTAATGTCCTTGACCACTTTGACGCTATCAAGGTAGGCCTTACCGCTACACCCGCCGCCCACACCAAGGCATACTTCAAAGACGTGGTTTTTCGTTACGAATATGAACGTGCCGTCCGTGAAGGCCACCTTGTTGATTATGATGCCGTGCAAATAAAGTCCAATGTCCGGATGAATGGTATTTTCCTTCAAGAAGGTGAACAGGTCGGTGTAATTGACACTCGTTCAGGTGCGGAAAAGATGGATGAACTGGAAGACGAGCGGGCATTTCCGTCCGAAGAAATCGAGCAGGCTATTACCTCTCCCGATTCCAACCGAAAGATCATCCAGGAATTGAAGAAATACGCCAGCGAACACGAACAACTCTATGGACGACAACCGAAATGCCTTATCTTTGCCGCCAATGACCTTCCTCATACCTCTCATGCCGATCAGCTTGTTGACATTTGCCGCGATGTCTTTGGCCGGGGTGATTCCTTTGTTCAAAAGATTACCGGTCGAGTAGACCGCCCTCTCCAACGCATTCGTGAGTTTCGCAACAGGGCCAATCCAGGCATTGTGGTTACTGTAGATATGCTTTCAACTGGTGTTGACATCCCCGATCTGGAGTTCATCGTCCTTTTACGCCCAGTAAAGTCCAGAATCCTGTTTGAACAGATTCTTGGACGCGGAACTCGCAAAGGTGAAAAGTTTCCAGACAAGTCTCACTTTACGGTCTTTGACTGCTTTGATGGCACGCTCCTGGAATATTTCCGCAAGGCAACGTCCATAACTGCCGAGTCACTTGACCGCCCCGCAAGGACTATCGTCGAAGTTATAGAGGACATTTGGGCTAATCGCGACCGTCAATACAATATCCGCTGTCTGGTGAAACGCCTCCAGCGCATCGAAAAAGAAATGTCTGCCGAAGCCCGGGACCAGTTCTCCCGCTTTATTCCCGACGGGGATCTGGCTCGCTATGCCAAGTCCCTGCCATCATCGCTCAACGATGATTTCGCTGATACAATGAAACTGCTTCGAAACAGGGATTTTCAGAACCTCCTGGCAAACTACCCGCGTAAGCCTCGAGTCTTCTATGTTGCTTACGGGGCCGAGGATAATGTTTCATCACACTGGCTTATCCGCGATGGCGCCGGTCAGGAATACCGTCCGGAGGATTATCTCACCGCCTTCGCCCGTTTTGTAAAGGAAAACGAGGCCGGAGTTGAGGCCATCGGCATCCTGCTTTCTCGTCCAAGGGATTGGAGTACCGGGGCCCTGAACGAGCTCCGGGAGAAGCTCTCTTCTACCCGAGAACATTTCACCACGGAAAAGCTTCAAAAGGCCCATGCCGCCTGCTACCATAAGTCTCTTGTTGACATCATATCGATGGTAAAGCACGCCGCACGCGAACAGGAACCGCTGTTAACATCCATCGAGCGTGTGGAACGGGCACTTGCCACTCTCACACAAGGCAGGTATTTTACGGCACAGCAACAGATTTGGCTGGATCGGGTTCGAGAGCACTTGATTGCCAACCTGACAATCGATCAAGAGGATTTCGATACGTTGCCTATCTTTACTCGCGAAGGTGGCTGGACGCGAGCGAATCGCGAGTTTGAAGGCAAGCTGTCCGAACTCCTCAGGCTTATCAATGAGGCGGTAGCAGCATAATCATAAGGAAAAAATAAAATGAGCGATATTGTTCAAAAACTCTGGGGATTTTGCCATACCCTACGACACGACGGAATAGGTTATACAGAATATGTTGAACAGTTGACCTATCTTCTTTTTATCAAGATGGCCAATGAGAAGGATATTGACCTCAGCAGGATTGAAGTTGAAGAAACCTCTGAGAACGGCAGGAAACAGACCCGCAAGATTGATTGTTCCTGGCCAGGATTGCTCAATGTCTCCGGGACAGAAGTAATTGACCACTATATCACCGCACTCCGTTCCCTCGGCAAACAGCCTGGAATACTCGGTGACATTTTCTCAGGCGCCCAATCCAGATTTACAAAGCCGGTCAGCCTCAAGACACTGATCAACCGAATTGATGAAACAGAGTGGACTGCCCTGAATGTGGACGTCAAGGCAGAAGCATTCGAGGGATTGCTGGAAAAGGCCGCCAGTGAAGGCAAGAAGGGCGCCGGTCAGTTGTTCACTCCGCGGATACTAATCCAATCCATCGTCAAATGTATCAGACCTGATCCCCGTATTCATAACGACTTCTCCATCTGCGACCCTGCTTGTGGCACAGGCGGATTTCTTGTTGCCGCCTACGAGTGGCTCATCGAACAGACAAAAGGCGGAGCCTTGGACCGCAACGACTCCAAACGTATCCGTACCAAAACCTATTTTGGCCAGGACATCGACGCTACACCCAGGCGCCTCGCCTTGATGAACCTTTTCCTCCACCAGCTGGAGCCGCAGATCAAGCTTGGCGACACCATCTATGATCCGCCAGAGCGCAAGCATTGGGTTGATGTAGTCCTCACCAATCCACCGTTTGGCACCCGTGGTGCAAACCAGGCGCCAGAACGCGATGATTTCACCATCTCCACTAGCAATAAGCAGCTCAATTTCGTTCAGCACGTACTTACCATACTCAGGCCCGGCGGACGTGCCGCGGTAGTTCTGCCAGACAACTGCCTGTTTGCCGACCAGGCCGGAGAGGTGTTCAAGATTCTTACCGAGGACTGCAATCTGCACACTGTCCTGCGCCTGCCCCGCGGTACCTTCACGCCGTATAGCCAGGGTGTAAAGGCCAATGTGGTCTTCTTCACCAAAGGTTCACCCACCGAAATGACGTGGATATATGATGCGCGTACCAATGTGCCCGGCATCACAAAGAAAGACCGTCCTCTTACGGAAGAACACTTCACCGAGTTCGAGAAATGCTACGGGGCCGATCCAAACGGCCTATCCAAACGCAAAGAAGGGGACTCTCCTGCGGGTAAAGGATACATGGGCGGCGACCGATGGCGTAAATTCACAATCGCCGAGGTTAGTAAACAGCAATTCAAGCTTGACGGCTTCAAGTGGTTGAAAGACGAAGACCTCGAAAACAGTGACGAACTGCCCGAACCGGAGGAGCTTACAACCGATGCCATCGAAGAACTCAGTGCCGCTGTCGAAGATCTTGGCGCTGTACTCGCCGCTTTGGAGAACGGCAACGATAAAGGGGGACGGAGATGAAGAAGTATTCTCTACCCCGCAAAGCCGTGCGTTCAATTATTCCTAATGACTATCCATTTCTACTCGACGCTATCAAACAGCACCAGACACCTATAAGCGTATCCGAATACCAGCTCATCCGCACGACAACTAGGCAGTTCCACTCGGTACCGCACATAATAGAACAAGTCGAAAGCTACCTCTCGCTCGAAATCACTACTCTCAATCCATCTCAAAAGCGGAGCTGGAAATGAGCAAGAGTAAACTTAACCAGCCTCCTCCTATATCGGAAATAGAGTTGCCCGAAGGATGGATTAATACGACTATTGGCAATTTATGTAGCGTTCAAAAAGATAAGGGGCACGAAGGAGTAGTACCTTACGTTGAAATAGGCAACATTGATATCAAATCAAAAGAATATGAGATTACCGAAAAGCCTTCCGTAAAGGGATGTAGGCTAGCAAAACGCAATGACATCTTGGTATCACGCGTACGACCTACTCGTGGTGCAATAACTTGGATCAAAGAAGATGAGATTGAAGTTTCTTCAGCCTTTACAGTGTTACGAAACTTAGGAGGACTGGCTGACAGATATCTGTGGTTCTATCTTGCTTTCAACGAACAGTTTCTTAATTACCTAGGTGCTCGATGTACCGGCACTATGTATCCGACAACATCAGATGAAGTTGTAATTGGTTTCGATGTGCCACTTGCACCTCTAATGGAACAGGAACGGATTGTGGCGAAGATGGAGACATTAATTAAACGGGTGAATGCAGTCCGGGCAAGGCTGGCAAAGATGCCCGCCATCCTTAAACGCTTCCGTCAATCAGTACTCGCTGCCGCCTGCTCCGGTCAACTCACCGCCGAATGGCATAAGAATCTGGATTCTGACATTAATGATGATATTCTGCCTAATGGATGGACAACTGCAACTTTATCTGATCTTGCATCCAAAGAGCCCCGTTCGATTCAGAGTGGACCGTTTGGCAGCAATCTCCTGCATTCTGAATTTCAGAAAACAGGTGTTCTAGCCATTGGCATTGATAATGTTCTTCACGGAAAATTTTCTCTTGGCCGTGAACACCGAATAAGCTCAGATAAATTCGAGGAACTATCGAAATATCAAGCTCGTCCCGGAGATGTACTTATTACTGTAATGGCTACTGTCGGCCGTGTATGTGTAGTCCCTGATGATCTGGAACCGGCAATTATCACGAAACATGTTTACCGAATTACACCAGAACGAACACTGCTTGAGCCACGCTATCTAATGTATTCATTGATGGGCGACCCCCTCTTGACCTCTGAGCTGTCCGAGCAAATTCGCGGTCAAACACGCCCTGGAATTAATGGTACTATCCTTAAGGGTTTACATGTGCGACTCCCATCTCTGAATGAACAACGTGAGATTGTCCATCTCGTGGAAGCCTTGTTTACCCTGGCCGACAGGATCGAAGCCAAAATTCGTGCTGCGACTATCCGGGCCGATAGGTTGCCGCAAGCCATCTTGGCCCGAGCCTTCCGCGGCGAACTCGTCCCCACCGAAGCGGAACTGGCCGCCAAGGAAGGTCGCGACTACGAGCCGGCATCTGTCCTGCTTGAGAGGATTCAGGAAGCACGTAAACAACACAAGCCCGTCAAACGCGGGCGTGGAGGTAAGAATATGGCAAAGCACAGCACAGGCCGCGAGAAGGCCAGGAAGCGTAAACCGCTCGATGAATGCCTTCGTGAGCAAGGCAAGCCAATGACGCCAGAAAGGCTTTTTGATCTGGCCGGATTCGACGAGAGTTCTGTGGATGATTTCTACGAACAATTGAGGAAGTTGATCCAGGAAGGCAAGATCCGTGAGAACCGCCCGAACAAGAAAGACGTGACACTCGAGGTTGCTGGAACATGAGACTGGACAAACTCACAATCAGTAATTTCAAAAACCTGCGGGACTTCTCTGTTGATTTCGACGAGCAGTCGCCCACAACGGTACTCGTCGGTCGCAACGGCTCGGGCAAGTCAAACCTGCTGGAAGCGTTGACGATCATCTTCCGCGATCTGGATCTGGGGGCCGAACCTTCTTTCGGCTATGAACTGGAGTATATCTGCCGCGGCCGGAACGTGAAGATCGAAACCATGGAGCGTGGCCACGTTAGGGTCACAGTTGACGGCAAAGCCGTTCCATACAGGCAGCTTGCACAGGTGGAAGGGCAGCGCCTCCTGCCGAACTATGTATTCGGATACTACTCCGGTCCGAGCAACCGTATGGAGGAACACTTCAAGAAGCATCAGGAGCTTTTTTACCGTGACCTTTTGGATGGCAAGGACCAGCCTCTGCGCCCCCTGTTTTATGCAAGACCAATTCATAGCCAGTTTGTGCTCCTATCGTTTTTCCTCAAACAGGAGAAGGAAACGAGGCAGTTCCTCAGAGAGAACCTGGGCATCGAAGAGCTGGATTCTGTCCTGTTTGTGATGAACGAACCTTCTTGGAAGAGCCGCGATGGCGATCCACGGTTCTGGAAGGCTCGCGGCACAGTAAGTCTGTTCCTCGACAAACTCTACGGACTCGCGCTGGCGCCTTTGCGTTTGGAACAGCGAGTTCCTGCCGGGTTCCGCAAAACGGCTTCGCGGGAACATTTGTACATGTATCTCAAAGATGTTGCCGCCCTGCGTGGCCTGGCCGAGTACTATGGTACACAGCAGGAGCTATTCAAATCATTGGAGAGCACGTACATTTCAGAGTTAATCAGAGAAGTGCGAATCCGCGTGAAGGCTCGCAACGTGGACGGCTCATTGACCTTCCGCGAACTGAGCGAAGGTGAGCAGCAGCTCCTTATGGTTCTGGGACTGCTGCGCTTCACCAAGGAGGATGAATCTCTCTTCCTGCTGGATGAGCCGGACACGCATCTCAATCCTGCATGGAGCTTGCGATATCTGGACTTTCTCCGGCAGATCGCCGGGGCACATGAGAACAGTCACATCATCATGTCGACACACGATCCATTGGTAATTGCCGGACTCACACGCTCGCAGGTGCAAATCATGCGGCGCGACGATGAATCAGGCTACATCACTGCGCAATGTCCGACTGAAGATCCCAGAGGAATGGGTGTTGCCGGTCTTCTAACTAGCGAAGTATATGGTCTGCGTTCGGAACTCGACCTGGAAACGCTGAAATTGTTGGATAAAAAGAGGGCCTTGGCGGCAAAGGAGAGTCTCACAGACGAAGAGCGTGACACGTTGCGCAAGTTGGATGAACAACTTAGAGGCCTCGATTTTACGTTCACTGTCCGCGATCCCATGTACAAACAGTTTGTCAAGGCAATGGCTGAGAGGGAGAGAGATGAAGGACTTCAAGTTCCGATACTGACGAAGGAGCAGCAGGAACGACAGAAGCAACTGGCGAAGGAAATCCTGGTCAATCTAATGGCAAACAGGAGAGAAGACAGGTGAGGTATATAGATCCACAACTTGTCAGACAGAATCTTCCGAGCAACTGGAGCCAGCAAGCGCAACTGGCAGAGACTGCGGTGGCTGGTGCACGTCCGGAAGACAGATCGAAAGAGATCAATGATCATGACCAGGTCTGGAAGGATCTCAAAGATAAATTGAAGAATGCATCGAAAAATAAATGTTGGTACTGCGAGTCCTTAGATATCCGATCAGACAATGCAGTGGACCATTTCCGACCGAAGAATGCCGTTGCAGAGTCTCCAGGCCATAATGGATATTGGTGGCTCGCTTTTAAGTGGGAGAATTATCGCTTCTGTTGCACTTTCTGCAACTCAAAGCGTATTGATCAGGCTACAGGCCAAGATGGCGGCAAGGCCGACCACTTCCCGCTTCACGATGAAGCAAAACGAGCACATAGGCCGGCTGACAACATCAATGACGAAGAGCCGATGCTCCTTGATCCATGTGTTCCTGCCGATTCGGGGCTTTTATGGTTCGATGAGACGGGTAGACCTTGTCCCAACCCTTCCATATGCGGTAACACCTCTGGCTACACTCACAAGCGTGTTCTGATCTCAATAAAGTTCTATCACCTCGACCATACTGATGTAGTGGAACAGCGGAGGAACTTATGCAATACGATCCGTGAACGCACCAGGGATGCGGATCGCTACTATGCCAAATATGATAGTGGTGACGGAACGGCAAGAGGAGCTTATGAAGATGCCATCAGGGATTTGCGAGAGCGTATTGCACCCAACGCACCATACTCGTCAACCGCACGAGCGATGTTGATGGGCTTGCGAGGTTCGCATCCTATTGTGGATGTCGTGCTATCCTCCTGAGAATTGCTGCATGGGGACGTTCCCACTTATATTGCTTATCCGAGTTTCCGGTGTCGTTTGCACTTAATGCCTTAGCGGTAAATAAGATGTGTTAATGCTGGCACATGAAACTTGCCTTAGATGCTTAAAACGGGCCTAAAAAACGCGTTTAAGAAAAGGCTTCTAGGAAGGTTCCTCGAACTCGGACCGGCTGACTGCAGGGAACTTCTAGAAATTTGCAATCAGCGCTTGCCGTATTATTTTTCAATCTTCTACACTGAATTAAAAATGGAGAGACAACTGTGAAAAGAATTCTATCATCTGCAGTACTGGTTTATTTTTTTCTGGTGTTTTCATCGCTGATGGCCGAGGATATTGCCGTCGAGCCGGGGAATAAGACCGGAGTCTACAAGAGCGGAGATGAGGCTTCATGGAATATCGACGTCAAGAACAATGGAGCCACTGGCCAAGTGTCATATACCGTTTTAGACGGAGGAATGAAAAAAGTCGCCAAAGGAAAGGTCGAAGTCAAGGACGGAAAGGCTGTCGTCAAAGCCACCAAGAAGGAACCTGGTACGCTGCTGCTCAATGTGGAGTTTGGAAAGGAGAAAGGACTCGGCGGCGCAGTGTTCGACTGGCCCGAAATAAAGCCGTCAGCCGAGGAACCGGCAGACTTTGACAAGTTCTGGCAGGACAAGATCGCCGCGCTTGAGGCGGTGCCGATGAATGCCCAGCTGGAAAAAGTGGACGACCCCGGAAATGTTGACTACTGGAAGATAACCATGGACAACATAAATGGTTCCAAAATCTACGGTCAGATCGCCAAACCCAAAGGCAAGGAAGGAAAACTGCCTGCCATCCTCCAGGTCCAATGGGCCGGAGTGTATCCTCTGAAAAGGGAATGG
The DNA here is from genome assembly GCA_964600895.1 of uncultured Victivallis sp. GTDB lineage: Bacteria > Verrucomicrobiota > Lentisphaeria > Victivallales > GWF2-50-93 > GWF2-50-93. The sequence continues at coordinate 26,948 of CAZRKP010000057.1, forward strand.
GTGACCGGGTTCGCCAACCGCGGCTGGCTTGCAATGAACATCATCGCCCACGATCTCCCGATCGACAAGGATGAGGCGTTCTACAAGGCCCAGAACGAGGGACCGCTGAAGGATTATTCCCACCAGGGAAATGATGACAGGGACAAGAGTTATTTCCTGCGGATGTATCTGTCATGCTACCGCGCGGTTGAATACCTGAGCCAGCGTCCCGACTGGGATGGCAAGACACTGGTCGTCACTGGTGGCAGCCAGGGCGGACTTCAGACCGTGATGGTTGCCGGGCTTAACCACAAAGTTACCGCAATAGCGGCAAATGTACCTGCGGGCTGTGACCATACCGGCGATCTGATCGGACGCGCGTCCGGCTGGCCAAAATGGATCCGCGGAAATGAGAAGAGCAATGAGAAGGTCATTGCCGCCTGCAAATATTATGATGTCGTGAATTTCGCGCGCCGGGTAAAGTGTCCGGCACTGGTCGGTATCGGGCTCATTGACAACACATGTCCTCCGGCAGGTACGATAGCGATGTTCAACCAGATCCCGGGCACCGAAAAGCGCCTGGTCATATGTCCGCTGGCCGGACACCAGAACAAGAACAACTCCCAGACCCCCTACTACCAGGTCTATGGCAAGTGGACTGACGCCTTGAGCCGGGGGAAACCGGTGGAGATGGATAAGAAGTAGGCAGGAGACAGGATCGCTGTAACGGCGTATCGGTGTGTCGGAGTATCGGCGTGAGGGAGAGATGGCAGAAGGGGAAGTCAGTAGTCAGGAGACAGAAGACAGGAGACAGTAGGAAGTGAAAAGTGAAAAGTGAAAAGTGAAAGGTGAAGGGTGAAGGGTGAAGGGTGAAGGGTGAAGGGGGAGGCAGGAGACAGGATCGCTGTAACGGCGTATCGGTGTGTCGGAGTATCGGAGAGAGGGAGAGATGGCAGTAGACAGTAGTCAGAAGACAGGAGACAGGAGTGAAAAGTGAAGGGTGAAAGGTAAAGGGGGAGTCAGGGGGCAGACGACGGAGAGCAGAAAGAATTCTGGCCACAGACTTGCACCCGCCTTCGTTAAAACTACGGCGCGGCAGGCAGACTTTCCGCAGACTAAAAGAATTTCCTCGCACGGAGTCGAAGATCCCGGCCCCGGAGGGCGTCGGGACCACAAAGCACACAAAGTTTTAATATTGCCTTATTGAATCGGCTCTCCTCTGCGCAGGCAGAGGGGAGATCTGCGGAAGATGCATAAGAATGAAAACATGTTTTAATTCTTATGCCATTTCCGCATCACAGGGCGAACAAGTTCGCCTTAGCCGATTCGAATCTGCGTATATCTGCGTTCATCTGCGGTTGGAACTCTTCGTGAGCTTCGTGCTCTTCGTGGTGATAATTTTCTGTGTATTCTGTGTGTTCTGTGGTTTAATGATCTTACTTTGTGTCTCAGTGTCTCCGTGGCTAAATCTCTTTAGGATGTATAGTAGCGGCATGCAAAAGAACAATGACATCACTATCTGGGGAGTGGACGGGCTTGGAAGGTTCCTCGAACTCGGACCGACCGACTTCAACATCGTCAGCATCCGGAGCTCATACCTATCGCCATACGATTATTTCGCCCTCGAGAAGTTCCGAAAGAACTACAAGGACATCATAATAGAGACCTTCGACGATATCCAGCAGCCCGAACCCGGCTGGATCCTGCCGTCAAAGGAACCCATCAAAAGAATCCTGGAATGGACGAAGGACCGCAGGAACATTGCCGTCCATTGCACCGCCGGAATCTCCCGCAGCCCCGCCATCGCCTACCTCGCCGCATGCCAGCGCTGCAAACCAAAGAACGCCCTCGAAGTCCTCAACCCCATGCTCCATTTCCCAAACCGTTTCATCGTCAGACTCGGTTCGGAAATCCTCAATGACGAATCAATCCTGACAGAGTTCAATGGATGGTTCAAACGGCAGTATGATTATTAACAGGCACAAAGAGAGAAGTCAGGAGTCAGAGGGCGGAATCACTGTAACGGCGTATCGGTGTGTCGGAGTATCGGCGTGAGTGAGAAAGGACAGAAGGGGAAGTCAGGAGACAGTAGTCAGGAGACAGGAGTCGGTTCACCAGAGGAATTTCACGTATTCGATATATTCGTTGCCGGCATGGAACTTCAGTTTCTTCAGCAGGTGCTTCACCGCAGGATTCCCAGTGTATCCATACGCTATGACGACATGTGCGCCATCCTTCTTCATCTGCCTGGCGGTATGACGGAGCAGCTTGCTGCCGAGTCCCTTGTTGCGATAGCTCTTCTCAACACCGAGCATCCAGACAAGCCCGACACCGCCGCAGGTGCGTTCCCCAAGCAGATATCCGATCACCCTCCCCTTGTCCTTGATTATGAACGCGTATTTCTTTTCCCTGACAAAGGATTCCGTCCATGACTGTGGCGGCGGGCGCCCCTCCGGATTGGCGAGTCCGGATACGAAGGACAGCCGGTACATCTCCGTGCAGTCCTTCATCGTAGCATTTTCGACTTTGAATTTCATGGGATAATATACACCATCTTGATATCATTCCGTAGCGCTTTGACTAAGAAGGGGCGTCGGTCGTCGGTAAACACTAATCTCTCCTTCTCCTCGCGCAGCGACGCAGAGACGCGGAGTTTGGCCACAGACTTGCACTGACTATTCAACCACCAAGACACAGAGACACTAAGGTAAGATCATTAAACCACAGAACACACGGAATACACAGAAAATAATTATTCTCTCACTAAGTCGCCAAGCCAGCAAGGGGAGAATTTGGCCAGAGACTTCTGATTTAATGCCATAGACTTATTGGATTCTCTGAATCGGCTCTCCTCTGCGCAGGCAGAGGGGAGATATGCGGAAGATGCAGGAGA
>CAZRKP010000058.1:0-29460 GCA_964600895.1 uncultured Victivallis sp.
CGTTGGTATTTAGATCCCTTGCGATCAGGTTCACCTCCTTGATGCGCACCTTCTTCCTGTCCTCCTTGTCTCCGAACTTCTTTTTGTATAGCTCCTGGAGATCGACGACAAAGTCCTGCCAATTGTTGTTCTTGATATCAACCGATTTGTCGGTCTTGTCCGTCTCGGCTATCTTTCCATCGAGCAGACCGAGTTGGACATTTTTGTTATCGCTGTATTTGACCTCCAGCATCAGCGAGGCGTTCTTTGGAATGTCCTTATGCGGGAAACGCAGCTTCATAGCAAGATGGGAATCAAAATCCAGGTCGTTGACGTTCCTCCTCTTCCTTGAAATCACAGTGAGTGTTCCGGCGCCATTCGTTCCGGAGAACCTGACAAAGGAGTTGGAGCCTTCCTTGATCACCTTGCTCCTAATGTTCTGCATGTTGACCGGAAGCTTGTCATAACTGTCGCAGGAGTAATCCAGATGGAAGAGGACGTCGTCAGGCAGGATAGGCCTGAGGAATGTCGGCGGTAGCTTATCTTCGGCATAATTGATCTTGATTGGGATATGCAGGTCGGGAGTTTTGTTCCCAGCCCCGTCCTCAAGTCCGGCGACAAGCAGTTCACCTGTATCACCGTTGTTCATCTTGTCGATCTTCGTCCGTAGCATGTATGGCCAGTTTATGTTGATTATTTCGGCATCCTGTCTGTGTTCAATTTTGCTAAGATGCCTGTCGATATCAACTTTCGTTCCGGCAAAGGAGGTTGTCAGGGAATCAAGATTCAGCGGAGCTCCGTTCTTGTTCTGCCATTCGATCTGCAGATAGGAACCGTTATATGTGGGATCTTCACTCGTCTTGAATGCGAAATTCGCAGTCTTTGTGGACCTGTCAAGGAGGAAAGGTATCGAGGTCACCTGCGACTCGCGTCCGTCCTTGCCGACAGCCTTCAGGAGCAGCTGGTGAACCCCATCCTGGAGATTGCCGATGTCCGGAACAAATTTAACATTGTTGGCTATCTCTTTCCAACTTATCTTTTTCCTCGCATCATCATTCATCTCGAAATAGGTTTTCTCACCGTTGATGATCGCCGTATAGACCTTGACATCTTCCTTCATGTCGAAGTAACAAGGTGTGAACGCGAGCTGATCTGGCCCCCTCACGGCAGGTCCGCATACGACATCGTCAAGATACAGCTGGCTGTTCTTGCCTGTCTGGTCTTCCTTGTAGAATGAACCGAATGCGATCCTGGGGATCCTGAATATTGTGGACGAATAATTGCTCTTGTCGAAAGCGTCCGTGGCAAATCCCGTCCATGAATGCCATTTCCCGTCCTTGAGCAGTTCGCTCCCGAAGCGGACCTTTCTGGCATCCATATGCGGCTCGTCAAGATATGCCAGAGTGTTGTCACGGAGGTTCAGGCTGATCTGCCCCATCGGATCGGTCTTATACATGAACTGGATGATCGGATATTTTGCGATGGACAGATCCGTGCTGAACTCAGTCCTAAGCCGCTGGTTCTTGAGCCTGTTGAAGACGACGAAGCATGAGTTGTTCCTATCCTTGTCCCAGACATACATCATCCTGTTGGAATCAAAACGCACCCTCTTCCTCAGCTCATTGTTCTCAAACGACTGGAAGAAAGGGGTTATGCCTTCGAGCTTTGCAAGTATCGGCGGTGCGAGCGCCTTGCAATCCTTCCAGGGAAGTGAAACCTTTTTACTCTTGCCTCCTTTGAATATCTCAATTTCCACGGAATCATTCTGCAGGAGCTTCCTGAAATCCTCGTCCATCCTCTCCAGCAGTGAGACCCTGAACTTGTTCACCCCGAACTCCTCGACCGGCAGTTCGACGCCCTGAACCTTGACAGCAAGCCTGTCATTGTTCAGAAACCTGTAATTCGCATCTGTCGTTATGAGAATGGAGTTCTGTTTATCGGTGTCCCATCTGCAGTTCCATTTGCTTTCATCTTCCGGCATCGTCCAGATCAGCTCCGTCTGCTCCTTACCCGCTGATGCCAGAAGTTTACCGCTTACGATCCCCTGCTTCACAATAGCCTTCAGGTTCTTGTTGAATTCATCAAGGGTAGCTCCTTTGATCATTGTGCCGTCGAGGAGGAACTGGCAGTCGGCAGCAGGCTGTTCAGGATTCTTGAATGAAACGACCGGTGCCTGGTTGAAAACCGCGGTGAAATTCCTAATGGCATATGCCTCACCAGGACCGTTGCCCTTCAGCCCCTGGAGGATGTCGCTGGGCTGGAAGTTGCCGAAGCCTATGACCTTCCATATATAATCTTTCGACGAACCGAATCTTGACAGTATATACGGAACAGGGAACCATACTCGGGTCCATCCATCATCCGTGCAGAGCTGATGCAGTTTGACCGGCTTGATCTCACCGGTGCTCCCGACAAGCTGGAAAATATCCTTGGAATAGTCAGTGCCGGTGATCTGATAGAAATAACGCTGCATCACAACGTATTCGCCCTTCGCATTCTTCCTTCCAAGTTCGAAATGGAAATTGAATCCTGCGTTCTCGGTGCGCTTGATCTCACATGTCCATGCGGAAATACCGCTTTCAGGGAAATCCAGTCCTTTCGCCTCGGCTGCGAATTTTCCGGCGCCAAGGATGTTCTCGACCTTGATTCCGTTCTTAAAGAAGCTCAGCTTCGGGGCGCCGGCGGAATCGCTCTGCTGCCAGGAACTGGCTGTCATAAGGTTCGCAGGCAGGCCGTTCAGCAGGATGCCGGATCCGACGGCAGTCTTCTGTTCTCCAAGAGGTATCTTGGCAGGATCGACTTCTGAGAATGAAAACTCTCTTGGAGTTATTTTCCCCGCGGCTATCTTCACACGAGCAACCATCATCGAGTTCATGAAGGTCCAAATTCCAAATCCGCCCTTGCACAGCGGTTCCTTGTCATGCACGGAAAAGACCTTTTGATCGTCGAAATAATATTCAACCAAGTCTCCTATTCTGTGTGCCTTCAGATAATACCAGGCCCCGTGGACATCTCGGTCCCTGCCAAGGAGGGTGTCGAAATATTTCCGGACATTCCCGTCGCGCCAGCGCGGGGTGAGATACTTGTCGCTTTCAGCAATTATCTTACCTTCGCGTAAAAGCCGTGATTCCGTCTGGCTGTGGTCAGGATCCCAGCCGCTGCAGATAAAAGTGTATCCTTCGGAAGGCATTTCCTTCCTGTTCAAGACTGTCAGGTTCAGATCGCCTACCCGCTGGTACCAGTCACCGTGGCGCATGCCCGCATACATCTCGATGCAGAAATCGCCCTCGATATTGTATTTCGACCAGAGTGATGCGAGATCGTCAGCGGACTGGCCGTTCATATGCGACCAACGCGGATCGCACTGGAAGCGGTTTATCACCTGCCAGTCTCCCCCGTTCTTCGTCCACTCATAGGGTGCCTCGTTGAAGAGAAAATCCAGTACATTGTCGCGAGTGGCTCTCATCGCAAGCAGGTTCGCATCACTAAATCCCCTTATGAATATGCCTGAACCTGCCGGCTTATTCTCGAGCTTGAGTTTGAAGCTTAGTTCATTGCCGCATTCACCGAAGAGCCAGTTGTCCTGTAGTGAAAGACGATATGCGGTCGGCGCCTTACCATCCTTGTCCTTTTTGAAGATCTCCGCAGTCGGTTTCTTGAGAAGAGATTTTCCGGACGAAATCTCGGAAATCTCAAAGTCAGGACCGGCGATCTTGACCAGCAGGTCCCCATTGGGCTGCTCCTCCCTTGCTCCAAGATGGATCTCAGTATTGTCCGCGATCGGGACGTCCAGCGAGTACGCGCTGAAAAAATCACTCTTGTGCCAGAATCCCTTCTCCTTCTCATCCTTGATCCACTGGCCTGCGGGATTTGCCCAGTTCCTCATGTAAGGATCGTTCTCATAAATCTCGTTCTTCTCCTGCTTGTCCCTGAAGACCTCCTCCGGCTTGAAGCGGCAGACAAGATTGCCAACGGAGGCTTCAGTGCCTTTACCGACGAAGATTCCGGTGGCACCGACAGGTGCATTGGCTTCACGCCGGACAATCGCAAGACTGTCATTACAGAAGAACTTCATCATACCGTCCGGTGAAAATTCCGCCTTCAGTGAAACATCCATTGATCTTCCCGGATCCGGAAGTTCTGACGTCTCAAGTATCTCCGGCTCCGTCGTGCCCATCTTCATTTTTTCCAGCCTGACATAGCACTTCGCTCCGGCACGGCTATATAGGAGACGGTAGAACGGACTTTCGTTGCCTTTCCATCCGAAAAGAAGTCCGACGGAAGAAGAGTATGATCTCAATTTCAGTGATACGCCTGCCACAGCGACTTTGTCGGCGGCGCTACCGAATACCAGCCAACGGTCCTTCTTGTCCTTTCCAGGAAACAGCTGCTTTTCGCTTCCCTTTCCGAAGAGCCAGTCGAAGAGTCCAGCCTTGTAGAACACGTCACCCTGACTCATCAGCGAATGGAACTTCACATCCTGCAGATCATCCAATTTCAGATACGGGATGCTCTCAGCGGTAAAGTCATCGAAAACCATTTCCTGAGGACTGTTGACATAGAGACCAAACTGTCCGCCAGGAGGCAGCATCTCATCGACGGACATGATCTTTACATTGTCGACATAGGCGTCAATATGGTTGTCGATCACTTTGATCCGGGGCATGATCCACTGATCGGGAAGTATCTCCAGCTTGACGGCCTTCATTATGAGCGGCTGTTTACCAGACAGATGTTTCTTCAGAAGGGCGAATCCCTCTCCGTTTTCAACAAGATAAATTGTAAATGTGTAAAAGTTCGATTCATCCTGGACATAGAATGCCAGTCCGCTTTCACCTTTCTGCACCTGGATCGCGGCCTGCACGACATAATCGTCATGGAATGGATAGCCGGAGACAATCAGGCCTTTCTCCCCCGAGCCTTTCAGGCTGTAGAAATTCGGACTTCTTTCCATCTCGACAGGCCGACTCTTCAAATTGGGGGAGCTTTTCTGCTCTATTGCCGATTCCAGGACGGTATGTATCTGCCATTTTCCGCCGTGGATCTCCCAGGCGTCAAGTTGGTTCGCATCTTTGTCGGCGATCAGGAAATCATCGTGGAAATAGAGCGGTGCAGTCTTCTGGAAACGGATCTTCCCGATAGTACCAGCTGTCTGATTTTTCAACCAAAAAGTCTCTGCTGCAAATGCCGGAGGTATCCGATAGACTTCCTTGTTGTCAAAATAAATGCTCCAGGAATACTGATGAAGCTTGAGAACACATTCCAGTTCGGGAATCGGCTTGTCGGGCAGTGGATTGATGATGTTTATTGACTGTCCAGGAATTGAGGGCATCGTATTTCCCAGGAACGTAATGCCGCCCTTGTTCTTCTTAAGCTGAATGATGCATTGATTCTTCTTGTCCTTGTCGGCAATCGCCAATACCTGTCCTTCATCTGGTTTCCAGTTGATTTTGAACCTGAACTCCCCATATTTCCCGCCGGTCGAACCGACTTCAGTAAATCCGGAGAAATCTGGAGGTGTGTCAGCAGCAAATATTTCTACTGCGGACAACAGTGAGAAAGCCAGCATCAGGGCGAAAGGAAATTTCCACCCATGCAAGATTCTGTTAAAATGGGATTTTTTGCTTTCCAAGAACATATTTAATACAATACAACGTAAAAACGCTAAAAATAGTGTATTCTAAGGTGATAATTTCTCTTCCTTGTTGAAGAATCCGCCCAGCAGCACCTTGTTGCAGCCGAAAGGATCTGTCGGATCGGATTCTCCGGAATATATGGCATATCCGGGAAGAAAGTCATATTTATGGTTATCCGAGCATGAGTTACCCCATGGGATCCCGCACTGGACCACAACACTCTTCGGTGGAGCCCAGGGGCTCAGATATTTTAAATAAACTCCCTTGCCCTCGCGCGGAAACTTCTTGTCCCCGACCTGGATCTCATCAGCTGTGATTTTCACAGGTGAACTTTTCAGGACTTCGGCAATCAATGGACTTGTCTCCGGTTCACCATACAGGAAAAGGTTGTAGGACTTCTTATCATTTTCCGTCAGATCCTTTTCGTTCTTCATCCGTGGAAGGCTCTTCGCGAACTTGTACCAGTCGAACACCCGCTGGAGGAAATCGGAATCCTTCATCCCGGCATTGACGAACATGAACGGCTCCAGGAAATCATCCTTCACCGGCCCCCAGTCGTATGAAGTTCCGCTGTTCTTGATGTCGCGGGTCTCATCAAGCTTGAAGTCGCCCTGTTTAACTATCTCGAATTTCCTGATGCGTTCCGGCATCTTGTTCCTATCAAGGACAAGCTCTGCAACACCAGTTGTCTTTATCATCACCTTGCCGTCCTTCACCTCAACTTTGATATTCGCGGGCTGGCAGACTCCAAGGAAACGCGTGATGTCAAGCCAGAATGCCTGATGATAGGCTTGGGCATATGTTATGTATTCAAAGCTTTCCGGGCTCTTACGCCTGGCATTTTTAATCCATTCTATCAAGTCCTTGTCGACAAAAACCTTCTCGTGGATCCAGTGGTCACCGCCCTCCACCTCCTGATATTTGAACAATGTATTGCCGGGGCTGAGGAGCTCGTTCATATGGCGTGCTTCTGTGATATTGATCAGCGTATCGTCCGTACCATGGAAGACACGTATAGGCAGCTGTCTGAGGTTTTGGAGATGCGACGCCGCAAATTCCCTGTCGATCAGCCACTGTTTCCATTCCGGAAATGAATCGCGGTTGAGTTTGTGCCAGAAATAAAAGTCACCCCTGCCGGAAACGATCAGGAGCCCGGCGAAAAGATGAGGGTAGTGCGAACCGATCGTCCAGACACCCATGCCTCCCATGGACATTCCGCTGAGAATGATCCTGTCCTCATCGATGCTGTAGCGTTTCTTCATCTGCTCAATGACATTCAGGACGTCCTTCTCCCCTATTCCCTGGAAATCAGTGTTGCTTCTGGCAAAAGGCATGACAACGCAGGCGTTGACCTTGTCCGCCAGATCGGTGATCCCTTCCGGGAGTTCTGTCCAGTTCACAATATTGAGATAAGGAGAATATCCATGCAGGTAGACTATCAGGGGATACTTGTTTTTCTTATCATAGCTCTCAGGAAGATAGCGGATGAAAGGTTGGGGAGAAGCATCGATGTCGTCAAAATAGGCTTCTTCTGCAATCCCTGACTTTGCTTGCATCGCCTTCTTCTTTTCCAAGGCATCCAGGAGCATACTGGCATTCTTCAATTCCGAGTCGGCGGCATCAGCCATCTCCTTTGAAGGTTTGTAGAACTGCAGGAGGAACTGGACTTTCTTGAGTTTTAACTGTAAAAGATCCCAGTCGCATGCGAGGGAATAATCTTTCGGACGATCAATCTTCTTGGATGCAAGATCCTTAAATGCCAGCGCGATCTTCTCCAGTTCAACTTCCTGCGCAAAAATCCCACACCCAAGAAATAGCAGGCCCGCAAGAATTCCGCATCTGAACAATTTCTCAAAATATTGCCTGGCTTTCAACATTATATAAATCGTCCCGGTTTATTACCGCTCAATATACCCTGACATCTAAAATGAACATAATTGTCTTCTGCATTTATTTGATGCGAAGCATCTTTGGAGTGCGGCACCCCAGTGCCGCTTTATTATTTTTTTTGTTTAAAATTCATCCGGTATCTTTAATCCATCAATCTTGAAGCTTTCAACCGTTCTCTTGAAGGCGGATTCTCCATGCATATTGAACCAACCCGCAGAGCACCAGGTATAATTCTCAGAGACAGGCACTATACCGTGATAAACAGGATTGTTATGGACATATTTTAGCCTTGCATAATAAGATTTCTGATATGTGATATGGCTGTCCCAGTATTGATACCACACCTTTCGGTTTTGCATCTGATCCAGGCTGTTTACATATCTTGCTGTTTCAGTATGAAGACTTGAGATAAAGTCGCCTAATGCATCGGACTTCCTTGAGAAACCTATGAAATGATAATGGTTGGCCATTACAGACCAAGCTTGCAGCTCCCATTCATATCGTCGTGCATGCTCAAAAAGCTTTTCGGTCAGGTAATCAAACCGATCCGGTTTTGAAAAATACGGCACTTTGTTGTAAGTACCGCAGGTGACCATATATGTTCCAGGCTCGATTGACCTGTGAGGCGGAGAATGTGGCCAGTTAGGCATAAAATGTTTTCTTGATTTTGAATTTTAATTACAAAGCGGCACAGGGGTGCCGCACTCCAAAGCGCTACGCGCAAATTCAATACGCCCCTCTGCCTGCCAGGACCGCAGGAATCGTTTTCAGCAGAATCTTGACATCCAGAAGAATACTCTGACTGGCTATGTATTGTTTGTCAAGTTCGACCTGTTCCCTGAACGACACATCGCTCCTGCCCGAGATCTGCCAGAGGCATGTCATTCCAGGCTTGACCAGCAGTCGCTTCCTGTCGTCCTCCGAATATTTCTCCACCTCCTCCGGGACCGGTGGTCTTGGCCCGACTAGGCTCATCTCGCCCTTGATTACATTGATGAGCTGGGGCAGTTCGTCAATGCTGAATCTGCGGATGAAGCGCCCAACTCCGGTGATCCTCGGATCATTCTTCATCTTGAATGTAACACTATCCCTTGATTCCCCACCGGAAACATCCTTCTTCATTGAATCGGCATTGGCCACCATCGACCTGAATTTGTAAAGGGTGAAACGTCGCCCAGCCCTGCCCACCCTCGTCTGCCTGAAGAATACCGGGCCGCGCGAATCAATCATTATGACTGCCGCAGTTAAAACGAATATAGGAAGGAATAATACCAACAGCACAATGGACAATACAAGATCAAAGGTCCTTTTGACAAAATATGATGATATGACGGTAGCCCGCCAGAAGAAAAGCTTGAATCCTTTTCTGGAATTTCCTATTTCGGTCAGGTTTTCCGGCGAACCAGTCATTTGTTTTCCATCCGGCAGGAACTGCAGCTTATCGCGGTGGCAACTAGAACAACAATCAGCAGGAAGACTCCCCGGACAAGCAGGGCAGTCCAGATTGATGTAATGCAAAATGCCGCTATGGTGCCAGCCGCACCCAGATAAAGGATTCTTTTTTCTTCTGAAAGCGGAGAGCTGTTTGAAAAATATGCGGAAAGCGTCCTTTGGAACCAGAGGAGCAACATCGCGAGGAGTCCGACAAGCCCCAATACCCCCGTGCTAGAACCGAATACCAGGAACAGGTTGTTGTGATCATGCTCCTTCGGTCCTTCCTTGATCTGGAGGAATCCGTAGTTGGTCCCGATCTGCGACTGGTAATTTCCAAGGCCGACGCCCAGCAGTGGATCCTCCTGCCACATCTGCAAGGAAGCCTGCCATTCCATATAACGAGGTTCAACATTGCCGTCCTCGTCATAGATCCTGATCGACTGAATGAGTACCTCAACATTGTCACGCGGAAGCCGCGGCAGTATGAAAGCTCCGGCAACAACAATTATAGTGAGCCAGATGTAAAAGGCCTTCCTTGAGCCAAATATACAGACAAGACTGCATCCGGCGATTATTCCCAAAGCCGCCCCACCTGAAAGCAGAGTGATTCCAGCTATGATGAAAATAGCAATTCCCCATATCTTTATCCTCCAGTCCTTGAATAGCAGTACTGCTGAAAGAACTACTGGCAGGACAACGGCGAGGAATCCGCCATAGATATTGCGGTTTCCGAAAGTTCCCTTCACGCCCATGATGTCGGTCGACTTGTTGAAATACTGGACAAGGGCGGTCAGGACAACGACGGATATGAGGAAGAAAAAGAGAACTGCAATTTTCTTGAGCAGCCTGTCATCGTATTTGAACTTGGAGAAAAGCACGAACGCGACGATCACATATTCGAAGGCTTGGATAAGCTCTTTTACGGATTCTCCCTTGGACTGCGCCTTGAAGATGGACAACGCGATCAATGCGACAAACAATATGTTTTCGGGAAGCGGAAGGACTTTTTTCAGAAATCCAACAATCCAACCCCTGTCACCGGAGTCCTGTGACAAGAAGGCATTGGCCACCAAGATCAGGCCAGCAAACCAGATCAGCGGATCGGCAATGCTGAGATGAGCTCCTTTGAAAGCAAAGGAATACTGAGTGGGGGAAAACACTAGGATTAGCAACAATAATATTGACAGGACTGCATCAAGATATTTTGACATTATGCCAGTTTCCCTTTTCGGGAGTCATTCATTTATTGCGACAGCTTTTCGCTCTTCTCGATATCGACCGGAACCAGTTTGCGGTCGTTGGTTATCAGGATCTGATCGATCTTTATCCCGTCCTCGCGGTTGAGGATCTCAATATCATAGGCGCCCTTGTCAAGCTTGATGCTGACCTTGGACTTGATCCAGTGCCAGCTCTTGTAGGTTCCGTCGTTGCCCATGATGAATTCAGGCTTGTCGCCGATCTTCATGCCGAAGGAATTTCCGCAGCTGTCAAGCCACCAGCATCTGGCCCATACATAATATGTTCCATCCTCCTTGATGTCTACCTTGTATTTAGCTGAGCCTCCGGCCTTGGAACCTTCACCGGCACCCTGTTCTATCTCAATGAGCTTTTCTCCGGACACCTGTGCCGCTTCGGTCTTCTCCTTGACCTCGGTCATCTTCACCGGCGCCTTGATCTCTTTCGTATCTTCAGCTTCGAAACAGATCGTGGTTTCGGCAACGACATAGGCTGCTGCCAGGGAAAATACTGACAGCAACGGAACCAGCAGATTTTTAGCAGTAATTTTCATAATGGTATTTTCTCCATAAATATACCCTTGGACACTGTCTTCTACAAGGCTATCATGTCTTTCCCAGACGGCTGTAAATCTCCTCCAGCCTCCTGACGCTTCCAGACAGCAGAAACTTCTCCATCACCCGTTGTCGTCCTTTCCCTGCCAACTCCTGACACAAATTGCGATCTTCGCACAATTTCCGGACGGCTCCGGCCAGAGAACTGGCATCCGCAGGCGGTACAAGCATGCCTGAGACATTATCCTCAATTATCTCCTTAACGCCCCCAACAGAACTCGCGACAACTGGAATTCCCATTGCCATAGCTTCGATTGCGGTGAATGGGCACCCCTCCCACAGTGAAGGCATGACCAGGCAGTCGAACATCGCATAGCAGGAAGCAATCTTGTCGGTCTGCCCAAGAAAATGGAAGTTCCCTTCGATCCCGGCGGAGACCACTGAACTACGGATCTCATCCTTCAGCTCTCCGTCACCAACAAGCACGAAATGGATGTCCTTGTTTTTTTTCAGGAGAATTCTGGCGGCCTCGACCAGTATGCTGTGGCCTTTCTGTGGCATGAAGCGTCCGACCATGCCGACCACAAAAACACCTTGTGGAATCCCCGTTTGTGTCCTGAGCTTTTCGCGTTCGCCAGCATCTACAGCATGCCAGAGTTCGGGCTCAATTCCATTGTAATTCACTACAGCGTTTCCATCTCGGGAGAGACCATTTTCCAATGCAACAGACTTTTCCGCATTGCTTACCGCAACAAGCAGGGATGTCCTTTTTGCTGCAATACGTTCAAGAAAAAGATAGAAGGCTCTTCTGCCCTTCCCTACATGCATTTCAAACGGGAAGACATGCGGAGTATGTGCGATCTTCGCAACTCCCGCCATTTTCGCGGCAATTCGGCCGATTATTCCGGCTTTGCTGCTATGGGTATGGACGATATCTGGCTTTTCCTCTTTTATCGCTCTCGCAATCTTGAAGATCAGCATCAGGTCCGAAAACGGGGATATTTCCCTCTTCATGGGAAAAACTCGGACCTTTATCCCTCTGCTCCTAATGAGTTCAATGTCCTGCATGAATGCAGTGTCGCGTTTAGTGGAGCAGAAAAGCACGGGGGCAAATTTATCCAGATCAATATGAGACAGCACCTGGGTGATGTAACGGCGGGTGCCACCGGCTGTCGCTTCAAGGATCAGGAGAATTTTGATTTTATTCATTGCTGTCGGCTGCCGGGCCTGCGGCCCCCTTTCTCATCTTCAGCTTCTTCATTCCCCACTGCCACATTTCCACTGGTTCCCTGATCTTAAGGAGGAAGGTTCCTGCAAGGAAAGCCGCTGCCGCTATCGCTGCACCAAAAACCAGTTTCATCATGAGCATGTTCTTGCCTGACGGAACTCCCAGTCCCGCATCAAACATCCTGAACGCAAACCATACAGCAGCCGTGGCAATGGCGCTGACAACCGCCAGACGGATGAAGAAGCTGCAGCTCTCCGCAAATTTGAACATCGGAACACTGCGTTTCAGGATCCCAAGCAGGACTATTGATTTCAATGTCCTGCACAACACATATCCCAATGCAATGACCATCAGGGCGGACGCCCCCTTGATCCCGAATTTTATCACTCCGAGATAGCTGATCAGGATCGACAATGCTGAAAACGTGATGCCGACAAAAGTTATCATATACGTCCTCTTCTTGGCGAAGAATGCCTGCATCAGGAGCATTTCCAGTCCATATGCAGGAAGTACAAGCGTATAACAGGCCATTGAGATGCCTGCAAGGTGCGCGTCCTCTGCGGAAAATTTGCCCATGACCAGCAGTTTCACCAGCTCAGGCCCGTATACCACAGACACCAAGGCGACCGGAACGAACAGCACCAGCAGCATCCTGCCGGAGACTGTCAGGATTTCACCAAGCTTCTCCTTGTTGTCCCTTGAGACAAGATCGCAGAAGAAAGGGAACATGGCGATCGAAAGCGTATAGGGAACGAGCATTCCAAATGCCTGGAACAGCTTGCGTCCATAGGCATTTGCCTTGATAAGACCGTCTGTCTCCAAAGAACTCAGCACGGTAATGTTGTTGTAGAAGTCCCTGCCTTTCGCGAAGACTATTCCGATGAAAAGTGGAATCATCAGTATCAGCATCGTCTTGAAGGCGGGATTTCCTATCCTGAACGACGGCCGTATGAAATGCAGCTGCCGTATGAGCCCGATCAGATGGGTAAGAAGTTTTGTAACGCTGCCGAACACTATGCCAAATACCAGGGCCTTCCATGTGAATCCAAGAATGCTCACTCCGATGACAACCGATACCAGGACAAACGCCTTCCATACAGCATCTCCGAATGCGGCAAGGAAGAATTTCTTGTAGCCATTCAGCAGGATATATGTCGTCGAACCGAGCGAGAAGCATATCAGGGCCGGGGCCATCATCTTGACCCCCTGGACCGCCAGTTCATAGTTTTCCCTTTTATTGTCTGCATCAAAGTAGGTAATCCACCGGGTCAGCGTCTCCGGGAAAAGATAAAGCACCATCACAGTAATGCACAAAATGATCAGCTGGATGGTCAGGAGAGTATTGGCAAGGAGCCATGCATCCGCTTCCGACTTCTTCTCCTTTTCATCTATAAATAGAGGAAGGAAGGCCGGGCCAATCAGCTCCTCCCCGATTAGGAAAAGGCTGAATATTACGCCGTCAAACGCGAATCCGTATATACATTCCCACTGTACCGTCTCAGTGATGCCGCCGATGACGAAGAACTGTGCGAATCCGACCAGCTTGAAGCAGAGATGCGCGATGAAGACCGCGACACTGGCCTTTATTATCCGATCACCTATCGTCCTTGTTTCCATTATAATTCCTGTCGTCGGTCGTCAGTCTTCATTTCATTGAAATACTCAAACATCGGCTTCAGGGTTTCTGACAATTCAAAATTTTTCCTTACATGCTCTCTTGCGACATTTCCCAGTTTCTCAGCAAGGGACTTGTCATTCATTACGGACCTTATCGCTTCCGCAAGTTGTACCTGATCCTCTGTCCGGACAATCAGCCCGTTCACCTTGTCCTCGATCACCTCGGAAATTCCTCCTACGGAAGAGGTGATGACAGGTTTTCCCAGGGCCATGGCCTCCAGGATCACATTCGGAATTCCATCATGATCTCCATTCTTCGTCGTCCTGCCCGGATGCACCAGCATCATTGCTCCCGACATCATTTCCTTGACCTTGTTAAAGCTCATTGCTCCCGGAAGCTCGACATTTTCCAAACCAAGCTCCTTGATTTTGGCTTCCAGAAGTCCTCTTCGCGGACCTTCTCCTACGATAATGAAACGGGGACATGTCTTCCCATCTGCCAGAATCCTGCACGCCTGCAGAAGGATATCGAATCCCTTTTTCTCCTCAAGCCTTCCGACCGCGATTATATACTGTCCTTCACTTGAAGCTTCAAATTCTCCGGTACTGACACCGTGATACTGCAGGACTATCTTCTCCTTGCACATGCAAGGCAGATTTTCCAGCAGCTCCTTCCCGTGCCTTGAACAGACAAACACCTTGTCTGCCCCTTCAATCCTCCTGGATATTATATTTCCAGGCTGTGTGAAGATATCCCAGGCATGCACCGAGACGCTCCATCTGCATCCGGAAATCCCTGCAAGGACCTTGGCCATGTCGGAGGTGACATATGCGAAATGCGCATGGACATGATCCGGACCGGTTCCTGCGATTTTCGCAACTGCCATGGCGTTTACGGCTCCGCGCAAGCGCTGGCAGAAGAAGCGGAAGGAAATGAAAATGTCACTGAACAAGTGGAAAAACAGACTCAAACAATACGCAGGATGCCTGTAAATATTGTACGCAACTGCCAAGATTTTACTTAGAATGGGGATATCTTCGACATATATGACTTCCTCCACCAATGGCAGTGCATCCTTGTGGACTGTCTCCATCTCCGATTTCCTCAACGCGCATATCCGCAGGTTTAATCCTGATTTCTTAAGGGCGAGTATCTCCCTGAGAATGAAATTCTCCGATACGCATGGGAAACCATCAAGGATGTAGAAGACTGTCATCCTTTCACCTTTCTGTAGACATCCAGTGTCGCCCGGGCAGTCTTTTCCCAGCTTAAATCTCCTGTTCTTTTCAATCCTCTTCCAACGAAATCCTTTCGCAGCTCCATATTTCCTGCGAAATTCGCAAGAGCCTCCGCCATTCCAGGGAAATCATCAGGCGGCATGCATGCTGCGGCACCGCCGGCGGTCTCAGGCAGGGCTCCACGGTCTGAACAGACAACAGGAGTTCCGCATGCCATCGCTTCAAGTATCGGGATGCCAAATCCTTCGTCAAGAGACGGGAACAGGAAAATGTCGGCCAGCGAATAGAGCGCCGGAAGCTCATTGAAGGGGACATATCCGGTCCGGATGACATCTCCCGCCAGATTGAGCTCCCTCAACAGTCTTCCTGTTTCATCGGTTCCCCAGGCCCTCCTTCCGGCAAGCACCAGCTTGTATCCCGGCACTTTCTTCTTAAATCCAGCGAATGCCCTGATCGCGCCTGGAATGTTCTTCTTGGGTTCATGGTTGGCGACCGAGAGGATGAATTTTTCCGGCAGGGAAAATTTTTTCCTAACCTTGGAAAGGAGTTCCTTATCTTCGACTTTCCTGAAAACCGATGCCGGCGCAAATGGAATCACATTTATTTTGGCTGGATCAGCATTGAATAGCCTGACCAATTGTTCCTTTACCGTGGTTGACGGCACGATGATCTGCGACGCCCTTGCAACACTGCGTCCATGGAACGCCCGATAATAAATCCGGTTCGAAACCTTGCAAAGTTCGGGATGGAGGAGTGCGATCGCGTCATGAACTGTTACAACTGTAGGAATATCCGTGTTGAATGGCGCAATGTAGCCGGGACAATGGAGCAGGTCGCAGCCAAGCTCCCTCGCCTGCCTGGCAAGCGAGAAATGCTCCCAGAGGATCCTTGAGAGCCGGTTGTGCGCTGGAATCCCGGCATAATGACAGGTCGCTCCCGGAAAATGGAACTGGTCCTTGACATGGCCATTCAAGAAGACATAGAAGTCCTTTCCCAGCTCCAGCGAGAGCATTGAGCCCAGGGTCGAAATTGTCACCTCAACCCCGGAAAAGTAACTTCCAAGAAGGATCGCATTATAGGCAACACGCATCCGGATTCACATCCCTTTTAGCTGTAATCTATACTGGGGGAGAGGATTTTGACACTGGCAACCTGAGTTTTCAATGGAAAAACAGCCCATTTAACTTGCCTTTGACGTGCTTTTGTGTACTTTACAGGCTGTCAAAACACTTCTGACACGGGTCCGTAGCTCAGCGGTCAGAGCAGGTGACTCATAATCACTTGGTCGCAGGTTCGATCCCTGCCGGGCCCACCATGCTTCGCCTAGGAGGCTACGCATGGCACGGCCATGTAGATGGAAATAGATTGTACAGTATAAAATTCAAATGGAGAAGCATGCCCTGCGTAGTTTCTCAACGGAGCACGGGCAGCAAGGATTCTCAGATGGCTTCGCCCAGGAGGCTACGCACGTGTCCGGCGTAGTTTCAACGAAGCCGGATGGCACGGCCATTCCAAGGCAGACTCTCCAGTAGAAAAGTTTTTTACAACCTTCAAACAGACTGAATCCACACACTCGGTCTTGATTTCCCATTGAATCCAACCTATCTTTTAGATATAATAATATCAAAATTCCTGTCAGTTCTTGAATATTTACTCGTTATCTGCATAGCTGTTGGGGGGTGGACAGTGAAAGGAATATTGTGCCGTGTGGTTTTTAAGTAAAAAAGAAAACAAGGCATCCGTCTTCCAGCACGAACTCGACGCATTTTCTCAAGGCAAACTTGAGTGTCCAAGTTGCCATCACGTAATTCCGTTTGCGGGGCTAATACCGCTATCCATCAAACCGTGTCCGGAATGCAAGGCGGATATCCCTGTTCCCTACAAGCTGGGGAACTACTGGCTTTACAAATTTCTCGGGAAAGGCGGTATGGGATCAGTCTACAAGGCTTGGCGGGTTGACAACCGGGAAACACCATTTGCAGTCAAGATACTACCGCTTCGCAAACGTAGTTCTCCTGGACTGGTAGCGAATCTCATGAAGGAATCCGAGGTCGGCAAACGTCTGGGTGGCCATGACAACATACTGAGCGTAATTGAGTTTGGCGAGATCAATGGTGAGCATTATGTGGTCTCGGAGTTCCTCGATGGCATGCCGTTGGAGGACGCCGTTAAGGATGGCGCAAAGATGCCGGACAACGATGTGTTCCTGATCGGTTTGCAGATTCTTGCCGCCGAGTCGCACATCTACAACAAGGGCTACCTGTACCGCGACCTGAAACCCAGCAACATCATGCTGCATCCGCAGCGCGGCGCAGTCCTGTTCGATTTCGGCATCTGTCTCACATTGGCAGACGCAAAATGGACGAGACTGGACGAATTCCATGGGACGCCTGCCTACATGCCACCGGAGCGCATCCTGGGAGTGGGCGAGCAGGTCAACAGCGAGATTTACAGTCTGGGCATGGTGATGTTCCACGCGGCCGCAGGATGTTCCCTTTTCGAAGCAGGCACCGGAGAGGATGCAGACCTTCAGCGTGTGATACGCGCCCATCTCAGCTTTATCCGGGAGGGACCGAAAATGCGCCGGATCCAGGGGAAGCATCTCCTCGCCTGCATCAAGCGCATGATCCACCGCGACACCTACAAACGCTTCAATACGTTTTCTGAAGCAGAGGAAATGATGATGACGCTCTACCTCCGCAACGTCTGCCCCGGCGCCGTCACCGATGAAAAACCTGCCGCATCAGAAGCGGACAATAAAGAGAAACCTGTCACACAGGGGGCTTCGGCTTCCGAAGAAATGCTTGCAGATATCCTCGTTTCCTGCAATCGCTGCGGTCGCGTGCTTGCAATTGCGGAGCAGGAGATCGGACAGGAAATGGTGTGTCCGGCCTGCAATCACAGTTTCATTGTCCCCAGCCGCAGCAAGGCGGCGAAGCAGGAAAACGTATCAAAGCCAGTTGCACGCAAAACAAGCGATGAGGAACGAGCACAGATATCCTCGATAGGCATAGAACTTCTTAATTTCCTGAATGGTGCTACAAACAAGAATTGCTGGGAGCACGGTCTGGCGGCGGTGCTGATGCGACGGGTGCTGGAGCCATTACGAAAAAAAATACAAGAGAGACGATGCCCTCTAAACACTATTGAGGCAAAATTGTTCCAGTCCAAGATCCTTCAGCAGGCCGGAGACGGGATCGATGGGATATTCGAGGAGATCATGAAAACGAAGCTGCGCCTGTATCAGATCATCAACAAGTCGGTCGATCGGGCTCTTTATAGCAACAGCGTTGCCGAACTTATCAGTTTTCAGTCGGAGCTGAAAGAATGGGAAGGCATGCTGATTGAGGCAAACGAGATGATCTACAGGATGGAGGTCCCGAACAACCAGACCTGCCTGCGTCTGTTGGAGCTCCTTGGGGAATGGATCGAATCGGATATTTCCTCGCTTACCGAGCTGGCGGATCATCTGACGCAGGTCCATCGTGAAGGCGGAACAAATATCAACGTCTTTGAGCATCAGATTTCGCTGGTACCACCGCATTTGACGGAATACAGTACTGAACGCATGAAATTATATGCATAAAAATTCTGACATTCTATATATTATGGAGGATATGACATAATGGCAGAAGTGACAAATAGCGGCAATGCCATGCAACAGGGCCAGGATACAGCCAAGATGAAACTTCATCAGGAGATAGGCAGGCTCCTGAAGGATTTCAACTTAACTTATTCCAACATTCAGCTTTACTCGTGGGATCATCCGTCGATACAGGCGAACATCCAGCAGAATATTGACGGTTTCCAGAGAGTGATCAGGGCCTGCGGACGTTTCTCGATTTCATTGCAGGACAAGAAATTCATGCTTGAGGGCAACAGCATTGAAACCAACAACTCAGGCATTCTCCGGCTCGGACGCCGCCTGGCGGACATGGGACTGATAAGCCTGACATTCACCGAGGATCTGGTCTTCGAGGACATGGAAAAGCTTTTCCGGATATTGTCTTCGACAGAACAGGAAATCGGCGATGCCGGCGGTATTGACATGCTTGCCCAGCGCGAAAATTTACGAGGTATCAAGATAAACTCCTCCTATTACAAGCTTGTCCAGGAAAATGAAGAAGTGGTTGATGTCAACATGATCGGAGGTGGCGGAGAAGGCGAAGCGAAGACAAAGTCGCAGGAAATGATAGATAACATAGTCTCGGATCCCATCTCATTCTGCGACAAAATGCTTGAGTCGGTCACCAAGGTGAACCAGTCGCTCAGCGGTGAGGAACTGTCAAACATGATGAGCTCCCTGGTTCGCAATGTCGAGACAACGATGCAGCAGGATGGGGATGCTCCAATCCTGCGTGCGGCTCCGATGCGCAAGAAGCAGATTGTCCGTTCCTACGCACTGCTTGAGGTTAATCTGAAACGCGAGGCCGAACGGCACAAGGGAACTCTTGTAGGCTCGGTAATGCAGGAAGTGGCCGATAAGATCGCAGACGCGACAAACTCAGCCAGGGCGGAATCGGTTGTTTCCGAGTATACCGAATCCGAAGGCGACAAGGAACGGACCAAGGATATGCTAAAATCGGTCTCTCCCAATCAGAAGACCGATGCTGAAATCCTCCCAAAGGTGGAGGAGAAGATCAAGGCGAATCCCGAAAAGACCGAAGGACTGATCGACCTGGTGAAGGAGCACATTAATGAGCGCAAGGAGAAGGCCAGCAAACGCCGCAAGCCCGGCCTACTCGACCGGATCCGCAAGAAGATCGAAGAGGATTTCCGTGTTGAGCCGGGCATCGATCAGCTGATGGTATTTTTGGAACGCGCTGTTAAAAGTGAGCTACAGATGGAACTTGAGAAGAAGATGGCCGATTACGATAAGGAATTGGCCAGGACGGACCGGGTTTTAACTGCTTCCAATCATGCGTTCATGGAATTGAAAATGGGACTTGTCGTTCTTGGAAAGGACGGAAGAGTGGAGGAGCTGGTCAATTCCCAGGTGATTCCACCGTCTGTCAAAGTCGGACAGCCGCTCCCCCCGGAGCTGACAGAGCTTCTTAAGAGCCTGGAGCCTGGGAAATCGGTTAAATACGAGAATATTCTGATTTCGAATGTCTTCAGAAACCAGGACAACCAGATTGACTCATTCGTAGTTTCGCCCCTGCAGGAATGAGAGAGCAATTCCGGCCGCTGTACTTTCCCTTCTCCTTCGGTAGCTAAAAAAAACGCAGATCCTCGGGAGAGGACCTGCGTTTTTATATTATCAAAAGGTTACTTTGCCGTCTTGAACCAGAAGCTGATCGTCACTTCCTGACCGGCCTTGACATTGATTTCCTGGAAAAAGACTGCATTGTGCCAGGCCTTCGCGGCACCGTTCTTCTTGTGTCCCTTGTCCGCAACGTATTCTGGAGCCGGCTCGCCGTAGGTGCTCCAGCCGTCGGTTCCGCCGTCGAAGCCGCCGTTCTTCAGTTCAGCACCCTTGACTTCGATATCATCATAGAGGATCCATACGGGCTCAAGGTCGCCGGGGTTGTTCTGATCCTTCGGACGCCATTCACCCATGAGCTTGATCATGACCTTGCCGTCCTTGTCGGCTTTGAAGGTCAGGGAGCTCTGCTGCCATTCGCCCGTGGCCGGTTCCCCACTGTGGATGTACTGCTTGTTCTTCGCCTCATCCATCCATGAAGCATTGTCAGCGCTTCCTCCTTCAGGAGCCTTGACAACCTGGATACCAAGGCCGTCGTTGGTTGCATCAAGATCGACGCGTGCACTGTCTGCCAACAGAGATGTCCCCCATACCGCGAGTGCCATGATCAGAGTCTTCATCAGCAATTTCTTCATATACCCTCCTTTTGTTTTTCTGTTCTAAATCCTTTTATTTCATTATTTCCAGCCGGCGCATAATCTATGCGCCAAACATTGCTTGTCAATAATTAAAAGATCTACTCTATTCAGCCCATGCCCATGATCCGTTTGTGAACCTGAATATCACGTTCCTATATTTCAACTGGTACATCCTGATACCTTCAACGTGTCCGTCCGGAAACGTGAAGTTGCACGACTTGTTTCCGGAATGTCTCCATCTGATCCAGGCGCCATTGCCGCTGGTACCGTCATTCCTGTCAGTGTTATGTCCAGCCCAGTCGCCAGGTACTGGTTCATCCTTCTGGGAGATCCCGATATTGGGCCAGCAGTTAGAGGGATTGCCTCCCTGCCACCAGCACCCGTTGCCTGAAGGTTCGTAGAAGCATGCGAATGAGACGCCGGAACTCACCTGGCACCCCTCTCCCACTATGACTATTTCAGAGGGGCGTCTTATCTGTGACGGTATTACAGGATTCCATGTCGGATTCTGTGCAACGTCGGGTATGAGTGTGGCGTGTGCGGAATAGCAGAGGTTGTTCGGATCATTTATCCTCGGCAGTCCGCTCGGACAGGCAAAGACTGGTGATTGAAGTGCATGGGCCGCATAGGTCGTTGCCGAACTGCTGCTCCGGAGATACGGATTGAGATAGAGGGTCCAATTGCTGGTATGGAGAGTTGGAATTCCCGTGACACCGGGAGGATATGTTTCATGATCTGTCGAGTATAGGCCTAACGCAAGGCCAATCTGCTTGAGGTTGCTCATGCATGATGCTGCTTTCGCATGGTCCTTTGCCCTGCTCAGCGCCGGGAGCATGAGGGCTATCAGGATAGCGATGATGGCAATAACAACCAACAGCTCGATGAGCGTGAAAATATTTTTGATTTTTAATTTTTGATTTTTAATTATAAAATCAACAATCATCAATCGAAAATCGAAAATGATTTTGCCGCCGTCCTTCATCTTCCTCCCCTAAATGATAAAGGAAAAACGCGGCAAACCTACTGCAACCGGTTGCAACTTTCAAGCTGCGATGTTATAATAATCATGGAATAATCTTTTGGCACAGGAAATCAGAAGACTGGATATGACACCACCGCTCGCAACAGCCAGAAAAGTGACGATGCAGGAGATCGCGGACAGGCTGAAACTGTCCAAATCCACCGTCTCCCGGGCATTCACACGCCCGGAACTTCTGGACTCCAAGACTGTAAAAAGGGTGAGAAATGCGGCTACAAAGCTCAAATTCCGTCCGAATGTAAGCGCAAAAGTACTTTCCAGCGGCAAGACACATCTGATCGCAATCATGCTTCCTGAGCTGAATTACTTCAAGGGTGATTACATGGCTGATGTGCTCTTCGGGATCGGACTTGAACTCGAAAAGAACGGTTGTTCAATGGTCTTCCACGGCTACGAACATCTTTCCAGCAGGGATGAAAGCATGTTCTCTCAGGTACTTCAGAGGGCCGATGTCGAAGGAGCACTTCTGTTCACAAAATCCTTCAGCAAAAGGCAGCTCGAGGAACTTAAGTCTCCACCTGTCCCGACAGTGGCGGTTGACGTCCTCACTGACGCTATACCATGCGTCTATCCAAACAATTATGCGATCGGCTACACCATGGCTGAACACGTCGTAAAAATGGGACACAGGCGCATAGCCTGCTTCATGGGATCTTCGGAATGGAACAGCGCTGGTGAAAGGGCGAAAGGAGTCTATGCATGCCTTGATAAACATGGAATAAAGATCCCCGACGCATGGAAGATCACTTGCAGGTTCGAGGAATCACTTGTCCGTACAGCTGAAAGATTCTCGGTGATCCTGTCAAGCACAAGTTCCGGGAACCGGCCGACCGCGGTAATAGCCGCCAACGACGGGATTGCGGCAAGCATCTACAAGACCGTGTCGTTATTCGGGCTTTCAGTCCCAAATGATATCTCGGTTGTCGGCTGCGACAACAATTACTTCTGCGATTTCCTTTCTCCTCCGCTGACCAGCTTAGACCAGAATGGTACGGATGTGGGCTTAAAAGCAGCTCGGATGATCACCAAGAAGATACCTCCGGGAAAAATAAATTCAGATCATTTCCTGGTTGTAAGGGAAAGTGTCAGGAACCTTAAGGATGCCTGATAAAAGGAAACATCGCGGTGCCCATCCTGCAGATGGAGAGTTGTTTTCCAGCAACCGGCTTCCCCTCCTCCGAGAGGCTGTATCAGATCTATCCTGGTTGCTTACGAGAGGCTATTCGCTCAATTCATCCCTGAAACTCGCAGGAGACCGCTACAACCTCAATGAACGCCAGAGATCCTCGCTCCAGAAGTCCGCATGTTCGGACAAGCAGATGGAGGAGCGAACCAAAAAACTTGTAGAACCGGCGAGGATCTCCGATGAAAATCTGCTGATAGATGGATTCAACCTTATAATCACGTTGGAGGCTGCACTCTCAGGTGGTGTCCTGCTGGCATGCCGTGACAGCTGTATCAGGGACCTTGCAAGTGTCCATGGCTCCTACAGATCGGTTGAAGAGACCGAAGATGCGATAAGACTGACTGGCAGATTCCTTGCTGCGAAGAAACCCAGGTCGGTAAAATGGCTCCTTGACCGCCCGATATCCAACAGCGGCCGTCTCGCACACAAGATAACCGACATCGCCGTGGAAAATGACTGGCCATGGACAGTTGAACTTGTGAACAGCCCCGACTATGTCCTCTCGATGTCCAATGACATTGTCGTCACTTCGGACTCTGTCATACTCGACAAGGCCTCTCGCTGGCTCAATCTTGGAAACCATATCGTCAGGATGTATCTTTCTGATGCATGGATAGTGGATCTGGGAGATAAGAATGGATGATTGGATTGTTGGATGAATGGATGACTGGGTAAATTTAGAAACAGGAATTGAAATTAAATGAAAATTTATTTCACATGAAATTTAATTCCATGCCCAATCATCCAACCATCCACTCATCCAGTCACCCAAGGAATTTATGAAGAGCCTCATCAACATCACATGCAGAAATAAATATGGTTGCGCTTACATGCCGCCAGACGGAAAATCCGACAGGCACGAGGCTGTGATACTAATACACGGCCTGATCCGGAGCTCCTTCAGCATGGTTTCTCCAGCATATTTCCTCAGGAAGAACGGATTTTCGGTCTTTGTCTACGATTATTATTCAACTCTCCATCCGATCAGCAGGCACGCAGAAGATTTCCACAAGGTAATGGAGAAGATCCTTCAAGATGATTATATGAAAGTTCACCTTGTTACCCACAGCCTCGGTGGGATAATTGCGAGGATCGCACTTGCGAATTCCGCAGACAGGAAGATCGGCAGGCTCGTGATGATCGCCCCTCCGAACCAGGGCTCATCCAAGGCAAGCAGCATCTCGAAAGTCTGGCTCGCAAGGAAGATCATCAAGCCCCTCGATGAACTTCGCAACGCTGAGGACTCGTTCATGAGAAAAGTACCGGTCCCGAAAATCGAATTCGGGGTCATCACAGGTTCCCTGGACGGCAAAGTCAGCATTGAGGAATCTCATCTCAAGGGGGAGAAGGATCACCTTGTTGTCAATTCATTCCATACCTTCATCATGAACCGGAGAATCGTGAAAGAATCGATCTTGAAGTTTCTGGAGAAAGGCAAATTCAAATGATAATTTTGCCATGCAAAATTATCATCCCAGCATCGGTTTCCTGTAGTCCTCATTGTCGACCGGAACATATCCGAGCTTTTTCTGGATGTTTGAGGTGTCGATCCACTTATGCCTGCTTCCTGAAAGGCAGTAGAAGACATCATACATCAGCGTTTCAGGGGCGTCGACACAGAGCTGGATGATCCTGGAGATGTCCCTGTGGCTGCACCAGATCCCAGGCTGTGTCGAGGAAGGCACATCATATGAGGAAACGAGTCCGATCCTGAGGCATATGCAGGAGATGCCGTGCACATCTGAATAAACTCTCGCCATCGCCTCTCCGAACGATTTGGTTGCACCATAGATTTCCGTGGGCCATACGGGATCATAGGGGCTGAGCATCGGAACTTTCTCGGGGACATGCCTGAAATTCCTGTGCTTGATGGAAGCATATGGTTCCTCAAACCGGTAATATCCCTCGGTGACCCTGATCGAGCTCGCATATATTATCCTTCGGACTCCTGCAGCCCTCGAGGCTTCAAATACGTTGTAGAGCCCCTTGACGTTCGCTTCGATAAGGTCCTCTGTCCTGGCATAAGGACTCGGATTGGCAGCCAACTGGATCACTGTATCGACTCCTTTCACGGATTCGGCCACCTTCTGGTAGTCGGTGATGTCGGCGATCCTGAACCTATCCTGAGGAATACTCACTTTCCTGTAGAATCCCCAAGAATGGTAGGAGAAGTCGGTGGTGCGGTCAAGGCCATGGAGATCATATTTTCCCGGGAACGAGCTGAGATACCCCCATGTCAGCTTCCCGATGAGTCCGGAAGCACCCGTTATCAAGATTTTCTTCTGAAGCATATAGTATCAAATATGGATGAATGGATAGTTGGATGAATGGATGATTGCATCAATAAAACATATCAATATAATTGAATTCTTGACCCAACCATCCAATAATCCATACATCCATCCACCCAGTCCTATTTACACCAAGTCGATCCTCTTTCTGAAATAATAGAAAATAATCCCAAGTATTATGAATATCAGAAAGATCTTCGGAATAAAGAAGTAGAGGATCGACCCCATAAGGAGGAAAATTATCCCCCACGCAATCGCTCTGTCCCTGTCCTGCATCTTGAATATCCTCCGGATTATTGGATTACTGGATTGTTGGATTTATGCGGGGATGCGAAATTCATTTCCTCACCCAATCATCCATACTTCCATTAATCCAGTCATCCATTCTTTTAATAGCGTTTCTGCCTGCTGTTAGCCAGGACACGCAGCCTTAACGCATTGAGCTTGATGAAGCCTTCCGCGTCGGCCTGGTTGTATACGGCATCCTTCTCGAATGTCGCAATATGCGGATCGTAGAGGCTGTACTGCGACTTCCTTCCTGCGACATGGCATGCTCCCTTGAAAAGCTTGATCCTCACTTCACCGCTTACGAATTTCTGGCTTTCAGTGATCGCCACCTGGAGCATTTCGCGTTCAGGAGCAAACCAGAAACCGTTGTATACAAGCTTCGAATAATATGGTATCCAGCTGTCCCTCAGATGCATTACCTCCCTGTCCATCGTGATGCTCTCCATCGCCCTGTGCGCGGCATGGAGTATGGTTCCGCCGGGGGTCTCATACACGCCGCGGGACTTCATACCCACGAACCTGTTCTCAACAAGATCAATCCTGCCAACACCATGCTTCGCACCAAGCTTGTTCAATGTCCTCATCACGTTTGCAGGGGAAAGTTTTTTCCCGTTAACCTTGACCGGGATACCCTTTAAGAATTCCACTGTTACATATTCCGGCTTGTTGGGCGTTTCATCGAGTGCTTTTGTCATCACTCCAAGTCCGGCCGGCGGTTCCGACCATGGATCCTCGAGGATCCCTCCTTCAAAGCTGATGTGCAGGAGGTTCCTGTCCATGCTGTATGGCTTGGCTGCGGAAACAGTTATTGGAATTTTATTGTCCTGTGCATATTTGATAAGGTCGGTCCTCGACTTGAAGTCCCAAACCCTCCACGGTGCAATGATCTTTATATCGGGCTTCATGGCATATGCGGTCAGTTCGAACCTCACCTGGTCGTTGCCCTTGCCAGTAGCACCGTGACATATGCAGTCGGCCTTCTCCTTCTTGGCGATCTGTATGAGGTGTTTTGCTATCAGGGGGCGTGCAATGGAAGTCCCAAGCAGATAGGACCCCTCGTAGATGGCATTGGCCTGCATCATGGGGAATATGAAATCCTTGGCGAATTCCTCTGTCAGATCGAGGATATAGCACTTGCTCGCGCCGGTCTTCTTGGCCTTCACCTCAAGCCCGTCGAGTTCCTCCTCCTGCCCGACATCCGCGCAGAAGGCAACAACTTCAGCCTTGTAGGTCTCCTTGACCCATTTGACGATGACGGACGTATCGAGCCCGCCTGAATATGCGACAACAACTTTCATCTTGCATCTCCGTTTGATCCGATGTATTCGGATGTTTTTCCTCAAGGAATTATAGAATAGTGTAAACTTCATATTTAGCAAGCATGCATAACCATTTTCATCTTGGCAGAAATCACCATCCATTCCTGATGCCGCCCACGGCACAAACGTCCGCAGATCGACTACGACCCAGAACGATGTAGTGGTGTCCGTCTCGGATACGGCTCTTAACGGCCTTAGTTCCTGGTCCACATCCTTTGGCCGCACTGCAAGCAGCGTTGCCGTCCTGAATGGGAACGGCAGCAAGACAGTCACGGTCACAAATCCCGACGGTTCAACCGTCCTCCAGACATATGCAAATGGTCTTCTTATGAGTTCCACGCATTCGGTTCTCGGGACAACCACCTATACCTACGATCCGCATAATCGCCTTGCCTCCCAGCAGACTACTGTCAACGGCCAGCAGAGGACGACTTCATTCTCCTATAATAACAACGACCAGACAACCAGCATCCAGGATCCAGCATCTAGAATCACTTCATACACCTACGATTCCATGGGCCGCATGACTAAGATGGTTCTTCCTGACGGAAGAAGCGTTAACTACAAGTTCTCACCGACCGGGGAAATGACCAATGTCAGCGGCGCCAACACCTATCCGGTGAATTACTCCTATGATGGTGCAGGCCGCATGAAGACCCTAACCGACGGCAACGGCTCAGTGACCACGTGGAACTACAGCGCCGACCGTGGCTTCATGACTTCCAAGGTCTACGCTGACGGCGGTGCGGTATCCTACACCTACAATCCCGACGGCTCTGTCGCCACTAGGAACTGGGCGCGCGGGATTGTCACAACTTATACTTATGATGCCGCTGGAGACGTGACGGGCATGTCTTATTCCGGCAATTCTGCTCCGGCTGTCTCCTTCACAAGGGATCTCTTCGGCAGACCCACGACCGTCACCGATGGCACCGGTTCCAGGACTATCACATATAACAACGACATGACGCTTGCATCCGAGACGATCCCCCATATATTAAACCACAGTATGGCCTACGACTATGACAATCTCGGCAGAAGGACTGCCATGTCGTTGCAGAACGGGGGAACCGCATTGAACACTGCGAACTACACTTATGACGGGATGAGCAGGCTGGCATCAGTCGGCAATGGCACCAATACCGCCAGCTATACCAGAATTTCAGGCTCTTCGCTCCTGTCTACCACTACGGTAGGCAACCTGACCACAACAAGAACCTACGACAACCTGAACAGGTTGACCTCAATTTCATCAACTTCCAGCCAGTTACCAGTTACGAGTTACCAGTATCAGTATAATAATTCCGATCAGCGCTCCAAAGTCACTCTCTCCGACGGCTCCTACTGGCTGTACAAGTACGACGCCTACGGACAGGTCACCGCCGCCCACAAATACACTTCGGGCAATGCGCCTGTTCCCGGACAGCAGTTCGACTATGCGTTCGACCCGATTGGAAACAGAACTACCAGTACAAGCACGGAAACTGGCACTTCCGTGACCCGCAATTACACCTCGAATCAGCTCAACCAATACACTGCCATTGACAATCCCGCCGCCAATCCAACCTATGATGATGACGGCAACACTGTCAACTGTCCTCTGTCGTCTGGAAACTGGACAATGACCTGGGATGCCGAGAACCGCCTTTCCTCCGCCACGAACGGAAGCCAGACCTTGCAGTTCAAATATGACTACATGAGCCGAAGGGTGGAGAAGACTGTTGTTGGCGGCAGCGATGAGAAGTTCGTGTATGACGGCTTCTTGCAGATAGAAAAGCTGGATGCCGCAAACAGCAACGCCATACTGAAGAAGCGCATATGGGGCGCCGAAGGGAAGATAATAGCTGATGTAAATTCAACAGGGACACCATTCTATGCAGTTGGAGATGAGAACAAGAACATTACCGAGTATATGGATGCTTCTGGAACAATTCAAGGACACTATGAGTTCTCGCCATTCGGCAAGATTACAGTGGCATCTGGTAGCAGCCCTGATTCTTTCGATTTCAGGTTTAGTTCAGAATACTTTGATCAGGAAAGCGGGCTGGTGTATTATAACTTTAGGTATTACAATCCGGAACTAGGAAGGTGGCTCAGCAGGGACCCGATACGGGAAAAAAGCGGGTGGAACTTATATCACATGTGTCTTAATATGCCCACAACATATTTTGATCTGAATGGATTAGCTGTATGGCGGGTTATGGGGTACTTTCCAAACGAGGGTGAAAAGGATTTGATTAAAAAAGAATCTAAAAGAATTAATCAAATCAGTGATTACTTTGCGAAATATGCTAAGAAATACTGCACTGACGAATGGACATTTTTATGGAATGGGGAAAAAGTAGACAAGGAAACTTTTATTAAAAATGCAAGCCGTGAAAAGATTAATGTTATAGATGCTTCAGGACAAACATATGATGAAACTATTAAAACAATAAATAATCAAATTAAGAACCATACCGAAAAATGGGATGTAACAACATTTGAACAGCATAGTTATGAAATAACGGACGCCGAAACAGGGAAAAAGGCAATAGATTGGGGGGTTGTATTTCAGGAATCCCAAAAAGATGAACCAAATGTGAAGAAATTAGTTGAGAAGAAATTAGATGATGTCGATAAGGCTATTAAAGAGATTAAGCCTGAAAAAGGCAATGTTGTTTATATGTCATGCTATCTTGAA